>JAGQYK010000142.1 GCA_020436125.1 Cyclobacteriaceae bacterium | reverse complement strand
CCCTACGTTATTGCAATGATACTGTTCAGCATACAACATTTCTTAATGAATTTTGCTAAAGACTGGGAATGGTGGCGTTTGTGGATGGACACCTGGGGGTAGTTGCCATGCCATTGGAAGGCTCGCGATTACCCTTGTTCTTCCTTTCCAGACTTTGGTTCTTCATGACCTCCGCAGCATGGATATCAATCATGAGAAAAAAATCAAAGCACACCGCCTCTTTATGATTCGCAGTTATGCTTTTGCACTTGTGTTTGTGGTCCTCAGGATTATTGTTGATCTCCTTGGTGATGTAATCTTTTTCTACATCCAATCACCCGAAATGAGAGACGCCACACAAGAATGGCTGAGTTGGATTCCGCTGTTAAAAGGTGAACCCGGGTAGACTCCGCTTTCTTCCTTATAGCATTATCATGCTATATCCTTTGGCTCTATTTCGTGAGAGATTTGGGTATGCAAAATCAACGCTCAAAAAACCTCATCACAGAGTTTGGCTTACTTGCAATACTCCTTATTATTTCTGCATTCAATATTGTTTCAGCCCAAGAAGTACCTTTTTTTCAATGGGCAAAACACACAGTCTCCGGTGTAGGTGACGAATACGGAAATTCTATAACAACTGATGCAGTCGGTAATGTGTTTAGCACGGGAGAGTTTACCGAAACAGCAGACTTCGATCCTGGGACATCAGTATTTAATTTAAGTCCTTTTGCTCCTGGAAGCAGAGATATTTTTATTTCCAAACTAGATGCTAACGGTAACTTTGTTTGGGCAAAGAGCATCGGTGGTGGATCCCTTGATGCGGGAACCTCTATCGCTACTGATGCCACGGGTAATGTTTATATCACGGGCTATTATGGAGGCCCAATAGATTTTGACCCAGGTCCCGGAACATTTATGATGGGTCCTGGTGGTAGTTACCAGAATTTCATTCTTAAACTTGATGCTGATGGCAATTTCGTATGGGCTAAAAACATTGATGCTGAATTTTCAAATGCGTACATAACCACGCATAGCTCTGGATTTCTCTATGTTACTGGCTATTTTGAAGGTAGCGCAGATTTTGACCCTGGACCCGGGTCATTCGTTATCACGATACCAAACAGCCTTGGAAATGGAGACGCCTACATTCTCAAATTAGACCTTGACGGAAATTTTGTGTGGGCGCGTAATCTAGGAGATCCTTCCGGTCCATCCAGGCCAAAAGGCATTTCGGTAGGCTCATCTGGCGAAGTAGTTACGGTTGGAAATTTTCAAGCAAATGCTGACTTTGATCCAGGACCTGGTTCGTTTCCGCTTACCTCAGCTGGCAATTTTGATGTTTATATCTCCAAGCTCGATGCGAATGGAGATTTCGTATGGGCGAATCGAATAGGCGGAACCTTTTTGGATCAGGCTGCCGGAGTTGGTATTGATGCTGCGGGGAATGTTTCTGTAGGTGGATTTTTTGCCGGTACTGTTGATTTCGATCCGGGTGCCGCAACAACGAACCTTACTTCAGCGGGCTCATGGGATATTTTTGCGCTTCAACTGAACGTAAGCGGCAACTTCAACTGGGCCAAGCGGACAGGAGGCACTTCCGATGATCAAGCCAATGTCACCTATGTTGATGGTGCCGGAAGTATCTACACCACAGGCTACTTTAGAGGAACAGTAGATTTTGATCCGGGGGCAGCAATTGCCAACCAGACCAGCGCTGGAAATCAGGACATTTTCGTGCAAAAATTGGATGCTGCCGGAAACTTTGTTTGGTCAACGCGTACAGGCTCCGCCAGCACAGATATTGGAAATGCAATTCACTCCGATGCTGCCGGAAACGTCTATCTCAATTCGTATTTTTATCAGACCGCTGACTTCGATCCTACTTGTGGAGTTGCAAACCTGAGCTCCACAGGAAGCACAGACGTTTTCATACAGAAGCTCAGTGTTGGCTTTACTCCAAATATTATGTCGTTCACTCCAGGTACTGGCTCTGCAGGAACTTCAGTAACCCTTCTTGGCGCGAACTTCAGTGCAACAATGACCAACAATATTGTTCGGTTTAATGGAGCATCGGCTACGGTCACGGCTGCCACAACAACCAGTGTAACGGCTTTGGTCCCATCTGGAGCAACAACTGGCGTCATAACACTTCGTGTAGGATGCTACACTGGCGCTAGTGCTACAAGTTTCACAGTCGGAGCGGCATCCTTGCCCACCATCACTTCCTTTTCACCCACCTCAGGCTCTATCGGCTCATCTGTTACCATCACAGGAACAAACTTCAACACCACACCTGCCAACAACACCGTTCAATTCAATGGAATAACAGCTGTCGTTACTGCAAGTACTGCAACTTCTATTACTACTGTTGTTCCGGCAGGTGCAACAACAGGAAAAATTACAGTTACCGTTGCTAGCAATACAGCAACCAGCGCAACTGATTTTACAATAACGACCGCGCCAACACCAACCATTATTTCATTTACACCGACCTCAGGCCCAATTGGCACAAACGTTACTATCATAGGAACAAATTTTAGCACAATACCAGCAAACAATACAGTTAAGTTTAATGGAACAACATCTGTTATTACCGGAAGCACAGCAACATCCATTACAACAACAGTGCCCGCAGGCACAACAACTGGAAAAATCTCCTTAACAGTCGCAGGCAACACCGCAACCAGCGCAACTGATTTTACAATTACCACAATCAGCAATCAACCTCCCGTTATCAATGCCACAGAAGCAACCGTGCCTATTGCTGGGAGCACTTCCATCGATTTGACATTACTTATTTCTGATATAGATAACAATCTTGATCTTACTACACTAAAAATTGTTAATCAACCATCAAGTGGAGCCCTTGCACAAATCACCAACAATGTGCTGAGCATAGACTACATAGGACTCAACTTTTCAGGTCAAGATCGAATTACCATAGAAGTTTGCGATCTGTCAAGCAGTTGTACCCAGCAAGAATTAATAATTGAAGTAGTAGGTGACTTGAATATTTATACTGGAATTTCGCCCAATGGAGATATCTACAATGAAAAATGGGTTATTCAAAATATCGAATTGCTACCAGACACTAGGGAAAATAAAGTTTCGATTTACAACCGCTGGGGCGATCTGGTTTTTGAGATTGAAAATTATGACAATGATACCAGGGTATTCAGCGGAATCAATAAGAATGGAAATGAGGTAAGCTCAGGGGTGTATTTTTACAAAATCGAATTCCTGTCTGGGAAAAAGCCTTTGCTGGGCTATCTGAATGTAAAACAGTAGTCTAGCACAGCAACCACTCGATAATGCACTCCTTTTCTTATTAAAAAACACTCAAACAGGAAAAAGTAGCCAAGTATTTAGGTATCTTTAATAGGTCTTTACTGGCTCCTAATGCTCTTAATGGCCCTCAGTCAATTCTGATCATCAGAACTTTATGAATAGGGAAGTTCTAATAAAATATTATCTCCTTGCATCCATGCTTTCGTTTAGTGTGGTCGCGCAAGCGCAAATTACAAGTAGTTTTAACACCAATACTGAGGGGTGGACGGCTCCAAATGCCATAAGTAACCAAATTTTCTATTCAAGTACTGGGGGCAATCCAGGTGGTTTTGTGTCAGCATTTCCAGATTTTGTACCAGCCGCCATTATTCCACCTTACCCCACTTACTTTTACTTTACCTCCCCAGCCAGCTACCTGGGAAACTTCAGTTCCTATTATAATGGCAATATCACATTTGATCTGCGTCAAGCAACAGTGACGACCTCGGTTGTTAGACCTGAAGTTTACATTTCGAATGGAGCAAACTCCATATACTATTTTCCATCCGTACCTTTCAATCCTCCCTCTTCATCATGGGCAACCTATTCCGTTCCTTTGAGTTCAGTTTCAGGCGCCTGGAAAACGACTCCCTCTGATACTGGACCTTCAGCCACTCAGGCTCAAATACAATCTATATTATCAAACATTACAGCCTTGGGAATCAGAGGAAGATTCAACATTGTCCTTTCACCGGGAATCACCAGTTTGGACAACGTGGTCATGCAACCGCCCATTACTATTACCACACACCCTATTGCACAAAGTGTATGCAATGGGACCACCGCCTCACTTACCGCAGCTGCCACTGGCAATAATAACATTACGTATAGATGGCAGATTTTTAATGCCACGGCCTATTTTGATTTAAACAATAGCGCTGTTTACTCTGGCGTATCAACACCTACTTTGAATATTAATACAACTGGCATGATGGGGGCTGGTAGCTATCGATGTCGCGTTTCAGGAACAAACACGGCCGATGTGCCAACTATGGCAGTTATGGTTACTGTAAATGCAAACCCATCACCGCCTTTAGCAAGTGGAAGTTCAGCCTGTGGTTCTTCAACAATAACACTGAACGCATCAGGAGGCTCAGCAGGGCAATACCGATGGTATACAGTATCCACAGGAGGAACGCCTATTGCAGGACAGACCAATAGCACTTACACCACGCCTGTCATTGCCGGAACAACTACTTATTATGTGAGCATCAACAATGGAACTTGTGAGAGTACCAGAACACCAGTAGTGGCAACCATTAATAGTATTCCTACCGCTCCAGGAGCTACCGGAAATGCTGCTTGCGGGTCCGCTGCCATTACA
>JAGQYK010000141.1 GCA_020436125.1 Cyclobacteriaceae bacterium | reverse complement strand
AGGTTGTCGTTGGACTCATTGGACTGGTGGTCATCACTGTCCTCATCTTACTTGGTGTAGATGCCTATAGTACCCGTTACCTGAAACCCAATAAGAATAATTCAACGAATGTAGATTCTTACCTTATTAAGAATGTAAATATTATTCCTATGAATACGGACACCGTTTTAGCTAATAAAATGGTGTACATCAAAGACGGTGTTATTGAGCAGATTGCAGAAAGCATTGACGCAAATGACGTTGAAGTGCTGGACGCAGAGAACAAGTACCTGACCCCAGGTCTGATAGATATGCACGTTCATGTTTGGGACAGGTATGAGTTGGGGCTCTATTTGGCCAATGGTGTTACGGCAGTACGAAATTTATGGGGTATACCCATGCACCTGAGAATTAAAGAAGCGGTAGATAATGACGACATTATTTCACCCGCTTTTTTCACCGCTGGACCCAAACTCACAGGGCCGGAATTTATCGGTGACGACAATTTGCAGCTAACCAGTCCGAATGAAGCAAAGGAGAAGGTGGCTTCCTATAAAGAAAGGGGATATGATTTCATTAAGACCTACTATGGTTTAACAGAAGAGCTGTTCGATGCTGTTATTGAACAAGCCAAAGTTTCGGAAATGGATATTGTAGCTCATCCATCACAAAAGGTACCCTACACTTATCATTTTAATTCACAAATAAAATCTATTGAACATGCGGAAGATATTGTTCAGCAACCGCTCAACTATGAGTTGGATACCACGAAACTCAATGAGGTTGTTGATGGTTTTAGACAATCAAAGCACACCCATTTTTGTCCTACTTTGACTGTTTACCACAATATATACCGAATGCTTATTGATGATAACATCCTGGCGTCAACGCAACTCCAATACATAAATCCACTGATTAAAATGGTGGATAGTGAGGCCCAATTCGACCGGTGGCTGAATACCAGATTGAGAGATTCAACGATTGTAGGGGATATTAATAATCAACATGAATTTCATTTACAAATCCTTAAGAGACTTCATGATGCAGGGGTACCAATAATTTGTGGAACCGATGCTGGTATTGGCATCACCGCTGCTGGTATTTCCGTTCATCAGGAACTTGCCTTTTATAAGGAGGCCGGACTTTCCAATTATGAAGCTATAAAAACAGCTACCGCAAATGCTTCTCAGACCCATTCGATCATGAATAACCTGGGTACTATTGAAGAGGGTAAAGTGGCTAATCTGCTGTTGGTCGATGATAATCCCTTGATGGAATTGGATGCGTTACAAGATCCATCCACTGTTTTTGTGAAGGGAAGACGACTTGACCGAACACTTCTCGATTCATTTGAAGAAAAGGCAATGACCCGTAAAAATTTATTGGCTACAGCCTTGAGGTATGCTGAGAACCTGATCGTAGAAAAGTAATTTGGTTAAACGCAATTACATCATTCGTGACGTGTGATATTTGCGGCTATAAAATCCATTTCATTAAATCAACCAATGTCAATTGATAAGTTTTGAACTTAAAAACGCCAAATAGGGTTTTGCAAAAGTTCAAAGATCATTGCTAATGGAAAATGTTAAGTTAGTTCGACTGACTGAGATAGAAAGGTCTGAACTTATTGAATTGATGAATAATCAAACGGTAAGGCGTCAAATGCCATTATTTAATGGTGAGTTTAGTGCGAGTGATTACGAAAAGTTTATTACAAGCAAAGAACAATTATGGGCTAAGTATGGATATGGTCCATGGGCTTTTGTTGTAGGAAACAGGTTCGCTGGGTGGGGAGGTTTACAACCAGAACAAGGTGAGGCGGATCTTGCACTGGTATTGCATCCTGATTTTTGGGGCCTGGGGAAACAACTGTTTAAAATAATCATCAGAAAAGCTTTTACGGAGATGGCGTTAAACAGTATCACGGTGCTATTTCCCCCAACCAGATCAAACGTGAGTGCGTTGTTTCGACTTGGGTTCCAAAAGGATAGTGAATTAATCATCAATGATCATCGGTTTATAAGGTACCGGCTGCTGAAACCGATAAACCAGGTAAGACAAATCAATTAATTGCTATTTCAGTATGAAGAATCTACTCACAGACTATGTAGCAAAATTCATTACCCTGACCAGCGAAGAATCAGAAGAGCTGGTGAAAAGTTTTAATGAGGTAAAAATCAAAAAGAAACAATTTATTACCCAGCCCAATTTTACCAGCAGGCATCGAAACTTTGTTGTCAAAGGCGCATTCAGATCTTATGTTGTTGATGATAAAGGGCAGGAACATACTGTTCAGTTTGCCATTGAAAATTGGTGGATATCGGACTTCAATAGTTTTATTTATCAACATCCCGCAACTCTTTTCATAGTGGCGCTGGAAGACAGCACCCTACTGCAACTGGACTATGAAAAGGAACAAGAGCTAAAAAAGAAGAGTCACAAATTCGAAACTTTCTTTAGAATTATTGCCGAGAAGGGGCTGGCCTTTGAGCATAGGAGAATTATTTTCAACCTAACACATTCTGCTGAGGCCAGATATGAAAACTTTCTGCTGAGTTTCCCTCACTTTGTTCAACGGGTTCCGCAATACGCGCTGGCTTCCTACTTGGGTATGAGTGTAGAGTTTTTATCCAGAATCAGAAACAAGAAGGCCATCAGGAAAAGTTGATCCAGATCAATCATTTTTTTTGACCTACGTCAATTTTATTCATTTGAGATTGCTCCAGGTTTGTATTGTCAATAATGACAACAAACTAAAACAAATTTTAAATGGAACATTCTTTAAATGAAATCTTCTCTGCCAAAAATGAATTGGTAAAGAAGGGTCAAATCGTTGAAGCCACGCAAAAGTACTTTGCTGAAAATGCCAAAACATTTGATTTTGATGGAACAGCTACCGTCAATAAGCAGGAAATGCTAAATAAGATGGAAGGCTTCGCCAACGCCATTGAAACTGTAAATGGGATAACGTTGCATAACGCATCTATTGTTGACAATGTGTCTTTCGCTGAATTCACTTTCGACTTTAAGATGAAGGATGGAAGTGACGTGCTGTGGCATGAAATCCTCAGGTCTGTTTGGCAAAACGGACAAATTGTGGAGGAACAATATTTTAAATCCTAAAACCATAACTGATGAGATTTGTAACAAAACAAATACATGCCTATCTGGACTATCCGGTGGCTGTGGCACTTATGGCTTTACCATTTTTGCTGGAATTAGGAACTTCAAATCCACTTGCCCTCCAACTATCGGTGGCCACAGGAATTGCGGCTTTTATACTTACCCTTTTGACAGACCATGAGTTAGGTGTGTTTAGAATTATTCCTTACAAAGGACATCTACTGGTAGATGGTTTGGTTGGGATAGTATTTGTGGTCGCGCCTTTTGTGTTTTCATTTGAAGGTTGGGACGCCTACTACTATTGGGTGAACGGAGCTGCAGTTCTGACTGTGGTGAGTTTGCATAAACCGGAAATGGCACTATAAATTTTATTCAAATTACTTAATAACAAATTCTAATATCATGAAATCATTATCATTAATAACATTGATACTACTTATTTCAACATTGAGTTTCGCTCAAAACTTTAAGGCAAACCATAACACAGATGACAGTAAAATAGCCTTGCAAGGTTACAGTCCAGTTTCCTACTTAGACTTAGGTATTGCCCAAAAAGGCCTCAAAGAATATAAGTCTACCTACGATGGTTTATCTTATTATTTTACCAGCGAGGATCAGAAAAGGAATTTTGAAAGAAATCCTAAAAAGTATTTGCCTCAGTATGGAGGGTTTTGCGCTTTTGGAGTGTCCGTAGGTGCAAAATTCAGAGTTGATCCCAATAAGTTTGTAGTAGATGAAGGAAAGTACTTTTTATTTCTCTACGATATTGAAGTAGATGCCCAACAACTTTGGCTCGCAGGCAACAAGAAAGAACTAATGACTAAGGCCGATTCTAATTGGGCCAAATTAAGCAAGACCCAATAGATCATCTGGCTATTCCGAACACCTGGGGCCAACCTGTTTCCAGGTGTTCAAAAAAACTCAACAAGAATCTTCTTCTCATTGAGCGACCCACCGCACTGCGTTGGGCAACAGTATGTATGGCAGCCCAGCAAGCGTTAATGAAGCAGCATATAGAGTAGAGCCCGCGATGCAAAAATGACAAGCCCGGCCGCCTGCACGTAGCCCCGCCTGCGTGTAACTTTGTGCGGGCAGGCGTTTCGGCAAAGGCAGGGCTTGAGGGCAAGGAGAAGGAAAAAACTAATGGAGTATGGCTAAGGAATGATTACTGTATTCCACTTTACTTTTTTCATAGCCAAAGGATCGCGATGACGCGTTGATGCTAAGTGCGTATTCCATTGGGTATATAGCAGTTAGACTCTTCGCTTATGCTCTGAGTGACAACAGCTTCGGACTCAAGCGCATTCTGATGTTGGAATAACTTCAACTAATACCAACGTCATTCAGAGGGAGGACGAAGGACGACCGAAGAATCCCATAATAGTTTTGAGTTATAAATTTTAAGTTATTAGTAGGGCTCGTAACCAACACTGCACTGCTATGCCGAGGAACGAGGCATCTTTGCAATGCGAAGCGCATAACGGTTAGTACTGTCGTCCCGATTAATCCCTCACCCAGCTACTTTTTCAACTGCTCGCTACATTCTGCTCCCTCTCCCAAGGGAGAGGGCAATACAATTTGTGCTAACA
>JAGQYK010000140.1 GCA_020436125.1 Cyclobacteriaceae bacterium | reverse complement strand
TTTTTTAATTCTGTATTGATCAAAAGAATTTTACCTATACCTGTTGTAGCATTGAAAAACATGAAACTGGCTACGCCCGGATCTGATCCGGTATGGCCTACATATCCCTTTGCAGAAAAGCCCATAAAAATACCCGAGTTGTATTCATCATTAAAGGCACTTTCCCTTCTTTCGTCAAATTGGTCAGCCGTGAGTTGTTGGGTAAAGAGTTCTTTGAAACCAGTAGCACTTAAAACTTTGCCTTCTCCATTATATCCACGTATCAATTCAATAAGGTATTTGCTTAGATCGGTTACAGAAGTGATCATTCCACCATCCGGGTAGTTGACGAGTCGGTAACCAGCCAATTCAGTTTCCGGATCATGATAAAGTTGGGAGTGGTGGGAAAGGTCGACACTTTCAAAATTCCACCCTGAATGGGACATTGCTAATGGATCGAGAATATGTTTTTGTGTAAACTCATCAAAAGGCGTTTTAGTTGCCAGCTCCAAAACATAGGCAGCCAGTCCAGCACCTACATTGGTATAGTCAAACCATTCGCCTGGTTTCTTCTTCAGGAAATTGCTCTTCTTATACCATTTTCCTTTTGGATCCAGCAGGGACTGTTGAAACTTGGATAAAGAAATCATGTGATCAGGCGACCGGAAATTGGCTTTCTTCTTTCCTGTAGGGGAATCCTCTTTTAGGATATACCCGCTTGTCTCGTAGCGCAGCGGATCTTTGATGCTGGAAGTATGTGTGGCCAGTTGTCTGATGGTAATGGGTTCTTCCGGATGGTAAGGATTAATCACTTGAAAGGGGAGGTAATGGTTGATAGGATCATCCAATTGAAGATGACCCAGTTCCTGCGCTTTGAGTAAGGCTACACCTATAAAGGTTTTAGAAACAGAACCAATGTTTTGGATGGTGTTAGTAGTGTAAGGCTTTTTTGCTTTTTTGTCAGCATAACCAAAGCCATTGGAATACAAAAGTCCATCCTGATTAACAATGGCAACACCCAATCCATTGATATGACCTTGCGTGGCAATTTGTTCGATTTCTTGAGTGAGCTGAGAACTAATGTCAGTTTCCTGGGCATGAATGATGTGAAAGGAAAGAAAAAGGGCTATAAAAAGACGATGCATGCAAATGAAATAATGGAAGGCTAAAATAGGGAAAACTGCCTATAGTTATAAATTAAGGTGAATAAGTCATCCTAATGAACAATTCTCATCCGTAACTGTGACAATAATCATTAATTATTTTGTTCTAAGGAATTACCTTGAAGTGAATAAGAAATATTTTCACATCTGAAATTACATATATGAACACCATCGATGATAACAACTTTTCATATGGCCGTGCTATATTGTACGGAGTGCTCACCGAATTGACTCTGGTGCTCGCTCAATTTGTCATTTTGAAAGATTACACCAATACCAATCCTGACACAGATTTTGCCTTCAGCTCCTCCTACATGATGAGTACGGGTTTTTACATTTTTCAGATAGTTGGGTTCTTCGTTTATTTTACGGTTGTGTTTTTTTTGATGCGAAAGATTAAAGTAAAGCCACTGTACAAGATATTGGCGCTCATTCTTGCTGGTGCCGTGGTGGAGTTAACCTTTTATGCTTTTGCTCAGGCCGATTATCAAATTGTTTATTTTTATTCCATACTGGATAAGTTAGTAGCGGGTGCAGCGGGTATCATCGTTTTCTACTACACCACTGATGATGAGTAGTACTTCATAGATAGTCTACAGCTGATTTCTGTAGTTGGACAGGATGTCTTTAAATATTGTCATGCTGAAGCGGGGTACATTTTTTTCTTAAACCAAAACGCAAGGTTCACCAAAAGGATGAGCGCGGGCACTTCCACCAGCGGCCCAATCACTCCGGCAAAGGCTTGGCCTGAATTGATACCAAATACACCTACTGCCACGGCTATGGCCAATTCAAAATTGTTGCCTGTGGCCGTAAATGAAATGGAGGTGTTCTCCGCGTAGTTGGCACCCAATTTTTTGGACAATATAAAACTCAATACAAAAATGATGAGGAAGTAGATTACTAAGGGAATGGCAATCCTCACCACGTCAAACGGTATCTCTACAATCAACTGGCCTTTTAAACTGAACATGATCACGATGGTGAATAGCAGTGCAAATAGGGTGAAAGGGCTGATCTTGGGTACCACATGTTGTGTATACCAATCTTCTCCCTTCGCCTTTTTGAAAAAATAGCGGGTGAGAAATCCAGCAATAAAGGGCACGCCCAGATAGAGGAAAACACTTTTGGCCACGTCTCCCATGCTGACGTTGACTTCCATGCCTTCGATGCCGAAGTAGGGGGGAATCACCGTGATGAATAACCAGGCAAAGACACTGTAAAACAACACCTGGAAGATACTGTTGAGGGCCACCAAGCCTGCAGCATATTCTTTGTCTCCTTTGGCCAGGTCATTCCACACCAGCACCATGGCTATACAACGCGCTAACCCGATGAGTATGAGCCCCACCATGTACTCCGGTTTGTCCCTGAGAAAAATAATGGCCAGAAAGAACATGAGGACAGGACCAATGATCCAATTCAATAACAAGGATAGGGAAATGATTTTTACATTTTTGAACACCTTACCCAGGTGTTCGTACTTTACTTTGGCCAGAGGAGGAAACATCATCACGATCAATCCGGTTGCGATTAGCAGATTGGTTGTGCCGATTTGAAACTGATCGATAAAAGGCTCCACGTCAAACACGTTGCCAATGCCAATGCCCACCAGCATGGCAAGAAAAATCCAGAGTGTGAGGTAGCGGTCTAAGAATCCAAGTTTTGGTTGATTCATATTGATTTTAATAAGCTTTTCTTAACATATCAGCATATACATCCGGCAGGTTACTCTCCTCAACCGCTTTGGCCGCCTTTTCCACATCGTATTCAAATCGAATAAATTCTATTCTTAACGCATTGGGTTCTTTGATGGAGAAATTGTTGTCCAGTGTCATCATCACGTAACCCCCTCTTGGATCACCATCTTTGGGTTTTCCAACAGAGCCGATGTTGATGGCGTGCCTGTAAGTGCCGTCTTCATCTTGCACTACTTTGTGGTAGGGTTTATGGGTGTGACCAAAAAGCATAATGTGGGCATTGGCTTGCTTCATTATCCTGAGTAAGCTCTTTTCATCCCGATCCACAAAAAGGTATTCATTGATTTTGCGCGGGCTCCCATGCACCATCAGGAGGTCAACACGCTCATCGTTCAGTCGATATTCCAGACGGATATGAGCGGGTAACGCGCGTAAGTACTGCCGGTGTTCAGCTTGTATTACCTTGTTGGTATAATGGATGGATTGGGCGCCATGGGCTTTGTCTTCCTCCGTTTTGTAGGCACAGCCACAGTCATTGCTTTCAGAGCCAATGCCAAAATCATAATTGCCTGCGATGGTGGGTATTTTTCTTTCGCGTATGACTTTGATCACTTCATTGGGCCAAATGTTATAGCCTACGAGGTCACCCAGACAATAGATTGCGTCTGGTTTTTTAAGGTCAATGTCATGGAGGCAGGCCTCCAGGGCGGGGAGATTAGCGTGGATGTCGCTGAAGAAGGCTATTTGCATATTGTTATATTGTAATATTGCGTTATGGTTAGATAAAAAATTTTTAGCAGCAGTCGTTCTTGCTTACATATTGGGTAAAGAGTTGATTAAATATTCCTTTGGTTTCTTCCCACACCTTTTCATCGATACAGTAGTTGACTTTAGGGCCTTCTACTTCACCTTTGATGATGCCTATCCGTTTGAGTTCTTTCAAGTGTTGTGTGATGGTGGATTGAGAAAGGGGAAATTCATTCACGAGGTCATTGCAAATACAGGTTTCGTGGCGCAATAAATATTCAATAATAGCCACACGGGCGGGATGATCGAATGCCTTGGCCAGGGTGGCTATTCGGTTTTGTTTCTTTTTGAATAAGGCGGTCTTTGTAACTCCCATTGCTATAACGCAATATTACGATAGGTTAATTGCTTTTGCAAAGGTAAAGTGTTAACTTTTGATTAAGCACTCACGATGTCTTAGCGTCTCTGTAAATGACACTGAGCGGAAGTAAGAACAAGATTAAGCTATCACCTTCTCAAAACACACACTGTTCTCAAGGCCAGCGTATTGATCGTAATTGGGAATTACCTTGTAGCCACTCTTCCGATAAAGGGCCATGGCCTCAAGTTGTTTTTTGCCCGTCTCTAAAACGCAGCGGGTAGCACCTAGTTCAGTAGCCCAACTTTCCAGCGCAGTTAATATCGCTGCTGCTATCCCTTTTCCCCGGTGGGCAGGGGAGACATACATGCGCTTTACTTCCATGGCATCGGCACCAAAGGGTTTGAGGGCACCACAGCCCACTGCAACATTGTTTTCATAAGCAACCACTACCTGTTTAAGTTTGTCGATGGTATTGAATTGATGGTAGTAAGCATGATCTTCGCCATCGCGTTGGGCGAGATCTGCATCAAGTAATTGTACCAATGCTACAAAATCAGGATGGGTAGCGTCAGTTCGGACAAGGAGGATCATAACTCTGCCAACAAATTGTCCAGATCAAGTGCGCGGGTATACATATTCAAGGAACCATCGCTTTGCTTTGGCCACTCGGCTTGCGGGCGATCCCAATACAACTCCACTCCGTTGCCATCGGGGTCGTCCAGGTACAACGCTTCAGAGACTCCGTGATCAGCAAATCCTGTAAAAGGGTAGTTGGCTTGTCGCAACCGGTCGCAGACAACAGCCAGGTCTTTGCGTGTGGGATATACAATGGCCGTGTGGAAAAGGCCTACACCATATTGTTGAGCAGGAGGTGCTCCTTTGCTGTGCCA
>JAGQYK010000013.1:22780-64450 GCA_020436125.1 Cyclobacteriaceae bacterium | reverse complement strand
TTGTAATGCTTGCGTAGAGGCTTGTCCAGTGCTGATTAACCCGCTAGAAATTATATTGGAGATGAGAAGATATGTGGCAATGGAAGAGTCAGGGTCTCCAGCTCAATGGAATGCGATGTTTCAAAATATTGAGACAAGTTTTGCGCCCTGGAAATTTCCTGCAAGTGACAGGTTTAATTGGGCCAATGAATTAAAATCTAAATCATAACAATGAGTGAAGTGAACTACACTGTTCCCACAGTAGCCGAAATGGCAGCTAATAATGAAGCCCCTGAAATTCTTTTCTGGGTGGGCTGCGCTGGCTCTTTCGATGACAGGTATAAGAAAGTAACAAAGGCGTTTGTAAAAATATTATCGACAGTAGGAATCAAGTTTGCGGTATTAGGTCCGGAAGAAACTTGTACTGGCGATCCTGCCAGAAGAGCAGGGAATGAATTTTTGTTTCAGATGCAGGCCATGAGCAACATTACTGTTTTGAATGGCTACAACATAAAAAAAATCGTAACAGCATGTCCACATTGCTTTAATACCATTAAGAACGAATATCCAGAATTGGGGGGTAATTATGAGGTAATTCATCACTCTACTTATTTGCAACAGCTGATCAACGAGGGAAAGGTAAAAATGAAGGAGGGTGGAGCTTTCAAAGGAAAGAAGATCACATATCATGACTCATGTTATCTAGGTAGAGCCAATGGGGTATATGAGGCGCCTCGGAGGGTATTGGAGGCATTGGATGCAGATTTGGTAGAAATGAAGCGCTGTAAAACCACTGGTTTGTGCTGTGGAGCTGGTGGCGCGCAAATGTTCAAAGAACCTGAAAAGGGGAATAAAGACATCAACGTGGAACGCACAGAGGAAGCTTTACAGACTGGGGCAACTACCGTGGCTGTTGCCTGCCCCTTTTGTATGACAATGATGAGTGATGGGGTAAAGAATAAGGAGAAAGAAAATGAAGTGCAGGTCAAGGATTTGGCTGAACTAATAGCGGAATCGCAGGGTTTATAGGGAAAAGAGGCAGAAATATGTTTATTCCATTTAACGAGATATCAGATCAGGCAAGAGTTTGGGTTTACCAGATGAATAGAGAGATAACTGCGTCTGAATCGGAGGAGATGGCCAAGGTGTTAAAATCCTTTTGCTCACAATGGCAAGCTCATGGCGCTCCACTGAATACATCTTTTGACATTACATTCAATCATTTCATTATTCTGGCTGTGGATGAAAAGTCTGGTGGAGCAAGTGGTTGCTCTATCGATGGATCAGTTCGCCTTCTCAAAGAGCTGGGAGATAAAATGGGAGTTGACTTTTTTGACAGAACACAGATTGCGTTTTTGATCAATGACAAGGTTTCCCTTTACCCAATGTCCAAATTGAAAGAATTATTTGGTGAAGGAACGCTAAACGCATCGATGAACACGTTTAATAATTTGGTGGCTACTAAGGCAGAGTACCTCCAAAGCTGGAAGGTAGAAGTGGCTGGTTCATGGCTAGCGAGATATCTACCTAAAAGCACGTTAGCCTAAGAGCATTTTCTTTTTTGTAATTTTATCTGCTTTTTGATGTGTATATGAGGTTAGGAGCAGTATCTTTTTTTGTAATCATTTTGCTGCTGGGCTGCGGTCCAGAGAAGAAGGCGATGAAGTCTTTGCGTTTTGGGAAATACCAGAATGTAATCAATTACTATAAGTCAGTTCTGGAGAAAGACCCTAACAACAGCAAGGCTAACTACTATGTTGCCGAGTCTTACAGATTATCCAACAGGATTAAAGAATCAGAGCCGTTTTATGCCAAAGCAAAGGGCCGTGAGGTAAACCGCGATTCCGTTACACTTTATTATTCACAGGCTTTAAAAGCCAACGGAAAATATGATGAGGCAAAATCTCAACTGGAAGATTTGGTGGTGAGCACCAAGGATGAGGATTTTAAAGGACGTGTGCAAAGAGAGATTGATGGACTCAATTATATTGACGAACTCTCCAGAAAGCAAAGCTACTACAAGGTGAAGAATCTTGATGCCATAAACACGCCTTTAAGTGAATATTCTCCTGCCTATTTGAATGGTGAGCTTTATTTCACAGCAAGCCGTGACGACAGCCGAATTTATCTGGCAACAGGGACGCCCTTCACAAAGCTTTATAAAGCGCAGACATCTGGCGCCAATGTAGATTTAAGTACGCTGGCTCCTCTCCCTGAAAGAATCAACACGCCCAATGTGAATGATGGTTGCGTTACTTTTTCACCTGATGGCAGAATAATGATTTTCGCCAAGGGGAATACTGGAAAAAGAAAGGGCAATCCTGATGTGGATTTATACATGTCGCGATTTAGGAATGGTGAATGGGAAGAGCCACGACAAATCAATATTAATCAACCCGATTCATGGGAGTCGACTCCTGCATTTGGTCCTGACGGGCGCACCTTATATTTTTCATCCAATAGAAAAGGAGGTTTTGGGGGGTTGGATATTTACACAGCTCGTATGGACTCAAGAGGTCGCTTTTCCAGAGTGCGAAATATGGGACCTGACATCAATACTTCTGGAAATGAAACCTTCCCCTATGTGAGTGAAAGTAATAAGCTTTTTATTGCTTCTGATGGACATCCTGGTTATGGAATGCTGGACATGTTTGAGATAAAAAGAGCAAATGGAAGAAATGTGGTTGAAAATCTGGGCCAGCCAATGAACTCTACCAGCGATGATTTTGGAATATTCTTATTCAAGCCTGATCGAGGCTTCTTTACGTCTAATCGCGATGGCGGTAAGGGGGATGACGACATTTATACTTTCGTAAATGAGGATCCTAATTTGAAGGTAGTCAATTACTACCTCGAAGGAATTACCATGACGCCAAAGAAAGATAGCACCTTGGAAGTATTGGCTAATACAAAAGTAACGCTACTTGATTCCAGAGGTGAAGTAATGCAGGATTTTGTGACTGGTAATGATGGCAAATTTTTCTTCCGTGTTTATGAGAATGAAGACTATACACTAGTGGGAGAAACGGATGGGTACCTGGTAAAAAGGCAGCCATACACCACTAATGGAAAAGCTGTTCCTCTTGAATCATTAAAAGAGTTGGTAACTAATGTAACGTTGGACACACTCATGGTTCTTGATAAGCTGGAGAAAAACAAAATTTTTGTGCTCAACAATATTTATTTTGATCTGGACAAATCGGATATACGCTCAGATGCTGCAACCGAACTCGACAAGTTGGTTGACTTATTAACAGATAACCCAGAAATTAAAATTGAATTGAGTTCTCATACAGATAGTATTGCTTCAAATTCTTATAATATTCAGCTTTCCCAACGAAGAGCAGAATCCACCGTGGCTTATCTGATTACCAAAGGGATTGCACCCGACCGTTTAGTGGCAAAGGGGTATGGTGAAGAAAAACCTATTGCGCGAAACACCAACCCAGATGGAACCGACAACCCGGAAGGGCGTCAACGCAATCGTAGAACTGAGTTTAAGATACTTGAAATCGGAATTACCCAGAAAAAGAATTTCGATGAGTTTGATGAAGACAAGTATTTTAAGAACGAAAATTAGCTTTTCTAATTAGCTTTCCCTTAAGAATAACCCTTAACAGGGGAGTTAAGTAACCAACAATAGTCGTAGTTTTATTGTCATTGGATCATTCTCAGTTGGTGGGTCAATAACTAATTATTGAACTGGCTTTCTGCCAAATGTATTTGGATCCACAATCAATTGACCTATGAAAAAACCCCTAATTCTTTTTTTCTTTTTTACTATTCTATTTCAGTTTACTTCTTGCAAGGACGAAGTAGTGCCGCCTCCTGCTACTTTAACTTTTGCGAGTAAAGTAACGGTAGTATCAGAAGATGAGGGTTTGGTCTTGATAACATTGAATCTAGATAAGGCCGCATATCGTGATATTGTTATCGACTTCACGATCAAGGGATCCGCTCAATTAACCACTGATTATGAAACCACGGCAACCGCTACTATTTTGGAAGGAACGACTTCTGGTGATTTATCCATTACACTTATTGATGACACAGAATTCGAATTTGATCAAGACCTGATTGATTTGGCAGGCATCCTAGGCGAAACGCTCGAGATAAGTCTTGCTCGTATTACCGGTAATGCTTTACCTTCTGAAAATTCTGAAGAGATTTCACATTTGTTAGTCATAAGAGAAAATGACGAAGTGGAGAAATCATTGACTATTGATTTGTCATGGGATTCTGGCGATGGGACTCCTGGAGATGTGGATATGGATCTAATTATATTTTTTATTGATCCGGAAGATGGCCCTATTTTTTTAGCAGCGTCTACTTCAATAGGCACAGGTTTTGAAAAAATCACTATTGCAACACCAGCTCCAGATGGCTTGTACGGTTTGGCCATTCGGTATTATGAGGGGATTTCTGATAACGTAACCTTTACTGCAAAATTTACCTCAGAGAAGGGTACTTTGCCTGGCGGATTAACTGAAGCCACCCGTATAGGAGTGTACACACAGGCTAATTTAAATGGAGAAGAAAATAAGCCCGTTCAAATTGTTCAAACTTTTGAAAAGAAGGGATCTGATTACACTGCCGTTTCTGATATTACTATCCCTACTTCGGGTAGTCGGGGGAAAGGACTATGGGGACAAGCACCAGCTAGCGCGTATCGAAAATAGATTTATTAGACAATTAGTATTGAAACTCTCCTACCGCAGCTTTGATGGTTACCTGCTTTTGAGGTGAGCTCTCCACTCGACCAATCACTTGTGCATCCACACCAAATGATTTAGAGATGGCAATTACTTCCTGAGCATATTTTTCGTCAAGATAGATTTCCATGCGATGCCCCATATTAAAAACTTTGTACATCTCTTTCCAGTCTGTTCCGGATTGTTGTTGTATCAATTTGAACAGGGGAGGGATAGGTAAGAGGTTATCTTTTATGATGTGAAGGTTTTCAACGAAGTGCAACACTTTTGTTTGGGCGCCACCGCTGCAATGCACCAGTCCATGTATTTGACTACGGAGATTTTTTAGCATCTCAATGATTATGGGAGCGTAAGTGCGTGTAGGCGAAAGCACCAATTTCCCTACGTTCACAGGGGCATCATCAATGGTATCCGTTAGCTTGCAATCTCCGCTGTATATCAGATCTATAGGAACATTGTTGTCGAATGATTCTGGATACTTATCGCGATAAATTTTCGAAAAAACATCGTGCCGTGCTGAGGTAAGACCGTTGCTCCCCATGCCACCGTTGTATTCAATTTCATAGGTAGCTTGCCCCGAAGAAGCCAGCCCCACGATTACATCTCCTGGTTTGATACTATCATTAGATATCACTTCACTGCGCTTCATTCGCGCAGTTACAGTACTATCAACTATGATGGTGCGAATGAGATCTCCCACATCAGCGGTTTCTCCACCCGTACTCTTTATATTCATGCCGTACTTTCGCAAAGTGGCCAGCACTTCTTCCGTACCATTGATTATTTCTGCAATTACTTCTCCCGGTATCAGGTTCTTATTTCTTCCGATAGTGGAGGAAAGCAAAATGTTATTGGTAGCACCTACACACAGCAAGTCATCTACATTCATAATGATGGCATCCTGCGCGATCCCTTTCCAGACAGAGAGGTCTCCGGTTTCTTTCCAATAGATATAGGCGAGAGATGATTTTGTGCCAGCACCATCGGCATGCATTACAGTACAGTATTCCGGGTCACCGGCAAGATGATCTTCTACAATCTTACAAAATGCTTTTGGATACAAGCCCTTGTCTAGTTTGCTTATAGCTTTGTGTACATCTTCTTTAGATGCTGAAACTCCTCTTTGATTGTATCTGTCTGACATATTTTAGATGCTTTGCAAAAATGCGAATAATACTTGACTCTGGCTCATTGTCAATGTTCTACAATACATGCTAAATAAATTTTTTAGCCATTTCCCAAACAACAATACCTACACATACCGATACATTGATGGAATGCTTGGTGCCCGATTGTGGAATTTCGATAGCCAAATCGGCATGCTCTATGACCTCTTCACTTACTCCATTTACTTCATTACCGAAAACCAAACAATATTTTCCATCAGCAGTGGGCGTGAAATCTTGCAGGGCTAAACTCTCGGAAGTCTGCTCTATAACAATTAGTGTATACCCTTCTGATTTGAGATTTTTTACCAATTCGCCTGCGCTTTGATGATATTCCCAATTCACTGATTCTGTAGCGCCAAGGGCAGTTTTCTGAATTTCTCTATGCGGGGGTTGTCCTGTAATTCCTGTCAGAAAAATTTTACCTACCCTGAACGCATCTGCGGTTCTAAATGTAGAACCCACATTATGGAGGCTCCGTACATTGTCCAGAACAATTGCAATTGGCAGCTTGGTGGCTTTTTTATACTCTTCAGTAGAAATTCTTCCTAACTCTTCTAGTTTTAACTTTTTCACATCGCAAAAGTAGAATGAAAAAGTTACTTTGGGTTCAATAGCGTGATTTTCGTAACTGTAAATTGAAAATGGTCGTTAATCATATGATGAAGGCAGTTCAACTATTAACGTTTTTGGTTCTTGCGGTGATCAGCACCCACGCACAGGATCAATGGAAAAATATTTATACCCAAAATGCCTGGGAAGAACGAGACCAATGGCAAAAGGCAGATGACATCATTGCTCATTTAAAATTGAAACAAGGAGACAAGGTTGGTGATATAGGGAGCCACGAAGGCTATATGACCATGAAGCTGACCAAAGTAGTAGGGAGGACAGGTAAAGTCTATGCTGTAGATGTTCTGCAAAACCGATTGGATAAATTGAATGGAATCTTAAACCAAGAGGGGATTACCAATGTGACAACGATAAAGGGAGATTATGACAATCCCCATTTACCTCTTAATACTTTAAACGGAGCCATAATTATTGACACTTACCATGAAATGGATGACCATGATGATATGCTCAGGCATATTAAGGCAGCTCTCAAGCTCGGTGGACGACTAATCATATGTGAGCCAATTGCCTCAGATCGCAGAAGTTTGTCAAGGGCAGATCAGGAGAGACGGCACGAGCTAGGGATGAACTATGCTCTGGAAGACCTTCAAAAGGCAGGATTTAAGATTGTATTCAAAAAAGATCCTTATATCGATCGTGAAAAAATAAAGGGAGATAGAATGTGGTTGATAGTGGCTGAGAAATAGAATATAATTCCTTCATCTCCCTTGCATCTTGCGCACGGATTTTATCTTTGCCCTCCATGGCTTCAAGCTCTTCCGAAACTCCATTAATGAAACAGTATAATGCCATCAAGGTAAAATACCCTGGGGCACTACTATTATTCCGTGTGGGTGACTTTTATGAAACTTTTGGAGAAGATGCCATTAAAGCAAGTAAGGTGCTCGACATTGTGCTCACCAAACGAGGCAGTGGTTCCGCATCCGAAATAGAGTTAGCTGGCTTTCCTCATCATTCGTTGGATAATTATTTACCTAAATTGGTAAGGGCTGGTCATCGTGTGGCCATTTGCGATCAGTTGGAAGATCCTCGATTTGTAAAAGGGATTGTGAAACGAGGTGTGACGGAACTGGTCACTCCAGGGGTTTCTTTTAACGACAACGTTCTCGAAAAAAAGCAGAATAATTTTCTGGCATCCATCCATGCAGGCAAAAATTTATTAGGAATAGCCTTTTTGGATATCAGCACAGGAGAGTTTTATGCAGCAGAAGGAAGCGAAACTTATGTGTATAAACTTATCCAAAGCTTTTCACCAGCTGAAATCATTTTCAGTAAAACTCACAGAGAAAAATTTGAAAATCATTTTGGGGAGGAGTATGCCACTTTCGCGTTGGATGAATGGGTATTTGCTTCTGACTATACCTACGAAAAACTGATCGCTCAATTTAAGACAGCTAATTTAAAAGGCTTTGGAATTGATGGTATGGCCGAAGCCATTGTAGCGGCAGGGGCTATTCTTCATTACCTGGAAGCGACAGAGCATAAGGAAACCCATCACATTGCTTCGATATCTAGAATTGACGAAGACAAATACGTGTGGCTGGATAAGTTCACAATTCGCAATTTGGAGATCGTAAACCCTCAGCAAGATGGAGGGGTGCCACTCATTCAAATTCTTGACAAGACCGTCACCGCGATGGGCTCAAGGCAATTGCGCAAGTGGATGATTCTTCCATTAAAAGAACGATCAGCTGTTCAGGAGCGGCTTGATGTTGTGGAGACTTTTCTTCAGGATGATGATCTTTTGGAAAAGATAGTCGGGCAACTCAGCCACATTGCAGATCTGGAACGCCTTATTTCAAAAGTTGCGGTGGGAAGAATCAATCCGAGGGAGATGATTCAGATGAAAAGATCTTTGCAGGCTGCTTTACCAATAAAGGATTTGCTCATGGGGCAAAAGTCCGTAGCGCTAAAAAAACTAGGAGATCAATTGGAACGATGTGAATTCTTGTTGGATAAGATTGAAAAAGAGTTAAAAGAGGATGCGCCAATGCTGGTGCATCAGGGTGGAATAATCAAGGAAGGAGTCAATGAAGAGTTGGACGAACTTCGCAGTATAGCCTTTTCGGGTAAGGATTATTTAGTAAAAATTCAAAAAAGAGAAGTAGAAAAAACGGGGATTACTTCTTTAAAGATTTCTTACAATAAGGTGTTTGGCTATTATCTAGAGGTAAGTAATGCCCATAAGGACAAAGTGCCTGTTGAATGGATTCGCAAGCAAACATTGGTTAATGCAGAGCGCTACATTACTGAAGAATTAAAAACGTATGAAGAGAAAATTCTGCACGCTGAAGAAAAACTTACGGTAATTGAACAGAAACTTTTTCAGGACTTAGTGCTGAATGCTTCTGACTTTATAGCGCAGATACAGCAAAATGCAAGAGTAATTGCGGTACTGGATTGCCTACTTTCATTTGCTGTGGTTGCAAAGTCCAACAGATATAATAAACCAGAGGTGAATGACACCACCATTATAGATATAAAAGATGGGCGCCATCCGGTGATTGAAAAACAGTTGCCTATTGGTGAAAACTATGTACCTAATGATATTTATCTGGATAATGAATCCCAACAGGTTTTAATAATCACTGGTCCTAATATGGCGGGTAAGTCTGCCTTGCTACGACAAACTGCTTTGATCGTATTGATGGCCCAAATTGGAAGTTTTGTTCCTGCAAAGGCTGCAAAGATTGGGATTGTTGATAAGGTATTTACCAGAGTAGGAGCTTCTGATAATTTATCAAGAGGTGAATCGACTTTTATGGTGGAGATGACAGAGACGGCAAGCATTCTCAACAACCTTAGCAATCGCAGTTTGATATTGATGGATGAGATTGGCCGGGGCACCAGTACCTATGATGGTGTTTCTATTGCTTGGGCGATAGTGGAATACTTACACAATCATAAAGAGTTTAAACCTAAAACTCTTTTTGCTACCCACTATCATGAGTTGAATCAGTTAGCTGAGGATTTGGTGCGTGTGAAAAACTTTAATGTTTCAGTCAAAGAAACTGGGGAGAAGATCATTTTTATGCGCAAGCTGAAAGAAGGAGGGAGTGAGCATAGTTTTGGTATACATGTAGCGCAGTTGGCAGGCATGCCAAATAGAATTGTGATACGGGCCAATGAAATTCTTCATTTTCTAGAAAAGGATAAACAGAAAAACCAATCCAAAAAGAAAATGGAAGAACTTCCTAAGCCGATTGTACAGATGGGCTTGTTTGAAGTAGACCCTAAATTGAAGAAGATGGAAGATATGCTGGGTAAAATTGACATTAATACCATAAGCCCTGTAGAAGCTTTGTTGAAATTGAATGAGTTGTTGTCTCAGCTGAAGAAAGAATAAAATCTTTTGTGGATTCCTTTTGTTGAGCTTTGCAAACTCATTGTAGAAAAACCTTCTAAAAACCTAATTACTAGCTGCCTCTCGACCGGTAAGAAAATATATTCTCATTCCTACTGTTATTCGAATTTTCATTTTAGTATCTTACTAGAATGAAGATCAAAAAGATTTTAGTTGCTAATAGAGGGGAAATTGCCATCAGAGTTTTTCGTGCCAGTGTTGAAATCGGGCTCAAAACTGTAGCCGTTTACACCCATGAAGATAGGTATTCACTCCATCGGTATAAGGCTGATGAAAGTTATCAGATAGGAAAGGAAGGGGATCCCTTAAAGCCCTATCTGGACATTGATGAAATTATTCGCATTGCTGTCAATAAAAAAGTAGATGCTATACATCCTGGTTATGGATTCCTTTCGGAGAATGCGGCATTTGCCAAGAAATGTGAAGAGAACGGCATCATTTGGGTAGGCCCAAATCCTAAATCGATGACTTTGCTTGGAGACAAAATCTCAGCAAAGAAAATCGCTGAAGAAAATGGTTTGCCCCTGATTGAGAGCAGTAAAGTGGCGCTGACAACTGCTAAAATTGCTGTGAAGGAAGGGAAGCGCATTGGTTTTCCAGTAATGTTAAAAGCAGCCTCTGGTGGCGGAGGAAGGGGAATGCGCGTGGTGCGATCCGAGGAAGAATTGGAAAATGCATACAATGAGGGAACACGTGAAGCATTGAATGCTTTTGGTGATGGCACCGTTTTTCTAGAAAAATTTGTAGAGGAACCAAAACACATTGAGGTTCAAATTGCAGCTGACAAGCATGGCAATTCAGTCCATCTTTTTGAAAGAGATTGTTCTGTACAGCGAAGGTTTCAAAAGGTTGTGGAGGTGGCACCTTCATTTGGCTTAAAGCAAAATGTGCTTGATAAGCTATACGACTACGCATTAAAAATAACCAGAGCGGTCAAATATGATAATGTGGGGACGGTTGAATTTTTGGTTGATAAAAAGGGGAACATTTTCTTTATAGAAGTTAATCCGCGTATTCAGGTGGAGCATACGGTTACGGAAATGGTAACAGGTATCGATTTGATCAAAGCTCAGATTTTTATTGCAGGTGGCTACAAACTATCAGACGAACAAATAAAAATTCCTTCTCAGGAATCACTATCAACCAATGGCTATGCCATGCAGTGTAGGATTACTACGGAAGATCCTGAAAATGATTTCAAGCCGGATTACGGAACCATCCTCACCTATCGAAGTGTAGGAGGATTTGGCATTCGCCTAGATGCTGGAAGTTTGTATCAGGGAGTTGAAATCAGTCCTTTCTTTGATTCGATGCTTGTTAAGGTATCCGCTCATTCACGCACTTTGGATGGCGCAAGCAGAAAGATGCATCGTGCACTTCGGGAGTTTAGAACCCGTGGTGTGAAAACAAATGTGGCCTTCCTTGATAATATTATCAATCATGAAATCTTTAAGTCAGGTAAAGCAACGGTAAACTTTATTCAAAAGCACAAGGAGCTTTTCACTTTCACTCATCAGCAGGATAGAGCTACCAAGGTTGTAAAGTATTTGGCGGACGTGACGGTGAACGGAAATCCGGATGTAAGATTCGTTGACAAGACAAAATTGTTCCGTACTCCGATTGTACCTGAGTTCGATGCAGATACAACTCCACCAAAGGGAACGAAAGACTTACTCACCAAATTGGGACCACAGAAATTTAGTGAGTGGTTGCTCAAGGAGAAAAAGATTCATTATACCGACACAACGCTTCGCGATGCGCATCAATCGTTGTTGGCTACACGCATGCGTACGATTGATATGTTGGATGTGGCCACTAGTTTTGCTCATCATCATCCTCAAACATTTAGTATGGAGGTGTGGGGTGGCGCTACGTTTGACGTCTGCATGAGATTCTTATTGGAGAACCCTTGGAGGAGATTGAGGGAATTAAGGAAGGCGGTTCCTAATATTCTATTACAAATGTTGATAAGAGGTTCCAATGGTGTCGGTTACACTGCGTATCCTGACAACCTGATAGAATCTTTTGTAGAAAAATCATGGGAGGAGGGAGTAGATGTGTTTCGGATTTTTGACTCACTCAACTGGCTAAAGAACATGGAGCCATGTATCAAGTTTGTCAATAAAAGAACAAAAGGATTAGCAGAAGTTTCCATCTGTTATACCGGTGACATTCTTGATCCTTCTCGTACAAAGTATACGCTTGACTATTATGTAAAGCTTGCCAAGCAGATAGAAGATAGTGGGGCGCACATTCTTGCGATCAAGGATATGACCGGTTTACTAAAACCTTATGCTGCAAAAGAATTGGTGTCTGCTCTGAAGGATGCCATCAAGCTTCCAGTTCATTTGCATACACATGATACGTCTTCCTTGCAAAGTGCCACTTATTTAAAGGCCATAGAATCAGGCGTAGATGTCGTAGATGTTGCGTTAGGGGGTGTTTCAGGGCTTACTTCACAGCCTAATTTTAATGCGGTGGTGGAGATGATGAAAGGTCAGAAAAGAGAAAATAAATATGACATCAACTCACTTAACCAATTTTCAAATTATTGGGAAATTGTAAGGGAGTATTACTATCCTTATGAGTCTGGATTGAAGGCGGGAACTGCGGATGTGTACCATCATGAAATTCCTGGAGGGCAGTATTCTAATTTGGGACCTCAAGCTCGTGGGCTAGGTCTTATCGAAAAGTTTGAGGAGATAAAACAGCGATACGCTGAAGTCAATGAATTGTTTGGTGATATTGTAAAAGTTACTCCGAGCTCGAAAGTGGTGGGAGACCTTGCTTTGTACATGGTATCCAACGGACTTACGAAAGAAGATATAATGGAACGGGGTGATTCTATTTCTTTTCCAGAATCAGTACAATCATTTTTCCGTGGAGACTTAGGGCAGCCTACTGGAGGATTTCCCAAAGACCTTCAAAAAATTGTTTTAAAAGGGAAACAGTCTTATAAGGATAGGCCCAATGCTCACCTTGATCCGGTAGATATGAAAGGGGAGTTTGCCTCTTTTCAGAAAAAATTTCAACCAGGCTTCGGCAGAGAACTTGAATTTGTAGATTTTCTTTCATGGAAATTGTATCCGAAAGTGTTCGAGGACATGTTGAAGAAACAAATAGAATTCGGAGATGTAATGCGTATCCCCACTTTGAACTTCTTTTATGGCATGGAGCTTCATGAAGAAACCATCGTGGAGATTGGAGAAGGAAAGAAGGTTATTATTGAATTGCTTTCAATAGGCACAGTGAATGAAGAGGGAGTGCGAACAGTTTTCTTTAAAGTAAATGGACAAACGAGAAACATTGACGTAAAGGATAAATCTGTCAAGATTGAGAAAATTGAAAATATAAAAATTGAGCCAGGTAACATTAAACAAATAGGTGTTCCGCTACAGGGTTTGCTGTCAAAGATTTTGGTGAAGAAAGGGCAAAAGGTGAAAAAGAACGAGCCGCTATTTGTGATCGAAGCCATGAAAATGGAAACAACAATTACTGCCAGTGAAGCTGCTGAAGTAAAATTGGTTCACTTGAAAGAAGGTACGATGGTGCATTCAGAAGATCTGGTTATTTCAATGGCGTAATAGGAACGTGCACATGTTTTTTTGAGGGGTTTGAATACCGACCCAAAAGGCAATAACTTTGCGGCCGTAATTTTGAATTATTACCGCTCACTTTTGTTTATAATATAATGGAAACCACAGTTACTCCTGAAGAAAGAAGAAAGCCAATTGTGAAGCAAGAAATTGCTTTTTTGATCATTCACCTGCTGCCCTTAGGGGCCATCTGGACTGGTGCTACTTTTTTTGACTGGATGGTGTGTATTTTTTTATACATCTTCCGAATGTTTTGGGTTACAGGAGGGTATCATCGATACTTTGCGCACAAGTCGTATAGCACTTCTCGCTGGTTTCAATTTGTGATTGCGTTTATGGCCCAAACTTCTGCACAAAAAGGAGCGCTCTGGTGGGCCGCTCATCATCGTCACCATCACCGTCATAGTGATACCCCTGCAGATCCGCACTCTATGAAAATTTATGGATTTTGGTATTCTCACGTAGGTTGGATTGTAGGTCCTGATTTTAAAGAAACGGACTATAAAGTTATTGGTGACTATGCCAAGTACCCAGAGTTGGTATGGCTAAACAAGCATTACCTTGTGCCTCCAGTGACGTTGGCTATTTTGGTTACTGCTTTGGGTGGAATTGTAAATGGAGGAAGTATTCTTACCATGTTTACTACAGCAGGATTTTCTACTTTATTTATTGGATTCTTTCTAAGCACGGTCATTTTATATCATGGTACTTTTTCCATCAATTCTATCATGCACAAGTTTGGCAAGCAGCGTTATGAAACTGGAGATGAATCAAAAAACAGTTTATGGTTGGCGTTGCTCACATTAGGAGAAGGATGGCATAATAATCACCATTACTATGAAGTAGCTTCTCGGCAAGGTTTTTTTTGGTGGGAGGTTGATATTACTTGGTATACACTTAAAGTACTTTCATGGCTTGGGTTAATTTGGGATTTGAAGGGAGTGCCCAAGCATGTCAAATTATCTAAGAATAAGACCCACGCTAAGGAGTTAAAAAAGGAGTACGAAGAAGTATTAGAATCAGCATAAATGGCTGCATCAATAAATCAGAATTTTCTTCAAAGCATTGTAAAGCTTTTTGGGTATTATAAAAGTTTAGGTGATAAGACCTTTGATCAGCTTACAAATGAGGAACTACAATGGAGACCTAATGATGCCAGCAATAGTATTGCATTGATTGTGCATCACCTTTCCGGAAATATGTTATCGCGATGGACGGATTTTCTTACCAGTGATGGTGAGAAACCATGGCGCGATCGTGAGGCAGAGTTTGAGGTAGGATATAATGATAAGCAAAGCATGATAGATGCTTGGAATAAAGGCTGGTCATGCTTGCTCGCTACACTTGAAGGACTGAAGGAGGAAGACCTGGAAAAAATCATATATATCAGGAATGAAGGGCAGACTGTGGTAGAGGCTATCCATAGGCAATTGGCGCATTACGCTTCACATGTAGGCCAGGTAATGTTTATAGGAAAACAAATTAAAGGAGATGATTGGAAATCACTCTCTATTTCAAAAGGAGGGACGAAAGAATTTAATGCGGATAAATTCAGGAAACCACAGGAGAGAAAACACTTTACTGAAGGGTTAAAATAAGATGGCTTAAATGTGACTAAAATCACTGTTTTTAGTAATGATTGTGCCGATCTTTGTATTTGAATAAATAATAGAGCTATGCAAGTTGAACAAATATATACAGGCTGCCTTGCACAAGGAGCATACTACATTGAATCTGAAGGAGAAGTGGCAATCATTGATCCACTAAGAGAAACATCTCCATATGTTGACCGGGCAAAAAAGAATAATGCTACGATCAAGTATATCTTAGAAACTCACTTTCATGCCGATTTTGTTTCTGGTCATATTGACTTGGCGAAAAAAACAGGAGCAACTATAGTTTACGGCCCCACAGCCTCACCAAAATTTGATTGCCATGTTGCGAAAGATGGTGAAGAGATAAAAATTGGTAAGGTGACAATAAAGGTACTGCACACTCCTGGGCATACAACTGAATCTACTACCTATCTTTTGAAGGATGAAAATGGAAAGGATCATGCGATTTTTTCTGGTGATACACTTTTTCTAGGTGACGTAGGTAGACCTGACCTGGCACAAAAGGCTGCTCATATGACACAAGAGGAGTTGGCGGGCATGCTATATGACTCACTTCGAAATAAGATCATGCCTTTGGCAGATGATGTAATTGTATACCCTGCTCATGGTGCGGGTTCTGCTTGCGGTAAGAACATGATGAAGGAAACGGTTGACACTTTGGGTAATCAAAAGAAAATGAATTATGCATTACGTGCCGATATGACCAAGGAAGAGTTCGTAAAAGAAGTAACGGATGGCCTATTACCACCCCCAGCCTATTTCCCAGAGAACGTGAGGCTAAACAAAGAAGGTTACGAGAGTATTGATAATGTAATGCGTCAGGGGCTTAGAGAATTGTCTCCGGAAGAGTTTGAAGTAGCCGCCAATGAAACAGGGGCACTTATATTAGACACGCGTGCCGCTCAGGTTTTTGCAAAGGGATTTATACCCAACTCAATAAACATTGGAATCGATGGAAGTTTTGCGCCATGGGTAGGGGCTTTGATACCTGGTGTTGATCAACCATTGTTAATCGTTGCAGCAGATGGGCGCGAAGAAGAAGTGGTAACCAGACTGGCTAGAGTTGGTTATGACAATTCAATTGGATTCTTAAAGGGAGGATTTCAAACTTGGTTGGAAGCAGGAAAAGAAATTGATAGCATCACATCTATTTCTGCTGAAGAATATTTAGAGCGAGCAAAAAACGAAAAAGTGAAAGTAATAGATGTGCGTAAACCAACTGAATTTTTGGCGGAGCACGTGGATGGAGCAATTAGCTTACCACTTGATTTCATTAATGAACATTTAGCTGAGTTTCCTAAAGAAGAAAAATTTTATATGCACTGTGCGACCGGCTACCGATCCATGGTCGCGGCATCCATACTGAAGTCACGTGGATGGGACAACTTTATTGAAGTAGCAGGAGGGATAAAAGCCTTAGGTGAAGCGGGAGCTACTTTAACAGATTATGTTTGTCCTACAACATTACAGAAGTAAGGGGAAGTGCTGAGCTTATCTTTTTTAAAAAATAAGGAATGAAAATTTTTAATGATTGGAAGACGGTGGCTCTTTTTTGCCTTACCCTTGGTCTCGCTCCCTTTTTTCCAGAGCCACACATCTGGGGAAAGCTAAAATGGATACTGGGTGGAGCTGCAGGGATGAAGCCTTTGGACTGGTTTGATACGCTGTTTCATGGATTGCCTTGGCTGTTACTTATTAGGTTAGTAGTAATAAGTCTAATGGGTTTTCTAAAACCAAGTCAAGCCAAGTAGCAAATCAGCTTACGCTTTTGTTTCGAAGTAAAGATGGTAGTGCTTTGAGCAGTTAGGATTGAATGAAGCTTTGCAATGTGGGCAGCCATTGTGGCTATCCAGGTACTGATGAATAGTAAGTTCAGTTTTACAAACTCCACAAAATACGGCCATCTTATCAAAATCGTTAGTTGACCATACTTCAGCAGAATGACCTGCATCCTCTTCGTGGCATTGATGGCAAGGGTAGTATTGATTGCAGCATTTAAACTTGATAGCAATAACATCATTTGACGAGTGGTAATGAGTGCACCGCGTCTCATTATCGATTATTTTACCATTAATTTTTATCTCCATTTAATTTTGTAGTGATGCGTATAACACCATTAATAAACAAAAATTGCCGCCTTACACGCAATACGGTTGCATGTAACCTACTAAGAATCTACATTTAATTTAAATTAATAAAATTATAACCAGTGCGGTTTCTTAGGATCACACATAACAATAGAGATAAAAGCAGCCTTGCGGTATGCACAGTTCTCTTTTTGTTGGTTATATATTTAGTAGGCACGGTTGAACTTAGCTCGTTCCATGCCCTCCTTCATAATACTCAAAATCAAAAAGAATTACACTCGGCAGTTAATGAATCCAGTGGTTGCCATCAAAGTGTATACCACAATAAAAAGGACCAGGGCTGCGAGCATAAGTCTCACATTGTCGCTAATAAAAAGTGTGATCTTTGTCATTTATCACTGGAGTCTTTTCATTTTGCCAGCGTAAGACCGGCTGATTATTTCACTATCTCTTTGGAATTGCCTAGTTGTGAAATTGAAGCCGCTATTGATGGTGGAATATTCTCACACCTTCCTTCAAGAGCCCCACCGATTGTTTAGTTAGTTTTCTTACAAACAATTTATGCGCATTCCTGAATTGCATTCGGGTATGCTGACTCATTTGAATTAATAATTGTGAAAAAAATAATAATGCTTGCTGTAGTATTGGCACTACTGCACACCTTTGGCTACGGGCAAAGGAGGTGCAATGGCGTGTTCTCAGGGCAAATACTTGATGAGCAAGGCAATCCATTGATCGGAGCTGCCATTGTGCTTGCCCCTGGAGGCAAGGGAGAGGTTTCTGACATTGAAGGCAACTTTGAATTGAAAGAGATTTGTGAGGGGCTCTACACTGTAACTGTACAGTATCTCGGTTATGAAGATCAGGTATTTGAGATTTCTATTACTGGCAAAACAGTAAAAACCATTTCACTTCGGCCTGATGTAGAAACTCTTCATGAAATACTGATTGAGGAAAAAGTTGCACACTTAGAGACTAGTCAGAATTATGCAGTACTGAGTGGAGAAAAACTGGCAGAGACTGCTGGCAAAACACTGGGAGAGTCACTAAAGGAACTTTCAGGAGTAAACACCATTCAGGCAGGGCCGGGAATTTTTAAGCCAGTAATTCATGGAGTGCATAGCCAGAGGGTATTAATACTCAATCACGGTATCAGACAAGAAGGGCAACAGTGGGGCTCGGAACATGCGCCTGAAATTGATCCATTTATTGCTTCCAATATAGTAGTGGTGAAAGATGCTTCTTCTATTAAATATGGAACGGATGCTTTGGGAGGAGTGGTGATAGTAAATCCTGCCGAATTGCCAGAAACAGAAGGAATAGGAGGGACTTTGAATCTTATTGGTCAAAGTAATGGGCGATCAGGCACAGTATCTGGATTGTTAGAAGGTGGAGTAAAAAACCATAAAGGTTGGGGATGGCGAATGCAAGGAACAGGCAAGCGTTCTGGAGATTTTCATACACCGGACTATTCATTGACCAATACTGGCATCAAGGAATTAAATTTTTCGGGAGCTGTAGGTTATCATGATGAGGAAAAAGGTTTTGAGGTTTTTGTAAGTCATTTTAGAACCGATTTAGGAATTCTAAGAGGAGTTGCCATAAGCAACCTTGATGATTTGATTGCTGCCATGGAAAGAGAACCACCACAGTCAACGGAAGATTTCAGCTATGATATCGGAGAGCCAAGACAAAAAGTAAGTCATAATCTGGTAAAAGTCAGCGCACATAAGCAAAATGACAATGGAGACTGGAGGGTACAGTATGGATTCCAAAACAATAACCGTCAGGAGTTTGATATTCGTAGGGGAGCCCTGGCAGGAGTACCTAGCATAGACTTACAGCTGAATACACACACTGTTGAATTGGAGTGGGAGACTCCCCACGAAGCCATCAATGGACTCTGCATTGGAGTGAATGGGATGTATCAAAACAACGATAACATTTTTGGCACACAACGCATACCATTTATTCCCAACTACAGGAATTTTTCCGGTGGAGTTTTCGGTGTAGCCAAGTTTATTCGCAATGACTGGGTGTTTGATGTCGGTGGGCGATATGATTACAGGTATTATAATGCTAAAGGTTTCGATTTTAAAAATGCGAGTTATAATGAATCGCTAACGTTTGGCAACGTAAGTGTAACAACTGGCGCTACAAAACAAATTGATCCGAATCAAACCTTGGCTATTAATCTCAGTAGTTCTTGGCGACCTCCTCACGTAGCAGAATTGTATAGTTTGGGTACCCATCAAAGTGCAGCGGCCATAGAATATGGGTTGTTGCTCAATGATTCCACCAATGAAGTGATGGATATTGATAATGTTCCTTTTAGTATAGAAAGAGCACTGAAAGGAGTGAGTACCTATAAGAGACAATGGCGCAACTTTCAGTTAGAGTTAAGCGGTTTTGCCAATTATATCTTCAACTACATCTACTTGAAACCGACAGGTATTACACAAAACCTACGGGGAACTTATCCTTATTTTAGGTATACACAAACGGATGCATTTTTTGTGGGTGCAGATTTGATGGCGGTTTGGAACCTGACAAGGCAAGTTAAGGTGACGCCTCAGGTATCTCTAATACGGGCATCTGACGTGACCAACAATGATAAGTTGGTGTTCATTCCATCCAACAAATATGATTTGACCATCCGTTTTGAAGAACCGAATCAATATAAAATCAAGCGGTTCTTCATTGAATCCAGGGTAAAGTATGTGGCTCGTCAGGGTAGAGCACCAAGAGTGATCACGCCACGTCAGATTCAGGAGGCAGCAGAACAAAATGTAGACCTATTTGCCAACGATAACACGATTTTCGATTTCATGGAAGCCCCTGATGGATATGCACTTTTGAATTTAAGCACAGGTTTTTCTATCAACAGAGAAAAAGTACGGTATGATATTAGAGTGGCAGCTGAGAATGTACTCAACACATCATACCGGGAATACACCAACCGATTCCGCTACTATGCGGATGATCTGGGAAGGAATTTTTTGATCTCCCTAAAATGTAATTTTTAAAAAATTAAAAACAGAAATAAAATGACTCAATATTTTAAATCAATTAAGTTTCAATTTTTGGTATTAATGTTAGGCCTTTTGATTGCGGGATGTGAATCGGATGATCCTCAAAAAGAAGACACCCCTGAACTAATCACTAAGGCCACACTCACTTTTACTCCCGTAGGAGGAGGTACAGCTGTAACTGCAACCGCTACTGATCCAGATGGGGAAGGAGTTCAGGACATTGCAGTGGATGGAGCAATTAATCTTACCGCTGGGGTAAACTACACCCTTACTCTTAGTTTGATCAACGAGCTGGCAGAAGTGACTTCACCGGAATATAACATCACTGAAGAGGTGGAAGAAGAAGGTAAGGAGCACATGTTCTTCTTTGCCTGGACAGGTGATGTGTTTTCAGACCCATCAGGAAATGGAAATATTGACAACAGGGCAGATGCAGTAAACTACGAGGATGAAGATGAGGGTGGTTTACCAATAGGTATTGTTACCAGTTGGACAGCGGGAGCGGCAGCAAGCTCTGGAACGTTTCGTGTAGTTTTAAAACATCAACCTGATCTGAAAACAGAAACCTCCAGTGCTGATACCGGGGAAACTGATTTGGATATCGAGTTTGAGATTAATGTGAATTGACATGATAAAGTACCCGAGACGGGAGTTGAACCCGTACAGCTATTACTAGCCACAGGATTTTAAGTCCTGCGTGTCTACCAATTCCACCACTCGGGTATTGGGTACTAAAAACAAAGCCCCTTCTCTCATCAGAGAGGGGCTTTTGTGTTTCTGAGCGGGAAACGAGACTCGAACTCGCGACCCCGACCTTGGCAAGGTCGTGCTCTACCAACTGAGCTACTCCCGCTTGTTTTCAGAACTAAAATGGCTTTATTGCTATTTAGAATTCCAAAGGGACTGCAAATTTAATGACCTGTGGCTAATTTGCAATAACAATCAAAAAACGATTATTTTTTGATCGAACTGGCCATTTACCTTTTGACGTGCAATGGCATAATAACTGTATAAGTAGTCCAGAGTTTATATAATAATAATTATGAGACGAACCATTCTTATATTCATATTGACCTTCAGTTATCTGTCGACCTTTGCTCAGGAGGTGGATTTATTGCGGTTAGGTTATGATCTGCCTGCTATACAGTCGAAACAGAAGGGAATGGCCGTATCCCCTGATGGGCAACTCATTGTATTTCTTTATGAGGATAAGACTGTTAAGGTTTTCGATGTTTCAATTGGTCGGTTTATAAAAAAATTTAAGGCTTCCTACGAAGGTCTTTTTGATGTCCAGCTTTCTTCCAGTCAACAGCTTATTCTTGTCGAGGGCAAAATAGTGCGAGTGGTAGACCTGAAGACCGAAAGTGAAATAGCACAATATCCTTTAGAAGCAGAGGCAACAAAAACAGTTTATTCAGGAAAGCATAATCTGATTGCTGTGGGGCAAAAGGAGGGCTATGTAGCTGTGATCGATTTAAAAGCGAAAAAGCAAATCTTTGAGACACAATATAAAAAACACCATGTCAGTGCGCTCGCGCTTCATCCCGATGGTAAAAAGATTTTGGTAGGCGTAATGTCATTTTTGAAGAGCAACAATCCTTTGAAACAATATGACCTGACTACAGGAAAAGAAATTAGTGAATCTCCCGGAGGCACCTTCACGATGGCGGTTTATGATGAGACCGGTGATCACCTTATTATCTCGGGATTAAATTTCCTGGGCACCAAGTCAATTGTACAGATGTGGGATGCCAATACTTATAAATTGGTGAAGAGTCTCGAGTCTGAATTCTTCATTGCCACCATTACTGCCAATGGCGGAGTGTATGCCAATAATAAACTTCTTGCCCTTACGGCATCCAGGTCGTTCAACGTTTATGATGCTAATTCCGGGAGTGCAGTATTTACCACTAAATCGGATAAGTGGAAGTTTTCAGGGTATCCTGGGATGGGGGTTGGTTCATTTAACATTTTTCCACTGGATAAGGAAAATGAGACATTTTTTCTGAATGCTTCTGGTAATAATATCAACCAGATATATGATGCAAAATCAAATTCCATCATTGCCTATTTTTATTCCGACAGTAATGACGATTATGCCGTGGTATCAAAGGATGGTCGTGTGGATGGAACAGCAGATGCTTTGGCGAAAGTGTTCTGGACAACCAGATTGACTTTGCAAAGAACCACTTTGGAGAGTTCGATGGAGAAGGGTTTCACCCCACGCCTATTTAATGCAGTGCTCAATGAAGAATCAACATCATTGGCTAGTTTTGATGTGGACGATGCAGTTGCTAAAGTTCCGGTACTGGCCATTAAAAGTATCAACGCAAAGCCCTACTCTGAAAATACAGCCGTCACTGCAAGTCAAAAAAATTCTACTGTGACGGTTGAAGTAGAGAGCAACCCCGATGAGGTAACTGAGTTAAGACTTTATCAAAACGCAAAACTGATGAAGTCGTTGCCAGGCACTGGCGCTACAACCTATACATTTGATTTAAGCCTCTCCACTTCATTTGGTGAGGAGAATTTCTTCTATGTTAACGCGGGGAGCAAAAATGGTATCGATGCAGAGAAAGCAAAGTTTACCATTACTTACAAAGGAGCTACCGAGGAGAAGCCTACACTTTACCTGATCACCATCGGAATCAATAAGTATAAAAACCCAAAGTATAATTTGAATTATGCCGAAGCCGATGCCAATGGAGTGGAGAACAGCATTAAACAATCTTCATCAGGAATTTTTAAGGCCATTGTTCCCTATAATATAAGAAATGAGAAGGCTGTAAAATCAAATATTCTTGCTGCACTGGATGATGTAAAAAAGAAATCATTGGAACAGGATATGCTGTTGGTCTACTATGCCGGACACGGTGTGATGGCTGGGGAATCAGCTGCGGATAAGGAGTTTTATATTGTACCCACGGATGTAACACAGTTGTACGGTAAGGAGGAGATGCTAAAAACCAAAGCTATTGCCGCCTCCTCACTAAAGGATTATGCAGAGTCGATCAATGCCCAAAAACAAGTTTTTATCTTGGATGCCTGTCAGTCTGCGGGTGCACTGGAAACGGTAACTGAGCGTGGAGCAGCGGAAGAGAAGGCCATCGCTCAGTTGGCGAGAAGTACAGGTACCTTTTGGATAACGTCTACAGGCTCTAATCAATTTGCCTCCGAATTTGAAAAACTCGGGCATGGTATTTTTACCTATGCTTTAATTGAAGGGATCAGTGGCAAAGCAGATACTAATAGCGACAAAAAGCTAACGGTGCGGGAGCTGAGCACCTATATTGAAAATAAGGTGCCCGAACTTTCAGAACAACTGAAGGGAACGGCTCAATATCCTTCTGGCTACTCTTTTGGGAATGACTTTCCTTTGGTAGTATATAAATAAACTACATATCTCCGATAAACCTTTTCCTATTCATAATTGTAGTATTAATTGCATCCTCATTTGTGAAACTCCCCAATGGCCCGATCTTCAGCGCAAAAAAAGAATTCTAAGGTAACAGATCTCGAAACCATTGAAATCATTGGGGCAAGGGAGCATAACTTAAAAAACATAAGCCTTACTTTCCCTCGAAATAAGCTCATCGTGATTACGGGCATTAGTGGAAGTGGAAAGTCTTCGTTGGCTTTTGATACCATATATGCGGAAGGCCAACGCAGATACATGGAAAGTTTCTCCGCTTATGCCCGCAGTTTTATTGGCAACCTTGAACGACCCGATGTTGATAAAATCAATGGTTTAAGCCCGGTAATCTCGATAGAACAAAAAACCACTTCTCGGAATCCACGATCAACAGTAGGAACGGTTACTGAGATTTATGATTTCATGCGCTTGTTGTATGCACGAGCCGGAGAAGCTTTCTCATATCTCTCAGGGGATAAAATGATTCGTCAGTCAGAAGATCAGATTTTGGATGCGCTGATGAACACATTCAAAGGCAAAAAACTGAGTTTGTTGGCGCCTGTGGTGAAGGGGCGCAAAGGGCATTATCGCGAGTTGTTTGTTCAGATAAGAAAAAGTGGCTACTCTAAAGTGCGCATTGATGGAGATATCCAGGATATAAAGCCAAAAATGCAAGTGGATCGTTTTAAGATTCATGATATTGAAATTGTAATTGACAGGATTATTGTTGATAGCAAAGATCGCCATCGCATTGCGCAATCAGTGAATACTTCTTTGAAGGAGGGAAAAGGAGTTCTGATTGTTATCGAGGAAAATGGCACAGCCCATCATTATTCAAAATTCCTGATGGATCCGAAAACAGGTTTGTCTTATGATGAACCTGCTCCCAATAATTTTTCTTTTAATTCACCGTATGGCGCATGTACCGTTTGCAATGGCCTTGGCCAGATTGAGGAAATCACGGAAGAGTCAATTATTCCGGATAAAAAATTAAGTATAAGTAGAGGAGGGATTTTGCCACTTGGGGAGTACCGAGACATCTGGATTTTTAAAAAGGTGGAAGCATTACTAAAGCGCAATAAGCTTACGCTTTCAACGCCAATAAAAGATATCCCAAAAGATGTTTTAAAGGTGTTGATGTATGGGGATAATGAACCTGTAGCGGTGGCTTCTGTGAAATATCCGGGCACAGAGTGGAATACCAAGTTTGAGGGGATTATCAATTTCCTTCAAAAGCAAAAGGAGGAGGGCTCTGAAGCTATTCGCAAATGGGTGGATGATTTTACGGTAGTGAAAATTTGTCCCGAATGCGAAGGGGCAAGATTGAAAAAGGAATCACTGCATTTTTTGATTGACAACACTAATATTGCGCAGCTCGCAAGGTTAGATATCAATGCGCTGAAAAAATGGTTTGATGGATTAGAGAGCAGGCTCAGTGATAAACAGAATTTAATTGCAACTGAAGTACTGAAGGAAATTCGCAAACGGATAGGTTTCCTGCTGGATGTGGGGTTGGATTACCTTAGCCTTAATCGACCGTTGCGCACACTGAGTGGAGGAGAGGCACAACGCATTAGATTGGCAACACAAATTGGAACCCAGTTGGTAGGAGTGCTATACATTTTAGATGAGCCGAGTATTGGACTTCATGCGCGTGACAACGTCAAATTAATTAAAGCCTTAAAAGATTTACGCGATTTAGGCAATTCTGTAATTGTAGTGGAGCACGACAAGGAGATGATGTTGGAATGTGATTACATTATTGATATCGGACCTGGTGCTGGACGCCATGGAGGCCATGTAGTAGCGGAAGGTGATCCTAAAACATTTTTAAAAACCAACAGCACAACCGCTCAATATTTAAGAGGAGAAATTAAAATTGATTACGGTAAAGAGAAGAGGGAACTCACAGGAAAGAAATTATCTCTGTTTGGTGCAAGTGGAAATAATCTGAAAAATGTTGATCTGAAAATTCCTCTGGGTACACTCACCTGTATAACCGGAGTTTCAGGAAGTGGTAAATCTACATTGATTCATGATACGCTTTTTCCAATTCTAAACACGCATTTCTATCGTTCGAGAACAAGTCCACTACCCTTCCAGAAAGTGGAAGGTTTGGAGCACCTGGACAAAGTAATTGAAGTAGATCAATCTCCAATTGGAAGAACCCCGAGATCAAACCCTGCAACCTATACCGGTGTGTTTACCGATATTAGAGATTTGTTTGCGCAGTTGCCAGAAGCTAAAATACGTGGATACAAACCTGGAAGATTTTCTTTCAATGTAAAAGGAGGAAGGTGTGAGACTTGTGAAGGAGCAGGTTTGCGATTGATTGAAATGGAGTTTCTCCCAGACATTCATGTGCCATGCGATACCTGTAAAGGAAGAAGGTACAATAGAGAAACACTGGAAGTCCGGTTCAAGGGCAAATCCATTTCAGATGTGTTGGACATGACAGTAGAAGAGGCTGTGGCTTTTTTTGAAAATCAACCGCGTATTCTAAGAAAGATTCAAACCTTAAGTGAAGTGGGATTGGGGTACATTTCTTTGGGTCAGCACGCAACAACACTTTCGGGAGGAGAGGCACAGCGAGTGAAATTGGCAACTGAACTTTCTAAAAGGGATACAGGTAAAACATTTTATATTCTAGATGAACCTACGACTGGTCTTCATTTTCAGGATATCAGCCACCTATTGGATGTGCTTCAAAAACTGGTAGATAAGGGTAACACAGTTTTGATCATTGAACACAACATGGATGTGATCAAATCATCAGACTATATTGTAGACCTCGGGCCGGAAGGTGGTGAAAAAGGGGGTAAAATAATTGCGCTAGGTACACCAGAAGAAGTAGCCAATAACCCTGCAGGTTACACGGGCAAATACCTTAAAATAGAGCTGAATTAGCACCGTTTATCAAAGAACAATCCATGGGATTTTTCAATTGAGTAATTTAGGGCGAAGGTTGTATCATGCTCAATAAGCAAAAACTATATTGGAGTTTACAGTTGGGGGGATGGGCGCTTTATGCTGGAGTGCAGATTGTTGCCAGTTTTATCGCGGCTGGAGGTTTAGGTGTAAGCACACAAAGGATCATTTTTCTTGCCTACGAAGCAGTGTTTTGTCTGCTGGTTTCTCACGGTTTTCGTTACTATATCAATAGATGGAAATGGTTGAATTTAGGGATGACTCGCCTTATTCCTAAGGTAATCGTGAGTGTGTTTGTCATGGGACTTATTATGTATTTCCTGAGAATCCCAATTTCTTTGCCATTGCGCTTATTTAGTCGGGAGGTCGCGTTTGATCTTCAGAATATTTTTGGACTTTCCTTTTACTATGCTATCATCTTCTTTATTTGGTCAGCCTTATATTTTATATATAATTATTTTGAGCGTTACAGTAAGTCATTGAAATTAGAGGCGTATGCAAGAGAGATTGAATTGAATAACCTAAAGTCTCAACTTAACCCTCACTTTATTTTCAATGCGCTGAACAGTGTGAGGGCTTTAGTAGATGAAAACCCAACAAAGTCCAAACTGGCGATCAATCAACTTTCAAGTATTCTTCGCAATTCATTGGTGGCTGATAAGAGAAGTCTTACCAGATTCAAAGATGAGTTGAAAGTAGTAAAGGATTATCTGGGGTTGGAAAGTATTCGATTTGAAGAACGGCTTCGTACGGAGTTTATTATTGACCCAGATTCCAAGGATTTTTTGGTGCCACCATTAATGATTCAGACTCTCGTTGAGAATGGAATTAAACATGGGATTTCTCGGTTAACAGAGGGTGGACTGATCCAGATTAAAACCGTAGTTGAAAAAAAGATTCTAAGCATACAGATTCGGAACAGCGGGCAATACATAAATGGTGTAAAAAGGACTACAGGCGGTTTGGGGCTCGAAAATACCAAGCAACGTCTAAAACTTGTCTATGGAGGTTCCGCCTCTTTTAGAATATTAACAGAAAACGATAGTTTTGTACTCACGGAAATAAGAATCCCACAGATAAATTCAATATGAGAGCACTGATTGTTGATGACGAAAGATTGGCGAGAAAAGAGCTGATAAAATTGTTGGAAGAGCACCCATCAATAGAGGTGGTTGGAGAGGCGATGAACGCTGATGAGGCTGAACAGATGGTCAACGAGCTAAACCCAGACTTGTTGTTTTTGGATATACAAATGCCTGGGCGAACAGGTTTCCAATTATTGGAATCACTGGACTCTGCACCACTTGTAGTTTTCACTACAGCCTATGATGAATTTGCGTTGAGAGCTTTTGAAGTGAATGCGCTGGATTATGTACTCAAGCCCATTCACCCTGAGCGCTTGTCTGAAGCTGTGCAAAAAATAAATGAGAAGGAGAAAAGTAAAGGCGGACGATCGAAGGATAAGAAATTAGGGTTGGATGATCAGGTATTTGTTAAAGATGGAGATCGTTGCTGGTTTGTAAGCCTTACCAATATTAGATTGTTTGAGTCAGATGGGAATTACATCAAAGTATATTTTGATAGCAATCGCCCAATGATTCATAAGTCATTGAATGCGCTGGATGAAAAATTAGATGAGCGAGCTTTTTTTAGAGCAAGCCGCAAGCATATTATCAACCTAAGCTGGGTCGAGAGCATTGAGCCGTGGTTTAATGGAGGTTTGATGGTGAAATTAAAAGGAGGAGATAAAGTAGAGGTAAGCCGAAGGCAAGCCGCCAAGTTCAAAGACATGATGTCCTTGTAACCTACTTCAATACGAGCGCAATTAATTCTTTTTCAACGTTCCAGTCTTTGGCCAGTTTAAGCATGGCGGTGGCCTCCATTTCTGTAACGTAACCTTTGAGGTTATTGGCTTCCCACACCATATTAATTAGGTTGATTCGTTCCTCTTTGGGGTAGTCACCAATAATGTCATTGAGATAAGTGCGGGCTCTCTCAAAGGCGGTTATGAAATCTTCAGCAATAAAGTTCAGTGCCCACTTGAGTTCATCGCTGGCTTCTAATTTTTCTGCAGTGTTTTCCAAGTCCTTTTTTTCATCCTCGTCAAGGCCGTGATAACTAAAGATCACTGTCTTTAATAGCATATATACTTGTTTTTCTTCTCTGGTCATAATTGGGCTTGCGCTCCGAAAATTAACTATTTTTAGTTGGTTTAATGCTAAGGAGCAATTAGGAAATTTATGGTTGTACCATCAGCTCTAGAGCAATTTGGTCAGCCAATAATTTCCCTTTGTTAGTCAGACTAAGAATACTGCTATCTAGAATAACTAATTCTTCTTGAATCAACTTATCCACATAGGTTTTATTGCGATGGATCAGGTCAAACTGATATTCCTCTTTAAGCACTTCCAGATTGCATCCCCATATGGTTCTTAGTGTGGTGAAAACATATTCATTTATTTTGTTTTCGATGGTGAGGGTCTCAAGTTGAAAAGGAATTTCATTGTTCTTGATGGCTTTAATGTAGGCTGCATTATTGTTGATGTTGAATTGGCGGCTTACTTTATTATAGGAGTGAGCGCTTGGGCCAATTCCCAGGTAAGGGGTTTGTTTCCAGTAGCTGCTATTATGTCTGGAGTAATTCCCAGGTTTGCTATAGTTTGAGATTTCATAATGTTCATATCCGTTTGCGATAAGTTCATTACTGATCAATTCAAACTGATCAGCATTCAAACTCTCTTCAACTTGAGTGAGTTTATTTTTCGAGGCCCAGTTTCCAAAAACCGTTTGAGGCTCGATGGTAAGTCCATAAGCTGAGATGTGTTGGGGTGAGAATAGTAAGGCGGTTTCAATATTCTTTTTTAATAAGGCATTATCCTGCCCTGGGATAGCATAGATCAAGTCAAGACTAAAATTTTCAAAACCAGCCTTTCGAACGTTTTCCAGTGCCGTAATAGCCATTTTGCTATCGTGAGCTCTATTAATAAACCTTAGAATCTCATCATCAAAAGATTGAATGCCTATGCTTAGACGATTAACGCCTGCTTTAAGAAACATGTCTAATTGAACAGTTGAAAGATCATCGGGATTTGCCTCAAGCGTAATTTCACATGTCAAGTCACGTTGAAAAATTTGGTCAATAGCGTTAAAAATTATTTCAAAATGATTGGCTTTAAGTAAAGAGGGTGTGCCTCCTCCAAAATAAATGCTTGTGAGTTTGTTGTTGTCTAGATAGTTTTTCTGCATGGCCAATTCTTGTACCATGGCATCTATCATTTCTTCCGTTCGGGTGAGGTTAGTGGAAAAATGAAAATCACAGTAGTGGCATGCCTGTTTGCAGAAGGGGATATGAAAGTAAAGTCCGGGCATTAGGCCAGCTAGTTTGTTGGTTGTAAAGGTAGAAAGAACATACTGGTTTACTTAACTCACTAATATTGATAATCTTTGTAAAAAAAACAGATCGTATCTGGTGAGAAGGCTTCTGATCGTAGTAATATTTTTAAGCAGCGTTGCAAGTTTCGCCCAACCGCTAATTGAACATTCGGTGGTTACGGATTTACGAAAGGATTGGAAGGTGTTTTCTGATGGCCAATTTGAAGACTATGAACCGCATGCACATGTAAAAGATCAAGCCATCTATTTTGAGATTGACCCCGGGAGGTACAGTAAGGGAAGCCGCCTCGAACTTGAAGGAGCCAGACCTTTTTCTGTTTACCTGAATTACCAACAAATTGCTTCAGGTCATAAATCTATTTCGTTAGACATGGATAGCCTTAAGTCTAAAGTACCCGAACCATGGCTATTGAGTGCTTACCATTCAAAAGGATTGTCCTGGCTACAGACTAAAGTGGTGTCTCCGTCTGTACTGCGTGCCGACATCGACAACTCACTTAGAGATTCAGATTTTTATCTTGATTTTTCTATTATCGTTTCAGTCCTCCTTCTGATATATTTTATTGTCTTACTCAGAACCAATCCTCGTTTAACATTCGACTATTTGAATTTCATAAGACTTTTCTCTATTCAAGAGCGGGAAGATACGTTGCTAAATAGCCGCATTTCAGCAAGCGTTAATATACTTTATTACTTGTTTGCTAGTTTGGTTAACGGTTTTGCCTTGCTCACCATTTTTCATTTTGGTGCGGATATGATCCCAATTGCTGCCTCGTTTGTTGCCAATTCTCTTGGGCAAAGCTTTTTGCAATGGTTTAAACTTTCAGGCTTTATACTTATTCTGTTGCTGGTTAAGTTAATATTACTCTTAAGTATTGCGCGTTTATTTGACTTTCGTGATGCGCCAAGTCCGCAGTTTTACAATTATGTTCGCCTTACTTTTTTTGTGAGTATCATGTCAGGCTTAGCTTGCATATGCTACTTTGTTTTTAAAATTCAAAGCCCCGAGGCATATAGTTTTTTACTGAGCGCCATAGTTTTGGTGCTTATTTTTTGGGTAGTGATTGTCGCCTTAAAATTATTGAGACGATCCACCTTCAGATTTTTTCATTTATTTTCCTACCTTTGCGCTTCGGAAATAATCCCGATTGTTATCCTCGTTAAGGTCTTAAATTCTTAAGCAAGAAACTGATTTAGTGTAGTTATGACTGAAACTATGAATGACAGGATGAGTAAGGTAAAAAGCATCCTGGTATCTCAAGAAGCACCCTCTGATCCCAATTCTCCATACCTCAAGCTTGCAGAGAAGTACAATTTAAAAATTGATTTCAGGCAATTTATACAGGTAGAGCCAGTAGATATAAAGGAATTTAGAAAGCAGAAAGTAGATATTCTTGCCCACACTGCCATCATCTTTACAAGCAGAAATGCAGTAGATCATTTTTTTCAAATCTGTAGAGAGTTGAAGATTGAGATGCCTGCAGACATGAAATACTTCTGTATCAATGAGCAGACTGCTTACTACTTGCAGAAGTATATCGTAATAAGAAAGAGAAAAATTTTCTCTGGTCTTAGAGATACTAAGGACCTTCTCGAAATAATTAAGAAACACAAGAACGAAAAGTTTCTTTTCCCTTGTTCGGACATTCGCATTAATGACATACCTGATTTTTTAAAGGAGAATAACTTTAACTACTCAGAGGCAGTTATTTATCATACCATGGCCGCAAACCTGAGTGACCTTACGGATGTCTACTATGATATTTTGGCATTTTTTACTCCGGCCGGAATCAACTCACTTTTGCTCAATTTCCCCGATTTTAAGCAAAATAATACTCGAATTGCAGCCTTTGGACCTACCACCTCCAAGGCGGTTAAAGATGCCGGTTTGATCCTTGATATTGAAGCGCCCCACCCGGAAGCCCCGTCAATGACGGGAGCGTTGGAGCGCTACATTGTGAAGGCAAATGGCATTAAGTAACTCGTTAAGGGTTAAGTTTTTACTGTAGCTTAGATTTTATTACACTTTAATTACATTGGATTGATTGCGTAATTATAAATGCTGTATATTTAAATCTGTTTTTTGAGTAATTGTGAGTAGAAAATTAATCGTATGTATTGCATTAGTGTTGTGGACTTGGAAAGTCTCTGCCCAGCAGGACCCCCAGTTCACGCAGTATATGTTTAATACGCTCTATTATAATCCTGGATATGCCGGAGTGGAAGGAGTAACCAAACTTACTGCCATTCACAGAAGCCAATGGCTTGGATATACTCCAAGTTTCGGAGGAGGTACTGCACCGACTACTCAAATCGTAAGTATGACTACACCTATATATAAGCTCAACAGTGGATTTGGAGCATATATAGTGAATGATAAACTCGGCCCTCAAAATAACCTAGAGGCACAAGCCTCATATGCCTATCACCTAGGCATCAAAGATGCTAAGCTAAGCTTGGGGATGAGGGTAGGTATTTATTCTCAAACGATCAATTTTGATCAATACAGAGCAACTGATCCAAATGACCCTTTACTAAATGCAACAGGCAAGCAATCTCAGGTAAGACCAGATCTTGCTGTGGGTGCCTTCTTGAGAAAAGAAAAATATTATGCCGGGGTGAGCTTCAATCACCTGATCAAATCCGAGTTTGATTTTGGTGTTAATCAAAGGAACGCTTTGGCGAGTCATGTTTATGTGACTGGGGGATATTTTTATGATGTTAATTTTGATCTGCGATTCCAGTTTACTGGTCTTGTAAAGTCAGATTTTACCAAAACCACCTTCGATATTGGTGGGTTGGCCTACTTTAAAGATACTATGTGGGGAGGTTTGTCGTTTCGTCAGTCAGAAGCAGCTATTTTAATGCTGGGATACAGTTTATTGAAGGACAAATCATTGAAGTTGGGTTACGGATTGGACTATATTATTAAGGATCAGGCTGCTAAGCAGCCAACTTCGCATGAATTTATGCTTACATACGAATTGCCAGTTAATCCGGGTAGCGGTAAAAAAGTGGTTCGCACCCCAAGATACAGACACTAATCGTAGATTTATTTTGCTTTTTTTAGGATTTTATAGAATTTGGGAGCTACATTTTTTAATAATAAGCGCTAAAAAGATAACTTTCGGATCGGTTTAGGTTGGCTTTGACCTGTTAAATTGATTTTTATTATCACTTAAGAATATGAATAAGATGGTTTCTCCAAAAGGTTTGAGCTACGTGGCTTTAATAGTGATGGCAGCAGTACTTGGTAGCTGCGGACTATTGGGAATCGGTGGTGGTGGCGGTGGCGACCAAGGCGAGTTGGTTGGCGTGCCTAATCGACAAGGCTGGGTAATGACTATTCCTTACGGAATGGTTCCGGTTCCTGCTGGTACTTTCCACATGGGACAAGCGGATGAAGATCCAGCGTCTACACAAATCAACTTCAATAAGCAGGTAACCATCGGACCATTCTTCATGGATGACTCTGAGATTACTAATAATGAGTACCGTCAGTTCACCAATTTCTTTTTGGTAGACAATGGTACCATCGAAGGATTCCCAACAGTAAGTGAAGCTGAGTTTCGTCAGAACTACTACCCTGATACTACTTCATGGGTGAAGGACTTTGCTCACCATATGGGAGATCCGATTCAAGACTATTACTACTGGCATCCAGGTTATGATGATTATCCTGTGGTAGGAATTAACTGGGACGCTGCAGTATTTTTCGGGAAATGGAGAACGGCCTATCTTAATGACTATAGAAAAACAATTGGAGAATTTCCTATGCCTGAATTCCGCTTGCCATCTGAGGCAGAGTGGGAGTATGCAGCAAGAGGAGGTCGTGATATGGCTAAGTACCCATGGGGTAACCCTTACATAAGAAACTCAAAGGGATGTATGTTGGCTAACTTTAAGCCTGGCCGTGGTAACTTCTACGATGATGGCTTTGCTTACACTTCTCCTGTTCAATCTTACTTCCCTAACGATTACGGAATTTTTGATACATCAGGGAACGTATCTGAGTGGTGTCTTGACGACTTTAACCCAGCATCTGTTCCTACTGTTTGGGATTTGAACCCTCAGTTTATTGATGAAAGAACTAACCCTGAAAGCTCGAAGTACAACGCTGATGTAGCACCGAAGAAAGTAATTCGCGGTGGCTCATGGAAAGATGTTGCCTACTTTCTTGAAACAGGAACAAGGACATATGAATTTAAAGATTCAACGAGAGCTTACATCGGATTCAGATGTGCGGTTACTCACCTTGGAAGGTCATCGGGAACAGAATTTTAATAATTAAAAACTCTCGTTATATTTAGAAACTAATTGCCAAAAACTTAAATCTATACTACAATGAGCAAGAAAAAAGGCGGATTCATGGAACTACTCTACAAGACCATTATGCCAAAGGTATATGGTATTGGAGCCGCAGTCGTTATCATAGGTGCTTTGTTTAAAATTCTTCACTTAACCGGTGCCGATGAGATGCTAATGATTGGTCTTTCTGTGGAGGCAGCCATCTTCTTCCTTAGTGCATTTGAACCACCTCATCCTGAACCAGATTGGTCAAAGGTATATCCAGAATTGTCTGAGGATTTTGAAGGAGCTGTAACACCAACTGCTACTCGCATTAGCAATAAACCAGCTGCTTCTGGAGATTCACCTCTTCTGAAGATTGATGAGATGTTAAAAACCGCAAAAGTGGACCAAAATCTTTTGGATAACTTAGGTAAGGGCTTAACTAATCTTGCCACTTCTGCTTCACAGATGAGCAATCTGTCAAATGCAGCAGTCGCTACTAATGAATACGCTAAAAATGTTCAGTCAGCTTCATCAGCTTTGAGCGAAATGAATAAATCGTACGGAACCGCAATGAAAGCAGTATCAGCCATGGCAGATGCTTCTAAAGATACCGGTGAGTACCATAACCAAGTACAGAAAGTAACTAAAAATTTGGCTGCACTTAATTCTGTTTATGAAATGGAATTGAAAGATGCGGATTCTCATGTGAAGAACATGAACAAGTTCTATGAGAGCTTGTCAGGAGCAATGCAGGGAATGACGAAAGTGGGAGAAAACACTTCGAAGTTTACTGGTGAGCTTTCTAAGTTGACAGACAATCTTACTTCATTGAATAAGGTATACGGAAGTATGCTTAGCGCAATGAAAGGATCTGGTAACTAAGTATTAACTAATTGAAATCATTCACCTTTAAATACATAGATCATGGCAGGCGGTAAGGAAACCCCAAGACAGAAGATGATTGGTATGATGTACCTGGTGCTTACAGCATTGTTGGCACTACAGGTAAGTAGTGCTGTATTACAGAAATTTGCCATTATTAACGTTACACTTGAAGAACTCGTAAACGAGGAGAATAGGAAAAATGGAGCGGTTTTGGCTGCTATCCGTGAGGCAGGCCAAGGCAAAACAAACCCCAAAGTAGTTACTGCTGTGGCCAATGCCGATAAGGTAAGAGAGGCAACTCAGGGTGTAATGAGCAAAATTGCTGAGGTAAAGAAGAAAATGATTGACCTTTCTACTACCTCCGGGGAAGTGGATGATATTTTAATCAATAATCATGGGTCTCAGGTAGCTACCTTAATGATTGACCCCAGAAGTACCACAGGTAAAGAATTTGAAAAAGTACTTAATGACTACGTGAATACTTTGAATCAGTTAACTGGGGAAAAATATAATAAGATTGCTAAAGCACCAGCTGATATTGACTTTTTTAAAGATGATCCAAATCACAAATCAAAGGATTTTCTAACATTCACGTTTGAAAATACACCCCCTATTGCTGCTATTGCATCACTTAATCAGTTTCAGACGGAAGTCTTAGCTACAGAAGCTTTGGCTTTGGGTAAGCTTGCAGTTGATGCAGATGCTGGAGTGGTAAAGTTTGACAAGATTGTGCCTATGGTTAAACCAAAGTCGTCAATTGTTGCTGCTGGTGATAAGTATGAGGCCGATATGTTCATTACTGCATCTGCGGAAGGTTTAACTCCTGAGATGTTTAGAAATGGACAAAAATTGGATGTGGCTTTGGATCCTGCATATGGTGTGATGATGGGTAAGGTGTCTTTCCCAGCTTCAGCTAGTAACTATGATGCGCAAGGTCTTTCGAAGCAAACCTTCGAAGCGGAGATTCGCATCGGAGATAGTGAAGATCAAATCTATAAGCAGACCATAGAATATTTTGTGGCTAAACCCGTTATCCGAGTAACAACAGGTAACGCGCCAACACTTTATATGAACTGTGGTAATACCGTAAATATTGAGGTTCCTGCATTGGGAACTAACTATAACCCTTCCTTTACGGCAAGAGGTGGCTCTGTAATAAAAGGTGATAAGCCTGGTAGAGTAACTCTAGTCCCTAAGGAAAGGAAAATGGCTGTGACTGTAGCCAACGGTGGAGCAACTTTAGGTACTGAAAATTTTGATGTGAAGCCAATTCCAGCACCTAAGTATGTTGCTTTGGACAATAACAGAAGGCCAATTGACTTGAAGAATGGAGTTCGTGGTGCTGGTTTAACAGGATTACGTATTTCTGCTGAGGCTGATGAGAATTTCAAATCGGAGGTTCCTCAAGATGCGAACTACAGAATAAGAAGCATGGAGGTAATCTTAGCAAGAGGAACTCAGCGTGTGGCTACTTTGAATGCCAACTCTGAAATATTGGATATGGGTGCTTGGCGCTCACAATTCAGACCTGGAGATAGAATTATCATCGATATCAAATCAGTAACAAGAAGAACGTTTCAAGGACAAGATGAAAAGGTGCCGATCCGTTCTGAAGTAATTCAGATTGCTATTCAATAAAAAATGATCAAAATGCGATTTAATAGATTTTCGTTGGTGTTGGCTTTAGTTGGAATAAGTTCCTTTGCGATCGCACAGGAATATGAGGGGCAAATCAACCCTAATTCTTTAATTCCAATTCCGAGGTATGAGCAGCTTTTCAAAGTAAGGCTATGGAGAAACATCGACCTTAGAGAGAAGCAAAATAAGGGTTATTTCGCTCGTGGAAATGAAATTACTAAGCTTATCCTTGATGCGGTAAAATCTGGCGAGTTAGCTGATATTTATTATAAGGATTCGGTCAACCGGAAAATGCCTAAAGATGAATTTTTGGGTGGTCTGGTAGCACAACAAGGACAAACTTTCCCTGCTTGGGATCCTAATCAGGATTGGTATGGCGGAGACCGCGTTACTTACAACGGTAAAAACTATGAAGCCATAGTAGATTCAAGGGGTGTAAATCCTGAGGGATCTATGGATTGGCAGCAAACTTCTGCCGGTAAGGCGATTGAGTTTTTGCCATTCGAGGTTTACAAGATGACAATGCAGGAAGATGTGATTTTTGATAAGCGCAGGTCACGTTTGTATTATGATATTCAAGCTATCCAACTATCTGCTTTTGATATCAACACTGGTACTTTTAAAGATTTGGGATGGTTCAAGTATAAAGATTTGGAGAAAGTATTCAGAAATCATCCTGATGAGGCAATATGGTTTAACCGCTATAATACTGCTGAGAATAAGAATTATGCTGATGCATTCTTGTTGAGATTATTCCACGGGACTATCGAGAAAGTAGAGAATCCAGACAACGAAAGTATTTACGATACTTATGCTGCTAACGGACGTCCTTATAAAGAGTCAGTTTGGGCTCGCGAGTGGGAGGAGATGAAATTGATGGAGCGTGAGCACAACCTCTGGGAGTATTAATCCTTCAAGAAAAATTCAGGGAGCTTATGGCTCCCTTTTTTTTTGATTTATAATTAACTCAGCTTTTGATTTGCCTACGATCTGAATGAGGTCTTCAAAACTGGCCTCCTTTATTTTTTTCCATGATCTGAACTCACTCAGTAATTTATTGGCGGTTTTTTCTCCTATCCCTGGAATAGACGCTACTTCGGTGGATAAAGCTGCTTTACCTCTCTTTTGCCTGTGGAAGGTGATAGCAAAGCGATGCGCTTCATCTCTAATCCGCTGAATAAGCAGAAGACCTGCTGATTTTTTATTGATGTGTAAAGGAAGAGAATCTTCTGGGTAATAGATTTCTTCCAATTTTTTGGCAATACCTATAATCGGAATCCTTCCATATAAGTGAAGATCTTTCAGCGCCTCACTGGCGCTGCTTAGCTGACCTTTTCCACCGTCAACAATTATTAGATCAGGAAGTTCTTTATTCTCGTTTAACAACCTGCTGTACCTTCTTGAAACTACTTCTTTCATTGAAGCAAAATCGTCTGGCCCGACTACAGTTTTAATATTGAAATGGCGATAACCTGCTTTATTGGGTTTGCCGTTCACAAACCTTACCATAGAAGCAACAGGATGGGTTCCCTGAAGGTTGGAATTGTCAAAGCACTCTATAATATTGGGGTATTGCTTCAATCTTAAATCCTGCATAAGGATGGAGAGTATTTTATTGCCTTTAGATTTACTCTCCTCTTTTTGAATCTCTTTTTGTTTGCGCTGATAAAGTGCATTTTTTAATGAGAGGGCAATAAGTTTTCTTTTATCTCCTATCTGCGGTATGACATTATCTACCCCATCTGCCTTAATAGTTAGGGGTATATTACTGTATATAATTTGATGTGGACTGCGGTGTTTGGATCGGATTTCATGGGCTACGTAGCTTAGTATTTCTTCATCCTGTTCATCAATTTTTTTCTTCACCTCAATGTTTTCAGAAAAGACAATGGAGCCTTCCTTCACTTGCATGAAGTTGATAAAGGCATGAAGAGCGGAGCTTGTGATCGTAATTACATCGATATCGGTTAGCTTCTTGTTGACTACGAGCGACTTTGTTTGAAACTTTTCAAGCAAAGTGAGTTTGTTTTTAAACTGGTCAGCCTTCTCAAACTCCAAAATGGAAGCATAGGATTTCATCTGATGTGTGAAATAATCAATAACTACACCTAAACTTCCTTTTAAAATATTTCTAGCCTGGTTGATGTCGTCAGCATAGCTCTCTTCATCTTGCAATCCAACGCACGGCCCCTTGCAGTTGCCGATATGATACTCGAGGCATACCTTGAATTTTTCTTCCTTGATGTTACTTTCCGATAATAGTAAATTACATGTACGAATCGTATAGAGCTGCCTCAATAACTCCAATACACTGTTCATTGACACAACACTTGTATAGGGGCCAAAGTACTCACCTTTTTTTTGTTGATATTTCCGGGTGGAAATAATGCGAGGGAATCTTTCTTTTAGAATACAGAGGTATGGGAAAGTTTTGTCGTCCTTTAAAAGGATGTTGTATTTAGGCTGGTTTTGCTTGATGAAATTATTCTCAAGAAGTAAGGCATCAAATTCAGAATTGGTAATGGTGTAATCAATGTTTCTAATTTCTGATACCAGTTTCTCTGTCTTTCTATTGTATTGTGATTGCTTGTTGAAGTAGCTCCCAACTCTTTTTTTTAAGCTCTTTGCTTTACCTACGTAAATAAGTACTCCTTCTGAGTTGGAAAACTTATAAATCCCTGGAGCATCAGGTAATGATGCAACTTGGTCTTTAAGTGCATCTGCTTTCATTAAAATGATTTAGTCGTTAATGTTCCAAGGTTGAATTTCCACCTCAACGGAATCTGGGTTTTGACTCACTTTTAGACAATCTAGCGTAATGTCAAGGCCGGAAGAGGGCCTTTTAAATTGACCTTTAGTAATGCCGCTTTCTGGGTCAGCATAAGCTTTCATCATGTACTTGTCCCAGATGGGTCGGGCTGTTCTACCACCCTGTCCAAACAACCATGAAGGGAAATGAATACTTCTTTCATCCCCTCCAACCCATACACCTGTAACCAGGTTATGGGTTAGACCCATATACCAACCATCCGATGCGTTGTTTGTGGTACCAGTTTTTCCGCCAATTTCATTGTCTTCCTTTAATTCTTTGCTCAATCCCTGGGAAGTTCCTCCGCGCTCCTCTACTCCTCCCATAAGCATGTAAATCATTTTATAGGCCGTTTGTTCATTAATGGCCTGTCTGGTTTTGGGAACAAAGTTTTCAATTACATTTCCATGCTTGTCTTCAATCCTTGTGATGAAGAAGGGCTCTGTGTAAATACCACTATTTGCGAAAGTACTGTAAGCACCTACCATTTCGAATAAGGAAACATCGCTTGTACCAAGACATAAAGATGGAACGGGATCTAATTTACTATTGATTCCTACCCGATGAGCAAATTCCACAACGTTTTCAGCACCCAATGCCTGCATCATTTGAGCCGTTATGGAGTTTACAGACTGAGCCATTGCCTGACGGATCGTCATCTCGTCACCACTACCGCGCTTTCCATCCGAGTTGGGTGGCCACCAAACACCTCCGGGGACCTTGAAACTAGGAGAAATATCCTTCATTGGGTGGCAAGGAGAATATCCTGATTCCATGGCCAGACCATAGACAAATGGTTTAAATGTGGATCCTGGTTGCCTTGTACCTTGTTTTACATGGTCATACTTAAAGTACTTGTGATTTACCCCACCTACCCATGCTTTGATGTGTCCTGTCGAAGGGTCCATGGACATCATACCTGCCTGGAGATAACGCATGTAATGGTTGAGTGAATCCATATAACTGAATAGCGTATCCCTCTCACCATCGGCAGTATAGACTGTCATTGGTCGTTTGATTCTTAGTGCAATCTTTAGTGAATCTGAATCTTCACCATACTTTTCAACAAGTGCTTTATAGCTAGCTGTTCTTTTAATGCGAGCATCCAGAAAACCTCTTATTTCTTTTCCGTTATCATCTTCCCATGGATTGCGACCTACCCTTTTCCATTCTTCATTAAACTGTTTTTGCAAAGGTTTCATATGTTCCTCCATGGCTTCTTCCGCATATTGCTGAAGCTTACTATCAATAGTGGTGTAAATTCTCAGTCCAGAGTTCCACAGATCGATTCCCCTTTCTTTACAGAACTTCATGAGGTAGTTACTCATCACCGTTCTGAAATAGGTGGCTAATCCTTCATTTTGATTTTGCACACTGTACTTTAAATCAATAGGAAGGGCTGCAATCGAATCATACTCTTCGCGAGTTTTAATTTTGTAGCCATGCTTGTAAACTTTATATAACACTTCATTGCGTTTGCGCAATGAGTTTTCGGGGTTGCGCTGAGGGTTGTAAAGTGTGGCTGCTTGTAACATGCCCACCAGTACTGCCGATTCTTGGAGATTAAGGCTATCTGGTTGTTTATTAAAGTAGGTTTCTGCTGCTACTTTAATCCCGAATGTATTGCTGCTGAAAGTAACAGTATTCAGGTACATGGCAAGAATTTCATGCTTTGTAAAGTTTTTTTCCAGGTTAACTGAGATTATCCATTCTTTAGTTTTTTGGATAATACGTCTCGGTACACTTCCGAGCCTGCTCAGTTTTCCATCCAGGCTATGATCGGGATTCATGGTGTAGAGGTTTTTTGCGAGCTGCTGGGTAATGGTGCTGCCTCCACCTTGATGATTAAACGTAATGAGTCCGAAAAACACCCTGATGTAGGCAGGGAAGTCAAGGCCCGAGTGATTGTAAAATCTATGGTCTTCTGAAATGATTAAGGTATTGATCAGTTCATCCGAAAGCTCTTCGTAAAGTACCTGACTACGATTGTATCTAAAATAGCGACCGAGAGACACCCCATCTGCAGAAATGATTTCCGAGGAAAGGTCATTTTCCGGATTCTCAACTTCTTTGATACTTGGCATCTCTCCATATAAGCCAAATAGGTTGATGCTTACTGTAAAC
>JAGQYK010000013.1:9117-22681 GCA_020436125.1 Cyclobacteriaceae bacterium | reverse complement strand
ACGTAGATGGGCAAGCCTATTAAAATACTTAATAGCGCTATCCATGCCCATTTGGTGAATATGCCAAACCACTTACTCCTGTAGGTAAGCAGTTTATTGATTTTTGACTTTATAGTTTCTATCAAAGAAGGTGAGGTACTCATCCAGTGCTTTTGTTCTGTATAGAATGTCGGAGTTCTCTTTCGTTATAACAAAAATATTGAATTTATAGCTTGAAAGTGTGTTATCTGCCAAAGTTTGATTGTTGAACTTATCGAGAAATTCGACTGCTGAAAGGGGGTCTGGGAATTCACCAACCATGGTGAGTATGTATTTTTCATTAAGGATCAGGGTGCTCGTTTTAAGGGTATTTGCTTTGCGTTCCTTTCGGATAAATCCATCTAGTGTGGTAGACAACAAGTCGGACATCTTGGAAAGTTGTAAGTGTGAGATCACAAAATAGTGGGCTCCCTCGAGATCATTAACATATCTTATGTTTCTTGATTTTTCGAATTTTTCCTTGAGGGCTTTAGACGTGGTTAATAGTGATTTTGCGTAGGTGTTGAGCGGCCCATCAGGGTTTTTTTCTAAAAACGTTTCCAGTTCAGCTTGGTAGCGTGTAATGTCCTCAGTCTTTCCTGTGATAAGTATTTTTAATAATTCCAGCTGAGGAGAAAAGCTAGTTTCTCCAAGAGCAAAGGCTTGATTCAGTTTTTCTTGCGCATCCTGAGATTGGCCATTTTCAAAATTCTTGTAAGCCTCTTTATAGATTTCTTTTTGCTTTTCAGCAGCAACACTTGTTTCTTTCAGGTAGTCTGGATTTAAAAGCAGCTTTGCGAAGCTGGAGTTAGGGTGGTTATCAATCAGCCTATCGTAATAATTCTGTGCTTTATCATTCTCCAGTTCAGTATTAATAAGGTAGAGTTTGTACAGTACTTCTGGCTCAAACTCTGAATTAGAGAAGCGATCTAAAAGAGAGGTATAGGAATTTTCAGCATTAATTTTTTCGTTCAACTTAAAGTAATACAAGTCGCCTAGATTGAAATAGGCATCTTCAATTTTGGCAAGTGCTTTTGATTTATCACTTTCGGTAAGAGGAAGCTGCGCAAAAATTTTACCCACTTCGTCCGATGATTTTTCACTTTCTGCTGTTTCGGCTACATCTTCGCTAGCCTCAACATTAGCAACTTGTTTTAACTCATCCGCAATTACAGACGATTTATTGGAGCGCCTCCAATTATCTTCAAGAGGTATGGTTCCCCAAATTCTGCTGAATTCGGATTGGCCGGCTCCAACTGCTGAGGGATTTCCAAAATACCAATCTGCAGTAGTGTTGGAATCTTCCAGGAAAAAAGGATTACTTTGATTGGAAGTGCCACCGCCCTGCGACCTTCTTTTTTTCTTTTTTCCTGCTTCCTCTATTCGCTTTCTAGAGGCAATCACCGAATCAAGTTGGGTGCGCAGTATAGTGGAATCCATTGATGCCATTAACAATAGACTGTCCTGCCATGCGATTGTTTCTGTGTATTTAGCAAAGTCGCCCAGGACTTCCTGCCTTTTTTTAATGTTATCCAGATTCTCAAAGTCTGGTGGTAGTGCACTTACTGCACTGTCATAGTAATTTTTTGCGATGCTATATTTTTTCAATGAGTCAAAATGAATCTGGCCCAACTGCAGGTAGGCGCTTCCTTGGATTCTTTTGTTAGTACCAGCGTGTGCTGCGTAGGTATAGTTATTAATGGCTTCTGACAGATTTCCTTGTTTCAATTCAAACTTGGCCAATTCAAAATATATTTTATCTCTAAATTCCTGGTTCTTTGCGTCCGTCAGCATTTTTTCAAATTGCTTTCTTACCACCTTTATATCTCTTATGTCATCCAGCCTTGCTACCTGGGCCATATTGAGACGTGCGTAAAAATCAATTTCGTAAGCAGGATTGGTGGCAATACTTTTTCGGTAGTAATTGTAAGCTTCAGATCCGAAACCCAACTTCTGATAAACTTGACCTATAATAAAGTAGATTCTTCCTCTTTGATCTTGTTTACTCAGCAAACTGTCGGCCAGGGTAAGGTTACGAACCATGTTATCATAGTCGTTGAGTACTTGATAATAGTAAGCTTTTTCCAAATACAACTTCTTTGCGTTAGGCTTGTTAAGCGGCTCTTTTTCTAAAAACCGAAAGGCCTCTTCAGCTTTTTCATATTCTTCATTTTCAGTGAAGGCCCGAATAAGATTGAGTAAACCCTGATGACGTGTGTTGATATCTTTACTTTTCGTATTTACATATTTGAAGGTCTGTACCGCATTTACGAAATCGCAATCATACATTCTTGCTAGACCGACCATGATATAGTTGTCATCTACCCATTTGCTATTAGGATGACGTTGGATGGAGAGCGATGCCATCTTGATCGCTTCTTCAGTGTCCTTTTGATAAGTTTTGGCCAAGGTGGTATCCAATTTGGGATAGAGCCGGAGAATTTGGTTGTGGTCATCATCCAGACTTTGCTGAATAGTTTGCTCTACTTCCATGATTTTTTCTCGCGCATAGTAATATCCGTTATAATGTGCCGTCAGATTATGGTACACATTACTGGTGACAGTCGTTTGCTCGGATGAGCAGCCAACCAGAAGGGAGATCATTATAACTAAAAGAAAAAATGCGCGCAAGGCCAATAAAAGGGTTAATTCCAGCTTACAAACGTAAAAAACAGATAATCAATATTATAATTAACGATTATATCTATTTTTGTGCAAAATTTAACGGTTTTTGAAGCCAAAAAAGACACTTTCCGAACGACTCACTACCAAATACCAGCTGGTCATCCGCAATGAGGAGAACTTGGCTGAAAAGTCAAACTTTGCCTTTACATATGCTAAGTTGCTGGTGGTTTCCATTACTTTTTTTATTGTAGTCTTTTCCCTCAGCATGTTGCTCTCTAAAACCGTGTTGGCAAAGTGGTTCGATCCAAAGCATGCACAGATGGAGGCGAATAAAAAACTATACGAGCTTGCCATAAAGGTAGATTCACTTTCAATAGAAGTAGATAATAAGGATAAGTTCATTATGAACTTCCAGCGAATACTGAGTGGGGATACATCAAGTGGTTTTATTGATCCCGTTGAAGCGCTGGGAAATGATAACAGTGTTATTCCATCCATTACGGATATGCAGCTGGCAGCTTCTGACTCTCAATTCCGTCAGGAGTTTGAGCAATCAGAGATGTCACTGATTGCACTTACCAGCACTAAATACCGAGAGCTACAAGAGATGTTTTTCTTTTCACCTATTACTGGTTTCATCTCTGATCATTACGATCTTAAGAAAAGTCATTTTGGAATAGATATAGTGGCGAAAACCAATGAGCCAGTAAAGGCCATCGCTGACGGCACTGTTATTATGGCTTCCTGGACGCAGGATTCAGGATATGTAATAGCTGTGCAGCACAGAAGCAACCTTATATCGGTATATAAGCACAATGCTGAACTGTTGAAAAAAGTTGGTAATTTTGTTAATGCCGGAGACATTATCTCTATAGTTGGCAACAGTGGAGAGATGACCGATGGTCCGCACCTGCATTTTGAATTGTGGTACAACGGAAACTCCCTTAACCCGGAAGAGTTTGTAACCTTTTAATAAGAGAATCATGTTTACCTCTAAAGAACAAAAAAAAGTGGCAGAAGAAATTAGTAACTCAACCAATACGATCGGTAAAGGCACCGTGCTTGAAGGTAACATAGAAACCTACGGCAATATTCGTATAGAAGGCAAAGTAATAGGTAACATCAAATCAAAATCAAAAATTGCTTTGGGCAATAGCAGTCAGGTAGAGGGCAACATTATTGCGCAAAATGCCGACCTGGAAGGTGAGGTAAAAGGCAAAATTGAGATTTCAGAGATGTTAATTCTAAAAGCAACGGCCGTTGTGCATGGTGACATCGTCACTGGTAAATTAGTAGTTGAGCCGGGTGCTGTATTTAATGGTACTTGTAAAATGGGAGCTGCTGTCCGTGATATTAAATTGGGTGAAAATGGACAAGGATCAAGATCCCTCAGACCAGAGCAAGCCAAAACCATATAATACCTATTTAAAGTATAGTGGACTGGCTATCCAGCTTGTGGTCACAATTGGTGTAGCAGGATGGATAGGTCATTTACTGGATAATTACTTAGACCTAAGATTTCCGCTTTTTATAGTAATCTTTACTATTGCGGCATTTGCCGGGATGATGTACCAGGTTTATAGGTCAATGAATCAACGATAAAATATGCTGTTTTTAATCGCCTTGCTGGGGTGTGCGATGATGATCGTGGCGGTGAGTTATTTCATTTTTCCGGTTTTCCCGTCATTCTTTTTCCAAACGATTATTTTGCTGTTTTTGGGGGCTGCGGGTATTTATTACTACTTGATTGACATCAAAAATGAGAAGCCAAAGTATTTTGCTCAATTATACTTGCTCACCCTTTTCGTTAAATTAGTCGCTTATGGGGCCTATATTCTATTTGTACTGCTAAAGAGCCCTACTCAGGCTGCCGCTAACGCGGGAGTGTTCATGGTGACTTATATGCTTTTTACCGCCCTCGAGGTTGGTTTTTTATATCGAAAAATTACCGGAAAAAAGAGCTATAAATAAGGTTCCGAAAGTCCCGGAATATTTTTTTCTGGTTCTTTAATTTATACCTTTGCGGCAAAATTAAACGCCATAAAAGAGTCAAAATGACCGCTTTTCCTTATAAAAACGCTCTCACTCGAATTTTATTAATAATCCTTCTTTTTATTGGGAATGCGGCCCCTTCGTTTGCTGCTGATAACAGCGAGGAGGAAAGCTTTGATGTAAGTGGGGTGATCATCCACCACGTACTAGATGACCATATCTGGCATTTTTTTGACGGACACTATGGCACCCTTTACCTTCCGGTTATTGTCTACTCTGCGGAGAGAGGTTTGGACTTTTTTTCGTCATCCAATTTTTACGATGACCACCACAATGTGATTCCATACAATGGCTACAAGCTGGAACACAGTCATATCTACTTAGGAGATACGCAGGTGCTGGATTTCTCCATCACTAAAAACGTGGCCATGCTATTCATCACAGCCACCTTATTAATACTGGTATTTCGGGCAGCGGCAAAAGGAGCCAGAAAAAATGCTGGGAAAGCGCCAAAAGGGATTCAGTCCTTCATGGAGCCAATTATCCTTTTTGTAACGGATGAAGTGATAAAACCAAATGCAGGGCCAAAAGCCAATAAGTATGTTCCGTACTTGTTAACGCTTTTCTTTTTTATCCTTTTTGGTAATTTATTAGGCCTACTGCCAGGCGCAGGAAACCTGACAGGAAATATTGCTGTAACTATTACTCTTGCCGTATTTACCTTTTTGATTACTAATATCAGTGGCAACAAGGCCTATTGGAGTCATATTTTCTGGACGCCTGGTGTGCCATTACCTTTGCGCCCTATTTTATTGATGGTTGAAGTGATCGGAATATTTACAAAGCCTATCGCTTTGTTCATTCGTTTGTTTGCAGCTATGACTGCCGGCCATATTGTATTGTTAAGCATTATGTCTTTGACATTTATATTTCATAGTTGGATTGTGGGCTTCGGTTCATCCATCTTAGTAGTATTTATTAGCTTGATTGAGTTGTTGGTTGCGGGAATTCAAGCTTACGTGTTTACGCTGTTTTCGTCTCTCTATATAGGATTGGCAACAGCAGAACATGAACATCATTAGAAATTAAAAGATGCAAATGAAAGTTTGCATTTGAAGATATCCGGGAAATTCCCGGTGTTGTTTAACCTAAAAAAGAAGTGAGTATGTTGTTTGCTTTATTATTGGACATTGGCTACGCAGTTATGGGTGCGGGCATCGGAGCTGGTCTTGCTGCAATTGGCGCAGGTATCGGTGTTGGTCGCATTGGAGGTTCTGCTATGGAGGCCATGGCCCGTCAACCTGAATCTGCAGATAAACTACAAGGATCTATGTTGATCATTGCAGCCTTGGTTGAGGTAATTGCTCTCTTTGCGGTGGTGGTTTGTTTCTTGATTGCAACAAGTCCAGCAGCGTAAATCAAATTAAGAAACTTGCCTTTGGCATTGGGCCTGGGCAGGTTTCTTGTTTTTAGAAAACAACAACAAAAAAGATTTTAATTAAAGAATAGCCAATATGGATTTATTAACCCCGGGCGTTGGTCTCATTTTCTGGCAGGCAGTTGTCTTCCTCGTATTAGTGTTTGCATTATCCAAGATGGCTTGGAAGCCAATTTTAAACAGCCTAAAACAAAGAGAAGAAACCATTCAAGGATCCTTGGACGCTGCTGATAAAGCACGTCAACAAATGGCCTCTATGCAGGCAGATAGCGAAGCCCTGTTGAAGGAAGCTCGTGAAGAAAGAGATAAAATTCTTCGTGACGCCAGAGATGCTGCAAATAGACTTCACGACCAGGCACAAACTGATGCGAAGAAGAATGCCGATAAAATAATAGAGGATGCTAAAGCGGTAATTCAGACAGAGAAGAATGCTGCCCTTAGAGATGTGAAGGAGCAAGTGGCAATATTCTCATTGGAGGTTGCTGAAAAATTAATGAGGAAAAATCTATCTGACGACAAGGCGCAAAAGGATCTGACCAATCGCTTTGTAGAGGAACTAAAGTTAAATTAAGAAAATGTCGGACTTTAGAGCTGCATCGCGGTACGTAAGATCACTTTTAGGGTTAGCACAGGAACAAGGGGTTCTGGATGAAGTGCATAACGACATGAAGCTCATTGACAAAACGTGCAATGAGAACTTCGAGTTGGTTTCCCTTCTGCGTAGCCCCATCATCAAAAGTGATAAGAAGAAAGCTGTTCTTTATAAAATATTCGAAGGGAAAGTGCATCAACTTACTCTTGCGATAATTGATATCATTACCCGTAAAAACAGGGAGTCAATTCTGCCTTCAATCGCAAGAGAATTCCATAATGCTTACAATACGTTCAAAGGGATACAAAAAGCATCCATTACCTCTACTATTGCTTTGGATGCTGAAATCCGCAAAGAGGTTGAGGAGATAGTGAAGCAACTAAGCGACAAGAAAACTATAGAACTTGACGAAAAAGTAGATAGTAATCTTATTGGTGGCTTCATTCTGAATGTGGGCGACAAGCAAATCGATGCATCAATTAGCAGTAAGCTAAAAGCGCTTAAGTTAATGTTTAAAAAAAACCCATATATAAAGGAGATTTAATTCTCACCAATCTTTAAAATATAGACCCAATAAGAAATCATATATAATCATGGCAGAAATAAGACCCGAAGAAGTATCAGCAATATTAAGAGAGCAGCTTTCTGGAGCCAGAACCAATGCAGAGTTGGAGGAAGTAGGTACAGTACTTACTGTAGGTGATGGTGTAGCTAGAGTTTATGGACTTACCAAAGCACAAGCTGGAGAACTTATTCAATTTGAAAATGGACTTCGTGCAATGGTACTTAACCTCGAAGAAGATAACGTGGGTGCCGTACTCTTAGGAGAGTCTCAAGGTATCAAAGAAGGGGATACGGTGAAACGTACTGGTCTTATCGCCTCCATTAAAGTAGGTGAAGGTGTATTAGGCAGAGTGGTAGATACATTGGCTGAGCCAATTGATGGTAAAGGACCATTGAAAGGTGAGCTTTTCGAAATGCCCATGGAGCGCAAAGCACCAGGTGTAATTTTCCGTCAGCCGGTAAGTGAGCCTTTACAAACAGGTATCAAAGCCATTGACTCGATGATTCCAGTAGGTAGGGGTCAGCGTGAGTTGATCATTGGCGATCGTCAGACAGGAAAAACAGCTGTTGCCATTGATACAATTATCAACCAGAAAGAATTTTACGAAAAGGGCGAGCCCGTTTACTGTATTTATGTGGCCATCGGCCAAAAGGCATCAACAGTAGCTGGTATCGTAAATACTTTGGAGAAGGCTGGAGCCATGGATTACACAGTAATCGTTTCGGCTTCTGCAGCAGATCCTGCTCCTATGCAATTCTTTGCTCCATTTACAGGTGCTGCAATTGGCGAGTACTTTAGAGATACTGGTCGTCCAGCTCTTGTAATTTATGATGACTTATCAAAGCAGGCAGTTGCTTATCGTGAGGTGTCTCTTCTATTGAGAAGGCCTCCTGGACGTGAGGCATATCCTGGAGATGTATTCTATTTGCACTCTCGCCTGCTTGAGCGTGCTGCTAAAATTATTGCCAACGATGAGATTGCTTCTCAAATGAACGACCTACCACCTTCATTGAAAGGTAAGGTAAAAGGAGGCGGATCATTGACAGCACTTCCTATTATTGAGACACAAGCGAATGACGTATCGGCCTATATTCCTACTAACGTAATTTCAATTACGGATGGCCAGATATTCCTTGAGACAAACTTGTTTAACGCAGGTGTTCGTCCAGCGATTAACGTAGGTATTTCAGTGTCTCGTGTGGGTGGTGCCGCCCAAATCAAATCAATGAAAAAAGTGGCAGGTACACTTAAATTGGATCAAGCACAATTCAGGGAATTGGAGGCATTTTCCAAATTTGGTTCTGACCTTGATGCGTCTACTAAGCTTACCATTGAAAGAGGAAGAAGAAATACAGAAGTGCTGAAACAGCCTCAATATGCTCCAGTTCCTGTAGAGGAGCAGGTAGCCATGATTTTGGCTTCTACGAAGGGTTATATTGATAATGTACCTGTAGAGAAAGTAAAAGAATTCGAAAAAGAATTTATCGGCTTGTTGAGAGCGCAAAATAAAACTGTACTTGACAACTTTAGAGCGGGTAAATTTGAAGATGCAGATGTAGAAACAGTTAAAAAAGCAGCATTGGAATTGGCTGCCAAATATTAAGAACGATAAATGGCCAGTTTAAAGGAGGTAAAAAATAGGATAACCTCGATCATCTCAACGCAGCAGATTACTAAAGCCATGAAAATGGTGGCAGCTGCCAAATTGAGAAAGTCGCAGGAGAGGATTATCCAGATGAGACCGTTTTCTGAAAAACTTTCTGAGGTACTACGCAATGTGTCTGGTGCTGGTGAGGAAGGGCAAAGTTGGTACAATGCCGTTCGTGAGGAGAAAAATATCCTGATTGTGACTGTTAGTGCAGATCGGGGGTTATGTGGGTCATTCAATACCAATGTTTTTAAGGCAACTTTAAAGCTCATTAAGGAAAGATATGCTCAACAGAATGAGCAGGGGAGAATTACCATAATGCCAATTGGAAAAAAGGCACTTGAGTATTTTAAAAAGAGAGGTTATAAAGTGGAGGATAGGTATTCAACTTTGTTTCAGGATCTTACTTTTGAAAACGTTTCCAAGGCTGCAGAATTTTTGATGTCCTCTTTTGAGAAGGGTACTTATGACAAAATTGAAGTAGTCTATAATGAGTTCAAAAATGTAGCAACTCAGATATTGAGGGTAGAAGATTATTTGCCAATAAAGGCTGAGGCCGCTGATGCTAAAGCAACTGATGTTGACTATATCTATCAGCCTGATCGGGAAGAAATCGTAACGGGCCTTATCCCTAAGTCATTAAGAGTTCAATTGTTCAAAGCGGTATTAGATTCAAATGCGGCATTTAACGGAGCTCAAATGACAGCTATGGACAAAGCGACCGAAAATGCCGGAGAATTGCTAAAAGAGTTGAAACTAGCTTATAACCGTACTCGTCAAGCCGCTATTACTAAGGAGATATTAGAGATTGTGGGGGGTGCAGAAGCATTAAAATCTTCATAAAAGCAGGTTAATTATTTTTAAATTGAAAGCTCTCCGGATGGAGAGCTTTTTCTTTTTAATGCAAAGGATAACCAGCTATTACAGATACTTCAACTTGTTAAGCCTGGATGTGGCATTAGGAGCTACTATTTCAGCGATGTTTTTAACAAGAGTTTTTGAGGTCGATATCAGATTTCAAGGATTGTTGTGTCTTGGGTTGACTGTATGGCTGATCTATACTATGGATCATTTGGTGGATGCTAGAAAACTTAAGAGTCAGGCTTCTACTGAACGGCATAGATTTCATCAGCAAAATTTTAACATGATCATTGTATTGGCAATAATCATATTGCTGGCTATAATACCCCTGCTATTTTTTATTTATGAATCCGTGCTTAGTATGGGTATTGGACTAGGAGCTTTAGTGGTGGTCTATTTCATAGTGCAGCGTAAACTGGGTTTTCTTAAAGAGCTTTTAGGGGCAGTGCTATACAGTGTGGGGGTAATGCTTCCTGTTATTGCTTTATCTGAATTGTCGTTCAACAGTCTTATTGCAATTCCTTCAGTATTATTCTTTAATACCGCTCTCATCAATCTTGTGCTTTTCTCTTGGTTTGATAGAGATAAAGATAAGTTAGATAATCATCCATCTTTGGTTACAAGTGTGGGGGATAAGGTTTCAAAAGCGATTCTTTATTTTCTATTCGTCTTGCAGGTGGTTCTTTTCTTTTACGCCTTTGATACGGGGTTAAATGTTTCGATGTTAATGGTATACACGGCAATGTATTTGGTGCTGCTGTTGATTTTTATCAAGGCAAGTTGGTTTGCACTGAACGACAGATACCGTTTGGCGGGTGATGCAGTTTTTTTATTTCCGCTACTTTACATCATTGGATAGTGGCAGCCCCACAACTAAATCGATTTGATAAGATTGCTCCATTTTACGATAAGCTCGCAGGTTTTGCGTTTGGGAATAGTTTAATGAGTGCACAGGAATATAATCTGGATACCATAGCAGAAGGCGCTGATGTACTGGTAATCGGGGGAGGCACCGGAAAATCTTTAACTCAACTTCTTGTTAAAAATAAGAGTTGCAGGATATGGTTTGTGGAAGCTTCTGAAAAGATGATTGAACTGGCAAAAAAAAATTTGAATTTTACTAATCGGGTAATTTACATGCATGGAACACATGAAAATGTGCCTGATAGAAATTTTGACATAGTAATCACTCATTTTTTTGTCGATATGTTTACTGACTCTGAATTACACAATGTCATGCAACTAGTTCATGGTCATTTGAAGAGTCAAGGGCGCTGGTTGGTTGCGGATTTTGTAAATCATAAATATTGGCATAGGATTTTTTTAAAAGTGATGTATATATTTTTTAATTGCCTGGGCGCACTAGATATAAGATCCTTATCCAATTGGGATAGGATAATTCAAAGTGGATATTTTAAAAAAATTGATGCTAGTTCCTTTTATGGAGGATTTATAAACAGTGTATTATACAAAAAGACATAGAGTAATGGGGGCAGTATGGTTAAGTATTTTTGGTTAACTTCAGCTTCCAAAACTTGAACTTATGCGTGGAGCAACCTTGCTATTAATTGGAATAATTGTCCTATCATGTAAACAAGAACCTGCAAAAAATGTAACAAGTACATTGGCTCCGATTCATCCTCCAAAGGAATTGAATGCAGCTTTCTTAATAGTAGAGGGTGTATATAATTCAGAGTTGGTTGCCCCAATGGATGTGTTGCATCACACCATCTTTCACACTGATCCGGCTATTAAGGTTTTTACGGTCGCAGAACGTCATGAGACTATTACTTCATTTGAGGGTTTAAAGATTATTCCTGATTATGCTTTTTCCTCTGATTCAATTCCACCTATAGATATATTGGTAGTTCCAAGTGCTGAACATAGCATGGATAGTGATTTAGAGAATAAAGCACTTACTGAGTTTGTGAGAAAAACAGGCACTAATGCTTCCTATATAATGTCACTTTGCGATGGCGCATTTGTTCTGGCTAATGCCGGACTTTTGGACGTATACGAAAGCACCACTTTCCCTTCAGATATTCAGCGATACAAAGAAACATTCCCTGACCTGACAGTGCATGAAGGGGTTAGTTTTGTTCACGATCGCAAAGCCATCACTTCTGCTGGTGGGGCAAAATCTTATGATCCTGCGTTATTTCTAGTTGAATTATTATATGGCAAAAAGGTAGCTGATGGAATCGCCAATGGACTCGTCATTGATTGGCAACTTGATGAGGTCAAACATATAGATGTGAATCGTTAGAGATAGTGGTTTAATTCCTTACGCTGTGAGGTGCAAATCATGGGAATACATTATATTGCTTTTTATGCCTTAAGTGACTATAAATCAAAAGCTTGCATACTATATGATTAGAAGATTACTGAGAGATTATTGAAAGAATGGCTACTCAGTTGGATCATTTTATCGGGGATGTGTGCTTAGCTAAAATTTGAAAATGAAATTCAAGGTGAGTAAAATTGATTGGGACTACCTTTAAAATTATTTTGCCAAATGATTTCAGTTGAAGTATGACGATTAAAGAGGTAACAACAAAAGAAGATATCAATGATTTTCTATATCTACCAGTGAGGCTATTTCAGAATAATAAGAATTGGATAAGACCACTGGATGCAGATATTGAATCTGTTTTTGATAAAGAAAAGAATAAAGCGTTTCGCCATGGCGAATGTTGTCGATGGATATTGAAAGACTCATCAGGCAATACCATAGGAAGAGTGGCGGCTTTTGTAAATGAAAAATTAGTTAAAAAAGGAAATGATCAGCCAACTGGCGGCATGGGATTTTTCGACTGTATTGAAAATAAGGATGCAGCTTTTTTGCTTTTTGATACATGTAAAGAATGGCTTGCAAAAAGAGGAATGGAGGCAATGGACGGGCCAATCAACTTTGGTAATAAAGATCGATGGTGGGGATTGCTAGTAGATGGATTTGATCGCGACCCCAATTACCAATGCAACTATAACTTTCCGTACTATCAGGATTTTTTTGAATCGTATGGTTTTCAGGTCTACTTTAAGCAGTTCACCTTTGCAAGGAAAATAATGGATCCGCTATCTCCCAAGTTGGAGGCTAAAGCGAAGCGTTTGGCAGAAGATAAAGATTATGAATTTAGGCACCTTCAAAAAAGTGAAGCGCATCGGTTGGCAGAATATCTGAGAACGGTTTATAATAATGCATGGGCAAATCGGGCAGAGATGCCGGAATTGACAATGCAACAGGCTAAATTGATAGTGAAACAGATGAAGCCAATTATGGATCTCAGGCTACTTTACTTTGGTTTTTATAAGGGTGAACCGGTATCCTTTTTTCTTTCATTGCCTGAGATCAATCAGATATTTAGATATGTTAATGGGAAATTAGATTGGATTGGAAAAGCTAAATTTCTTTGGCATTCATTGTTAAAAACAAATAAAAAAGCATTTGGTATCTTGTTTGGGATTGTGCCTGAGCATCAAGGAAAGGGACTTGATGGCGCAATGGTCTTAAATGCAAGAGAGATACTTCAGGTAAAGTATAAGCGATATGAAGAATACGAAATGAATTGGATTGGAGACTTTAACCCCAAAATGATTGTCGTAGTGGAGCAGGTGGGCGCGCACGTCAGCAAGGTTCATCATACCTATCGCAAATTGTTTGATGAGCAAAAGCCTTTTAGGCGTCACCCTATTTTAAATTAGGAGAATGGAACCAGTTGAGGAAGAAACCAAATCAGGGTTTCTATTTAGGAATCTTGCAAAGGGCTTACTTTGGTTTGCTGTGATAATTACTGTATTTATTTTATTGGAAGGTTATATCCAGGA
>JAGQYK010000013.1:0-9017 GCA_020436125.1 Cyclobacteriaceae bacterium | reverse complement strand
GCCATGTGTATGTTGGCCGGCTCAATCAATTTTCCATTTAAGTCTTTTGTCCTTATATCAATTTCCAGAGTACTCCGATTTGCCGCTTATGGCTGGATGGTTTGGAGCTTCCCTAGCATCTTTAATGGATAATTAATAAGGCAAAGTCTTATGTAGACTTTTTAGCCGGGCACGTATTCATACCAAAGATGGTATAGATAGGGCAGAAGCTCAATAAGCTAGTTAACAAAAACACAACTGAGAGTACGATAAGCGAAGTGCCAATCAACCCTGTTACAGTTCCTGTGTAATACAACGTGACGAAAATTAATACAATTACGATGCGGATGATTCTATCGGCATTCCCCATGTTCTTTTTCATACAAGTATTTTTTAGTTAAAAATTGTTTCATAGATAATTGCGATGCCAAATGCCAGTCCGAGGCATATAAGGCAAATCAACAATAGCTTAATAAGTTTGTGACTCATCAAAAACTGAATGTTGAAGCAATGTTACAAAGTCACCATTACTTAAACTGTGACTGTTATCACCCAATCCTATGATTGTTTACGGTTTTAGTATGGTTTTTTCATAAGCTGACTTTTCAACCAGTGGTTTGCTGAAATACACGGGAAAGTGCTTGTCATTGGCCCAAAGGGGGAAGAGATTGTCATAAAACTTATTTCCAGGAACTCCGCTTTGCCCTGGAGCATTGGTAAACATTGATTTATCCCAATCTTTTGTATCCACCACAATTCTAAAAGTAGCCCCATGGGTTTGGTTATCACCGTTACCGGTCATGCCTGGTGTGGAGCCGTAGCCACTTCTAGGGTAAGGACCCAGTTCAATCTTTTTTCTGGTGGCAGCATCTACAGCATTGCTAAGCGGGTGTTTTATATGGACATGATGATTCTTGGCCTGACCATACTGCCACTTTCGCATATCAGACCCCAACTTGCCAGAAAGGTCAGAAGTAGCATCTTTTAATGCGTTTAAGATGAATTCGTCTCTTGCTGAAACGGAATTGTTTCCAAACTCAGGACGTGCCGTCAATATCCAGTCAATCACCTTACTCAAAGGTAATGAGCGCACTAAGTCCATTCCTTTCTCAGGAACAAATAAAGGTTTGATGTTTTCTTTTAGGCGATCTTCCCAAGCCTTATATATCGAAGGTTCTATAGCGTTTTTATCCATGATAAAATCCCATTTCGTCAACATAAGTCGGGCAGTTTCAGTTGTTTTATCACTTGACTTCAACTCATTGAGTAAGGGCACTAGTGTTCTTGCTGGTATTGCCAAATAATCTGTTTGTAATCGCATCATATCAGCAATAGAAAATTTTCTATTCATAGCGAGCACCTCATTGATACGATCTGCACGATAGCTTTCTGCCCAGCTCCAACCTACAGCATTCCGATGCTCATAGTTGTCGGGCACAAGATTCTCATTGGCAGTCGCCAAAAATCCTTTTTCGGGGTTAAGGGCATTGGGCAATGATTTTATAGGTAAAAAACCAGCCCATTCGTAGCGGCCATCTCCAGGCACGGGCACCATGCCACTCCAATTTTTGCGCATAGGAGCCACGCCTACCACCTGCCATCCAATGTTACCTTTTTTATCAGCCCATATCATGTTTTCACCTGGTAGGTGGCTGTAGGAACATGCTTCTCTAAATTCTTCCCATGTTGTGGCTTGATCCATCCTAAGACTTGCCAAATAGGGGGAGCCACCAATCTCCATCCAGCCAGCCCGAACAGCGTAAGCAATATTATTTTTTTCGTCCACCATAGTAACAGGTCCATGTCGTGTATACTTATGCTCTACATTTACATCTGGTGCTCCCTTTACTTTTATCACATCTTTCTCGATGCGCATATCTTCCCAGCCTCCTTTGTATTTATACTGATTTTTGTTGGCGGGATTTAATTCGTACACATATAAGTCTTCACTATCTATTTCAAAAACAGTAAGCCCCCAGGCACCATAGTCGTTGTGGCCAATTGATATGCCAGGTATGGTGGGCTCACCACCACCTACCACATTCCACCCTGGGGCGTTGAGATGAACCATGTAACGAAGGGATGGAGCGGAGAGAGAACGGTGAGGGTCATTGGCCAGTAGCGGATATCCACTTTGTGAATAACGGCCACTTACTATCCAGTTGTTGCTCCCAATAATCTGCTTCTCCTCATTTAAAACACTTTGTCTTGCCTCTTCATCTAATTTTACCAAATAACGATACTCTTCCAGGTTGGTGTTGGCATCCGCTACTAGGTCTTCAGGAGCAAAAGCAACAGGTCTCCTGAATGCATTATACAAGCCAATCACATCATCAGAAAGTCGCTCCGCGTTGATAGCTGGATCTAATTCAAGTATTGGGTCACCCGGGCCATAGTTTTGAATTTCTTTCACTTTTTCAGCCCCAAGTGCAGCGACCATTCTTCCTACACTGATCTCTTCGGTCAGGTTCATCACCAAACCTTGATGTCGGGAAATCACCACATCAGGAGTCCATTTTTGGGGCTTAGTTCCTAAAAGTTCAAATTCAAGAGGCAGGAGACTTGGATTTTTTTCTGTTTGACTGATATAAGCATTTACTCCATCGGTGTAAGCTGTGATTATTGCCTCACCATTTTCATGGTAATGATTAAGTTCTTGTTTTAAATTCCCACGGAATCGAAATAGTCTTGCACCAATATCTCTGTTGATTTCTCTGGGCCCCAAAAGTTCGGCCACAGTTCCTGTGGCTTGCCTTCTCCATACTTCAAATTGAAAAAGTCTGTCTTTAGCAGCGCAGTATCCCTGAGCGAAAAAAAGATCGTGTTCATTTTTTGCATAGATGTGATTTACCCCATAATTATCCCGTATGATCTCAACAGGCTCTTTTAACCCTGGAACATTGAGTGAGGTTTGTCCAAAGGTTAGTAAGGGAAAGAAAAAGAGTATGGTGATGATTGCTTTTTTCATGGTGTGTGATTTAAGACAAAAAGCTAACACTATGAAAACGAAATTAAAAATGAAAAGTGATGGTTGGCTCTATTGTCAGGCTGTCGCATTGGTTTATTCATGATCCAAATGGTCGAGTTGAGTTAGTTCTTTGGCTTTCCAGGCTGTAATCCCTACTGTGAGTAATGTCATGGCTCCACCAAATACTACAGAAGCCACCACACCCATCAGCTTAGCTGTTACTCCCGATTCAAATGCTCCAATCTCATTGGAAGAGCCCACAAAAATGCTGTTCACTGCTGACACTCTACCTTTCATATTTTCTGGAGTCCGTGTGTGAATCAAAGTGCTTCTAATAATCATACTTATGCTATCAAACATTCCACTTAACATTAGCATACAAAGTGAAAAAATGAAACTGGTTGATAATCCAAACCCAATCATACTAGCGCCAAATCCTGCAACACAAACTAACATTACTTTTCCTGTGTTTCTTTGAATAGGATTGTGCGTGACGTAAAACGCCATCAAAACAGCACCTAGTGCCGGGGCAGCGCGCAACATACCCAATCCTTGTGGGCCAACCTCCAGAATTTCAGCTGCAAAAATGGGAAGCAACGCAACGGCACCACCAAACAAAACTGCAAACATATCAAGACTGATTGCTCCAAGAATGATCTGAGTTTTTAGTACGAATTTTAATCCTGATTTTATTTTTTCTCTTACTCCTTGTTCATTGGAAGCAAGCGGCACTGGTCTTGAAGGGATGGCCATATAAAAAGTAAGTGCAGCGATGGCAAGTACCGCTCCAACAGAATAAGAGGCGCTAATGCCAATAAAGGCATAAATGAAACCAGCCAGCATAGGGCCTATAATTGAGGCGATTAACCAGAAGGTGGTGTTGAGAGAAATAGCGTTGCCATACAGATGCCTTGGGATTAACTGAGGCATAAATGAAAAATTGGCTGGAGATAAAAAACCTCGCGCCAAACCACTGAGGAAAATGATCAGGTAAATTGGGAATACGCCCTGTTCCAATAAGAATGCTCCCGGCTCTAGCGTGAAGGAGAGTAATGCCAGCGAACAAAAAAGAAGGAGTGAAACGGTAATTAAAATTATCTTTTTGCGAGCTACAATATCTGCAATATGGCCAGCATATAATGATACGGTAATAGCAGGAATTGCCTCTGTAAGCCCTACTAACCCTAAGGCAAGGGGGTCGTGCGTAATATCATACAATTGCCAGCCAACAATAGTTGCTTGAATTTGAATGGCCAGAGTAGCACACTGCCGGGCCATGATGAAAAAACGAAAATCCCTAATCTGTAATGCCGCATAGGCTCCGATTTTCTCAGTCATTCTTGTTCAATAATTGCTCGATAGCATTCACTGCTATTGTTCTTCGGTCTTCACGTTCACCCTTGATTTCCACATAAGGTGTTTTTTGTAGCTCCAATTCTTCCTTATAGATTTTCCAAAGTACTTCTCTCTCTTCGGGATGTTCGCGCTGAGGGTCTTCCTGCCATGGTATATCGATATAGGTAAGTAGGTGTAGATCGTAGGTCCTTTTTTGAATCATCTGTAATATCTCCTCATTGCAGTGCCCATATTTAAAATTACTCCAAATCTTAATGACCAATAAATTAGTATCGCAGATCAGCACTTGATTGGCATCAGATAGCCATTCATCTTCCAGTCTTATTTGGCCATGTGCTATTTTTACCAGATCACTTTCCTGATAGGGGGTATTTAAATTATCAAGGTAAGCTCTTGCATATTCTGCTACCCAGCTGGTATTAAAATATTGAGAGAGGTATTCAGATAATTCTGATTTTCCAGTGCACTCAGGGCCAATAATGGCAATCTTTTTAATTTTTTGGGGATGGCTTTTTACCATATTAAATCTCAAATGGATATTTGGGGTCTCCACTTTAACCCGCAAGGATAATACAATAGGCCGCCAATTACTGCAAGACCTCGAATTTGTAGCAATTAGGGCATTAGAAGGTCAATTTTCAATAAATCCGTTCATATATTTATCTTTCCGACAAAGTTGATAAGGTGAAGAGAAGAAAATTACTCAAGCAATTAGGTTTTGGCCTTTCAGGAGGTTTGTTACTTCCCCATTTGTTATCCTCCTGTACTAAAGACGACCCGGCTCCTGAAGTACCATTTGATGGAGATGTGGTAGTCATAGGAGCAGGTACTGCTGGCCTGTACACAGCAGATATTCTTAAAGCCAAAGGAATAAAGGTTAAAATACTGGAGGCGGGGAGCCAGATTGGAGGGCGTGTGCGATCTCTTCGCAATCAAAAAGAACTTGTTAATCTATCTGTAGCTGACTTTCCAGTAGAGTTAGGAGCAGAAGTAATCTATGGCTCCGATTCAATTTGGGGAACGAACCTTAAAAACTTTGCGGTCAACACCATTGATATTGATGAAGTATCTTCTGATCGATACATTTTGGATAACATTTCCAAGTTAGCAGCAGATTGGGAAATAGATGGTGATTTTACTAACGCTCAAAATTTTGTAGCGAGCCTTCAGAATTTTTCAGGATCAGGGGTTTCAGTGGAGCAGGCAGCAGCCGGCTTGCCGGCTAGGGTTAAGGCACTTATTAATTCGCAAATTGGAAACTTGTATGGTTCTTCCAATAGTGCGTTAGGAATGGGTGGAGTGTCAGAGTCACTGCAGGCAAGAACGCATGACGGTGCTCGTTTAGCACTAAGAACAAACCCAATGCAAGATTTTCTGATTTTTAGATTTGATCAGGTAAGAGATTTGGTTCAGCTTAATACTCAGGTTACTTCTATCGATTCTACAGGAGATAAGGTTTTGATTACAGATGCCAATGGTAATCAAATTGAAACCAATAAAGTGGTAGTCACTGTTCCCATATCGATTTTAAAGAAGAATGCAATATCGTTTAGCCCTGGCCTACCTGGGGCGATGACATCTTCAATGAGCAGAATTGGAATGGATCATTCTATACGTGTGGTGATCGACTTTAAGAAAAATTTCTGGGGAGAAACTACAGGCTTTCTATGGGGAGGTGAATCTATTGCAAATTGCTTCAGTGCAGGAGTTGGAAGAGGTGAATTTAATCAAACCCTATCTATTACAATCAATGGCCCAAAAGCAGTTGAACTTTCTGCACAGGGGCCAGATATGGTGAACACCATTTTAACTGAGCTTGATACTATCTATGGTGGTCAGGCAACAGCTTTTGTAAGAAGGGATTTTGATACTAGCCAAGTACTATCTGTTATTCAAGATTGGGGTAAGGATGAATTTATCCAAGGTGGATATTCATACCCAATGGCTTCAGCCACCCTTGAAGACCGTGGAAACTTAGGTTTGCCAATTGGTGATAAAGTATTTTTTGCCGGTGAGGCTACTGATGTAAGTGGCGATGCGGGTACGATTAATGGAGCGTTGGCTTCTGCGGAACGAGTGACTCAAGAAATAATCAAGTCAATAACTGGCGAATAAACACGTTTAGTGGTAATTATTTACTTGGGTAAGTAATTATTAACTACAGATTTCAGTTGATGTCCTGGAATAGCACCAGATTGTCTCCAAACAATTTTTCCTTTTTGAAACAGGATGAAAGTGGGCACCCCTTGAATCTGATAAGTAGCAGCTGCCTTCTGATTTTTATCTATGTCTACTTTAATAACTTTTACCTTGTCACCCATTTCTTGAGAGAAATTCTGTAGAACAGGAGCCATCATTTTGCATGGACCACACCACTCCGCAAAAAAATCTACTAAAACGGGCTTTTCATCCTGTATCAATTCATTAAAAGTCTTTTTATCAGCCATAATTTGATTTGTACAGTACAAAGGTCGGAAATGATTTTATTAAAGTGCGTGACGAAAGTCACCTCGAACTTTTTAAAGAAGGATTTCTTCGATCAAAATCCAGCATCCCATAATAAGCGTAAGCCACCCAAAACCTACCCTGAGATGAGCTCCTTTGATTTTGGTAGAAAGCCAGTTGCCAATGAAAGTTCCTGCAATGGCAAGGCCAGTAATTGAAAGTAAAAATGGCCATTGAATTTCCAGATTGAAAATATCACCAGTAAATCCAATAAGGGAATTAAAAGCAATAATAAAAAGGGAAGTACCAGTAGCCACTTTCATAGGCAGGCCGGTCAAAAGTACCAGAGCAGGAATGATAAGAAAGCCACCCCCTGCTCCAACCAACCCCGTAAGCAGCCCAATCATGGCGCCAAGGAGGAGTACGTAAATAAGGCTAAACTCAGTTGGTTCTTTTACCTTTTTTTGCTTTCTCATCATTGAGAATGAAGTGATAATCATAAGTACTGCGAAAAGGCCCAGCAGCAGTATCCTCTTTGTTATCATTAGATAAGAGGTGTTAATTACAATATCTGGTAAGGATGGCACAATCCATTTGCGGGTGATAAAAACAGTAAGCAAAGAAGGCGCCCCAAATACCAATCCTGTTCTGAAATTGATTAATCCTTTTTTCCCTTTCCACACTACCCCTACAGAGCTGGTTGAACCAACAATAAAAAGGGAGTAAGCCGTAGCAATAACAGGATCGAGATGAAAAAGATAGACGAGAATAGGGATGGCCAAAATGGATCCACCGCCACCGAGAAGGCCTAAAATAAGACCGATAAAAACTGATGCCGTGTAACCAAAAATTAGCAAAAAGAGGGGTGTCTCATGACCGTGAACGAAAAAGGAACTGCATTATAAGCGATCAAATTCAACAATAAAGGCATCAGGAAATTTTTTCTTGATGTCTGCCAGAAATCCTCCAGCCTTAGCCCTTTTAGAGAACTGACCTAAAATTATGCTGTAGTATTTAATGCCATTAAGCACCTTCACTTGAATTGTAACATCCCTTTTATATGAATTTTTAAGATTTTCCGATAGCCTCATCAGGTTTACCAATTCCTGATAAGTTCCAATCTGCACGCCAAATCCGGATGGTTTCAATCGGGAAATAGAAAGATCATAGAACTCTTTTTCTTCAACGGAGACTTTACCGATAGCCACAGGTTGTGTTTTGCCTTTGCCATCACCTGCATCAATTACCTCCATTTTTACCTCTGCTAAACCAAGATTAATAAACCCAAGCTGTTCGGCAGCAGACCTTGAAAGATCAATAATGCGTCCGTCAACATAAGGACCACGGTCGTTAATGACCACTTCAACTGCCTGATTGTTAGCTAAATTGGTGACACGCACCTTGGTGCCGAATGGAAGTGTCTTATGAGCGGCAGTCAGTTTATTGTGCTTGTACTTCTCACCGCTAGCAGTAGGTCTTCCTTCAAACTTGTCAGCATAAAAAGAAGCCTTACCTGTTTGCGTTTGTCCAAATGAACCTAGGGACAGGAGGAGTAAGAAAGATAATATATAGAGTCTGATCATGTGGTTAGGGTTGAAGTCTTTATCTGTCTTAGAATCAGAATATTTCAATCTGCGTAAAGTTAATGAGATAAATTAGAGGGGAGCAATTGAGTTGTGATCAAATTAGGCTAGCTTTGCTCGGCAAATAATGGATCGTAAATATTATTTGCTATGACCCCCCTTAATTCATCTAAATTTCTCTTTGAAGCGCTCACATATGATGATGTGCTGTTGGTACCTGCCTATTCTGATGTGCTTCCGCGAGAGACGGATATAAGTGCTCACCTCACAGGTAAAATAAAGCTTAACATACCCATTATCTCCGCTGCCATGGATACCGTGACAGAGGTGGATTTGGCCATTGCAATGGCGCTGGAGGGCGGTTTAGGGTTTATTCATAAGAATATGTCCATTGAGGCTCAAGCTGCTCAGGTGCGTAAAGTAAAGCGCTCACAGAGTGGAATGATCCTCGATCCCATCACCCTTCAGGTAAACTCAACCTTGCGGGATGCGGAAAATATTATGCGGGAATTCAAGATCGGTGGGATTCCAGTGGTGGACGGAAATGGTAAGCTTTTAGGTATAATTACCAATCGCGACCTCAGGTTTCAAAAGGATATGTCGAAGCCAGTTGAGCTATTGATGACAAAAGAAAATTTGATCACTGCACAAGATGGTATTACGCTAGAAAAAGCAGAGGTGATCTT
>JAGQYK010000139.1 GCA_020436125.1 Cyclobacteriaceae bacterium | reverse complement strand
ACGCGAGCCATCCCCACTTCTAACTCCAGCACTTTGATCCCTAAGAGATCAGCATACGGGTTTTCATCTACAGTCATATTATTTGGGATGTTAATCGTACACTTCTACCACCAACTCAATTTCCACCGCCTGACCTCGTGGCAAAGAAGCCATGCCTACTGCTGCGCGTGCATGTTTTCCTCGTTCACCAAATACATCTACCATCAAATCTGAAAATCCGTTAATGACTTTAGGCTGATCAATAAAAGAAGGATCACAGTTGACCATTCCCAACACTTTAACAATGCGTTTCACCTTATTCAAATTCCCCAGCATTGCCTTCAACACTGCCATTTGATTGATTGCTGTAAGTCTTGCTCCTTCATATCCTTCTTCAATGGAAACGTCCTGCCCCAGCTTTCCCGTAATCTCTGTGCCATCCGCACGCTTAGGCCCCTTTCCTGCTAAAAATATCAGATTACCGGTACGAACACCATTTACATAATTGGCTACGGGTTGTGGTGGCTCTGGCAATGTGATGTTCAATTCTTTCAACCGTGCTTCGGGATCATAGCCCGCTTCAGGAGTTTCCTTTTGTGTTGGGGTAGTACAGCCAGCTAATGTTATAATGATTACCCAGCCAATTACTTGCAAATAATTTCTAAACATATTGTTAATTTATTATTTCTTCGATCTTTACATTAGGTTGCTCCATCAATTCTCTATCCCTATAAATGGAATATTAAGTTCGTTGAGTGATGTTTCGATCCTAGGCAACACTTCACTCACTAAGTTATCAAAACGACTTCGGATCTCACTCCAATCCTCTTCTAAATCTTTTAGACGCACATAAATCGCATTGTTAGGTCTGCCCTCCTGGGAATGAGCTACGGAAAACAAATAACCTACTTGCGTATCCAAACGAACAGGATAGTTGATTGGATCCTGGTGGCTTTCCGTTTTGGTTTGTATCAACTCATCTTCCACAGCGGTAAGCTTATCAACAAAGTCTTCTATGGATTGGTGAAGTGCTGGTTGATCAACTCTCCTACTCATTTGATTCAATTGTTCCCGAAGCGATCTTATGGATGCGATATATTTGTGAATGTCTGTCACCATATCCCGTACTTTAAGCTGCAACTTAAGTTGCTCTTCAAACCCAGCCGTATCCATCTCCCATCTTGGGTCTGCCTTTATGGTCAATATTTGTTCATAGCTATGGCCCCCTGCTTTTAAAGAAACTTTATACTCACCAGGAATCACCTTCGGGCCACCCGAGTAGCTCAGATAAATAAATGCACCGGGAACTAGTTTGGCTTTTGGATAGGTAAGATCCCAACTAAAGCGGTTAATACCCGATTTCCCCATAATTTTCTCATAGCGATTAACTTCATTGTTATTCGCATCGTGTATAATAATCTCCACCGTATCGGCTTTTGGTAAATAGTAATGAAGGAGCGCCCCTGTTGGAGCCGGATCTGGTCTAAACCCACCGCGTCCATTTGATATTTGTGTACGGTAGGTCAATCTTGGAGAAAGAAATTGCGTCTCCCCATTTGGTTTCCAATCATGAAGCGGTGAAAGGTCATCGAGGATCCAATAGGCACGCCCCTGAGTAGATACCACCAAATCTTTATGATGAACAGCTATATCTGTTACAGGAGTGATGGGTAGATTTTGCTGGAACGGTTGCCACTTCGTGCCATTATCAAAAGAGATAAACATACCAAACTCAGTACCCGCATAGAGTAAACCCTCTCTTGCCGGGTCTTCTCTCACTACCCTCACAAAGTAATCAGCTGGAATCCCATTGGTTCCGTTAGTCAGTAATTTCCAACTTTTTCCATAGTCATTGGTTTGATAAACGTATGGGCGAAAATCATTGTCCCTGTATTTATACACTGCGATATGCGCTCTCCCTTTTTGATTCGAGGATAGGTCGATCATATTTACTGTACCTTCTTTCGGCATTCCTTTTGGTGTAATGTTTTTCCATGACGCGCCATTGTCTCTGGAAATATGCACCAACCCGTCATCACTCCCAGCCCATAGCACACCTTTCTCCAGAGTCGATTCTTCAAAGGCGAAAATAGTGCTGTATAATTCTACTGAGGTGTTATCGTTTTGAATGGGCTCTCCTGGTATATCAAGGTATTTATCAATGTTATTGGTCAAGTCCGGACTGATCACCTGCCAGGTATGACCTTCGTCCGTAGAGCGATGCACATAATTGGAAGTGATGTACAATACGTTTGGATCGTGGGGTGAAAAACGAATAGGTGCATTCCATTGGAATCTGTATTTCAAGTCCCTGCCTTCTATGCCATCATATAATTCAGGATAAGCCCCTACCCTTTTATAGGAATCTTTAGACCGGTCTATTCTTGAGATAATTCCAATATAAGTACCGGCATAAATAATGTCTGGGTTTCTTGGATCCACCGCGATGTGCCCGCTCTCACCCCCACCTACTTCGTAGAGGCCAGAGGCTGGGTGAATGTCCCCTCCTCTGCTCGGCATCGAAATGGTCGTGTTGTCTTGTTGCGCTCCATACACGCGGTAAGGAAATTGATTATCCACTGTTACCCTGTAAAATTCACCTGTGGGTTGGTTCCATTGGGTAGACCAGGTTTTTCCTCCATTGAAACTCACATTCGCTCCACCATCGTTACAGTTGATCAGATAATCCGGATGTTCGGGATTAATCCAAACATAATGATGATCGCCATGTGGTGCAGGAATGTTTTTAATGGATCTGCCGTCATCCGTAGATTTAAACAAACTCACATTGACAATAAAAAGCGAATGTTCTTCTGTAGGATGTGCGAAAATCTTTGAGTAATACCAGGCGCGCTGCCGGATCAGATGGTCCCTATTGACTCTTGTCCAATGCTGACCTCCATCTTCAGAAAGGTACAGTCCTCCCTTTGTCTCATCGATGTGCTCGTGAATCACCCATACCCTGTTGGAATTTACAGGTGACACTGCTATCCCCACTTTTCCAATAATTCCTGTTGGAAGCCCACCTTTTCCTGAGAGTCTGCTCCATGTATCACCTCCATCTGTAGACTTATAAACACCACTCCCTTTGCCTCCATCAATCATCGTCCACGGTTTTCTTTCTGCCTGCCAAAAGCCAGCATAGAGTATGCGTGGATTATTGGGGTCCATGATCAAATCACTCGCTCCCGTGCTGTCATTTACAAATAGGATTTGCTTCCAATTTTTACCTCCATCCAATGTTCTATAAATTCCTCTTTCCTTACTGGGACCAAAAATATTTCCCAGTACCGCTGCGTATACCTGTTCTTCATTGCGAGGATGAATCTGCAATCGACTGATTTGTCCGGCATTCGGCAACCCAATGAACTGCCAGGAACTTCCCGCATCCTGAGATTTGTATATTCCCTTACCTGTGGAGATGTTACCGCGTGGGTCGGCAGAACCTGTACCTACATACACCACATTTTTATCCGAAGGTGCCACTTCAATGGCCCCTATAGAACCGACAGAAAAATATCCATCAGAAACGTTATCCCATGTGGTTCCCCCATCTGTAGTTTTCCAAACGCCACCACCAGTGGCACCCATGTAATACGTAAAAATATCATCGGGCACACCTGCTGCTGCGGTGCTTCTTCCTCCTCGAAATGGTCCTAGTTGGCGATATTTAAGTTCTGAGAATGTGTCTGCTTGTAGTTGTGCCTGTGCGTTAAAATGACTGACTACAATGAGGGATATTGTAAATAGGAATACAAGTGGCTTCATTGTGCTGGTGTTTTTTATTAAAGTATCCAGAACTACACGTTACTACCAGTAATTCTATTTAACTGGTGTAAATGCTTTGACAATGGAATAAATTTTACCGCAAAGACGCAAATGTTTTTGTGCTTGAATTGGTTCGTGGAGACGCGAATCTGGGATAGGGCTTACTTTATAAAGTGAGGAAAAGTGATTTTTATCACTTTTCCCATCTCATCTATTACCTCTCGTTTTTCACCACCTTACCGTGCTTCATCACAAAATTCACGTTTGAGAGCAATGAAACATGGCGCAGCACATCTCCCTTCACCGCAATAATATCAGCATATTTTCCTTCGCTCACCGTACCATATTCATTGTCTACTTTCATCATTTTACTAGGCCAGTACGTAGCTGCCCTTATGGCCAGCATAGGATCAACCCCAAACTCATTCACCCACACATCAAACTCCTTCCAGGTCGACTGGCTATGGAATTTCATAGGAATGCCACTGTCGGTACCTATCAGCATTACCACCCCTGCTTCGCGCAATTGATTAAACTTGCGTTCTAATGTGGGTTTACGAATAGGAGTAAGTTGGAAATAGGGCAGTCGATCGGGGTGCTGGAAAGATTGCTTTATATCTGTTATGATGGAGTCAGGAAGTCCAAGGTGCCATGAGTCGTCATCCAATTCTTCCGGATTGTCCCGCAGGTATTCATAGTTATAAAGTCCTTCTACAGTAGGTGTCCAGAACAGAGGGCCCTTGTTCATTTGTGCTGTGCGCTCTGCGAGCATGTCCATAATATCATCGGGGTATTTGGGTGCGGAAGACAAACCTGTATGTTCAAAATTATCTACGCCTAAAATCAACCCTCTTCGTATTTCTTCCGGACGATGCGAATGGGCTACAACAGGCAAACCATTTCGGTGCGCCTCATCTACTGCGGCCTTTGCTTCTTCCATGGTCATCAAATCATGGTCGATGAACTTGATCATATCCACTCCTGCATCTGCCAGTTTCTTTACTTTCTTTCTTGCATCATCGGGGCCATTCACGCCCCAGCGATAAAACTCAGTGCCGGGATAGGACTTATGCTGAATAAAAGGACCTGATACATAAAGGGTAGGCCCAG
>JAGQYK010000138.1 GCA_020436125.1 Cyclobacteriaceae bacterium | reverse complement strand
TTTACATGGCGTTCATGATTGGGCATTCCGCGCACGTGAGTTTTCACCTGGTGGGTCATGGGGTATTGGTGAGAAAGATATGGCATTGGCCTATCAATCATCACCGGTTAGTGATTTGTCTAAATGGACTGCACCTGTTTTGTTTGTGCATGGTGATGATGATAGGAATGTGTTGTTTCAACAGACAATTGATCTTGCAGAAAAACTGCGTGATAAAAAAGTGGATATAGAAATTTTAGTACTTCCAGATGAGGTACATGGCTTCCTGAGGTATGAAAGCTGGAAGCAAGTCTTTGATGCTACTAAAGATTTCTTTGACAGAAAGTTAAAAAAGTAAATGAAGAAACTGGTTGCGCTAACTGGCGCAGGAGTAAGTGCTGAAAGCGGTATTCCTACATTCCGTGATGCTGGAGGGTTATGGGAAGGCTATGATGTAATGGAGGTGGCCACACCTGAAGGCTGGGCGAAGAACCCTTCTTTGGTTTTGGAATTTTATAATCAGAGAAGGAAGAAAGCACTAGAGGTGACACCCAACAGAGGTCATGAATTACTGGCAGAACTAGAGAATGATTTTGATGTCACCATCATCACACAAAATGTAGATAATCTGCATGAAAGGGCGGGGTCAACACGCGTTGTGCATTTGCATGGCAGCTTATTTGAATCGCGAAGTAGTGTAAATGAGCAATTGATTTATCCCATTGATGGTTGGGAGCTTAAGATGGGTGATCAGTGTGAGCTGGGAGCTCAATTGCGACCTAATATTGTATGGTTTGGAGAGTTGGTTTACAAAATGGAAGAAGCGATGGAGTATGCAATGCAGGCGGATGTTTTTATTGTGGTGGGAACTTCGCTACAAGTATACCCGGCTGCAAGTCTCATTCAGTATACAAAACCTCAAGCACAGAAAATTATTGTTGATCCTAAAAGACCTGATTACCGCGTAGGTGAGGATATTGTATTCTTTGAAGAGGGTGGAGGTACAGGAATGGAAAAGGTAAAAAAGATGCTGCTCACTTAGTGTTCTGAGAATGGAATACCTGTTTGCTTCGAAATGGCTTTCAGGTCAGCTATCACTGAAGCATTCAAAGGAATACCTTCTTTCTTTCTTTTGATTTCTTCCAGGTGCTCGGGTTCTCCAGGTATAAGCACACCGTCTGTTCCCTTTGCTGGTTTGGTGTTGCGCATAACGCTTACCCATTCGTCAATTCTTTTTTTGAATACATCTACTTCCATAAAGCCATCAATTTCCATGGCTCCAAAAAAATGACCAATTCCCTTACCCACACTTCTGCTTGGTATTTCTTGTCGCAATGCAAATGGTGGCACGAAGGGTCCCCAATTGGCTCCACTTAAAACAGCGGTAAGTATGTCTACCATAGAGGCCAATGCATACCCTTTATGTCCACCCAAGGCTCTTGTTGACCCGAGCGGGAGTAATGCACCTCCATTAATCATGTCTTCAGGGTGTGTGCTTAGGCCTCCGTCTTTATCAGTAATCCATCCGCTGGGTACCTCTTCCTGATGTCGTTTGGCTATTTCTATTTTGCCATATGCAGCAGTACTGGTGGCGAGATCTATCACCACGGGCGGTTCGTTCCATCCAGGAAATGCAATGGAGATGGGGTTGGTGCCCAGCATACGCTCTGCACCCCATAGTGGAGCCACCAGTTTGGTGGTATTGGTCATGGACCAGCCGATCATATCACGCTTCAAAGCTTCCAGAGAGTAATAGCCCGCAATACCATAGTGATTGGAGTTGCAAACTGAAATCCATCCTGAACCATATTTATTTGCTTTGTCCATTGCCATCTCGTTGGCAAAGTGACCCACTACTAAACCCAGTCCATTGTCTCCATCTACTGTTGCAACACTTTTCTTTTCTCTGATTATACTGACTTTAGGATTGGGGTTAATCAATCCTTCAGATAATAAACCTACGTAGCTATACAATCGGGCAACGCCATGAGAATCGATGCCCCTGATATCGGAAAGTGCCAAAATTCTTGCAGCGAGGGTTGCATGTTCTTTTGGTATACCGAAAGAAATGAAAACCTCAATCGTAAAATCGATCAGGTAGTCAGGTTGAAAATTTTGTTTTGACTCTGTAGACACCGATTTATTTTTCTGATTCTTCTTTTAGAAATTTGTAAAATCTATTGGTGTTAAAATTGGTAGTGCCTACTTCCTTGGTTAGAATTTTACCTTCTTTGGAAATCACAAACGTAGTGGGGATGGAGGGGACGTTGAGTTGTTCGGTAAGGTACCCGGAGGGCATGTAGCCATTGAATGTATACTCTTTATCTTTTAAATACCGGATCACTTTTGGAAGGTCTTTGTCTTTATCGATAGATAACATGACGAATGCAACATTGGGATCACCATTCATCTTTTCATAGAGTTTTTGAATGGTTGGCATTTCAGCTCGGCATGGCCCGCACCAGGTCGCCCATAAGTTGAGAAATACAACTTTGTTTTCAAATTGCCTAAAATCTAATCTGTTACCGTTCAGGTCTTTGATTTGAAAATCATAATTGAAATCGATGTCTTCCTTCACCGTTTCTGCGGATGCATTCATCAGACCTGTTTTGAGGATGGCGGATTGTGCCAAAAACGAAATACTGCTCAGGAGCCCTGTGAAGTGTAAAGCAGCCACAATTAGCACAGCCCCAGCCCAGGGCTTCAAAAACTTAATAATCCTATTCATTCAGATCAACTTTGGTGCGGTTATTGAAAAGTATTCAACAAAATCTCATTATTTGCTTAATTTGCTACAATTTACGACACAAAATGGTTCGAATCTTACTTACAATACTCTGTTTTGTTTCTCTTTTAACTCCAGCATTCGGACAAAAAGTGAAATACAAGGATTTGTTTGTGCTGCTCAATGCGAAGCAATACGATCAGGCAGAGCCCTTTCTGCGTAAATACCTGGCTGAAAACGATGACAATCCAAATGCCTATCTTTTTATGGGCATCATCTTTCAAGAAAAGGCAGCGCATAATGATGTGTTGAAGCACACTGAGATCATGATCAATAACCTCGATTCAGCAGTTATTTTTTATGACAAGGCGTACAAACAAATGGATGAGAAGGAGATTAAGCGGAATGACGAATACTATCAGGCCTATAACAGACGGGACTTACGCACGGGTAAGTTTGGCGTAAAGTTGTCGGATGTTCAGTTTGATATAGAGAAGAAAATGCAAGCGCTTAAGGAAAGGAAAGTGTTGGTACGTGAATTGAAGACGCACTATGATAATGCAGAGTCACGCTATGCAAAGGCTCAATTTCTTTTTAAAGATATTCAATTGAAATATGGGAATGTAAAAACACTTTTTCTTCGATCGGATGAAAGTATGATTAGCAATATGAAACGTGTGGCTCAGGTTTTTGACTCAGCTATACTTGCTTTTAAAAGCTACAAAGATATTTCTGCCACTTTCGGCAATACAGGATACAACCAGGAATTGGACCTGAAAGAAATTACAAGTCTGGAGAATGATGGAACATCATCCGCTGATTTTATGCAGGATAAGCTGGCCCTGTGGGATTATAAGCGATGGGCGGATAATACGATCGCAGGTATTGAGAAAGAGGTGCTGCCAATGAGGGAGAATTTGATTTCCTATGATATCGAGATCAACAAATTAAGAGAGAAGCTGAAGAAGGATTCAGTATCTGTGAAGAATGACCTGACTAAGCTGGTGGATAAGATACTTTACACCCAACTAAAAAAATATGATCCAAATCCCTTGCCTATGGATGTTTTTGGGATGAAGATTGCTGAGTTGGAGTATTTGTCCGAGTTGATTAACAACAAACCTTTCAGAGATTCAGCCAATATCAAATTGAGATTAGGTTTGATTGAGAAAGAACTAGAAGAAATTAAAAAATTAGATAGTGTATCCACAAAACTTGCAGCACGTGATTTAGAGACCGATGTGTTGGATTACAATCATTTCGTAAATAGCGCTTACGGTACATCCGCAGTGTTGAAGAGCTTGGTGAAGACGACCAAAGATTTTGCTGATCGGGAAAAGGAAAGAAAAGAAAAGGATTTTGAAAGATTGTCGGGTGCATTGCGTTGGATGGTATCAGAGACAGATTCTATTCCCTTATTTAAGGATGTGCCAGATGGCAGTAAGTTTAAACCTCTGGTGCTTGTAGAAGAAAAATTTACGGCTGGATTTCAATATGTAGATACTGTAGCAACTGGCTATTTTTCAACCATTAACCCTGCAAGGAAAGGAGGAGTAAGTGTCTCATTTCCAATCAATAACAATATTTTTACAAGGAATAGACTACCTGTAACCAAAGCACTTTCTGCCTCGGACGAGAATGGGCAGGTATTTTATGTGCTGTTCTATTCAGAAGAGAAGTTAGAGGAAAAGTTTCCTGTAACCGTAGCTAAAATATACCGCACGGATGGTTTGGCTTGGAGTAGCAATTTTTCATTTGAAATGCTACCAGCAGAAGTTTCTTTTCAAGTGGAATCCGGTGAGGTAGCTGTAAAGACATCTAACCCGGCCGGTGAAAGTAAGATGGTTTTTATTGATAAAAACGGAAAACGGAAGAATGCAGGTGACAAACAGTAGTTGTTTAGTGGAAGAACAAATAGGCCACTAATATTCCAGCGATCACTCCAACGGCATCAGCGATTAAACCTACGGTAAGTGCATATCGTGTTTTTCTGATATTCACAGAACCGAAATACACTGCCAAAATATAGAAAGTGGTTTCTGTACAACCTCTTAAGATACTGGCCAGTCTTCCTGTGAATGAATCGGCTCCATTGGCTTTGATAATATCCACCATCATTCCCTTGGCTGCTCCTCCACTTAATGGTTTGAGTAAAGCTACAGGTAAAGCCTCTACAAAGTCGGTGTTAAACCCAAGCATGGCTA
>JAGQYK010000137.1 GCA_020436125.1 Cyclobacteriaceae bacterium | reverse complement strand
TAAAAACAAGGACTATTATAACTTATCAATCGTCCTCGTTTGTAACGAGGGCGTATGAAAAAGGCGATTGCATCGCTTACCTTCAAATCCATAATAAATAGATTCACAAGCAGAACCCACTGATTAAGATAAATTTATACTGTGCAATTTTTGGTTACGCGAGGATAAAAAAGGTTGGGTAAAAAAGAGATCGCAATAATGAGCGTTAAAAACGCTAATTCGTAAGTCCTCGTTAAAAACAAGGACTATTAAAACTTATCAATCGTCCTCGTTTGTAACGAGGACATATGAAAAAGGCGATTGCATCGCTATCTTTAAATTAATAATCAGGAGAATAAGTATTTAAAGTAATTGCCATGGCTGGAGACAATTACCTCATCCGAGATCAGCACGCAAAGTAATCAATAGTCCACGTTTGTAACTAGGACTAATGGAACACAAATTCTAAATAATATGACCAAAGCAGATAAAGTAAAAGATATCCTTTCCATACTAAACAACCTTTACCCCAACCCTGAAGTCCCACTACAACACAAAGACGCATACACTTTGTTAATATCAGTTTTACTTTCTGCCCAATGTACCGATGAACGCGTCAACAAAACCACTCCTTTTTTATTCAAACAGGCAGACAATCCTTATGATATGATGAAGCTCTCGGTGGAAGAAATCAGAGAAATCATAAAACCTTGTGGCTTGTCCCCTATGAAATCAAAAGGCATTGCAGGGTTGTCTAAAATTCTTGTAGAGAAGTATGATGGCGAAGTACCCAATACATTTGAAGCCCTGGAAGAACTACCCGCTGTGGGGCACAAGACTGCGTCTGTAGTAATGACACAATGGTTTGGGATACCCGCCTTCCCTGTAGACACACACATCCATAGGCTCGCTCACCGTTGGGGGTTATCTAATGGAAAAAGTGTAGCACAAACAGAAAAAGACCTCAAGCGTTTAATCCCTGAAAAGCATTGGAATAAAGCGCACTTGCAAATCATTTACTTCGGCAGAGAGTATTGCCCGGCAAGGGGCCATCATTGGGAAACCTGTCCGATTTGCAAAAAATATATGCCCAAAAAATTAAGAGACTGAACCATAAATTTGGCTAATCACTAAAAGCAAAGAACCTTTGCATTCACCCAACAATAATTCGTGAATAAACTTAGCATCATATTTATGGGAACGCCAGAGTTTGCAGTTCCCAGTCTTCAAATTCTAATTGAAAATAAATTCAATATTGTTGCTGTAATCACGGCACCTGACCGACCACAAGGGCGCGGACAAAAATTAACAGCGTCTCCAGTAAAACAATGCGCATTGGATAACAACATTCCGGTATTACAACCCACCAATCTGAAGGCCCATGATTTTCTGGAAGAACTAAAAAGTTATGATGCTAACTTACAAATCGTAGTTGCTTTTCGTATGCTACCCGAAGTGGTTTGGGCAATGCCCTCTTTGGGCACATTCAATTTACACGCCTCCCTCCTTCCGCAATATCGCGGTGCAGCCCCCATTAACTGGGCGATCATCAACGGAGAAACAGAAACAGGAGTGACTACATTTTTTCTCAAACATGAGATTGACACTGGAAGTATAATCTTTCAAGAAAAGGAACCCATTCACGTAGATGATAATGTTGGAACGTTGTACGAGAGATTAATGCTCAAAGGCGCTGCCCTTGTGTTAAAAACCGTAAAGGCTATTGAGAAGGGAGACTATCCCTCTATCCCTCAGGAAAGCTCAGCAGAAACAAAACACGCACCTAAAATATTCAAAGACACCTGCGAGATCAACTGGAACCAAGCATCAAAAAAGATAATTGATTTCGTCCGAGGCCTGAGCCCCTATCCATCTGCATGGACTAAAATCAACGGAAAAACTTATAAAATATTCAAAGTATCAGATACAGAAAGTTATAACCAAAGTGAAAGTCCTTTTTTAACGAATCAAAAAGATGAGCTTCATTTCAAAACAAAGGACGGATGGTTAAGTATTGATGAATTGCAACCGGAAGGAAAAAAGAGAATGAAGATCGAGGATTTTTTTAGAGGAAATACAATATAACATGAAGATATCATTAATTGCCGCTGTAGCACAAAACCGAGTAATCGGAAAAGAAAATGATCTTCCCTGGCGATTGCCCGATGACATGAAGTACTTTATGCAAACCACATCGGAGCATCATGTGTTGATGGGGCGTAAAAATTATGACTCGCTGCCTGATAAGTTTAAACCACTCCCTAACAGAACTAACATTGTTGTTACAAGACAAAACAACTTCGAGGCCGCTGGATGCACCATCGTAAGCTCAATTGAAAAGGGAATCGAAATTGCTTCACAAAACAACGAAGAAGAATTATTTGTGATTGGCGGAGCGCAGATTTATAAACAGTCTTTAGAAAGAGCAGACTACCTCTATCTCACTGAAATCAATGCGGAAATTGAAGGCGATACGTACTTCCCTGAAATCGACCCCAGCGAATGGACGGAGATATCTCGGAAACCTCACGACATCGATGAAAGGCATCGTTATTCGTTTGATTTCGTAATTTACAAACGAAAGAAAAAGTAATTTACATTATAACCCCAACCATCAATGGAAAGTCATAAGCGTATTCTAGGCATACTGTACATTATCTCCGGTGCATTCCAGATGATCCTTGTATTTGGACTGTCCATGTTCATCACAACAATTCTTGCCTTTGCAACGCATGAGCTGGAACCAGGGCAGGCAGCCATTTTCGAATTCATCGCCAGCATTTTTCAGTTCCTTCCTGCAGTGATAGTTATCTTTTTCTCTATTCCAGCTATCATCGCGGGTATAGGACTCCTATACAAACAATCTTGGGCAATGGTGCTAGCCCTTATCCTGGGGTGTTTTAAATTATTTTCCTTTCCAATAGGTACAGCTTTAGGAGTCTATACCATTTGGGTTTATGTTGAGCAAAACAAACAATCCAAAGAACCGGCATAATGTTTTCTTTCAAAAATAAAGTAGTTTGGCTAACAGGTGCTTCTTCAGGGATTGGAGAAGCGCTAACCTATGAACTATCCAAAAGAGGCGCACGACTTCTCATATCTTCAAGAAGAAAAGAAGAACTCGAGAAAGTAAAAGGGAATTGTGACGCTGCCGTTCAAAGCAACATCAAGATTCTTCCTTTGGATCTTGCTGCTGCCGATACCCTGAAGTTAAGTGTACAGGCCGCCATTCAGGCTTTTGGCCATGTGGACGTGCTGATTAACAATGGAGGCATAAGTCAAAGAAGTCTGGCTACAGAAACTTCTTTGGAGGTGGACCGCAGAATTATGGAAGTCAATTATTTTGGCACCATTGGGCTAACCAAATATTTACTACCACATCTCCTCCAACGGAAAGGCGGGAACATTGCGGTAATCTCCAGCCTTACGGGAAAGTTTGGTACTCCCTACAGGTCTGGATATGCGGCAGCCAAGCATGCACTGCACGGTTTTTTTGATTCTTTGCGTGCTGAACTATGGAAGGACAATATTAAAGTCACCCTTATCGCACCGGGTTTTATCCAAACGACCATATCTGTTTCTGCCCTCACCGGTGACGGCACACAATTAAATAAAATGGACGATGCTCAGCAGAACGGCATGCCTGTAAAAAAAGCGGCCAAACAAATTGCTGATGCTATCGCTAAAGAAAAAAATGAAGTATACATCGGAGGGAAAGAGACGTTGGGGGTACATATCAAAAGATTCTTTCCTGGCTACTTCTCTAAAATGATAAGGAAAGCAAAAGTAAGATAAGTCATGCCCATACCTCGCGTCATTTACCAGACGTACTACTCCTCATCTCTTCCTTTAGTAACAAGGTTCTTCATTTGGAGAATGAGAAAAATGAACCCTGAATTCAAATACGAATTTTTCGATGATGCTAGGATTGACCAATTCATAAAAGAAGAATGTGAGCCCGCAATTTATAAGGCATACAAAAAGATAACCATTGGCGCGGCCAAGGCAGATTTTTTCCGTTACAATATTTTATATAAAAAAGGTGGCGTCTATCTCGACATCGATAGCACCACCCGAAAAGCCCTGAGTGGTTTAATCAAAGATAATGATCATGCCATCATCTCCCAGGAGCGAAACCCTGGCATGTATGTACAATGGGCGTTGGTTTTTGAAGCAGGGCATCCCTTCTTAAAAAGAACCATTGAAAAAATAATGGATAACATTGCCACCAATCGTTATCCCAACGATGTCCACCAGATGACAGGGCCCTCTGTTTACTCTGAAGCTATCCGGGAATGCATAAAGGAGGATACCTCCACCCCCTACCGTGAGGAAGGGATAGATTACAATGGATATTTCAAATTTAAGCACGCCCTCAACAAATTGTTATACAGCACAAAAGAGCATTGGAAAAAAACCCAATTAAGGCAATCGGTAATCACCAACGATAATTAAAACCCATCCAATGTCTCCATGGCTTGAGTACCCCATTTACATTATCGTTGGTATCTTCACGGGATTCTTAAATACAGTCGCAGGGGGTGGCTCTCTTATCTCCATGCCCATTCTTATTTTTATGGGACTTCCAGGAACGGTGGCTAATGGCACAAACCGTGTAGCCATTCTTGCTCAGAATATTTTTGCGGTGGGCGGATTCCACAGCAAAGGGGTCCAACTTCCCTTTCCCTATACTTATTACTTATCAGCTGTCTCTCTGTTGGGGGGGCTGATTGGAGCATGGTTAGCTACCGATATTTCAGATGTAGTGTTCAATAGGATACTCGCTATTGTGATGGTAGTGGTGGTCATCTCCATCGTATTTAATCGCTCCTCTGCCAAACAGGGAAGCGAAGAAAACCTCTCAACACCGAGGGTTATTCTTGGATGTATTCTATTTTTCTTTCTGGGGATTTATGGCGGCTTCCTTCAGGCGGGCATTGGATTTTTAGTGATTGC
>JAGQYK010000136.1 GCA_020436125.1 Cyclobacteriaceae bacterium | reverse complement strand
TGAACAGTTGGGCTTAAAAAAAGCGAAAAAGAAATTCATCTGGAATTCAATCAGGTATTTCAGGCCGGAGATTCTACTTCGAAATAAAAATTCCTTTGAACTGAATCAAACCATCATGATTAGAAGCTATCTAGTTGTAATGCTCCGGAATATCAGAAAGAAAAAATTTTACGCAGGAATCAATATACTTGGTTTGTCTATTGGCATCACCTTCGCTATGCTGATGGGCACTTTCATTCAGGAAGAATTAAATGTAAACCAAGAATTAAAGGATGTGGAGCAACTTTATATTCTTGAAAGTGAATTTACAGATGACAATAACGGTTTTAAATGGCTTACACCCACGCGTCTGGTAAAACAAAGCGTAGAAGAATATCCTACCATTTTTGAAAACTACTATCGGTTTTGGGATAGAAGCATAACAATCTCAAAAGGCACTGAACATGAGCGGCTGCAATCCATGATTGGAGACCCCTCTCTTATTTCCATTTTTGGATTTAATGTTTTGCATGGCAATGGCAAAACAGCCTTGGAAAGCCCCAACTCAATTGTGATCACTGATAAAATCGCTAACCTATACTTTCATAAAACAAATGTGCTTGGAGAAACTCTTTCTGTCTCCACTGAGCGTATGGGAGTTAAAGAATACGTAATCACTGCAGTGATAAAAGAGCCTCAGAACAAAAATTCAGTATCAGATTTTATGAACATGGATGCGCAAGTTTTCCTGTCGCTTGAAAACATAAATGATTTCTACGCTCAATCTGACCTGGACTCATGGAGCACCGATATTATTTCTTATATCAGACTGAGTCCTTCTATATCTGCAAATGAAGCTGAGTCCACTATCAACAACCTTTTTAAAGAGAACGCTCCAGCTGCTATTGCAGACCAAAAAAATATTCTGCTTCGCCCCATAGCCGATTTTTATCTCGATATCAACAATGGAGCTGTTAAAAAACTAATACTGTCAATTAGTGTGGTGGCCCTTCTCATACTTTTTCTTGCCATATCAAATTTTATCAATATTTCTATCGCCAGCTCATTTTCAAGACTTAAAGAGGTAGGTGTACGAAAGGTAATTGGAGGGCTTCGGGTTCAGGTCTTCACTCAGTTTCTTACTGAATCATTGGTGCTAAGCTTTTTTGCCAGTCTCCTATCCCTTGTATTATATCAACTTTTATATCTCCGCTTCGGTGAAATCCTAAATACTGAACTTCCTTCTATCCTTAATTTCAAGAATACGTTTTGGGTTTGGTTTGCATTGGGTATACCGGTAATTGGATTTTTAGCAGGGATTTATCCAGCCATTTATCAGTCAACAATAAAGATCATCGATGCAATAAAAGGTAAATTTAAATCCGTAAAAACCACCGTTCAATTTTCAAGAAGCCTTATTACGGTTCAATTTTTAATTGCCATCTCCATCTTTATCACAGCTTTGGTCATGTCGTTGCAAGTATCCTATTTTCTAGAGAAGGATTTGGGCTATAACAAAGAACATGTTCTCATCATTAATTCTGTTCCCCGCGTATGGAATGAATCTGGTTTTCAAAAAATAGAAACGGTCAAGCAAGAATTTCTACAGTCTTCCAAAATCCTATCTGCGTCTATATCATGGGGAGCACCTGGTAAAGGCATAAGCCCTAACAGCCAGAAAGTTTACACGCATGGAACTCCAGTAAATGATGGTCTTCAAACTTCAATAGGAAGTGTAGATAGTGACTATTTGAATGTGTACAAATTAAAAATTAAAAGTGGGTCATTCTTTTCAGATAAGAGAACCACACACAATTCAAATGAGGTTGTGATCAATGATCTAATGCAGAAATTACTACAGGTTCAGGTAGGAGACAACATAAAAATAGAGGGCTTTAAGGACAAAGAATTTACAATAATTGGAGTTGTGAATGATTTCAACTTTGAGTCTTTGCGCGAACCTGTTCAGCCCCTAGCGCTAATGAGTAATTGGGATTTTGAGGCCTACAGGTATTTATCACTACGTCTGCAACCGGGTAGTGTAAAGGAATCCCTTGAAGAAGTAGAGAAATTATGGAAAAACAATTTCCCTGATGAACCTTTTAACTATTCGTTCGCTGACGAATTGGGTGATCTTTACAAAACAGAATTTCAACTCAAAAAAGCATCTTCAATAGCCACCTTTTTGATGATTGCCATCGTACTAACTGGAATTTTGGGTCTGGTTTCATTGAGCGTTGCCAAAAGGACAAAGGAGATTGGCATTCGTAAAGTTTTAGGCGCTACGGTATCCAACATCATCCTATTGGTAGCAAAGGAATATGTCATAGTCATCACAATCGCTACCGTTTTAGCCGTTCCATTTGCCTATTTTATTGCGAACAATTGGCTAGGGAATTATGCATATTCCATTTCACTGCAAGGGTGGATGTTTGCCGTACCGACTTTTTCACTTTTTATAGTTACGATTGCTATAGTCTCATTACAATCACTAGGGACCGCACTAATAAATCCCGTAAAATCCCTACGATACGAATAAGTTGAATGATTCAAGAAACGATATGGCTCATCCCCCCAATTGGCCCCTCCGCTTCCTGAGCTGGTTCTGCCCTGATCAACTTCTGGAAGAAATTGAAGGCGATCTTTTTCAAAAATTCGAAAAAGACGTTGAACAGTTGGGACTAAAAAAAGCGAAAAGGAAATTCATCTGGAATTCAATTAGGTATTTCAGGCTGGGAATAGTATTGAGGAATACGACACCTTCAATAAACAGTTCAATATTAATCGCCAATAATTTCAAGTTTGCTTGGAGAAACCTTAACAAACACAAAATATTTTCTTTTGTTAATATTATTGGCCTATCGGTCAGCATGGCGGTATGTCTTATCATTACCAACTACGTGGTTTTCGAAAAGAGCTACGACTTGTTTAATATAAACAGTACAAATATCTATCGGGTAAGTTATAGCAGGTTCATTGATGGAGAATTTCAATACAGCAAAGCACAAGTATATCCTGCCGTTGGAGAAACGTTAAAGGAGACTGTACCTGAGATTCAGAATTATACCAGAATCTTTCCAGCTACTAATCAAAATGAAGCAGTTTTATCTATTAACGTTGGCAAGCAACAAAAAATCTTTGCTGAGTCTTCCATATTCGCTGTAGACTCTACATTCCTTAGAATATTCACAATACCTCTGATTAAAGGAGATGAAAATACTGCACTCAGTAATCAAAATGGTTTTGTACTCTCCGAATCAACAGCCCGAAAGTTTTTTGGTGATGAAGACCCTATTGGTAAAATGATCCATTGGAAAGATATGGGGGATTGGCAAGTAACCGGAGTTTTCAAGGATCTTCCACAAAACTCGCATATGGAATTTGACATCCTCACCTCATGGATGCCGCCTTATGGTGAAAGAAGCCTCTGGAATTGGGATGGGTTCTATACCTACATCTTATTAAACCCCAATTCAAATATTCAAAAAATTGAGCCGCTGATTCAGTCGGTTCTTGAAGATAAGACCAGCAAAAGGCATGACCCCAGTAGAATTAAGTCCACATTCTTCTTGCAGCCTCTCCATAGCATACATTTAAATTCCCACTTGAGTGGTGAATTGCAAACCAATGGTAGTGGTAAGGTAGTAATGACACTTCAAATTGTTGCCTTCATAATTTTAATTCTAGCAATTATCAATTATTTCAACCTATCCATCGCTCGGTCGATTCAGCGCGCTAAGGAGGTAGGGGTCAGAAAAATAATCGGGTCAACAAGAACACAACTTACGTGGCTATTCTTCGCGGAATCATTATTATTTAATGTGATTTCGCTGATTCTCAGTATTGCAATCTTTACGTTTTCAAATCAAGCCTTTAATGACTTGGTGAGCAAACCCATCGAGCCCCTGATTTGGGCATTCCCTGTCACAACAGGTCTTTACCTCGTTTTAATAATCATTGTTGTTTCTGCGCTTTCAGCCTTCTATCCCGCCAGGTTAATGGCTGCTAATCCTCTTAGAAGTATTGGTAAAATAAGTAACCGTTACTACTTCAATAGTTCGATTAGAAAATCTCTCTTAGCTTTTCAATTCTTGATTACCATTATCATGGTTATTGGCACTCTTATTATTCGAGAGCAAATATCATTTATGCAAAATCAACACCTTGGCTTTGCGAAAAACCAGAACCTGATTGTTAAATCGTATGCAGGCCCATTTGCAGAAAGAGATTCCTCTATCCTTCATGACCTTAGCCTATTTAAAGAAAAAGTAAAATCGCATTCAATAGTGCGCAATGCAACTATCACATCCAATATACCAGGAATCGAGAATAGCTGGGTTGGTCGATTGAGAAAATCAGAGACTGATGAAGACCTCATTACAGCTTCACGAACAAGAGTTGATACGGATTTCATCGATACATATGGGCTTCAACTGATCGCAGGGAATAATTTCTCCAGCGAAAAATCAGGGCAAATAATTCTAAATCAATCAGCCATAAAAGTCTTTGGCTACAATCAACCAGAAGATGCACTAGGTGTTAAGGTGATGGGAGATCATGAAATAGTTGGAGTCATCAATGACTACCATGAGCAATCTCTGAATTATCCGATAATGCCAGCCATGTATACACCTGGTCAAGGGTATCTAAAATATGTTACCATAAACATTAAGTCAGGAAATTTCAATTCTGCTGTAAGTGAAATTCAAGAAGAGTGGAAGAATATATTCCCTGAATTACCCTTCGATTATTTTTTTCTGGATGACTTTTTTAACCTGCAATACCAGCAAGAGAAACAATTGACCAAAGTATTTGCCTATTTCTCCGGAATCGGAATATTTATAGCATGCCTTGGACTATTTGGTTTCACCTACTATGTCTCCCATCAACGCATCAAAGAAATTGGCATCAGAAAAACGCTTGGAGCATCCCTGTTCAACCTATTAAAATTACTGTCATCCGAGTTTCTCCTACTTGTGCTTGTTGCAGGAGCAGTTGCTATACCACTGAGTCACTACTTATCTACCCAATGGCTTTCCAACTATATGGTAAGAATTGAACCTGGTTTTCTACTCTACCTGCTT
>JAGQYK010000135.1 GCA_020436125.1 Cyclobacteriaceae bacterium | reverse complement strand
ATCATTGACCAATCGTTTCTTTTCTAATATCAGTTTTAATTATGATGTAACAGACTGGTTGAAATTAAGCTACAGATTGGGCTTGGATACCTATGCTGAAAAGCAAACTTACAGTGTACAAAAGGGTTCTGTAGGATATGGATCAGAAGCCGCACTGATTGGTACTGGACTATACAGAACGGTAGATGTAAACAATACCATACTTGACCACTCTTTTATTGCAAGTATGCAAAAAGACCTGAGTGCTGATTTAGAGTTGAATGGTATTGTTGGATTAAACGCAAGAACAGACGAGTTTGTACAGACTGGCCTTGAGAGTAGCCAACAAGTTGTTTTTGGTTTATTGGAGCATCGTAATTTTGCCCTCAGTACTTCAAGAGATTTTAGAGGCAACAATTTAAATACCAGAAATAGAAGAAGTTGGTATGGTGTTTACTTTGACGCAGGCCTAGGTTACAAAAATTATCTTTATCTGAACGTGACCGGAAGAAATGACTGGGCTTCTACCTTGGAGAAAGCGAACAACAGTTTGTTCTATCCAGGAGTGAGTGCGTCATTTATTCCAACTGCTGCATTCCCTAATTTTGGTGCAGGTGTGCTTGACTTCTTAAAAGTACGAGCCGGATACGGAACTTCAGCTAATTTCCCTGATCCATATAATACAAGGGCTACATTACCAATTGTAGCGGCCTACCAAAATGATGCCCTCGGCAACGTACCAGTGCAGGGACAGAATACCCGTTTGGCTAATAGCAATCTGAAGCCTGAACTGCAAACTGAATTAGAGTTTGGATTAGAGGCTCAGCTTTTAGATAACCTGGCTAAGCTGGACCTTTCTTATTATAACAGAAACGCAAAGGATCAGATTCTAAAAAGACAGTTAGACCCGTCTACAGGATATACCGAGACTTTTATCAATGCGGGAGAGATATCCAACAAAGGAATAGAATTGGGTTTAACAGTGACGCCAGTTAACACCAACTCAGTAGTTTGGAATGTTAGAGGAAACTATACACGCAACGTAAGTAAAGTAGAAAGCCTACCAGAAGGATCTAAGGAGATTCTTATTTCAGGTATTACTACCTTAGGAAATTTTGCGATAGAGGGACAGCCCTTTAATATAATTAAGGGTCAGAAAACACAACGCAATGCAGAAGGTCAACCATTAACAGATGCGGATAATGATTATGTAATCACTCCGGAACTGTACATCATCGGAGACCCTAATCCAGATTGGTTAGGTTCAGTTCTAACTGACGTAACATGGAAGGGGATTACTTTTGCTTTTCAGGTGGATTACGTACACGGAGGAGATATGTACTCAACTACTGCCGCTGCCTTAATTGGACGTGGTGTGTCAAAAGATCTTGAGAATTTTGATCCAGGATTACCATTGATTCTTCCGGGTGTTAAGGAGGTAGATGAATCGATTGTTAATGATGGCATCTTAACGACTGCTGGTGTTTTCTACACCCAATCTATTTTGGAAAATAATATAGCGGACAGGGCAATATATGACGCTACCAGAATCAGGTTGCGTGAGGTTTCCTTAAGCTATAATATTCCTCAGAGCATTATTTCGAAATTGAAAATTCGCAGCGCGAACATTTCATTAGTAGGTAACAACATGTGGTTCCGTTCATTGAATGCACCAAAATATGTACATGTGGATTTTGATCGGACAGCATTTGGAACAGGTAACGGAGCAGGGTTTGAATATATGGGAGGTCCATCTTCAAAAAGATATGGAGTGAACTTGAGATTAACATTCTAAATAGTTGACTATGAAAATTAGAAATAAAATATTAAGTGTAATTGCAGTCATGACGATAGTCATGTCATGTGATTTGACGAGGGATTTGGATAATCCTAATGAAGTGGGTGTGAGTGAGGCCAATACGGATTTGCTGATGAATAAGATTCAGACCGATTTTGGTTTGTTTTTTTACGAAGTGGCTAGTGTTTCTTCGGTAGGGGCCAGTGAGCTGGTGAGGATGAAGGCAATGACTGGAGCTGATACCTATAGAAGAGCTTATACTGCGCAAGGACAGAATGACGTTTGGCAGGATGCTTATCAAAAAATTCTTATTAACATCGAAACAATGATTCCGTTGGCAGAAGAGAGTGAGCAAAATGTGCACGTGGGAGTGGGTAAGATTTTGAAAGCCTATGTATACCTGACTTTGGTGGACTTATATGGTGATGTTCCATTTAGCGAAGCGTTGAAAGGTGATGAACAAATTTTTAATCCAAAAGTTGATGGTGGTGCAAGTGTATATGCAGCGTGTATTGCCCTTTTGAATGAAGCAAAAACTGACCTCGCTAATACGGCAGGTTCTGGTTTGAGTCGGGACATTTACTATGGTGGAAACCGTGCTAAGTGGACCACGCTTGCCAATTCGTTGGAGTTAAAGGCGCAGCTTAACTTGGCAGCAGATGCTTCCAATGCAACAGCTAAAGCAGCTATTCAAGCACTGATCTCAGCCAATGACCTAATTGATACTGATGCTGAAGAATTTACCTACAAGTATGGTACATCGTCCGTTCCTTCTATCTCAAGAAGTGAAACTTATCAGGTTCATTATGCGGTAACGAAAGGGTCAGGAGGAGGTTATCTTGGCAACTACTTTCTTTATCAAATGTATCGCGATCCTAATTTGAATGTTCAGGATCCAAGGTGGAGATATTATTTCTATCGCAAGGTGGGTTCTAAAGAACGCGCACTTGCTGATGAAGCTGAATCAGTACCCTGTGCGATAACTTCACCTCCTGGTCACTATTCCGCAGAAGGGCAACCTTTTTGTACATTCGAACCAGGTTTCTTTGGTCGTGATCATGGTAATGCGGATGGTGGCCCTCCGGATGCTCGTGCTACCACTGCGGTGGGAGCTTATCCCTATGGTGGTCGTATAGACTTGAACAATGGTGACCCCAATTATGCTGATGCTACTCAGCGCGGACAGGGAGGAAATGGTGCCGGCATTGAGCCTATTTACATGAGCTGGTTTACTGATTTCATGAAGGCAGAGGCAGTGATTCGCTTGGGCTTATCGGGAGACGCTAAGGCACTTATGTTGAGTGGTGTAACAAAATCGATCAATAGAGTGCGCAGCTTTTCTAATTCTATAGGTCAATCACTTCCTGCAGGGCTTGAGCCTTCACAGGTTACTTACTTGGCCACTTTGGGTGCTGTCTATGATGTATCAGCTGATCAACAGGATTTAATTCTAAAGGAGTATTATAAATCGTTGTGGGGCAATGGACTTGAAGCGTACAACATGTATCGCAGAACTGGCTCACCCAAAATGATGCAACCCACACGTTCGACAAACGGTGGTGAATTTGTTTACTCTCTGGTTTATCCGGCAAATTTTGTAAACCTAAACGGATCCGTAGATCAGAAAGCAGACAACTCCACTCGAGTATTCTGGGACGTGAACGGTATTGTATTGCGTTAACCAACTAAAGAAAGATCAATGAAAAAATATATAAATAAATTGACAATCATGCTGCTGCTGGGGGTTACCCTGGCCTGCGTAGATGAGTCAAAAGATCCTATTAAGTTTGATAAGATTAGTAAGGGAATCTTGCTCGCATTGCGAGGAGAAGCTCAGAATAATCTGAATGACACAGGGTGCACCAATAGTTTTTACAAAAACAATATCATTGGTGATGAAGTGTTCACTTTTGATGCTGATTTCCTTTCGGAGGATCAGGAGGTACTTCAAGAGGTACAGGTATATGCAGCTTTGTCGGGCGGGACTAGAGTACAGGTGGCCACTGTGCCGGCAAGTGCATTTACATTTCCGACTGGTTCAACAACTAAGAGAGGCACAATATCTGTGGATTTGTCTACTATACTGAATGCTTTGGGATTAGATGCTGTATCAGCAGCCAATCTTAAAAATCAGGACATTAAGATATCTAGTGATATCTTACTGACGGACGGATCAAAGGTACTTGCTTCAGCAGCTACTAACAGTAGTTTGTTTGAGAGCGTTATCTTCCAACCTGCACATAACCTTACTTACTGTGCAAACGATGTGGCAGATTTCGTGCCAGTAGCTACTACTAAGATGTTGGGTGGTGTTCCGTTGAAAGGTGGTGTAAGTGATACGCTGCATATTAAATACGATCAAGCTGAAATGGAAACAGCGCCAAGTGTTTCTTTTGCGCCAACAAGTGCAGGTACTACTGGTCCTCTAACAGCTCTTCCCTACAAAGGAAGGAAGAATGAGTTCTATGTAATCTATACAGCTGCTGGTACTTATACAGGAGCCGTGACAGCTACAGTTAGTGGTGCTTCTGCGATTGTGGCAGAAGTAGAATTGACTCAGGATGATAAAGCCCAAACCATCAATGTAGATAATACGGCACCCGTTATTACTACTGATGTTGGAAGTTATATCATTGGAGAGGGCCAGTTCATTACACTGAAAGTTAGTTACAATGAAAAGATGAGTACTAAATCAGCTAATGCCATTAAGGCAACCATAAGTGGACAAGGGCTGGAGACTATAACAGATGCACCATTTGAAATTTCTAGTGATGGCTTGTCAGCAAGCTTGATCTATATTTTCAAATTGGATGATCCATTAGTTCCTGCAACACATGGTCCGCTTACTGTTTCCTTTAGCGGAGGTACAGATGCGGCTGGTAACGCAGCTCCAGCCCCTTCGGGAAGTATTACAGTAGATGTCAATACTCCTCCTGCTCCAGTATTGACGCTAGGTGGTGGTTACGATCTTGGTACTCAAATTATGTGGAGTGCTACTGAAACAAGGGACAACACTCCGGTTACTGGTAACCCTGGTGGCGACCAGACTGGTACTGTTTACTTTGTGGCAATAGCGACAGGAGAAGCAGCTCCAACCAATATCTCAATTGATCAGGATGGTGTGGCCACCTGGACGATGGCTACAGGTGTTGCAAATAAACAAACCGGAATAATTAGTATTACTAATTCAAACGGTAATTCTGCGAACCCTACGTTTACTCCATTTACCGCAAATGGAACGCTAGATATCTATGCAGTATTTGTGGGTAACACGGGTAATCAAAGTGCGATTACAGTTGCGCCACAATTAACAGCTGTTCAGATGGACTAAGGCTAGTTAAAGTCAAAAAAATAGCCACTCGAAAGAGTGGCTATTTTTTTTGATTGATATATTTTAAAAAAGAAGTAGCCCTA
>JAGQYK010000134.1 GCA_020436125.1 Cyclobacteriaceae bacterium | reverse complement strand
AACAATGGTACCCTCAAAAAGACTAAGAAAGTAAGGGAGAAATTCTGGGTTTTCCCTATACTTATTGGTAGTTACGTTGAAGAAAGAATAATCAACAAAGCGCATGGCCACCATAGAGACAACGATGAACAAAGACATCGCCATGATGTATTTATTGCCAAGAAACTGTCGGGCACTCAATTTCACATTTTCCGCTTCTTTTATGGCGGTATCTGTATCACTTTTTAGATACTTGTTAGTCAGGATAATATAGAGAATGAGGTATCCTATAATACTAAATAGTCCAATGGTAAAAAGGGACACTGGCTGTACACCAAAATTGAGGAGTACGGGTATGGTAAAGAAGGCAAGAATTGCCGCTATGTCCATTCCTACATCCACACTACCAATCACTCTTTTTACCTGTCTCAGGTTAAATAGACGGTTGAATGTTCCCCAGAAAACGAGGAGTGAAATGAAAGTGAACGGCAGAATAAGCGTAAATCCGAAATAATAGAGCAGGTTCTCATCCTCAATCCACATATCTCCGAATTCGATGAAAGCGGTGAGGCCAATAATCACGACCAAGGTTCCTATGGCCAGGTTGCTGAACCGGACTCTACCTTGAAAGAAGTTATAGATGCTTGTGGCAAAAATGGAGAACAACCCAGAAAACACCAGCGCTTGAGGAAGGTCTGTTTGTTCATCATAAAGGTTAAGAAACAAGGTTTGGGAGGCCACCGTAACAGTTGCCAGGAACAGACCCATACAGAAACTAATGGCAAGCAGTAAAAATACCCTGCCTGATTCTTCAGGTTCCACATCCAGCATTTTGAGCAGCCGTGATTTCATAATTGTGGTCTATTGGTCTGTTAAAATTTTCTAAACCTTGAATTTGAAAAGATTCATCGAGATTTCCTATTGGATAGTCATCTGATTTGGAAACTGATTACTTGCTGGTTAATAGTGATTTGAATGCAATTTGGCAAAGCTTTAGTACCAGTGAACTGACCTACTCCTCTCGTTCACAAAATGCAGGTTTAAAATGTCAATTTTTTGGGAGAAGGAGAGAACTGTCTCCATAACTAAGGAAACGGTAGCCGTTTTGCAGGGCGGCATCGTACAATTGCTTCCAATGATCTCCTACAAAAGCAGCAACAAGTAGCATTAATGTTGAGCCAGGTTGGTGAAAATTGGTAATAAGCCCCTCACAAACTTTAAATCGATAGCCCGGCACCATAAAAATAGAGGTATGTCCCACCAGATAATCTTCTGATCCCATTTGTTGTAGCACTTCTGTAAAAGCAGCCTCACGGGGAGGAAGTATGCCTAAATTGTGCTTATAAGGGTCGTTTTGGCCGATTTGAAAAGGTTGAGGTCCTGTTTGTATCAGTTTTACTCCATACCAGTAAAGGCTTTCAAGGGTGCGCATTGAGGTAGTACCAACAGCAATTATTTTTCGATTCTTTTGGAGTAATGACTCTAGGTTTTTTCGGGTAACTATGATTTGCTCCGAGTGCATGTCGTGGTCAAGGGCATTTTCAGTTTTGATAGGTTGAAAAGTCCCTGCGCTGACATGAAGCGTCAAAAAATCGGTAGGGATTCCTTTTGCTTGGATCTGTTGGAGTACCCTATCCGTAAAGTGGAGTCCAGCGGTGGGAGCAGCAACGGCTCCTTCAAGTTCAGAATACACAGTTTGATATCTGTTCTTATCATTCTCGTCAGCCTCTCTGTGTAAGTAGGGAGGTAAGGGAGTATTCCCAAAATGATTGATCACTTCTGCAAAACTCCAATCAGAAGGTGACCAGCTAAAATCAACTTCGCCTGATTTTGCATCTTTCAATGTAGCACTCAGTGTAAGGTCGTTTCTATTTATATAGAGCGTTGTACCTTCCTTCCATTTTTTTAGATTACCGATTGTACACAGCCATTGTGTGTTGTGTTTCGATTGCATGGCCAATTGTACGGGCAAGTCTCCTTGCAAAGGCTGAAGAAGAAAAACTTCAATTTGGGCTCCTGTTTCTTTATGAAATAATATTCTGGCCGGAATTACCTTGGTATCGTTGAAAAATAAGGCAGCATCACTTGGTAAAAGAGCAGGCAAATCATAGAAATGTTGATGAGTGATTTTGCCCTGTGCATACACCATTAATTTGGCGTGATCCCTTTGTTCCAACGGATGGATGGCAATCCTATCGTCTGGTAAATGGTAAACGTAGTCGCTGCTTTTTATTTCCTTTTCCATAAAAATAGAGGTGCAAAGTTAGCGTTGTAATTGTATTTCCGAGGGAAGGCATCCATATTAGCACCATGTCGTTGCATGCCATTTTTGTTAAAAAAACATTCCATTTCGGCTTTCGGGCAAAAACATCCCGGGGTTTAATGAACGAGCGGGATTCCTGGTTGATAAAAATTCAGGACGCTGGTAATGACGAAATTTTCGGATTGGGTGAGGCTGCCCCTCTTCCTGGATTAAGTCTTGAGTTGGATGAGGAATTTGAGCAAAACCTAAAACGACTGGTAGAACAATTCAATGCATTGAAATGGGGTCTTGCTGGAGATGGTAACTTAACGTTGATTAGTAAAACCGTCATTGAGCGTATTCCAGAATTACCTCAATTCCCCTCCATACTGTTTGCTTTTGAAATGGCTTTGTTGGATTTGAGCAATGGGGGCCAGCGGCTAATTTTTAAGAATAGCTTTATCGAAGGGCAACCTATTCCAATTAATGGTCTGATATGGATGAGCGGAATGGACATGATGCTGCAGCAGATAGAAATTAAAATTCAGGAAGGGTTTGACTGCTTGAAGCTAAAGGTAGGCGGCCTCGATTTCGAAAAGGAATGTGATATCCTGCAGTATATCAGGAGAAAATACTTTAAGATGGACATCACTTTGAGATTGGACGCCAATGGAGCTTTTAAGGAGGATGAGGTGATGTACAAACTTCACGAACTGGCAAAATTTAACATTCATTCCATTGAACAACCCATTAAGCCTGGGAATGACTTAATGGTTGAGTTATGCAAAAGTGCTCCTATACCGATTGCTCTGGATGAAGAACTCATTGGGGTTGCTGGTGAGGAGGCAAAGGAGACATTGTTGGGTCGTATCAAACCTCAATACATCATCTTAAAACCTTCGCTCCATGGGGGGCTCTCGGGGTGCCAACAATGGATAGAGATCGCTGAAAAGATGAAAGTGGGTTGGTGGATGACTTCCGCATTGGAATCCAATATTGGCCTTAATGCAATCGCACAATTCACGGCTGAGTACAAAAATGCATTACCTCAAGGCCTGGGTACCGGTAAAATCTATGATGATAACATTGAATCGCCTCTTTTGGTGAAAACGGGGAATTTGAGCTATACAGGGCCTGATGAGTGGGGAATGATTGATTTTAGCTAAAAATTTTAGTTAAAACTTGCTATTTTGCTAAATAGGCTATTAATTAGCTAAAATTATTAGTTAATCTATGAGTTCCAAACTGAAGCTGTCAAGCAAAAAATTAAAATCTGGTAAATTTCAGGTTAGTTTTTCAACCGTTGGAGTTGCGCAAGAATGCTACGGATATATGCTTGCTGAAGCCAAAACTTCAGTGAATGATATCATAGCTAAAATCAATAGGCATGTCACTGCCATGCAATCTTCGGACAGATACCATCAAAGAAATTTATTTTCATTGAGCAAGAAAGAGATTAACTCGGGAAGGATTTTAATTTATAAACGATAAGTCAATGCCTGCCATCAACGAAAACATCAGATTTATTCGAAAGCAACTCAAACTGACGCAGGATCAATTTGGTCAACAGTTAGGTATTAAGAGATCTTTAGTAGGTGCTTATGAAGAGGGGAGGGCGGAGCCTCGATTGGAGTTGCTGCATAAGATGGCCAGCATGGCAGGCTTACCCGTTGAGGCGCTGATTAGCGCTGATTTGAATAAGTCGGATACGCCTGTGTACGAGAAGAAAGATTTTGCGAGGGGTAAAGAGGTTTTGGTAGTTTCAATTGATGCTAATAAGCGGGATAATATTGAACTCGTACCCCAAAAGGCAGCGGCAGGTTATATGAATGGTTATGCAGACCCGGACTATGTGAAGGAATTGCCCAAATTCAATTTACCTAATTTGAGTACGGGTACCTACCGCGCATTTGAAATTAGCGGAGACTCTATGTTACCCATCTTGCCGGGTACTATTATAGTAGGAGAATATGTGGAAAATCTTAATGACATTAAAAATGGTAAGACCTATATTCTCGTTACCAGCAGAGAAGGAGTAGTGTACAAGAGGGTGTTTAATTATTTGTCTGAGAATGGAAAACTCTTCTTAGTATCTGACAATCGTCAGTATACTCCATTTCAAATTGATGGTGAAGATGTTTTGGAAGCTTGGTCAGCCAAAGCCTATATCAGTGTTCAGTTTCCAGATGTGGAATCTCAACAAGATATGTCGATTGAAAATCTAGCAGGGGTTGTACTGGACCTGCAAAAAGAAATATTGGATTTAAAGTCCAAAAAAGGTTAGCCTAGCGATTCTATCCCCGTCTGTTCCATTTATTGGAATTAGGCGGGGAATAGATGAACTGTTTGTAGTCTATTAATCTTACCTGTTTCAGTCTCTTTAAAACTTTCAAGAAACTTAATTTCTTTGGGAATCTCATACCTGGAAAGTCCAGCTTTCATCTTAGATTGGAGATACACCATTTTGTTATCATCAAAAGGAGGAGATTCTATTATTAAACATACCTTTTGTCCAAGGCTCGTATCAGGAAATCCACTAATAAAGAACCTACTATAGATGTCACAGGAATGAAGTATTTCTTCCAACTGTTTTTCTATTTCCTCCGGAATCACCTTTATGCCACCCGTATTTATGATATTATCCCAACGACCTAGCCATTTGAATTGATTCGATGCCAGTATATCCACCATGTCGTTGGTGATTACCGGTTCGCTTAAAAAATTCGTTTTGATAACCAGACAACCTCTCGCATCTTTTTCAATGATTACACTTGGGAGGGTTGTGTAGTAATCCTCAGAACTTGACCCGTTTAATTTCATGAGCCCAATGTGCGATAATGTTTCTGTCATGCCGTACGTGGCATAAATGTCACACCTGAGTTCACGTAATTTGTTTTTTAATGATGAGTCAACGGCTGCTCCTCCAATGATGGCCACCCGAACATTATTCAATGTCTTTGGATGAGTCGCCAATATATTCTCTAGCTGGAAGGGGACAAGTGCAGTGAAATCTATTTTTTGGTGGAGGCCCACTGAGTTGAAAGGATTAGAAGAGGGTTCCGTTGCGATGATATTCATTCCAACCACAAAACTTCTCACCAGCATCATTTGTCCAGCAATGTACTTGGTGTCCAAACTTATAAGTGCGGTGTCGCCTTCCCTCAGACCCAGAGCAGCCTGCGTCATGAGGGCGCTGGCTGTCATCTGATCTCTAGAGAATCTA
>JAGQYK010000133.1 GCA_020436125.1 Cyclobacteriaceae bacterium | reverse complement strand
CCTTAGGTAGAGTATAAGCATGGTGATAGAGGTGCATCACTGGGTTATTAAAAATATATTTCAAAGGTCCCCAGGTGATCTTAACATTAGAATGGTTCAGGTGACCAATGGTAATGGCAGTAAAATGTACAATATAAGCCTGCTCAGGCTCAAAGCCTCCCAATATCATTACACCGAAAGTCTTGAGGGGCTTGTACAATATGTTCTCCATCCAGTGGTATCTTAAGTGGGCGGCAAATCCCATCTCTTTTACACTGTGATGTACCTTGTGGAATTTCCATAGGAATGGGTACTTGTGCAACAGCACGTGGGTGAACCATTGTACAAAATCGAGGACGATAAAGAATACAATTAGCTGCGCCAACATAGGCCAATGAGCAATGTCAACAATCGCTAAACTCTTCATGGTGATGTTGATGTCTGCAAAGAACATTTCCAATAGGGTGTATACACCACTGATCACAATGGAGAAAATGAAAAAGTTGAAGAACATATAAAATCCATCCAGCCAAAAGTCCTTTCTGATAATAGACTGATCTTTGCGCCATGGGAAGGCGATTTCCAATCCCCATACCACAAGAGAAATGACCACCAATCCCCAGAAATAATTGGTGTACCAGGGCACTTGAAAAATGATGGATTTCCATGTCCAGTCCACTGTGCCCATAAAGGATCCTACAAAAGCATCAAAATATTTTCCCATGTCTTTATTTATTAATTTCTAATTCGTACCAATCTATGTTTGTTAAGTTCTCTCGTCTTCCCACCACTTTAGGAGGATAGTTGGTGACCAGGTAATTAACGATCACCTCCTGGTTACTCCCCAGATCCCCCAGGTTTTGTGTTTCCTGCATCCATTTAATGGTAGCATTCCAGCGCTCTGCATTCATTTTGTTTTGTAATATGATTTTAGCAGAGTGACAATAGGTGCAGTTGTTCACCACTGTCATTAATCCCTCTGCATCTACCAATCCCGTTCTTACATGAATTCCATTTTCTATTTTATCAAAGTCATCTACTGTATCTACAGTGTTCTTCACAATCTCTGGTGCCGATCTGAACACGGAGAAATCAGGATCGGCTATATAATAAATCAATAAACCGCCAGAAAAGATCACCATGATGAAAGCAATCGATACAAGCTGAACGGCCCTCTTTACTATCCTGACAAAATCATCTTCCCGAGCCATCTAATTAACTTTTACAGCAATTCGATGGCACGCATTATTCAAATAGCCCTTTGGATTCCATCCGGGTACCAGCATGGGTTGCGCAACGCCTCTTGCATCAATAGCTCTTGCCCAAATTTCATAGTAGCCCTTCTGAGGGAATTCCACCTTGGCGTTAAAGTGTTGCCATGCCAATCGGTTGGCTGGCTTTTTCAATTCACAAGTGTGCCATGTTGATCCAAAGTCGATGGAGTACTCCATAGTGGCTACTTCCAGTTCTCCAGCCCACGCATGACCTCTTATATCCAATGGAGTTCCTTCTTTAATCATAGCACCCGATTTCGGATAAGTGATCACAGATTTGACCGGCATCGACTCGATGATGCACATGTCTTCGTCTTTCACTGTTTCGCCAGGTGCCACAGGTTTACAGGGAACTCTATAAGCATCCCCTGTCATTTTGGAGCCATCATGTACTTTATTTCTAATGCTGATGCGATTGAGCCACTTACCGGAAACGGAAGCTGGCCAACCACCTGCTACCAAGCGCAAAGGATAACCATGAATAAACGGAATATCTGCTCCATTCATTTGAAAGGCCAGTAGGGTTTCATCCTGAAGCGCCTTCGACATAGGACAGCCTCTGGAGATAGGTTCTTTCCCCGGGTCTCTACTGAGGTGTAGATCCGCAGCGTGAAACCCAATATACACTGCATTGCTTTTGATCCCTGCATCTTTTAGCACGTCTCGCAGTCGCACTCCCGTCCAGCTGGCACAGTGTACCGCCCCGACAGTCCATTGATTGCCCTTAGCAGGGGGATTGAACTCGCTTCTTCCATTACCACCACACTCTATGGTCAACTGATAGGTATGCTGTTCAAACTTTGATTTCAAATCAGCCAACGTATATGTTTTCTTATTAACCACGGATTCCCCATCAATCGTCAGGGTCCAATTCTTAACATCAATATTTTCAGGCACTAACCCGTTGTTCCTGATAAACATGTTGGCGTTAGGCGTGATGTCATCATCTAATAGATGGGCTTGCGCTTCCATGTTCCATGGTTGGTCATTCAAAACCACCATATCTTTGTTCTTATTAAACATCTTAAAAGGATCGGCATCCTGTAAGGCCAGCGGTTGATAGCCTTCAGGCAGTTTAGCGCCAAACACGATTTCCGCTCCTACAGCGGAAGCCAGCCAACTTAAAGTTGCTTTTTTAACAAAATCTCGCCTTTTCAATGTGTTTTATTAAGGGTTCATACAACATCCTTTCACAAGGTATCACATATAAAGTTCTTGTTCTGTAACACTTGTCACACACCAATGTTTTTCTTCCGGTTATGTTTACCGGATACTAAAAACTGAATAATCTATGAAGAAGGATTTCGAAACAAGTTTCACCGGTTGGGCTTTTATAGCGGCCGCTGTGATGCTATGGGGAGGCTGGGCCTTATCATCGCATCATATAGGAGAGTACATTGTTGCATCTGATTTTGAAGCCGTGGGAGAGCGCGTCTGGTATTGGATATGGATGTACAGGGTACATATTTTTGGTTGGGTTACCATGGCCATCGCTATGTTTTCACTGGTGTCCATCGCTTCCAAAAAACCTTTTCGCGTAGTGATGCTGCCAGGTGCTGGCATGCTTATCGTAGGCACATTCACGTTGGCCATTGCTGCTGCCTTCTATTATAATTTTGGAGCCTGGGGTGTAGGAAAAACAGCTGGTAAGTCTGCAGAAGAAATTCAGTTGTTCATGGACAGTATCCTCTCTACCAACCAGTATGTGACTTGCTTCGTACGCTTCGGTCGTATCTTTTCTGGAGTAGGTTTAGTGTTGCTGAGCTTTGCATTTATCAAATGGAAATTACTACCAGTTTGGTTAGGTGGACTGACTTTGTTATTAGGTTTTTCAGCGGTCGCTCTTATTTTGGCTATCCCTGACAATTTTGAACTCTACAAGCCTTTGTTTCATGTGAAGGTGATTTGGTTGGTAATGATGGGGGTGACGTTGCTGCGCCAAGGTATTAACCTTGCAGAAGCAGAGGCTTAGCCTTTACCTTTTAAACACATTAATAATAAAAAGAGCGGAGTTTTTACCCCGCTCTTTTTTTATTTTAGAACTGGCGAGGAACATAGTGGGATGGACTATTTACAACAATAGGTTATCGTCATTGCGAGGAGCGAAGGGTGGGCATGTGCGCAGAGTGACGCGGCAATCCCCAAAGGAGTACCAAAACTAATAACTACCAATGATTTCAAGAATCTGCTTCGCAATAGGAGATTCCCACGTCATCCTTCCTGCGTCAGGATTCCTCGCAATGACGTTAAGGTTTTTAGTTGCTGATCGTCAAAAGCAAACCCTAACACACACCCGTCATTGCGATCCGCCAGCTATCGGAGTGGCAATCCCCAAAGGAGTACCAAAAAAGGGCGGAGTTTTTACCCCGCTCTTTTTTTTATACAGGAGTCACCTCCGACAACTTCTCTAACTGCACCGTAAAATGACGCATAATAGGGGCCTCCCATTTAATGCCATAACCTCTCTTGGCTTCGTGCCGTGTCTCAAATATATTCTTGAGTGCCACCGCCACATATTCCATGTGCGATAGGGAATACGTTCTTCTCGGGATAGCCAATCGCACCAGCTCCAGTTTAGGATAACGATTACTTCTGGTAATAGGATCTCTGTCCGCCAATATAGTTCCTACTTCCACCGACCTGATCCCGGCTGTGATGTACAATTCGATAGCCAGAGATTGGGCGCGGTATTCTTCTCTGGAAATATTAGGAACAAACTTATCCGCATCCAGGTAAATAGCATGCCCGCCAAAAGGCTGCTGCACGGGTACACCAAACTCAACCAACCGTTGCCCAAGATAATGCACTTGCTGAATTCTGCTTTCCAGAAAGTCAAACTCCGTAGCCTCATCCAAACCTTGTGACAAGGCACCCATGTCTCGACCCGACATGCCACCATAGGTGATGAAACCTTCATACATAATATTAAAGGTCACGCACGCCTGATACACGTCCGGATTTCTAAGGGCAATGAATCCACCCATATTTACGATGCCATCTTTTTTAGCACTCATGGTCATACCATCGCCATAGGAAAACATCTCTCTTACAATTTCCTTGATGGATTGGTCTTCAAATCCCTCTTCACGCATCTTGATGAAGTAAGCATTTTCGGCAAACCGGGCAGAATCAAAGTACAATGGAACATGGTACCGCTTGCAAACAGCTGACACCTCACGGATGTTTTGCATAGAGACCGGTTGTCCACCTGCTGTATTACAGGTTATGGTGAGGATAACCAACGGAATTTTCTCTATGGGGTTGGAGCTTAGCACCTGCTCCAGTTTCTGAATGTCTACATTTCCCTTAAAGGGATGATAGACCGAAGTATCAAAGGCTTCATCAATGGTACAGTCTACGGCAGTGGCTTTTCTGAATTCAATGTGACCTTTTGTTGTATCGAAATGGGAGTTGCCTGGCACCAGGTCATTGGCTTTCACCAGCGCTGAAAACAATACGTTCTCAGCGGCTCTTCCCTGGTGGGTGGGGATGAAATAAGGAAAGCCTGTCAGGGAGGCCACCGTGTTTTTTAGTTTTTCAAAGGAGAGAGAGCCCGCATAGCTCTCATCGCCCAGCATGATTTCCGCCCATTGTTGGTCCGACATGGCACCGGTGCCCGAGTCGGTGAGTAAGTCGATCATGACCTGGTCACTGGATAATTTAAACAGGTTGTATTCTGCCTCTTTTATCCACTGTTTTCTTTCTTCTACGGTAGAACGTTTGATGGATTCCACCATTTTTGTTTTGTAGGGTTCTATGAAGGGTAGTTGCATAGCAATAATATTTAAATGATAGTCGATAGAAGGGATAAGCAATAGGGGATACCTACAGGCTTATATAATAATACCGTCAGCGGTGGATAATCAGTAGCCACCAATGACAGCTACTCACACTAATAAAAATGGAGTTGATTTAGAGGAGTACAGGGAAGGCATCCCTGTTTTTGATATTCTTGAATGAGATAAGATAGCGACCGCCTCTATATTTCATGACACTAAGATAAGACATTGGGAGAAAAAGCGCAAGTGAGGACGAAGCCCACCCGCCTTCCTTCGCGGAGTCGTAATAATTATAAATTATATATTTTTAATTTTTAATAAGTCCTCACTACCAAGACCAGTACTGCCATGCCGAGGTACGAGGCATCTTTGCGATGCGAAGTTGTTCTGCTTATTTCCCTCACCCAATAACTTCCTCAAGTACTCGCTAAGTTGTGCTCC
>JAGQYK010000132.1 GCA_020436125.1 Cyclobacteriaceae bacterium | reverse complement strand
TATACTCAGGATCAAGAGTAGGGTTACCAATTGTTATATTAAGTGGATTAGAGGCCTGAATGTTGGGGTTGAGGAAGCGAATGGAAGGCCGTTGTATCCTTCTATTGAAGGCAGCTTTTAACATGTTATTATTTTTGAATTTTTTACCAAGATTAACACTTGGAACAAATACACCATATGAAGGGATTAAGATATCTACCTCATCTTGGAAGAAGGCATTAATGGTAGTATACTCATAACGCCCCCCCGCTTTGAATGAATACTTGTTTAAGTTAAGTGTGTATGAAAGGTAACCTGCACTTACATCCTGTCTATAATTAAAGGCGTTTGAAAAGTTAGCATCTGTATTGATAGAATATGGGGATGTGCCATTGGCATTAAAGTATTGATAATCACTCAATGCTTTTCTTATAGTCTGTTTTCCGCCAATTTCTACCAATTGATTTGTTCCAATTGGAGTTTGGAAATCTGTCTGAATAGCATACTCTTCATTATTGCTACCATTTATATTCTTAGTGCGGCTAACAATTGAGAAATCATTTTCATTGAATCTGGTACTTTCAAAATCATTGGTCCCATCATCATTGCTATAAAGACCCAATATGCTAAGTTCTTTGTCTTTTTGAGCATATAGATGAGTATAGTTAAAATTTACATCAATGGAATTGGAGCTGTTGTCAGAAAACACATCTCTTAAGGTGCTTTCTAAGGGGTTACCGTCTTTGAATGTTTCTGTAAATAATCCATCTTGATAGTCCTTCGATCCACGAGCTCCAAATTGAACGGATGTCGTGAAGTAGTTATTTTTATTTAAATCATAATCTAAGCCTAGCGTATATCTGGCTCTCAGGTTGTTACTTCTTGTATCGGCACTTTGAAAATTTGTGATTTCACTCAGGTCCAATTTAGTGATTTGGGTATTTTCAAAACTACCCAATGTGTTGTATCCATACCTTCCCCAACCTCCAAGGGAAACACCTACTTTACCTTTTTTATAACCACCCCGTAAACCAAGATTAGAGCCTCTATTTCCGAAGCTACTATTTACATTCATGGTTGCGCCTTCCAGTACTGTTTTCTTTGTAATGATGTTGATAATACCTGAGGTTCCTTCTGCATCATACTTTGCGGAAGGAGAAGTGATTACCTCGACAGATTTGATCTCGTCAGCGGGAATTTGTTTTAAGGCATCGGCTATACTACCTGCAGTGATGGTGGAAGGTCTGTTATTAATTAGTACCCTTATATTTTCACTTCCCCGAATGGATATGTTACCATCCAAATCAACAGAGAGATTGGGAACACGTCTTAAAACATCAGAGGCATCACCTCCTTTAGAAGTGATGTCGTTTTCCGCGTTATAAATCATGCGATCTACTCGCTCTTCAATTAATGATTTTTCACCTTCAACCGTAATCTCGTTGAGTATCTCAATGGAAGGACTAAGAGCAATTTTTCCCAGATCAATGTCATTATTTCGGTTACTAATCTCTATAGTCCTATTAACGGTTTCGAAACCAATGAATGAAATGGCCACGTTGAACCTTCCGTTGGGTATGTCCTTCACTAAAAATTTCCCTTTACCATCAGCAACAGTGCCATTAATGGGTTTATTTGTGGAGGGGTCAATTATGGCTATGGTTGCGTATTCCACAGGTTCATTTGTGGTGGGGTCAGTAATTATACCAGATAGCCTTCCATTTCCCGTAGTTTGGCCTATGGCCAAGTTGAACATTACTAGGCTAAAGCCAATTAAAAGTATTCGTTTCATTCCTCTGTAGGTCATTTGCTTACTTGTAACTGCAAATGTGGATAATAGTTTACTGATAGTTAGTAGTATTAGATGATTACCCTAGTTTCTTAGATAGTCACCGTTATTTTATCAACAAAGCTCTTGATCTCTTAAAACAAGGGAGTTATCGAAGAGGAGTGTCCACTGGTAGAATAGGCGGTCAGTCGGTATTTGTATTATACTAGATGCCTTACCTTTGATGATTAATTTTTTTAAAAATGACATTGAAGGCCAGCCGTAGCAGGGTACTGCTTTTGCACCTATCCTTTTGGAGTGTTTACCTCTCTTTCTTCCTATATCAGGTGAGCTCCTATCAGCGGGGAGATGAACTGGAGTGGGATCGTATACTTATTACGGTTTTTACGCATGTATTTTTTGCAGCTGTCATATCGTATATCAACTATTTTTACCTGCTTCCACAGTTATTAGAGCGCAAAAGGATTTTTGCTTACCTCGTCAAATTCGTCCTGCTCTTTACTCTCATCATAGTCATTCGTATTGAATTAAACCGTTACCTCTTGGATATGCAGCATTTTAGAACCGGTTATATGGATAGCACACGGTTTATAGTGCAGGTAGTTACCAGTAATTTATTCATTGTAATTTTTGTTGGTATGCTTCGCTTTGCGCAAGACTGGTTTGAACTTGATGCTAAAAGGAAAGAAATTGAGCACGAAAAATTGATTGCTGAACTTAATTTTTTAAAAGCTCAGATTAATCCTCACTTTCTATTCAACACGCTTAACAATCTTTATTACCTCGCCTATTCTAAATCGGATAATACTACAGAGGTAATTGACAAACTTTCTAAAATGATGAGGTACATGATATATGACTCTAATCATCCGAAAGTATTGTTGAGCAAGGAGGTAGAGTACATGAAAAATTATGTCAGCTTGGAAAGGTTGAGATTAAACAATGAAATACCGATTGAATTTGAAGTAAAAGGGAATCTTGATGACTGTCAAATTGCTCCTCTAATTTTTATTACCTTTCTTGAAAATGCATTTAAGCATGGTGTCAGTAATGCAAAGAATGATTGTTGGGTGAAGGTGTTAGTGGAGGTAAATGGCAAAGAATGCATCTACACAGTGGAAAATAGTAAGGTGTCGCGGCAACAGGAGGAAGGTAAGTCAGGAATTGGTTTATCCAATATTAAGAGGAGGCTTGAGTTGAGTTACCCAAATGATCACGAATTGCAGGTGAAGAATTTAAAGGATAGCTATTTGGTTCAATTAAAACTCAATTTAATCTGATGATTAATTGTTTAATTGTTGATGATGAGCCCCTCGCTCGAAATTTGTTAAGTGATTACGTAAGAAAAGTTCCTTATCTCAATTTGGTAAGCACTGCTGAGAATGCCATAAGTGCCATGAGTATTCTTCGCGAAAATGATATTGATTTGCTTCTGCTAGATATTCAGATGCCTGAACTTACAGGAATCAATATGCTTAAGGCCATTCAAAAAAAACCAATGGTCATCCTTACTACTGCCTATTCAGAATATGCACTGGAGAGTTATGACCTGGATGTAGTGGATTATCTCCTCAAGCCGGTCACGTTTGAACGTTTTTTGAAAGCACTTGAAAAGGTGAATCAACGTTTACCTAAAGAAGTTCCTGCATCATCAGGTGTAGAGTTACCTTCATTTGTTTTTGTAAAGGACGGCACCAAATTGGTTAAGGTGATTTTGGGTGATATTTTATACGTAGAAGGGTTGAAGGATTATGTGACTATCCATACCAAACAACAAAAAATTGTAAGCTTGCAGCGATTGAAAACATTAGAAGAGCAACTCCCTCCGGAGCAGTTTATCCGTATTCACAATTCTTTTATAGTGTCGCTAAGTGCCATTAGCGCCATTCATAGGAATGAGGTTCAAGTTGGAACGATACGGTTGCCAGTAAGTGAGTCATACAAAAAGGGATTTAAGGAGTGGGTGGATAAAAATCAATTGCTTGGAGGAGGTTGAGTCTTCCTGGCCACATTTGCTAGGTTAGCAAATTGAAATATATTTGCATTTCATTCAAGGGGGATTAGCTCAGCTGGCTAGCGCGCTTCCATGGCATGGAAGAGGTCATCGGTTCGAATCCGATATGCTCCACCACTAAATTATGAAACTTTACTTCAAATCCTTATTGGTTAAAATATTATGGTTTTTGGTGTCTGCATTAAGGCAAAAGCATAACCCAATCGTTATTGCCGTGGCAGGAAGCGTTGGTAAAACAAGTACAAAGTCTGCGATAGCCACAGTTCTTTCAGAAAAATATAACGTTCAATGGCAGAACGGTAACTACAACGATATAGTAAGTGTTCCTCTGATATTTTTTGGTCAAAAAATGCCAAACATATACAATCCTTTTGGGTGGCTCAAGGTATTCATGTCGGCTGTTATTCAAATTCTTGGAAGTTATAAATATAACATCGTCATAGTTGAGCTTGGATCTGATAAGCCGGGAGACATTAGTTTTTTTAAAAAGTATCTTCATGTAGATTACGGAATTTTAACCGCAATTTCTGCAGAACATATGGAAAACTTTGCTGACATAGAGGCGGTAGCAAAAGAAGAGCTCGGTATTTCTGAAATAGCCGATGTCCTTATTGTTGATATAGATAGTGTAGATAAAAAATATCTAAAAAGTTTAATAAATATCATGACCATAGGAGAAGGTTCAGAAGATTGTAGAATTACCTCTCGTAACTTGACTCCAGAACTTAAACGACCAGTAAAATTTAGCTTGAAAACTGGCAAATCAATTGAGCTAGAAACGGAAATTTTGGGTAAGCAAGGATTGCCCGCAATGGCCGTAGCAACACTACTTTCTAGTGAATTAGAACTTACTGATCAGCAGATTAAGTGTGGTCTTAATTCAATTAAGCCGTTCGCTGGGCGTATGCAACCACTTTCGGGGCTAAAAGGCTCTCTTTTAATTGATGACACATACAATGCTAGCCCGAAGGCGGTTGAGACAGCGCTAAAGACTTTGTATGAAATACCTGCTAAAAATAAAATAGCGATTCTTGGTCAAATGAATGAACTAGGCAAGCACAGTAAGGCGCTTCACCAAGATATTGGAAGATCATGTGATCCAAAACAGCTTAAGCTTGTTGTAACCATAGGTAAAGATGCTAATAAGTATTTAGCATCAGAGGCAGAGAGGCGTGGTTGTAAAGTTGTGCGTTGCCCTAGTCCGTATCATGCTTCAGATGTGGTACGCCCACTACTGCGCAAAGATACGGTTATATTGGCCAAGGGGTCTCAAAACGGAGTATTTGCAGAAGAGGCTATCAAGGAGCTTCTATATAATCCTGAAGACGTTAATAAACTAGTTCGTCAATCAAACTCATGGTTAAAAATAAAAGATTCTCAATTTAGCCGGAGTATTTAAAATGACAAATGCAGAACCTTCATTTTTAAGTACTACGCAACAAGAACTTGTACAAAAATTTCTTTCAGAAAGTCCTGACACTGAAGGGCTTTCATACGCTATGAATCGCTCTTGTACCGCACACTGTGTTGAAATGATAGCAGAACTTAGCGGTATTAAGATTCCTGAGCTCCGAAATATTAAGGAGTACGCCAACTTTGTACTCAAGGCCGTTGTATCTAATCACGATGATCTCTCGGAAGATTCACTTTATTTAGTTGATGATGGATGGAACAATATTGCTATAGCAGAATTACTCAGAACAGATGGTATTACATCCGTTGTACAAGATTTAAACTATAGTTACGAAAACTCAGACTTTCAAATAGCCAGAGATAGCGAAAGAGCTGTTTCTGATAAGGAACAAACAATTTTACGGACATTTGCAAAATTCGGTGGAGATAAATCAGAAAGATGGTTGGATGCAGTAACGATGTGTAGAAAACTCGAGGGGTATCCTATAGTGAGTATTGTTAT
>JAGQYK010000131.1 GCA_020436125.1 Cyclobacteriaceae bacterium | reverse complement strand
TTTCTCCTCTCTTCGTTCAGCTGATCAATGTCGGTAATTACCTTCATGGGCAATCGCACTTCCCAATCCGGTACCTGTCGGTACCCTTCAGAAAAATAAGCTGAGGCTAACTTGACGGTAATGAATTTGTATTGAGAGAACGCCACTTCATTCCAGAGTGTTTCGTCCAAAACGATACGATGCGCACCCTCTTGCAATGAGTCTTCACGATAGAGGGTGCGGATGACGTTGGGTGTGGAGTTTTTACTTTCAGCTACACCTATTTCCCATTGACTGCTAAAGTTGCCTAATGCATCGGCACAGCAACTTAGCTCCATTTCCAATTCAAGGTGGAGTGTTGTTTCCTCGTTGTACTCAGATGTTTTTAAATGAGAGAACCAGGCAGCTGGTACATTGGTTTTGAATGCTACCACCCGCACAGGCAGCGCTACTGCATTACTTTGTGCTTCATAGGCATCCGTATCGTTGGCATAAAACGTGCTTATTATAAAGTAGTCACCGGCTTTTAGTTGATGATGTACAGGTCTATCCCCGTAAGAATATTGAGGAATGGTGCTCAACGAATCTAAAAGCACAATGTCATCCGCGCTTGACAGTGAGTCACTCGAAGCAACTACCACCAACCTTCCCGGCAACTCCACTTTGTCAAAAGGATCCCCTGTTACTGTAAAGTAAAACTTCAGATTTTCAGATTCCAGCACCAGCAAGTCACCCGTCTCATTCTGTCCAAAAGAAGTGACCATAAGGGTGTAAGCTTTTTTATCCTGCCCTAACGCTACCATGGCTACAAGACATAAGCAGCCCAATACATACCGTCTTAAGCATAAACCCATTCGCTAAAAATAAAGACAAATACCCAATAACTCCTCTTAAAATGTGATGGCACTCCATGTTGTGCAATATCCCCTATTCGTTGAGTAAAGAGCATGGCTTGTTGGAAAAAAGTGTGGCATAATACACTTTCCCATAACTTAATACCTGTTTTCATAATTCCTGCAGCTCTTGTCCCTTAGAAAGCTATTTGTAATCTCCGCGCTCAGCATGTCTTTTTGCCTTTCGGCCAATGCGCAGCAAGTAGTTACTGGCATCGTGGTGGACTCTGCCCGCTTTGCTCCTCTTCCTTATGTCAACATCCAAATCAAACATACCCTTAGGGGAACGATTACCGATGGTTCAGGTAAGTTCAGCATAACGGCTCATCCTTCTGATACATTGGTGTTGTCCTACATTGGATACCATACTGTGGAACTACCCCTCTGGTGCAAGCTATAAGGAAGCCGCTATGAAGCTGATCTTATAACTAATCCCTACTTCTTCTTTGGTGGCCTTCTCCCCTTTTGATTTCTAAAAGGAGGTCTTCGTCCTGAGAAGCTTGGCTTTTTCTTAGCACTCGGATTGTAAGTTGGGGTTTCTCCCAAATCCATAGGAGGAACTTCTTTGGGTATTTCACGGCCAATCAATCTTTCAATGCTACCAAACTTTTGTTGGTCCTTCTCATTGATAAAAGTGATCGCTGTACCTGTTTTGGCAGCGCGGGCCGTACGACCTATGCGGTGGATATAGTCTTCAGGGTCTGGCGGTGCATCGAAGTTGACCACAAGATCAATACCATCCACATCAATACCCCGTGATAAAATATCAGTACCAATAATTGCCGATATCTTTTTACTCTTGAACTCACGCATGATGTGTTCACGCTCCTGCTGATCAAGATCGGAATGAAAAGCCTTCACAGCAACACCATTTCTCTTCAATACCGTCTCCAGTTTTTTTACGTTGTCCTTGGTAGAAGCAAAAATGATAATGCTGCTATAACTGTCGTGCTTGAGGAGATAAGTAAGCAACTCCACCTTTTGAGTGTCGTACACCATGTAGGCTTGCTGCAATATGCCTTCCGCTGGTTTAGAAATAGAAATGGAAATCTGCTCGGGCTCAATTAATATTTTGTTGGCCAATGTTCTGATACGTGGCGGCATGGTAGCTGAGAACATGAGCGTTTGTCTTTGCTTAGGCAGATGACTTACAATTTTGATGAGGTCATCATAAAAACCCATATCAAGCATGCGGTCTGCCTCGTCCAGGACGAGGTGTTGTAAGTGGTCGAACTTTACGGTACCGGATGCCAGATGTGCGATCAATCTTCCTGGTGTAGCAATAATAATATCTGCACCGGACTCTAGTGCTTTGCGTTGTTGATCCCAGGCAGGTCCACTTCCTCCACCATATACTGAAATAGAGCTTACACCTACAAAATAGCCAAAACCCTCCACCTGTTGATCAATTTGTAAAGCCAGTTCTCTTGTGGGTACAAGTATCAATGTGTTAATAAAATCAGATTCTTCTTTGGCGATCTTGTCGAGAATAGGCAGCAAGAAGGCTGCGGTCTTTCCAGTACCAGTTTGCGCAGAGGCTACAATGTCTTTGCCTGCTAATATGATGGGAATGGCCTGCTCTTGTACGGGGGTGGGTTGGGTATACCCCATGGCGCTAAGCCCGTCCAACAGCGATGAGCTTAGGTTAAACTCTTCAAATTTCACTTACCGTTTGGGATTCTTTGTTCAAAAAATAGTAATACTGTATTCAAAAAAAAGCCCCGACAAAATCGGGGCTTTATATGCACTCATAAGTTGATTACTCCGCTAATCGTACATTGACGGCATTCAAGCCTTTTTTACCTTCTTTCAATTCGAAGGTAATCTTGTCGTTCTCGCGAACTTCATCAATAAGTCCAGTTACGTGTACAAAATACTCCTGCTCTGATTCCTCTTCACGCACGAAACCAAACCCTTTGGTTTGATTGAAAAACTTTACTGTTCCTTGTTTCATTAGTAATATTGATTGTTAATTAATCACGCAATGTACGAGATTTAATTCAATTCTCAATATTTACGATTTATAGCCTTAAGTACTCTTTCCCGCTCTAAAGTAGGGTTGCCACTATTCAACAGTCACCTTACTTAGTAAATCCGTTATTAGGCTGCCTTATTGACCCGTTCTACCTTAAGTTCTACCTGCTTGGCAATCTGGATGATATTAAGCATATTAAGAACTTTGATCACCTGATAGGTAGGATCGATCTCGTGCCAGCGAATACCTCCAAAATTAGCTCTTCCACCATGTTTATGGTGATTGTTGTGGTAGCTTTCACCCATCATCAGGAAGTCAACCGGAAGGAAGTTGCGTGACGTATCGCCTACTTCAAAGTTGCGGTAGCCGTACTTATGGGCAAACCAGTTGATGATCGCTCCATGGATAGGGCTGAACAAGAATTGCAACGGCAATAACAACCACAACCACCAGTATTCAGCAAATTGAACGTACATACCTACATAGAGTGCTCCCCAGAAAAGGCGGGAAGGCCAGGATCTGGCAATTCTATCAAAAGCATCCCATCTCGGAACACCCTCGATGAATCTTTTGTCTGGAACTAACTTTCCACGAGTAATGGCCTGGTATATGGTTTTCGTTTTCCACATCATCTTCCATATGCTCTCGTCATACTTGGGTGAATGGGGATCGTCCTCCGTATCGGCATAGGCGTGATGCATTCTGTGCATCACCCCATATCCAAAAGGGCTTAAATAATTAGATCCCTGGAATATCCAGGTAAGTATAAAGAATATCTTCTCTGTGGTTTTATTCATAGTAAATGCCTTGTGAGAGGCATACCTGTGCAAAAAGAAGGTCTGAAAGAATAAAGACAGATACCAGTGTGCAATAAAAAAGATGAGAATTACCTTCATTGGTTTAGGTTCTTGGTTTAATATTTAAACAAGCCTGGTTTAGGGCCCTAATTAGAAGACAAATAAGTGAAGGATTTGTGACAGGAATTGTAAAAAATATTCCAGCGGGCTTATACTGGTTTTACATCGCCTTTTAAAGACTTGATTAAATCGCTGGAAAAGCCCATTTCACAGGCTTTTGAGAAGTTTTCAACCCATTGTGGCTTTGCCGGCCAATCAAAATTTATTTTAAGTGACTCGTCTTCCAGCTTCTTTTTGGCCCTGCTAAAAAGCTGCCTGCAATGATCCTTCTTCTTCTCCAGCACCTCTTGCAGCGCTTCATAGTCAAAGTTGAATACCTCGCGAAGTACGAAAACAGCCCGTTCAAGCGGTTCCAGCTTATTGTGAATCACCTTTAGGGCAGCCTGCATGTCGATATTGAGGTCGATTGGGCTCAAATCCAATTCTTTAAACTTATTAATCAGCTCAGGGATTTGATCCATGTATTCCTCCTTCTTCCTTTTTAAGGCTTGTAGATGGTTAAGGCAGTTATTGGTAACTGACTTGATGAGGTACGCTTTAGTGTTTTGAATCTTCTCTTTTTCGATGGAGAGCCACTTCAAAAAAGTGTCTTGCACAATGTCTTCTGCATCCGCTTTACATTTCACAATGCGGTAGGCAATGCTGTGAAGCATGGGATGATAGAGCGCTATGGTTTGTGCCTGAGTCACGTGTCTGATAATTACCACAAAGGTACGAGTAATACAGCAGAATCCCCAAAATACCCAATATTGCTATTAATGGGTCGGTCGCCCTTTTCAACTCACCACTGCACCTTTAATTCTTTTGAATCATAACAACGCAACACTATATTTAGTTACCTAAAATCAATTCTCATGAAGAAACTAAGCCTCCTTTTAACATTTGCCCTTATCTGTACCGCATTGCTTGCGCAAAAGACTCAAAAACCTGTATTACATGGTAAGCATTGGATGGCCATTACAGGCAAACCCTTGGCCGCTACCGCAGGTGCCATGACTTTCCAAAAAGGAGGTAATGCCGTTGATGCAGCGTGTGCCATGCTCGCTGCTACCGCCACCATGTGGGATGTGTTGAGTTGGGGAGGTGAAACACAAGCATTGATTTACAATCCAAAAACCAAGAAAGTAATTGCCATCAACGCATTAGGTGTTGCTCCTACGGGTGCTACTGCTGAGTTTTTTAAAAGCAAAGACATGAAGTACCCTCCTCAGTTTGGCCCTCTGGCAGCCGTTACACCAGGTACTCCCGGTGGGCTACTCACTATGCTAGCAGAGTATGGTACCATGAGTTTGAAAGACGTATTGGCCCCAGCTATGCAATTGGCTTCGGGGTATCCTATAGAAGCGCAAACAGCGGATGCGATGGAGAATGGCAAAGACAAAATCAAAGAATGGCCTTACTCCAAGAAAGTATTTTTGCCTCATCTGGGTGAAGAAAGAGAAGCACCGGAAGCTGGAGAAATATTCGTGCAGAAGGATCTACTTGCCACACTCACTAAAATGGTGGAGGCAGAACAGGAAGCATTAAAGAAAAAGAAGAGTCGCAAGGAAGCCATCTATGCTGCTTACGATCGCTTTTATAAAGGAGATATTGCTAAAGAAATTGTTAGGGGTGCCAGAGAGCAAGGGGGTTTGTTTACCGAAGCTGATCTTGCCAATTGGAAAGTGAAGATTGAAGAGCCGATGATGACCACTTACCGAGGTATAGAAGTTTACAAACTACAGCAGTGGACACAAGGACCCGTGTTGCTTCAAACACTAAACATCCTTGAGAATTTTGACCTAAAAAGTATGGGCTACAATTCTACCCGATATATTCATACCCTTTATCAAGCTATGAATTTGGCTTTTGCCGATCGTGACTTTTACTATGGCGACCCTGCCTTTGCTCCTGAAGAACCTATGAAAGGGTTACTGTCAAAAGAATACGCTAAAGAACGTATGCAAATGATGAGGCATGACAAAAAT
>JAGQYK010000130.1 GCA_020436125.1 Cyclobacteriaceae bacterium | reverse complement strand
GATCGCAACGAATGAATTTAAATTTATTTAATAATGGCAGTAACACCAAAAAAATGTACTCTCACCTTTCCGTAGTGGCATGATAAAGAAATATTTGCAGCCTTACCAGATTCGAACTGGGATTCCCTTGTGGCAGTATGGCTCTAGATGCGCTTCCTACTCAACTTCTCCAGAGCGGTTTTTCGGTGCAATGCAAATTCTATACGCGAAGCTATAACGAAATCATACATGCTGCGGAACGTCAACTTTTACCACTGCCACATTACCCTCTTGGCATTGCAAAGAGGTCTCGTGTCTCGGCATAGCAGTACGGGTGTTGGACTGGTACTCTTTTATTCACCACACTGAAACCCATTTACCAATTACTGGTCACTGGGTTAATGGTTACCGGCAACCGACCCACTGACTCTGTACTACTTACTACTTACTACTTACTACTTACTACTTACTACTTACTACTTGCTCCTGGCTCCTGACTATTTAATAAGCAGCACGCGTTGATTCACTGGATACAACCACTCAATACCACGCTCAGTTACTACCGCATCATCTTCCAATGGCACACGCAACTTCTTGCCTCCCCACTCCGGCAGCGGTGAGTAAGCAAACAACTCGATGGACAATAAGTTGGTGGGCTTCACGATGTACTTAAACCGTACAGGGTTCCACTGAGCGATGCTCGGTCCAATGCCATGTCCCCAGTTACCTACAGAATGACAGCCAATCACTACGTCCGTCTTGTTACCTGCTGAAGGTTTGTTGAACTCTATCTTACCAAACCCTGCAGCCTCCAGTGCTTTATAAATATTTTCATAGTTCTGCTCGGCAGTAATACCTGGCTTGATCGTTTCTTTGATTACTTGTCTCGCTTTGATGCCCTGGTTAAAAGCATTCTTGATGCTTTCGGGCACATCGGTCTCTCCTTCTTTCAAAACATATGCCACGCGCTTCATATCGGTGTACATATTCATCAACCCTACACCCCAGTCGAGCATGAGGATGTCACCGCGTTGTATGATACGATCGGTAGAGGTAGCCACAATGCCATCGGGTCCGGTGATGTATACAGACGGAATGCCAAAAGAAGTTTCCAAATTGTTTTTGAACTGCTGCTCCCTCATCCACCATGCCACATCTTCCAGGGTAGTTACTCCTGGCGTGATTACCTCATTGGAGAAAGCTTTCTCTGCAATGGTATAAGACAAGATGCCCGCTTCCGTAAACGTAGAGATCTCAGTAGCTACTCTTCTTGATCTGAAATCCGACACCAACTTCTCCGCAGACACAAAACGGGCTTCGTATTTCTTGCCCAGTGTTTCTGCCAGGTGATGATACATGGTGTAAGACAATCCATCGGCACCGCCTATCATCTTCGACATATTGAGACCAATGCGTTTGGGATCACGCTTCGTCACAAATTCTTTCAACTCACTTTCACTGCCAAAGTAATCATACGATCCCCCTCCTTCTAAAAAGCCTCCGTCAATTCCCAGTGCTGCTCGCTCTATTCTGGGCTTTCCAATGTTGGTGAAAATGTAATAACCGTTTTGCCCGGCATATCCTTCTCCCATGTCGTGATACAGCGGATCGAAGTTACCTTCCTTGTTGGTGATGATCCACATGTCGATGTTGTTCTCCTTCATCACTTCAGGCAGTACGAGATCAAACTTATCGTTGCGAATCTGGTTCATCACACGCCACCTGCGATAGGCTTCCTGTGAAAATCCATCCGTGGCGATAGTCATACATAACAAAAGAGCAAGGGCAGTAAAGAGGCGATTCATAGCAGTTGTTTATTTTCTATAATAGGCGAATACAATAAAAGTAGTTGGTTTAGGCAAACCCTGCCATGAATATTTGATGAAGTTCATTTTAAGCATGTTGACTTTAGTATCCTCCTAAAATCAAAGCCATTGCCCCTATTAGGCCAACTATCCTGCTCCGGTTTCATCTCATCATGATTGCCCTCATTAACCTTACTGAGTTGGCCTCACCTGCTTCCCTTCGGCTAAAATTAGCCGTTTTTAGTACCACAGACGGTCTGTATGTGTTCAAACTTAAATTAAACCATTGGTACACATTTCTCAAGGAGCCATCGTAGGTTTTGAAGTACCTTGTAGTTCAATCAAATTACTTTACAATGAAACGTATTTTACTAGTTACACTTTTGTCTGTACCCTTATGGGTGTCTGCACAGATGATTGGGGCGCCCGATCGTAAAGCAGGTGAAGGCGAAGGTCCTTTTGATCAATTGATTATTCGTGGTGTCACCATGATCGATGGAACCGGGGCACCTCCAACAGGTCCTGTTGATATCGTGGTAGAAAACAATAAAATTGTTCAAATCAAATCTGTCGGTGTACCACACATTGCCATCGACCCGGCAAGACGCCCTAAGCTTGCTACTAAAGGGAAGGTAAAAGAGATCGATGCAACCGGAAAGTACCTTATGCCAGGTATCATCGACTTGCACGTACATACCGGTGGACCGGAAAAAGCACCAGAAGCAGAGTACACCTACAAGCTATGGATGGCCAATGGTATTACTACCGTACGCGGAGTACCTACGGGTGAATTCGAATGGTCGCTCAGTGAAAAGAACAGAAGCGCGAGCAACAAAATTGTAGCGCCTCGTATTGTCAACTTTCAGGTACCTGGAAGTGGTAAGGAATGGAAAGATCGCAAAATCCTTACGCCTGCTGATGCCAAAGAATGGGTACAGTACGCTAAGAAGAATGGTGTAGATGGATTGAAAATGTTTTCTTTCCGTCCTGAGATCATGAAGGCCTTGTTGGACGAAGCCAACGCTTTGGGTATGGGTAGTACAGCTCACTTGGCACAGAGCGGTGTAGCTCAAATGAACGCTTTGGATGCTGCTCGTCTTGGTTTGACCAGTATGACCCACTTTTACGGTTTGTTCGAATCGATGTATGAAAACCACGATGTACAGCCTTGGCCTTTAGACATTAACTATGGTGATGAACAACATCGCTTTGGTCAGGTGGCCCGTCAGTGGAATCTGGTAAAGCCAGGTGGAGAAAAGTGGAATGCATTATTGGATGAATTCCTTAAACTGGATTTTTACATCAACCCTACCATGACGATCTATGTAGCAGGAAGAGATGTAATGGCCGCTCGCAATGCAGACTGGCATGCAAAATACACATTGCCTACACAGCAGGATTTCTATACACCTAGCAGACTTAGCCATGGTGCGTATTGGTTCGACTGGACCACTGAAGATGAAGTGGCCTGGAAAAACTTTTACCGCGTGTGGATGCAGTTTCTGAACGAGTACAAGAACAGAGGAGGAAAAGTAACCGTGGGTTCAGACTCAGGTTTTATCTATAATCTTTTTGGATTTGGTACTATTCAAGAATTGGAGTTGCTGCAGGAAGCGGGTTTCCATCCTTTGGAAGTCATTCGTGCCGCTACCATGTATGGTGCTGAAGAGATCTTCAAGCCTTTGAAAAAGCCTATTGAATTCGGAGTAATCCGCGAAGGGCTTTTGGCTGATATGGTGATCGTAGATGAGAATCCACTTCAAAACCTAAAAGTTTTGTACGGAACTGGTGCAGTGAGATTGAATGACGAGACGGGAAAGCCAGAAAGAGTAGGCGGTGTGAAGTACACCATCAAAGACGGTATCGTTTATGATGCCAAGCAATTATTGAAAGATGTAGAGCAAATGGTCAACAAGCAAAAAGCAGAAAGACCAGACGCCACAAAAGTTTCAGGACAGCAAAACTAATACTCGTTAGCACCTGAACCATAGCGGTCTGTTTCGTCAGCATTTGTTGATGGGACAGACCGTTACTTTTTAAACCCAAATAGTACCATTTATACAGATTTTGTCAGTGTAGGTTTTGGATTTAGGTACCTTAGGTAATCAAGTATCAAACCCAAACCTAACTGACATGAAAAAGTTTTTGTTATTCACTTTCGTAGCCCTTCCTCTGCTGGTTTCTGCCCAGATGATCGGGGGACCCGATCGTAAAGCCAATGAAGGTGGCGGTCCTTATGACCAGCTGATTATTCGTGGTGTCACAATGATTGATGGAACAGGTGGACCTCCTACCGGCCCTGTCGATATTGTAGTAGAGAAAAATAAAATTGTAGATATCGTGTCTGTGGGTGTACCTCACATTCCTATCGATCCTGCCCAACGCCCTAAGTTAAAAACGAAAGGTAATGTGAAAGAAATCGATGCTACAGGCAAGTACATTATGCCAGGTATCATTGACCTACACGTACATACTGGTGGTCCCGAGAAAGCACCAGAAGCGGAGTACACTTATAAATTGTGGTTGGCCAATGGAATTACCACCGTGCGCGGTGTACCTGCCGGTGAACTGGAGTGGTCGCTTGCCGAAAAGGCAAGAAGCGCCAGCAATAAAATAGTAGCACCAAGAATGATCTCCTTTCACCGACCCGGAACAGGTAAAGAGTGGGAAGGACGTAAAATACTTACTCCCGCTGATGCCAAAGAGTGGGTGCAATATGCCAAGAAGAAAGGTGTAGATGGATTGAAGCTGGGCGCACATCGCCCTGAGATCATGAAAGCATTGCTGGACGAAGCCAATGCACTGGGTATGGGAAGTACTGCTCACCTGGCGCAAAGCGGAGTAGCACAAATGAATGCCCTGGATGCATCCCGTTTAGGTCTTACCAGTATGACGCACTTCTATGGTTTGTTTGAATCGATGTATGAAAACCATGACGTACAGCCTTGGCCTTTGGACATCAACTACGGTGATGAGCAGCATCGCTTTGGTCAGGTGGCCCGCCAGTGGAATCTGGTAAAACCAGGTGGCGAGAAATGGAATGCATTGTTGGATGAATTCATTGAAAGAGATTTCTACATCAACCCTACCATGACCATCTATTCTGCTGGTCGTGATGTAATGGCTGCACGCAATGCCGACTGGCATGCCAAATATACTTTACCAACACAAATGGACTTCTTCACGCCAAGTCGCCTGAGCCACGGTGCGTACTGGTTCGACTGGACTACTGAAGATGAAATAGAATGGAAAAGATTCTATCACGTGTGGATGCAATTTTTGAATGACTACAAGAACAGAGGTGGTAAAGTCACTGTTGGTTCTGATTCTGGATTTATCTACAACCTATACGGATTTGGTACTGTATTAGAACTGGAGATGTTGCAGGAAGCAGGCTTCCATCCACTGGAAGTTGTTCGTGCGGCTACCATGCATGGTGCAGAAGAAATATTCAAGCCTTTGAAAAAACCTATTGAATTCGGAGTAATTCGCGAAGGATTGTTGGCAGATATGATCATTGTCGGTGAGAATCCATTACAAAACCTAAAAGTACTCTATGGTACAGGTGCTGTACGATTGAATGACGAAACCGGTAAGCCTGAAAGAGTAGGTGGTGTGGAGTTAACCATCAAAGACGGAATTGTATATGACGCCAAGCAACTGCTAAAAGATGTAGAGCAAATGGTGAACAAGCAAAAAGCCGAAAGACCAGATGCTACCAAAGTAAATCTTAAGCAGAATTAAATCAGCACTAACCTTAACTATAATCGAATTTTACCAAACCTAACTAAACATGAAGTACCTAATAGCCTGTACCCTACTCATCGCATCGCTGATGGCGGAGGCGCAGGAGCGAAAAGCAATAACACCCGGCCCCGATCGTAAAGCCGGAGAAGGTGGCGGCCCCTACGATCAACTGATCATTCGGGGAGTAACCATGATTGATGGAACCGGGGCACCTCCAACAGGTCCTGTTGACATTGTGGTGGAAAAGAACAAGATCGTTGAAATTAAAAGTGTAGGTGTTCCTCACATTGCTATCGAT
>JAGQYK010000012.1 GCA_020436125.1 Cyclobacteriaceae bacterium | reverse complement strand
AAAGAAAGCTTAATACCCTTTTTCTCTGGATACTACATTGAGTAGTGGCTTTCCTTCTTTTGCACGATAATAATTGTCAACAATCTGAGGAGCCACCGAAGTAGGATTTGTCAAGCTGGCAATGTGGGGTGTAACATTGACTCTGGGTTGCTTCCAAAGTATGTTATTTTTCGGAAGGGGTTCCTCTGTAAAAACATCTAGGCTTGCGCCTGATAAATGACCTTCTGATATAAGTGTAACCAGGTCTTCATCAATAAGTTGTTCACCGCGCCCGACATTAATCACAAAGGCATTTTTAGGTAATAGCTGTAGATTCTTTTTGTTGAGAATGCCTTTTGTTTCATTAGTAAGAGGAAGTACAGAAACTAAAATATCCGTTTCGTTTAAAAATTTCGGAAACTCATTTGCTCCGGCATAAACTGTTATTCCGGGAATCTCTTTACTCGTACGTGCCCAGCCCATTACGTTGAATCCCGCTTTTTGCAGTTCAGTGGCTACCCTCTTGCCAATTGCTCCCATCCCCATTATCCCTACTTTCACATCTCTTATCCTTAGGTAATCAGCCGGTTTCCAGATGGATTCCGTCTGTTTTATTTTAAAGGCATTAAGATCGCGGAGGTGATTCATGATTAAAGCCAGTACAAATTCGGCCATGTCTTGCGCCAGGTAGGGGTCTGCTAACCGAACAATAGAGACTTGTTTGGGTAAATCAGGATCTCGTAGCAAGTGATCAACACCTGCACCCATGGATGAAATACATTTTAGGTTAGGGTAGTCCTTAAAAATTCCGTAAGGATGCCTCCATGTGAGCGCAAAACTTATTTCATCCCGATTAGTGTCATTTGGGAAAGAGCGTATATCCAGGTCAGGATCAACTTCTTTCAATGCGCTGATCCACGGCTCTACTCCTTTGGGATTAATAATAACAAGTGCCATAATAATGTAAACACAAATATAGTAGTATGGTTTCGTGAAACGACCTGAAATCACATTACTTAACTAAACCATAATAGGCTTGAACGATTGAGCTGAATATTCTGGGGGTACATTTTCATGTATGGTATAATGTGCGGCAATTTGTCCCAATGCATCAGAACACATGGCGGAATAACCATTACCTCCGGCAGCAACATATTGATTTTTTTGGCCGCTAGATCCTATATAGCATTGTCCATGCCTGGTTCTGCTGACAATACACTTTTTAGTAGTATACCCAATGGTATTTAAGCTAGGCATTATAGCATGTAGGGCTTTTCGCAAAACTAATTCATTGCCTGAGCTGTCACCGTTTCTGAACCACTCTTGAATTTGTTTTAAATTTTGAAAGGGAATATCTGTCGATAGGTTACTCCCCATTTTAAGATAATACCTACCATCTGGATATTGTACAGGTTGTACAAGGTAGATGCCCTCTACTGCTTCTGTATCCAGTTCGTAAAGTAGAGAGGGGAGTTTAGATAATCTTTGAGCTTCGGCTTGACTAACTTCAGCAAGTAATACCGTTTCGCTTTCCAATTCCAAACTTAATGGCTGTGGTAGCAACCCAAAGAAATTAGAGAAGGCGCCAGCAGTAACCAAAACCTTCTTTGCAGAATAGGTTTGACCAGTGGAAGTATTGACACTAAATGATTGGTCATAATTAAGATTAACAACAGTGTCATTGTAAATTTCACCCCCACTATTTTGAAATACTTTGAGTTGAGCTTTGATTAATTGTAATGGATTGATATGGCCAGCAGGAGCTGGTTCCAGCATGCCAAATGAGCCAGAGGGAAAAGTGTAATCCTGAAATGCTTTGGTGATGAATTCTTCATTGTCAAAAAACTGATAAGGCAGTCGGAATTGATTGGCTTGGTCTGGTACGTTTTTTAAATACTTATCTTTTCCATAGGGAGAGACATAAAGACAGCCCTCGGAGGAGTGAAATGAAATACCGCTTTCCGTTTCAAGCTTAGGGTAGTGTGCTACAGATTGTTTATTCAACTGTGTCCATACCGGATCAACACCAATAGTGCGTTGCACCCTCGATTGATCATAATGACTGGCAAAGACCTGCGCTTTTTCAAGATCATGCAATGGTTCATTCGGACCAATAATGGCTACACGCTCAAAATATTTTTTTAAGTATTTGGCTGCAGCCGAACCAATGAGCCCTTTCCCAATAACTATACAATCAAACATGCAGTTCCCTAAGTGTCGTGTTCAATATCGGTCACATCTGTCTGCTTTTGCAGGCAGAATGGATCCACCTTTCATTCTTCCTTATCAAATTTAGTTTAGCTATATTTCAATTACTTCACAACCTCAAAATTTATTGCTTATGAATTTAAAACTACTGCTATCCATCAAGCATCTGTTTGTACAGGTATTGCTTGTTTTGATCTGTCAACCTCTATTTGGGCAAACACTTACTAAAGAGCAAACGTCACAACTACAATTCAGGCACATTGGCCCTGTAGGAAATAGAGTTACCTGTGCGGTGGGTGTTCCTGGAAATGATCTTGTTTACTATGCAGGAGCTGCATCAGGGGGTATTTGGAAAACGGAAGATGGAGGGTTGAATTGGAAACCAATTTTTGATGATAAACCTGTGCATGCAATAGGAGCACTCGCGGTTGCTCCTTCAGATGATCAGGTCATTTATGCTGGTACTGGCGAGCCATTCATTCGTTCAAACGTTTCCATTGGTAACGGTGTGTGGAAGTCTACAGATGCGGGTGAAACATGGACACATATAGGATTAGATAATACGGGGAGGATTTCCAGAATCGTCATTGATCCAAACGATCCTAATATAGTTTATGTAGGTGCTTTAGGGCATGCCTACTCCCCTCAAAAAGAACGTGGGGTTCATAAGACTACGGATGGAGGAAAGACTTGGAAGCACGTATTGTTTGTGGACGAAAATACGGGAGTGTCAGATATTGTGATGGATCCTTCTAATCCTAGAATCTTATTTGCAGGGATGTGGCAACTCTCTCTTCGTACATGGAACAGGACCAGTGGTGGCCCCGGTAGCGGAATCCATATGTCGAAAGATGGTGGCGAAACCTGGACACGACTGAAGGGCGCGGGACTGCCAGAGCAACCTGTAGGTAAAATAGCGTTGTCGATGACTCCTGCAAATCCTGATAGAGTGTATGCATTAATTGAAACCGGAGATGGTGTAGAGTCTATTGGTGGTACACCGGAGAGTGGAGAGTTGTGGCGTTCTGACGATAAGGGGAAAACATGGAAGCTGATGAGTCATGATCGTAACATGACCGGACGACAGGCTTATTATACGAGGAGTGCAGTTTCTCCTGATAATGAAAATGAGATCTATTTTATTTCTTTTTCTTTTTTCAGCAGTATCGATGGTGGTAAAACTTTGGAGCCTTTGAACTTTGCAGCTCAGCCCAATTGGGATCATCACGATATGTGGATTGATCCGACTAATGCTGATCGCATGATCGTTGCGGGTGATGGTGGAGTTTCTATTTCTAAAAACAGAACTAAAACATGGATGCGCATTCAATTACCGGTTGCACAGTTATACCATGTTACTACAGATAATGCTGTGCCTTATAATGTGCTCACCAATCGTCAGGATGGACCCGCTATGCGTGGCCCGAGTCGCTCGCGGATAAATGGATTTTTTGGAGCCGGAGTAATTGCTACAGGTATGTGGCACGATGTGGGCGGTGGAGAAAGTGGTTTTGCAACACCAGATCCGAAAGATTCAGATATCGTGTGGTCAAGTGCATCTGGTTATGGAGCATTAGGTGGAGTAGTGACACGCTTCAACGAGAAGACAAGACAGTTTCGTCATGTGGAAGTTTGGCCAGAACTCACAACAGGGCATCCTGCTGATCAGGTGAAGTACAGGTTTCAATGGACTTTCCCATTGCTAATATCTCCTCATGATAATAAGACTATTTATGTAACCAGTCAGGTAGTTCATCGCACCACCAATGGCGGGCAAACGTGGGAAGTGATTAGTCCAGATTTAACGTTGAACGATAAAAGCAAACAAATCAAGTCGGGAGGTTTGACTCCTGATAATATAGGTGTGGAGTATGCCAATGTAATTTATGCCTTTGAAGAATCTCCAATAAAGAAAGGTGTGTTTTGGGCTGGCACCAATGATGGGCAGGTACAAGTGAGTCAGGACGGTGGGAAAACATGGACGAATGTCACTAAAAATATTCCTGAATTACCGGCCAATGGTACCGTGAGAAATATTGACGCGTCCAAATGGAGTGAGGGTAAGGCATACCTGACCATTGATTTACATGAGGTCGGTAATTTTCAACCTTACGTTTACAAGACTGAGAACTTTGGAAAAAGTTGGAAGAAGATAACAAAAGGAGTAGATGCAGGTAATCTCAATTATGCGCGTCACGTCAAGGAAGATCCGGTAAGAAAAGGGTTGTTGTTTTTGGGGACAGAAACAAAACTGTATATCTCGTTTGATGATGGTGAGAACTGGCAGACGTTTATGAACAACTTGCCCCATACTCCCATGTATTGGATGGATATTCAAGAGCATTTTAATGACCTTGTGGTAGGTACTTATGGCAGAGGGATTTGGATTTTGGATGATATTTCTCCATTGCAGCAAATGCCTCAGGATGTAAAAACTAAATTGGCACTATTTAATCCACACGACACCTATCGTTTTCAGGGCATTACCAGCACCATGCAGTTTTTTCCAGAAGCTTCTTCCGGACAGGACCCTCCTTACGGTGGTTCGATTAATTATTGGTCAGCTTCTGCTATGGACAGCGTTAAAATTCACATTATAAATGCAGCAGGTGATACGGTACGGACAATTGATAATAAGGCAAAGCCAGGAATCAATAGAGTATGGTGGGATTTGAGAAGTAATCCGACTACTGAGATTGTATTCAGAACTACTCCCGAAGCCGCTCCTTGGTTTCCTATGGCAGAAAACAGAACGCGGAAAAACCCCAATTTTGCACCTCACACTTATCTGGTACCTCCGGGGACTTACACCGTGCATCTCGTAGCGGGTGGACAAAGCTTGAAGTCTTCTATTAAAGTATTGAAAGATCCACATTCTGAAGGTACGTTGGAGGATATCAAGGTACAGACCGACTTTATTATAAAAGCCAGAAAGGATATGAATAAACTGGCGGAAATGGTGAATTCGATTGAGTTGGCGCGGAGACAATTATTAGATCTTGTGGAGTCACTAAAAGCAAAAGAAGACGACAAAATGACTAAGGAGATTATGGATATGAATGAAAAGCTCACCAAGTTGGAAGGTAATATGGTGCAATTAAGGGTAACAGGCACGGGGCAAGATGTAGTGCGATGGCCGGCTAAGATTGGGGAGAAAATGGATTACCTGACCAATACAGCTGGCACTGCAGATTTCAAACCTTCAGATCCACACAACGAAGTGTACGAGGTGTTGAAAAATGATTTGAGTGCGCAGGAAGCTGCCTATGATAAACTCATGAAAGAGGATTTTGTAACCTTTGTTAAAAAATTACAAAATAATAACATTGGGCCGGTGATAATACCATAGTGAATAATGGGTAAAAAGTGAGCCAGGGTTTAAACTTGGCTCACTTTTTTATTGTAATTGTTGATAATGGGCACGTTATAATCATGATCTTGTGACTGAAGAAGAAATCTGACCACTTCCATTAAGCCACTCATCCCTATGTTAATTCAGTCTTTTTTATAATTCTATAATTTTGTTTTTTAAAGAATAACCTATGAGAGTATTTGCAGGATCATTGATGCTATTGCTACTGGTTGTGCTTACTAATTGTACGCATAAGCCAACCAAAGAAGACCATATGGCTGCAGTGGATAGTTTGTTTAACGCCTATTATGATTTCAAGCTAAGAATCAATCCAATTGAGGCGACCAAAGCTGGAGAAAGTCAATACAATGATCGTGTGGCTAATTATGTGTCCGATACTTATCAAGAGGATCTAAAAGAAAACTATACTCAGTTTCTTAAAATAATTGACCGTTACGATTCTTCTATGCTCACGCCCGCTCATTGGATGAGTTTGCGAGTAATGCAGTGGGATTGCAATATCAAATTGGAGGGGCTAAACAATAAAATTGTAACTGTGGCTTCTCCTATGTATGATATTCCCAGTTTTGAATTGATGCCTTTGGGTCAAATCACTTCTCTGCATTTGTATTTCTCTCAGCTGGCTGCAGGGGGAAGCGTACAACCTTTTGACACAGTGGAAGATTATGAAAATTGGTTGAAGCGGGTAGATGATTATTTGGTTTTTCTTAACACCTGCATTGAAAATATGAAGGAAGGCATTGAGGCAGGGGTTGTGTTGCCAAAATCGCTGATTGTAAAAATGATTCCGCAACTAGATGAATTTATCACCAGGCCCAACACTGAGCACCTTTTTTATGGCCCTATAACAAAAATGCCAACCAGTTTCGCTCCTGACGATCGGTTGCGGTTGACGCAAGCTTATGCGGAGATGATTGAAGAGAAAATAAAACCTAAGTATAAGGAGCTACAGAATTTTTTAACTAACACCTATCTTCCTGCAGGACGTGAAACATCGGGGATCAATGCATTGCCTAATGGACCTGAGACTTATAATTATTTAGTGCGTCAAAGCACGACCACTTTGATGAGCGCTGATGAGATTCATGAGCTAGGGAAAAGTGAGGTGGCGCGTATTTTAAGCGAAATGGAAAAGGTAAAAGAAGAGATCGGCTTCAAGGGCGACTTGAAAGCTTTTTTTGATTTTGTGAGGAGCAGTAAAGAACAAATGCCATTTACAGAACCAGAACAAGTCATTGCCAATTTTAATGACATACATGCTCGCATGAGTAAAAAACTTTCAGAGGTTTTTGGCATCAAGCCGAAAGCAAGTTTTGAAGTAAGGAGGACGGAAGCCTTTCGGGAGGCATCTGCCAGTGCGGAATATGTGCCAGGCACAAAGGACGCTTCGAGGGCAGGTGTATTCTACATTCCTATTCCTGATGTGAAAGCCTATAACAAATTTACAGCCGAGGCACTGTTTCTTCATGAGGCTGTGCCTGGTCATCATTATCAGTTGTCGTTACAACAGGAGAATGAAAATTTGCCTGAGTTCCTTCACCCTGAAAGTATGAGTGTATTTGTGGAGGGTTGGGCGCTGTATGCAGAGTCATTGGGAAAGGAGCTTGGATTGTATGAGGACCCCTATCAATATTTTGGAATGTTGAGTATGGAGATGCATCGTGCTATCCGTTTGGTGGTGGATACCGGTATACATGGTAAAGGATGGACCAGAGAGCAGGCTATTCAGTATTCATTAGACAACGAAGCTGACTCGGAAGCCTCAATTACTACCGAAATAGAAAGGTATATGGCAACACCGGGACAGGCTTTATCTTATAAGTTAGGCCAGCTTAAAATACGGGAACTGCGCACCAGAGCTGAGCTGGCTTTGGGTGATGCGTTTGATGTGAAAGAATTCCACAATCAGGTACTCAATTCAGGAAGTTTACCCCTTGTGTTACTTGAAGAAAAAATAGATAATTGGATAGCCAAAGAATCGCTTTAATGCGGGATTGGAATCGATGACTGCAGAAGAATGGTATAGCGGTGGAAAAAGATTAGCGACAGCTGGCGTAAATGTTTTTTATCGACACGAAGGCCGGGGGGAGGCACTTATATGTATTCATGGATTTCCTACTTCTTCCTGGGACTTTGCCCCGCTTTGGGAGCGATTGACCGATCGATTTGATGTTCTTGCTCATGATCTAGTTGGGTTGGGAAGATCAGATAAGCCTAAGCAGAATGTATCCATAGCGATGCAGGCAGACGTGATTGAAGCTTTGGCAATGGATCAAGGTATTTATAAGGCACATCTTCTTGCTCATGATCTCGGTGACACTGTTGCTCAGGAATTATTGGCAAGAGAGATGGAGAATAAGTCGCATGTTCAATGGCTGTCTTGCGTATTTTTAAATGGGGGAATTTTTCCTGAGGCACATCGTCCACGACTGATTCAAAAATTATTGATTTCTCCCGTTGGTTTGTTAGTGGCAAAATTGGCTACCGAAAGAACTTTTCGTAGAAACATGAGGAGTATTTTTAGCCAACAATATCCCCCAGAAGAAGTGTTTATAAGAGATTCATGGCGCCTATTGACAGAAAATAGTGGCCTTCAAATGATGCCTCGCCTGATTCGCTATATGAATGAGAGATGGCAGCACAGAGATAGATGGGTGTCTCCGCTTGAGAATAGCAGGATACCTATTCGACTAATTAATGGAGCATTAGATCCGGTCTCCGGTATACACGTAGCCAATTATTATAAAGAAGTTGTGCCCAATCCGGATGTGGTTGTATTGGATGATGTGGGGCATTATCCTCATGTGGAAAAACCGGAGGATGTTTGGGACGCTTTTATGGAATTTCATGGCCGCCTTCCTTCGCACAGGGTTTATAATTAAGTATTCCCAAAGTTGCAATCAATTAATTATTTTTAATTGGCTTTTTAACCGCTAATGAGGTTACTACAATCGCACAATACTGACCAAAATCATCTTTTGTGCTAAGGGTGATCATATTTAGACTAATCAGCTACTTTTAATTTTATTGCCTGAAAAAACGCATAAATCGACCCTTTCTATGGAATTAGAAAAAATTAGTTATGACAACAAAATTGTAAAGGCATTCATTATTGCTACTGTCATTTTTGGACTTGTAGGGATGAGTGTTGGTCTATTGGCCGCCATACAATTGTTTTACCCAATCGCGAATTTTGATTTGCAGTACACATCTTTTGGTAGGATAAGGCCATTGCATACCAATGCGATCATTTTTGCATTCGTAGGTAATGCCATGTTTGTAGGAGTGTATTACAGCATGCAGCGATTGCTTAAAACCAGGATGTTCAGCGATTTACTTAGCTGGATACATTTTTGGGGGTGGCAGTTAATAATTTTAGCTGCAGCTATTTCGCTTCCGCTGGGCATGACTTCCTCCAAAGAATACGCGGAGTTGGAGTGGCCAATAGATATTGCCATCACAATTATATGGGTTGTCTTTGGATGGAACATGATCGGAACCATTCTAAAGAGAAGAGAGAAGCACATGTATGTGGCCATTTGGTTTTATATCGCCACGTTTGTTACTGTAGCTGTACTTCATATTGTCAACTCGTTTGCGATTCCAGTAACCATGTTTAAGAGTTATTCATGGTATGCTGGTGTTCAGGATGCACTTGTGCAATGGTGGTATGGCCACAATGCAGTAGCGTTTTTTCTAACCACCCCTTTTCTTGGGTTGATGTATTACTTCCTTCCTAAGGCGGCTAATCGTCCGGTGTATTCTTATCGATTATCTATCGTACACTTTTGGTCGCTGATTTTTATTTATATCTGGGCAGGACCTCACCACTTATTATATACCGCTCTGCCCGACTGGGCACAGTCTCTTGGGGTTGTCTTTTCCATCATGTTGATCGCTCCTTCCTGGGGAGGTATGCTCAACGGCTTGCTCACTTTAAGAGGAGCGTGGGATCGTGTGCGTGAAGATCCTGTATTGAAATTTATGGTGGTTGCTGTTACAGCCTATGGTATGGCCACCCTGGAAGGCCCGCTTCTGTCTTTGAAGAATGTAAATGCTATAGCTCACTTTACCGATTGGATTATCGCACACGTTCACGTGGGTGGTTTAGGCTGGAATGGCTTCTTGACTTTTGGAATGCTGTATTGGATCATCCCTCGTATGTGGGGTACAAAATTATACTCAACAAAGCTGGCCAATCTCCATTTTTGGATTGGTACACTAGGGATCATGTTTTATGCCTTGCCGCTCTACATCGCAGGTGTAGTGCAAAGCTTGATGTGGAAAGAGTTTACAGCTGATGGGTTTCTTCAATATCAAAACTTCTTAGAGACCACAACGCAAATTCTACCTATGTATATGCTGCGTGCTGTAGGAGGAACGCTCTACCTGACTGGTGTTATAATAATGACATATAATCTTATTAAAACAGCCTACGCTGGCAAATTCATAGCCAACGAGGAGGCAGAGGTAGCGCCTATGGTAAAAAATGCCAGCAGTGGAGGTCATTGGCATCATGTGTTGGAGGCAAAGCCTGTTATGTTTACAGTACTTGCTTTGGTGGCTATACTTATTGGAGGTGCGATTGAGATGGTGCCAACTTTTCTTATCAAATCCAATGTGCCAACAATAGCCAGTGTTAAACCTTACACACCACTCGAGCTACATGGTAGGGATATTTACATCAGAGAAGGGTGTGTAGGCTGTCACTCACAGATGGTGCGACCGTTCCGGTCTGAGGTACAACGTTACGATCCTACCAACGGTGAATATTCTAAGGCTGGGGAGTATGTATATGATCACCCATTTTTGTGGGGATCAAAACGAACCGGGCCTGATTTGCAACGTGTAGGTGCAAAATATGCTGATAGTTGGCACTACCGCCATATGCTTACACCAGGAGATGTTTCCAACGGGTCTATCATGCCAGCGTATCCATGGTTGTATGAGCAGTTAATTGATAAGGAGCTAACTCCAAAAATGATTGCAGCGCTTAGAACCGTTGGTGTTCCTTATGAAGAAGGATATGAAGAGATGGCTAACGATGAACTGGACAAGCAAGCTGCGCGCATATCTGAAAATCTTGGTATGGAGGGATATGAGGTTGTAAAGGAGGCTGAGATAGTAGCATTGATTGCCTACCTCCAGAGATTAGGAACAGATATTAAGGCCGATAAGGTGGCTGAAAAATAAATTTTTTAAATTATGTATAAAGATATTTTAAGAGACATAGACAACATCGCGATATGGCCAACCATATCCTTTGTTATCTTCTTTCTATTCTTTTTAGTTCTGATCTGGTGGGTGCTGAAGGCTGACAAAACATTCATTACAAAAATGAGTAATAAGCCATTTGAGGATGGAATCAACCCGGAAAGGAATGGGGCCTTAAATTCTAACGAGCTATGAAAAAAGTAAAAGCAATATTTGCAATGATGCTATTCTCCTTTGGAGCTTTTGCGCAATCCAGCAATGCCAATGAGGGAGCAATTTGGGATGATCCTATTCTGCTATTCTATATTACTGCAGGATTCATGTTTGTTGTAGCTCTGCTGGTGATAGTGGTTGCATTGTACATGCTACAGGTACTGCGCTATTTGGCAAAGGATGCTGCCATGGAACGAGCTAAGAAAGCGGGTGTAGAGTTTGTAGAAGAGCCAAGTTGGTGGGCAAAGTTAAATCAGAAGTTGTATGGATATGTTCCTATTGAGAAGGAGGAGACTATTATGCTGGATCATAACTATGACGGCATTCGTGAGCTGGATAATCACTTACCACCATGGTGGAAATGGTTGTTCATTGGAAGTATAATTTGGGGAGTATTTTACCTGATAGCTTATCATGTTACCAGCTCGCTACCATTGCAAATAGATGAATATCAAAATGAGGTAGCAGTAGCTGAAGAACAGATAAGAAAGTTGAAAGCGGCTAATCCTGGTGCTGTCATTGATGAAAATACTGTGATGCTGGCAACGGATGCAACTGCTCTTGCTGATGGAAAAGAGACTTTCAATAATATTTGTTCTTCCTGTCACCGAGTAGATGGTGGCGGAGATATAGGGCCTAATTTAACAGACCAATATTGGAAACATGGTGGGTCAATAAAGGACGTATTTACAATCGTGAAGAACGGAGTGCCTAACACTAACATGGTGGCCTGGGGAGGAGCTTTGAGTCCTGAGAAAATGCAAAATGTATCGAGCTATCTTTTGACCCTGCAAGGAACTAACCCACCTAATGCAAAGGCGCCTGAAGGTGATCTTTATGTGCCAGAGGCAAAGGAGCCAGTAGTATCCGATACGATTAAGACTCAGGCATCTCTTTAATAATTGTAATTTAGTTTGGGGAAATGAAAGAAGTGAAAGAGAATTTGTATGAATTTGATGAGGAGTTTCGCGACTCCATTTCCACAGTGGATGCAGAGGGAAAACGAATTTGGGTTTACCCTAAGAAACCTTCAGGCCGATTTCACAATTGGCGTATTGTAGTAAGTGTATTTTTACTTTCAGTACTTTTTGCGGGGCCATTCATTAGACTGAACGGCAAGCCCTTTATGTTGTTAAACTTTTTCGAAAGAAAGTTTATCATTTTCGGCCAAGTGTTTTGGCCTCAAGACTTTTTTCTACTAGCACTTACGCTGGTTACTTTCTTCGTTTTTATAACACTATTTACCGTTGCTTTTGGAAGAATCTGGTGTGGATGGATGTGCCCTCAAACACTGTTTATGGAAATGGTGTTTAGGAAAATTGAGTATTGGATTGAGGGTGATGCTAATGAACAACGTAGATTAGATAAGGCACCTTGGAATGCTAATAAAATTGTTAAAAAAGGAGGTAAGCAAGCTATATTTTTAGCTATCTCCATTCTGATAGCTCATCTGGTGATGGCCTATATGGTAGGAGTGGATGAGGTAGTCAGCATTGTGAGCCAGCCACCATCGGAACACATGGCGGGGTTTATTGGGTTGCTGGCGTTTACAGGTATTTTTTATGGGGTTTTCGCTAGGTTCAGAGAACAAGCTTGTATTGCCGTGTGTCCTTATGGTAGGCTTCAGGGTGTTTTGCTGGTAAAGGATTCTCTGGTGGTGGCCTACGATTGGCTGCGAGGCGAGCCAAGAGGAAAGATTAGAAAAGGTGAAGCTGCGGAGGAAACCAAGAAAGGGGACTGTATTGACTGCAAATTGTGTGTTCACGTTTGTCCTACCGGTATTGATATACGCAATGGAACGCAATTGGAGTGTGTAAACTGTACCGCTTGTATTGATGCGTGCGATGATGTGATGGTGAAGATCGGCAAACCAAAGGGACTGATTAGATACTCATCGTACACGGCTATAAAGGATGGGGTGCTTAAGGTATTTACTCCAAGAATAGCGGGGTACAGTGTGGTGCTTACTGCACTTGTGAGTTTGTTGCTCTATTTCATTCTTACTCGTGCTGACATAGATACCACCGTCTTAAAGGCGCCTGGAACACTTTATTCCAAAACGGAAGATGGTCAGATTACTAATGTGTACAACATTGAGTTTGTCAATAAAACTTTTGATGATGTTTCGCTTGATGTGAGAGTAGAGTCTCCTCAGGCAGCCTCACTTCTAAAGATTGGTGATCAGAATATATTAGTGCCGAAAGAGGGGATTTTGAAAGGTTTGTTTATGATCAAGCTTCCTGAGGAGGAAATCAAGTCTATGAAAATGAATGTGGTTTTAGGAATTTATCAGGATGGCAAGAAAATAGAAACTGCAAATGCTCGTTTTATAGGACCAATTAAAACGAGTAAAAATTAAAAACAATTAGCATGAATTTCGGAAAATGGATAGTGGTGGCGTTTGTACTCTTTACAGTGTTTATAGCAACCCTTGTTACGGTTTGTGTCAGGCAAGATATTAGTTTGGTGAGACCTGATTACTATCAGGAGGAGTTAGTGCATCAGCGTAAAATGACCTTAATTCAAAATGCAAGAACGTTGGAAACCTTGCCTGTAATTTCTGTAACTGACAATGTGTTGAAGGTTTCCTTCCCAGATTTTGATAAAATGGACAAAGGTGAAATTCAATTGTTGAGGCCTTCAGATGTGAATTTGGATAGAAAATTTGCTTTACGAGCCGGGGAGAAAGAACAACAGTTTTCACTGGGTACATGGAGTAAGGGATTGTACAGGGCAAGTATGCAATGGACTATGGAGGGTAAAGAATTTTATTACGAAAGGATCATAGTATTATAATGTACCTCACTGCTATACTTATGGGATTAGCTGGCGGCCTGCATTGTGTGGGTATGTGCGGTCCATTGGTTTTGGCAGCAACAGCAAAGAGTCCATTTGCGGGAAGCAAGCTTATTTACAATCTTGGGAGGGTACTTACTTACGGATTACTTGGCGTTCTGGCGGGAACGGTAGGTGGGTTTATCCAGATCACACCATTTCAAAATACCTTCGCTTATGTTTTGGGAGGAATTTTTTTATTGATGGGTTTTGGTGCTATAAGCGGAGTGCATATACCATTATTGTCATCGATGGTTCACCGCTTTACAAACTGGCTTAAAACTACATTTGGTAACTTTCTAAAAGGAAGGAAAAATATTTTTTTTCTAGGTATGCTTAATGGATTACTTCCATGTGGGCTTACTTATTTGGCGCTCACATACTGCTTTACATTAGATAGTTTTGCGGAGGGTTTTTTATTTATGGTTGTTTTCGGTGCTGGTACTATTCCAGTTATGGTAGGTCTGCTTTGGCTTCTTGGTAATGTGCTGAATAAGCTCAAAATAAGTTATCGAAAAGTGAGCATGATTGTGATGATTGCGATTGGTAGTTTGGTGATAGGGAGGGCATTGATATCTCATCAACATGACTTTGAAAATAAGGCTCAAAGTGGCGTTATGATTGAGGATGTAATATGCCGCTAGGGCATTTTTATTGTTGTGTGAAATAGTTACTTTTACTAGTGTTAGAACCATGTTTGTGGTGAGGCACCAGATGTGTTGGGTATTTCATCGCTTACTTAAACTAAATTAACTGACAAATGAAACGAATTCTTGTACCTACAGATTTCTCTAAAACATCAATTATAGCACTGGAAGTAGCATGTGAAATTGCTAAAAAGGGAGGTGCTGAGGTAATCGCATTGCACGTTGTGGAGGAGGCTACAGCCGAATCTTTTAGGGTTACTGGTGAGGTTGTACCACAAAATTTTGAAGACCGGTTGTACACGATGAAGATGCTGGAAAAGGCGAAGAAGCAGTTGGAAAAATTGGTAATGGATCCGAAATTTTCTTCCATCAAACTAGATGGAGAATTGAGATTAGGTAATGCCTATCATGGGATGAATGCGATAATCACTGAACAAAAAGTTGATTTAGTGGTCATGGGTACTCAGGGACATTCCCGTTTGCAGGAGATGATTATTGGATCAAATACTGAAAAGGTTGTTCGTCACTCTAAGGTGCCGGTATTGTCAGTGCATAAAAAGCCATCAAAAGTTAACTTTAAGAATATTGTATATGCTACTTCGATGAGCAAAAACGAAGAAAAATTTGCTAAGGTAGTAATAGAGGCTCAAGCCATGTATAATTCTAAAATTCACTTAGTGAGAGTAAACACTCCGGGCGATTTTCAGAGGGATAAAGTAGCGAAAGACTATATGGACAAATTCGCCAAGAAACTGGGTTTGAAAAATTACACTATTAATGTTTACAACGACCTGACTGAAGAAGAGGGTATCATTTACTTTGCCGAGAGTATTAAGGCGGATATGATTGCCATGGCTACAAGTGGACGAACTGGATTTGCGCACGTGCTGGCGGGAAGTATTGCTGAGGAAGTGGTAAGTCATGCAAAAAGACCAGTGCTTACCTTGGTGACAAAAAAATAAATAAAGCACTACGATATAATTTGAGCAAGGCCCGTCTAGTGCGGGCTTTGCTTTTTTAAAACGCCAGGCAATGGAGGATTATTATCAAATTCTTGGTATAAGTCCACAAGCAACACAATCGGAAGTGAGACATTCATTCCGAAAACTGGCGTTGCTGTATCATCCGGATAGGAATAAAACATTAGAAGCAGAGGAACGGTTTAAAGAGATTAACCGTGCTTACGAAGTCATTAGTAATCCTGAAAAAAGGATGCTATATGACCTTTCCCATTCACAAGGATTCGCCCTGCCTACAGTCCCGCAGCCAGCACACCGAGATCCTGCGTACAGGAGAAGGAGAGCAGCAACGTATGGTCATAGAATGGCTCGCCCCAATGCCAAAGACCTCATGGCAGAATACCTGCCCAAATTCAGATGGGTGTGTTACCTGGCGTTGATAATTACTTTGACTATGGCCATAGACTATTCACTTCCGTTTCGCAGTTTTAGTGATGATATTGTTGAAATCAATAGAATTTACAGAACTGGGCGAGCGGGTGGAATGATTTATGATCATGATGAGTTGCTAACCAAAAACGGGACCATCATTAAGTTAAGAGAAACGGATGTAGCCTTTTTTAAAAAAGTTGATCATATCAATATTCAACAAACGTATTTATTAAAGAAAAATGTGATAGCAGCAACTCCCTCCGGTACACACAGAGTGCGAGTAGCGGCTATCTATGGGAATTTAGCCTTTATTCCTTTGATCTTATTTATCTCAGCGTTGCTTGGCAGTACGATGAGAAACAATGTGGAGTTCGCATTTAACCTATCTGTTGTCTCTTTTGTACTTTTAATTATTGTTGCATTTTTATTGATAAACTAAGATGAGTAAGAAGAAATCAAATAACTGGAAGAATAGAGAAGGCGTTGTGTATTCTACTAATCAGGACTTTGGATATACAACTGGTGAATCCTATGAAAGTGAAACACTGCCTCCGTCTCAGCAAAATTTAAAAGTGATGCTTGATAAAAGTGGAAGGTCAGGAAAGCAGGTGACTTTGGTTAAGGGATTTGTTGGTACATCACCCGATTTGGATTCACTAACCAAAATGCTGAAGACTAAATGTGGTGTCGGTGGTTCTGCAAAAGAGGGCGAAATCCTCATTCAAGGAGATGTGAGAGATAAGGTACTGGCACTCCTTCTTAAGGAAGGATACAAAGCTAAAAGAAGTGGATAAAAAAGGCTGCCTTCACAGAGATGAGGCAGCCTTCTGTATTTGCAGTGTTACTTCCCTTCTTTTACTTTCTTTAATTCATCTTGATAAACATTCAAAAAAGGTTTTTGATTTTCTGGAATGTTTTTTATAGCCAACTCCCAGTGCTTGGCAGCATTCTTTTTATCACCAACGGCTGTGTATCCTCTTGCCAGCCCTACATTAGTGGTAAACTTATCTTCAGGATGTAATTTCTGGTTGATCTTAAATACTTCCAGTGCCTTATCATTTTTCCCAGCTGTAATAAGTGAACGACCATAGGTATGAATTTGCCCAACATTGGCTGTTGGGTGATTAATAGCCTTGATCATTACTGACTCAGCCTCACTGTCCTTTCCCATGGCGTTCAATACATTGGCCTTGGTCTGAAGCGTAAAAAAATTTTCTTGCCCGACAAATGCTCCGCTAATGGCTGCATCTGCCCATGACAATGCTTCCTCAAGATTTATTTTATTGGTAGCACAAAAATTGGCCGCTGCGGCATAGTTTTGAAAAGTAAATCCTGACGAACCTCTTAATTCGTTCCGCAGAGAAGCTACATACACTTCATTGATATTAGGCACTTCAATAGTTATTGGTGCCTTCTTGTTCTCCCACTTCAAATAAGCTACAGCTGAATTGGGTTGTCGATCTTCAAACCCGAAGGTAAGGTATTCATTGTAATCACTTTCGGTAGGTGTAGATTGCGCACGTGCTGCATCTTCTTTCTCATCGTAAAAAAAGCTACCCCAACTTGAAGAGTTGTTAGATAGGATATATGTCCAAGGAGCATCTTTTTCTACAATAAGGTGTAATCCATATGTGCCTGCCTTTACATCTTTACCACCAAATTTCACATCATGTGAAAATGTTATGGTCGTGTTTTCGTTGGCGCCAGCTCTCCATGGCGCAGCAGTGGAAGTCCCGAAACCTAAATTGTTAAGACCATAGGGTACAAGCTCTCCCCAAATATGGCCTTTGCGATCTGTTCCGTCAGGAGCATGAACTTTAGGGCTACTATAATTGATGGTGACTTTAACAGGGCCTATCCACTGACTTACTTCTGCTTTCTGGTTGCCGCCACTTGTAGGCAGTGTAACACTTTGAGCAAAGAGGGTCGTTGAAATAAGCCCCACTAGAATGATTGTAAATAATTGTTTCATAACTAAAGGGTTGATTGAGGTTAGTAATTATAGGTTACAGTTTCTTAAACGTATTCTACCTATAAGGTTACTAACCCGATAAGCGGTATTTTAAAGAAGGGTATTAGATTAATAAATTGCTGGGAGGTGTAATGACTCTTAATGAGGACGGGTTTATGCGAATGTCAAATGATGTTGTGGCTTCGGCTGCTTCTCCGTCAATATGAAAAGGTATCTCTTTGATCGTTATAATTTTGATTTCCCTCGCTTGTGATATGCGAACTTGTTTGGATTGGGTCAGTGTTTTGTTAAACAGCTTTCTAACAAACTGCAACCCTTGAAGTGTATTCATTTTATTTACCATGCAAACGTCAATCAATTGATCGCAAAGGGAGGCGGTAGGAGCAATAAAAGCATTGTTGCCAAATTGAGATGAATTAGCAAATGAGATGCTGAATAAATTTTCTTTTGTGGTTATTCCGTCAAGCGTAATTTGACATTCAAAAGCTTCAAATTTATTAAACTGACTTATAACTAATTTTCCGTAAGTGAATAGTCCTCTCTTTCCATCCCTTGCAAACATTTCGGCAACATGACCATCAAACCCGATGCCTGAAACATTTACTGAAAGATGATTATTAATATTAATGGTGTCAATTTCGATCGTCTTCTCCATGTCGAGAAGCTTGAGAGCATTATCAATTGAAAGGGGAATTCGTAAGTGTCTCGCAAGTCCATTACCAGAGCCTTTTGGAATTATTCCCATAGCCACTGTTGAGCGTAAAAGCCCTTGTGCCACCTCATTCATGGTGCCGTCTCCCCCTACAGCGAACACCATTTTGTAGTTTTCATCAACGGCCATACGGGCTAATGTAGTTGCATGACCTGGTTCACGAGTGAACTCAATAGTGCACTCAAGGTTCTTGTTTTCGCATTGTGCTAATATCTTTCCTTCCAATGCGGGACTATATCCGGTGCCAGAGTATTTGTTAATGATGAATAGTACCTTATTCTCGCTCATTGGAAATGCAAAAAAGAGTGGGTAAGTTAACAATTACAAGAGACAGGAACTATGAATCATTTTGTGTCGAGAAAAATAAAATTTAAAGCTTGGAATAGCGAAGCCAAATTACTGATGCGGTTGAATAGCATCGATTGTAATAAAGGTGAATTGTTTCGGAAAGATCACATCTTACTCCAGTTTACCGGATTGCTTGATAAGGAGCAGGAGGAGATTTATGAAATGGATATTCTCTTGATATATTCGGAAAAGTATCTTGTTTTTTGGAATGCTCAACAAAATGGATGGTACTTTTCAAAGCTTGATAACCCCACTGAATCATCTCCATTTTTAGGTGCTAATGCGGGAGGAATGAAAAGATTGGGGAGCTATTTTGAGTTACAAGCTCAGAAAAAATCCTAAATTTTTGACTCAATATACTTCACAGCCTGGCTGATCGTTTGCATTTTTTCTGCATCATCATCAGGGATCTTGATATCAAATGTTTGTTCGAAATCCATCACTAATTCAGCATAGTCCAGTGAATCAATGCCAAGGTCTTTTACAAAGTTGGCATCTGGAGTCAATTCTGATTCGGGGATTCCTAGTTTCTCTATTAAAATTGCAGTGACTTTTTTCTGAATATCAGGCATAGTTGGATACTTATAACTGTAAATCTAGAAAATATTAGTGGATTTTCGAGGGTTAGAAGCGTAGCATAAATTCTGTGCCTTCTCCTAATTTTGATTTAACCGTAATTCGGCCTTCATGCTGTCTCATGATCTGCTTAGATAAACTCAGTCCAATTCCAGATCCTGTCTTTTTGGTAGAATAGAAGGGTACGAAAATGCGTTCGAGTGCTTCAGGGTCTATGCCGTCACCATTGTCACTGACAGAAATTATTGGCCTTGTTTTCTCATCCAGATAGGCTTTAAGTTGAATCACCTTTTCATTTTGTTCAGAAAAGGATTGCATTGCATTTTTAACAAGATTGATGATTACCTGCTCAATCATGCTTTTATCAGCACTTATCATGAGATCCTCAGGTTCGATGTTTATGACAATTTTTATTTTGTTATCGATAAGTTCCTTTTTTTGGAGCACAGCCATCTCTTCCAAAAGTTTCTTGACTTTAACCTGCGTCAGGTTAGGTTGTGGTCTTTGCGATAGATTTTTAAACTCCCTAACAAAATGAATTAGCCCTTGACTCCGCTTACTAATGGTTTGGATAGAAAGGTGCATATCTTCCATTTCTTCCTTGTTAAAAGTAGCTATGGGTTGATCCATTTTACTTTTGATGTCATCTTCAACAACACCTGCTAAGGAAGATATAGGTGTGACGGAGTTCATGATTTCGTGGGTGAGTACCCTAACAAGGTTTTGCCATGCCTCCATTTCCTTTTCATCCAATTCACTTTGGATGTTGTTCATGGAAATTAACTTTATCACCTCGCCTCGTAAAGTCAGTTCAATCGCATAAATAGATATCTGAATAGTTTCATCAGCCAGTACAAGTCGGGCCAGTTCACGGCCACCTGTTTTTAACTTAAGAAAAGCTTCAACCAAAACATCACTAACAGGCCTTAGGTCATCGATATGCTTTGCCTGATTCACTCGCAATAATTTTTTGGCGGCTGTGTTCATTATTTGAATTGATCCATCCTTCTTGAAAGTGAGCAGACCAATACCTACATGCTGTACTATATTCTTAAAGAATTGATATTCAGAATCCTTTTCACTTCGAGAAGTTTTTAGCTTGGTAATTGCCTCATTCAATTCATTGTGCAGCCGCTGTACTGCAGGATCATCGCTATCAGTTTTAAATGAAGAGGATAGATCATCAAAACGAATGGCATCTAGAAAGGAAGCAATGTTTTCATTGGACTCTTCAAATTCTTTAATAAGATGTGATATTTGAAAAAGGGTAGCACCTGCTAATGCTAGAATAATGATTATGTTGAATGAATCAGCCACAGCGTAGGCCATGGCAAAAACAGTAGCTACCAGAATGGCAATACGTGTGGCAAGTGGGGAACGAAAGTTAAAGCCCATATTTTTCCATCCTCCTGTACAGCGAAGCTCTTGTCAGCCCGAGTTCGTCCGCTGCTTTGGAAATGTTACCGCTATGGAGTTGTATCGCCTTTACAACCGCAGCCTTTTCCACATCATCCAGGTTTAATGTGTCGCTATCAGCGCCAGGACCACCTTTTCTGTTAAAAAGAAAATCACTCTCTTGAAGAGTAGGAGAATCAGCCATTATTACAGCGCGCTCGATGGAGTGTTGCAATTCTCTGATGTTTCCAGGCCACGCATACTTTTTTAATTTAACAATGGCCTCTTCTGAAAATGAAACCACATCCTTGTGATATTTTTTGGTGTAAAAATGCAGGAAGTGATCTGCCAACATAGGGATGTCGTCTACACGTTCACATAAAGGCGGTATTCTGATTTCTACCGTATTGATGCGATACAATAAGTCTTGTCTGAATTTTCCTTCATCGACCATTTGATGTAACGGCATGTTGGTAGCGCATATTAAACGAATATCTACATCAACAGGACCATTGGCACCTACTCGAGTAATTTGTCTGGATTGCAGAGCGGTGAGTAATTTGCTTTGCAGAGACATACTCAGATTACCTATTTCATCTAAAAATAAAGTGCCTCCATTTGCCAATTCAAATCTCCCTGTTCTGTTTTCTCTGGCGTCAGTAAAGGCGCCTTTTTTATGTCCAAACAACTCACTTTCAAAAAGTGTCTCGGTGATAGCGCCCATGTCTACACTTACAAAGGAATTGTCTTTGCGTAAGGATTTCTGGTGAATGGCTCTCGCTACTAACTCTTTTCCAGTTCCATTCTCGCCCAGAATTAACACATTGGCATCGGTAGCGGCTACTTTGTCAATTAATGTAAATACTTCCTTTATGGATGGACTGTTGCCAATAATATCTCTAAATGGTTGGCTGATCTGCTCCTCAAGCATTTGCTTGGCCTTACGCAATTTGTCTACCTCATTGTATGACTTTTTAAGTTTAATAGCGGTAGAAATAGTAGCTATTAGCTTTTCATTTTGCCAGGGCTTTAGAATAAAGTCGGTGGCTCCTTCTTTAAGAGCACGCACCGCCATTTCCACATCTCCGAAGGCAGTAATCATAATGACCACAGCGTCAGGGTCTTTTTCTTTGATTTGCTTCAGCCATTCAAACCCCTCCTTCCCGGAGGTAGTGTCTTTACTGAAATTCATGTCCAACAAAATGACATCGTAGGTGTCATTGTTGAGCAGAAAAGGAATCTTATTTGGGTTCTTGTCAATGATGACTTGATGGCCGTACTTCTTCAACAGCATTTTGGCTGCTAATAGCACATCTTCATCGTCATCAATCATTAAAATTTTGCCGCCTTCGTTCACGTGATCCAGGTTAAGGTTGAGTTATACCAATAGAAAAACTATGCCAGCTTCGGTACCGTCCGAAAACAGGCATATGAGCACTATAGCTGTACTCTTACGTACAAATATGTTCAAAAATGAACAGTTTATAGTGCGATTTTAGATATTTAGAGGAATTATCGGGTGGCTTATCGCCCGACTTTAAGAGCGTATATCTCTACTTTATCTGGCCTCACAAGCACAAGACGCTCATCGGTGATAATAGAAGTCATTATTTTTTCAGAGTTGTCTAAGCTAGCCGCCTTTCTAGTAGCTCCCGTAAACAGATCGAGAAGTAAAATGTCGTTTCCATTTCTATAACAAAGTTCTTCGCCCATGAAGTTGAAAAACTCTAATCCTTTAATTTCAATTGAGGTGATGAATTTACCCAACATATTAAGCATCAAAATCCCCTTGTTCTTATTGATTAAGAAAATTCTATTCTGATACTCCCTCATAAAAACATAATTCGAATCATCAGTAGCCCATTGGAGTGGGATAGGGGCATCTATTTCTATCTGGTTAGTTTCCAGATTTACTTTTTTTATAGTGAAATCCGCTACATCCAATATCCATGCTTTGTGGATTTCATTGGCAGGGCAAACCAATTGAGGTGTTATGCTTAGCGATGGTTCTAATGGTTTTTCTTCAAGTAAAGCAAGGTGATGATCCCAGTGCTTAATGACCCTATTTTTATTGGAATAGGTAAAGACTTTTAAGGGATTCCAAGGCTCAAGAAGCGTCAATGGAACGACTCCATCCTTTACTTCATCTAATAGATTTCCATCAGGGTCGTATTTTTGCATGGCGCCTGATGGGAGTACAAAATAGAAATTTCCCAACCTGTCCACTGAAGCTGTGGAGACGTTGGATAGGCTCAGGTCAGTAATCTTATTCAATTGAGCAAATGAGTGCAATTGAGCAATTACTAAAACAAGTACTGTTAGGTATTTCATCCGTTAAAGGTTTCTAGTTTAATGGATGTGCCATCGTAAACACCATAGGTATTAAAGTTTACCCATTCTCCTAGGTTAACATACCTACTGTTGCTTCCTACTTCCAAATCAAGGGGTAAATGACGATGACCAAATACATAGAAATCGTGATGATTGTTTTTTTCTAATTCACGGCAGTAAGTGAGTAAATACTCGTTTTCTTCACCTTTGAATTTTTCTTCCTTCTTCATGTTGGTAATTCTGCTACTTCTACTCCAAATCTTAGCAATGCCTATGCCGAGATTGGGATGAAGTCTGGCGAATAGCCATTGACACAAACTGCTGTTGAAGAATTTTTTAAGAATCTTGTAGGACGTATCACCAGGGCCAAGCCCATCTCCATGCCCTATCATTAATTTATGGTTTTCAATTACTAATTCGATAGGTTCTCGATAGATAGGTATGCCGAGTTCTTTAGGAAAGTAATCAAACATCCACATATCGTGATTCCCAGTGAAAAAATAAATTGGCATCCCAGTATCTCTTAGCTCGGCTAATTTACCGAGAAGCCTAACAAAGCCTTTAGGGATGGCCTGTTTGTATTCAAACCAAAAATCAAAAATATCCCCAAGTAAGTAGATTGAATGTGCATCATCCTTAACGTGGTCTAGCCAGCGAATAATTCTTTTTTCTCGAGCAAGGCTGGCCTCATGATCAGGCACACCCAGATGAAAGTCAGAAGCGAAGTATATCTTCTTGCCAGAGGGTAGCTGAATTACCTCTTTCTTCATAATAAAGACTGATTGCAGTTAATATTCACTTCCTATGCGAGTTAATAATAACTGATTAATAAAAAAAATCAGGCACTGGAGTGCCTGATTCGAATTATTTCTATTTTGTTAATGATATTACTCTGTTGATCCCGTTGAGTCTTTCTGTTCTACTACTGAGGGGTCATCGATTTTGCTCGCTTCAGCTTCCGCCTCTGCTTTAGCTTTAGCCTGCTCCTCTTCTTTTTTCTCAGAGACAGATTGACCATTAGTGAATTTTTGGTAAGTAGTCTCGGCAGCAAATGGACGCTTCCCAATTAATCTCTCTAGATCCGTCTGAAACAGAATCTCTTTTTCCAAAAGCTCCTGAGCAACTACCTCCAGGTGTTCACGGTGCTTAGTCAAAAGATTTATGGTTCGCTTAAAAGCTTCATCAATAATCTTCCTTACCTCTTGATCTATTTTTTCAGCCGTTGCTTCGGAATATGGTTTTTGGAAATTATATTCAGATTGTTTTGAATCATGGAATGAAAGATTTCCAATTTCCTTATTCATTCCATACACAGTAACGATACTGTAGGCCATTTTTGTTGTGCGTTCCAAGTCACTTAATGCACCTGTAGAAATTTTATTAAAGACCAATTCCTCAGCTGCACGACCTCCAAAGGTCATGCACATCTCATCAAGTAATTGCTCTGTTTGATATAAGAATTGCTCTTTAGGTAAGTATTGGGCGTATCCCAATGCAGCGGCACCTCTAGGTACTATACTTACCTTTACCAATGGGTCTGCGTGTTCCAGGAACCATCCGGCTACTGCATGCCCTGCTTCATGATAAGCAACAATCAATTTCTCTTCCGGAGAAATGATCTTTGTCTTTCTTTCCAATCCTCCAATCACTCTGTCAATAGCATCCTGAAAGTCCTGCATGTCTACCTCTTTCTTGTCTCTTCTTGCAGCGATCAATGCAGCTTCGTTACAAACGTTGGCAATCTCAGCTCCGGCAAATCCGGGAGTTTGTGCAGCCAACTTTTTAGAGTCCACTTCTTTCGCCAATTTAATTGGCTTAAGATGCACTTTAAATATTTGTTCTCGTCCAGAAATATCTGGCTTATCTATACTAATCTGTCTGTCGAAACGTCCCGGACGAAGGAGTGCAGTGTCCAACACATCGGGTCTATTGGTTGCGGCCAGAATAATTACACCACTGTCTGTAGCGAAACCATCCATTTCTACGAGCAAAGAGTTTAATGTATTCTCACGTTCATCATTTGATCCGGGCATCTGTCCTCTTCCTCTCGATCTACCGATCGCATCAATCTCATCAATGAAAACAATACATGGAGCTTTTTCTTTGGCTTGCTTAAACAAATCTCTAACACGCGCAGCACCCACACCTACAAACATCTCCACAAAGTCAGATCCAGACAATGAAAAGAATGGTACTGCAGCCTCTCCGGCTACTGCTTTTGCCAACAATGTTTTACCAGTTCCTGGAGGGCCGACTAAAAGTGCTCCTTTTGGAATCTTTCCTCCCAACTTGGTGAACTTGCTTGGGTTCTTTAGGAACTCAACAATCTCACGGATTTCTTCTTTAGCTTCTTCCAGTCCGGCCACATCTTCAAATGTGATCTTCACTTTGTTTTCGGCATCGAATAAAGCGGCCTTTGATTTGCCAATATTAAATATTTGACCACCTGGGCCCCCGCCTCCAGTCATTCTGCGCATCAGCATCCAGAATCCAAAGAGTAGAAGGAATAAAAATCCCCAGTTAAGCATCATGCCAGTAAAGTCGCTTCGCTCCTCGTATTTCAAATCAATACGATCGTCTTTAGGGATTTTTGCGGTTATTTCTTTGTAATAGTTGGCAAATTGGTCAATCGTACCAATACGCATTTTGTAATGAGGGCCAGTAGCATTTACGCCAAAAGGGCTGCTGCTTTCCAATTCGTTGCGGTATACAGCATTTTGTAATGCTTCTTGTTTGAGTGTAATCTCAACAAGGTCCTCATTTTTGATTACCACTATATTCTTTGCGTCCCTCCGCTGAACAATGTCTTCAAAAGTGCTGGATTGTATTTCAATGAGATCTCCAGATCGGTTGAAGTAGCTCACAGCAAGTATTACTGCAACTAAAGCCAGTATTATCCACAGTTGATAATTGCCTTTTGGGCCACGTGGAGGTAGTAAATTATTATCTTTTTTCTTGTCAGCCATTCAATTTGTAATTCAAGTCAATAACGTCTTCTTAGTCTTTTGGTTCCGTTAACTTTCGATATGGGTGATTTTAGCATCACCCCACAGTTTTTCTAAAGTATAATAAGCCCTTCTTTCATTTTGAAAAATATGTGCTACTACAGTAATATAGTCGAGTAGCATCCACTCTTTATTGTTTTTGCCCTCAATATGCCACGGATTTTCTTTCAGCGTTTTGGAGACCATTTCATCAATTGCATCAGCGATAGCGCCTAGCTGTCTCGCAGAATTTCCAGAGCAAATGACAAAAAAATCAGCTACTGCGTTTTTTGCCATCCTCAAGTCCAAAACAACGATATCACTGGCCTTCTTTTCCTGCATGCCCTTCACTATCGCCTGACTCAATATCTCAGACTGACTTCCCGCCTTTTTTTTGGCCATTAAGTATCTTCGGGTTTTATTACAGCTTTAATCAACAAAGTTAACCATTTAGTGTGTATAAAATCCTTGCCAATACGCTTTTCATAGGTAAAAAGCTGGTTTTTGTGCCAGAATGTCACTCAACTAATTCAGTAGCACTTGAATTGAGCCAAAAGCAAGATTTGCCCGAAGGCACTATCTTGATAACCAATCATCAATCCCGTGGAAGAGGGCAGCAAGGAAACGCCTGGATTTCGGAAGCAGGCAAAAATTTGACCTTTTCCATCGTGCTTAAACCTACTTTTTTGGCCATTAAAGATCAATTCTTACTCAATATGGTGGTTTCTCTTGGGGTTCGAGATTTTGTTCAATCCAAGTTATCCGCTCCGGTTGGCGTGAAGTGGCCCAATGATGTGCTGGTTGAAGAACGTAAAATAGGTGGGATATTAATTGAAAACCAGATTCAGGGAGCTGGATTTACCAACTCAATAATCGGGATTGGACTCAATATAAACCAGAGCGGGTTCCATTTGAATAGTGCTGTTTCATTGATGATGGCTTCCGATCTGAATTATGAATTGCAAGCGACCCTTGAAGAACTTTGTGGGCATCTTGAGAAATGGTACTTGACACTAAAGCAAAATGGCAGTGATCGGGTGAGGGAATATTATTTAAAATCATTATTTGGATTAAAAGAGAGTAGGACTTTCAGGTCGAATGACCGTGAATTTGTAGGAGTCATTGAAGGAGTAGATGATCATGGCCGCCTAATGATCAAGGAAAATGAGAAAATTCATTATTTCAATAATAAGGAAGTTAAATTCAATTTGGAGCCACTTATATAAGGTAAAAGCTACCAATCCTAAAATGCCATCTTTGTTATCAGTCTTTACGTAACTGAATAGTATTATCTTTAAACATATTCAACCAACTAATAAATTCGATTTATGAAAAAATTATTACAATTAAAGCTATTGCTTGCGTTCGTTCTTGGAATATCGGCAGTGTCTGCACAGAAACTGGATATGGAGAAGTTGAAAGGTATGGAGGCACGAAGCATAGGCCCCGCTGCGATGAGTGGAAGGATTACTGCTATTGATGTAGTGATAAACGATCGCGACATAATGTATGTGGGTTCTGCCTCTGGTGGCTTGTGGAAAACTACCAGTGGAGGTATTAATTGGGAGCCTGTTTTCGACAAGGAATCAGTAATGGCTATTGGTGCCGTGGCTATTCAACAAAGTAACCCATCAGTAATTTGGGTGGGGACAGGAGAGGGAAATCCTCGTAACAGTTTGAATGGAGGTTATGGTATATACAGGAGTCTTGATGGTGGTAAAAATTGGAAGTTGATGGGATTGGAGAAAACGCGTAATATCCATCGAATTATCATTGATCCTGAAAACCCAAATACAATATATGTGGGAGCTATTGGTTCTCCATGGGGAGAGCATCCTGAACGTGGAGTATTTAAAACTACTGATGGAGGTCATACTTGGGAAAAGGTACTTTATGTAAATGAGAAAACGGGATGTGCTGAACTGGTAATGGATCCGTCCAACCCCAATAAGTTATTTGCATCGATGTGGGAGCATAGAAGGTGGCCATGGATTTTTAAATCAGGTGGTCCGGGTTCAGGGCTGCATGTAACCTACGATGGAGGAAAAACATGGACAAAACGTACAGAAAAAGATGGGTTGCCTGCAGGTGATCTGGGACGTATAGGGATTGCCGTTTCAGCAAAGTCAGAAATTATTTATGCTTTGGTGGAGAGTAAGAAAAATGGATTGTACAAATCTGAAGATGGAGGGTTTAAATGGAAGATGGTCAATGAGAATATGGGGCAGATCGGAGACCGTCCTTTTTATTATGGGGAGATTCATGCAGACCCTAAGAATGAGAATAGGCTTTATACAATTTTTTCCGAGGTCAATGTAAGTGAGGATGCTGGCAAATCATTTAGTCCGTTGCTTCCTTTTTCATTTAATGGTGTTCATCCTGATCACCATGCCTGGTGGATTCACCCGGAAGATCCTTCATTTATGGTTGATGGCAATGATGGTGGCCTTAACATTACTCACGACATGGGTAAGAACTGGCGCTTTGTGGAGAATATACCTGTGGGCCAATTTTATCATATCAATGTAGATATGGACCAACCCTACAATGTATATGGAGGATTGCAAGACAATGGTTCGTGGGTAGGGCCTGCCTACGTGTGGCGTTTTGGTGGTATAAAAAATTCTTATTTCCAGATGCTAATGTTTGGTGATGGCTTTGACATGGCGCCAGATCCTGATGATAATAGATATGGTTATGGGATGTCACAGGAAGGGTTTCTTGGTCGTTGGGACAAAGAAACGGGTTATACCAAAAGACTTAGACCCAGCCATCCAGATGCGAATGTGAAACTAAGATTCAATTGGAACTCAGCATTCGCTCAGGATCCATTTGACAACTCAATAATTTATTTTGGAAGTCAATTCGTTCACAAAAGCACGAATAAGGGAGATACATGGGAGATTATTTCTAAAGACTTGACAACAAATGATCCGGAAAAGCAAAAGCAACATGAAAGTGGTGGACTAACCATGGATGCTACTGGTGCTGAAAACCATTGTACCATTTTAGCTATTGCACCTTCAGCCAAAGAACAGGGCGTAATCTGGGTAGGTACTGATGATGGACAAGTGCAGTTAACTAGAGATGGAGGAAAAACGTGGACAAATCTCACCTCCAGAATAGCGGGTATGCCAAAGAATGCGTGGATACCTCAGATTCAAGCATCAACTCACAATAAGGGAGAGGCTTTTGTTGTGGTTAATAATTACAGGCAGTTTGATTTTAAGCCCTATTTGTTCAGGACAAAAGATTATGGACAAACCTGGGAAAGTATGGTGAGCAGCAATCAACTGGGAGAAAACAGTTATGTTTTGTCAGCAGTACAAGATCCAATTGAACCCAAACTAATTTTTGTGGGAACAGAAAATGGTTTATTTGTAAGTCTTGATGAAGGAAAGTCATATTCAAAGTGGACAAGCGGATACCCTGCAGGGCTATCTACCATGGACATGGTGATTCATCCACGTGAACATGACTTGGTGATAGGAACGTTTGGGCGCGCTGTTTATGTGTTGGATGACATACGACCTTTAAGAGAAATGGCTAAGGAGGGTGTTCAGACTCTTGATAAAACGTTGCATATGTTCACACCACCAGATGCCTATTCCGTGGAGACAATGGGGCCTGAAGGGGCTTTATTTCCCGGAAATGGAATGTTTAGTGGCGAAAACAGGCCTCTGGGGGCTTTGATATCTTATGTGATCAATAAGCCAAGTGAAAAGAAGGAAGAGGTAAAGAAGGAAGAGCCTCAGGCCAAGTCAAAGCGCAAAGGAAAGTCGACAGAACCAGTTCCTGTTGTAGAAGAGAAGAAAGAAGAAAAGGCTAAAGTGAAATACGATTCTGTCACTTTGGATGTTTTCAATTCATCAGGTAAAAAAATAAGAACATTGAAGCGATTAGCACCTGAAGACAATGGACTTAACAGAATGACATGGAATCTGGATGAGAAAGGAGTAAGGCAACCTTCCAGAAACAAACCCAGACCCAATGCTCCAGAACCAAGTGGCGCCACAGTATTGGCGGGAACCTATAAACTGAGAATTACTTTTGGTGATCAGAAAGATTCTGTAATGATCAATGTAAAGAACGATCCTAGGTATACAACAGATGCAGCTAACTTACAGGCTCGTTACAATCGTACGAAAGAGCTAGAGGGAATGAGAGAATTGGTGGCCACAGCAACTGAGAGGTTGAGGGAATCAAAGGAAATAGCTGGAGATTTTGAGAAGAGAATGAAAGAGGCTGAGAGGGAGGATCTAAAAGATGCTTTGGATAAAACCAAGGCCATCAAGGATTCTATAGATAAAGTGTTTGATTATATTCTTGGGGCTGAGGATAGTCGTCAGGGAATAACCAGCACTGAATTTCCTGATCCGGCATCTTATATTAATACAGCTATGTTTTATACTAATACATCACGTGATCCAATAAGTGCTCGTGATAATGTAGTGTACGAACATGCAGAAGTGAAGACAAAGGAAATTCTTGATAAGGTTAATGCATTTTATAAAGAGCAGTGGCCGACATACAGAAGTATGATGGAAGGTGTAAGTATCTCTCCATTCAAAGATTACGAGCCATTGAATAAGAATTAATGTAAGCTGAATTGAAGAGGCCCGGAAGTTATTCCGGGCTTTTTTTATGCCCCTGTTAATTAGAGATCTAAAGAATTAGTAAATTGATCTTATGTTTTTTTATGAAAATTGAAAAATGGATTAACTATATCAGTAACCGAAAAACAAAAACATTTTGGATAGCGTTGTTACTGATGTTTAGCGCTGCCTTGCTCATGCGCCCCTCTTCCACGTGCCTTACCACTTCATCAACCCCAAAGGCTATTGTTGATTTGGAATTGGCTTTTGATCAACAGGAGGCACTCAGGATAAAAGAAGTTTGGAGTGCAAATGATTGTAGTAACTCATTGGCTTTAAGTTCAAATGGTCTAGAAGCTGCAATGGTGAATATTGTACTAGACTTTCCCTTTCTGGTAGCCTATACTATTTTTTTAATAGTACTTATTGTCCTTACACGTAGTAAGGATTTGCTAAAAGACAGTATGACAGTGTTCTTAATCTATGCGGCATTCTTAGCTGGGCTATTGGATGTGATAGAAAATATTCTGATGATATTCTTTTTGAGAATGAATCAGATTCCGTCTTATACGTTTGCTGTTGCTGCTAGTTTGAAATTTGGGATAATCTTATTGCTGATTATTGCAATTATTTGGCGATTGGTTAGGTTGATGATTCCGTCAAAAGGATAATTATTTCTTTTTGGATAATTGAAGCTGGGGAATCCTTTCGTGAGCCTCACTAGAATTTATTAGTACCTCGAGTCTTTTCCACTGGGTTTCTTCTTTTTTAGCACTGATCACCCACCAGATGGATGCTTTTTTGTAAGAAGCAGCAAGCTGCAGAAAGAAGGCCCAAGCTTTTTTGTTTGCCTTGATTTTGGATTCAAATTTCTTTGGTAAGACTACCTTTCCTTGCTCGAAGGATGCTTGCTTTGAATTCTTAACCTCCATCCTTTCAAAGGCAAGCTGTCCGCTGGCCTGGATAAGGCCATCCTTTTTTAATTCCGAAAACCGTTTAATATTCACAGCACTCCAATGGCTTTTTTCTTTCCTTGGCGTAAACCTGATGGTATAGCTTTCTTCTTTGAGAGATTTTCTTATTCCATCAATCCATCCGAAGCACAGGGCCTCATCAACGGACTCAGGCCATGTGATACTTGGCTTACCAGAGTCTTTTTTGTAAAACCCAACGAGTAGTTCTTTTTTAATTGCATGATTTTTCTCCAACCATTTTCTGAAGTGGATCGACTTAGAGAAAAATTTTGGTTTCATAGATTGGCCAATTGAAAGTAGTAGCATTAATTTAATGTATTGGTATAAAAAAACCCCGACAAGCGGGGTTTCTTTTTTTTGGCGAACCAACTTATTTAGTGGCCCCAAGATAAATTGAGTTAAAAATCAGTTTGTACGTATTGCGCGACTGCCCACGAAATTGAGGGCGAAAGCCAAACAGGATTACGTTGCCATTTCCATGCGCTATGTTCATCATGGCGCCTTTATTTTTTATCCTATTAGGATTGAGTGCCCATCCACTCATCAATAAATCAGATGATGCATAAGTCGCTACTGCCTTAACATCTGGACGCGGCACCGGTAATTTTATTAATTCATTACCGCCTTCTGCTTTGCGCGATGGTGTGATGGTCTCAAACGCCCTGCTTCGAGAGAAGGATGCAGCAGCTTCTGCTTTCATTCCATAAGCCAAAGGATCATCTGTATTTACGTTCATTCTTATAATTGACCCCGGAATGAAAAACTGACTAGTTGACAATCCGCTAACGGAATTTTTTACTGGGAGATTGAGGTCGTCAATGGCTAAGTCGCAAGCCTGGTCAAACATAATGAGCACTCCGCCCTTGCTTACGTAGTCATTTATACTTACCAATCCATCTAACCCTAACCCTCCAACATAGGGCTCTGGCATAGTGCCTGGCCTGTGGCCATTCATTATGTCTTCAGGAGATTGAGAGGGAAAAATGATAGCTGAATACTTGCTTAGGTCTTTGCCTTGGATATCAGCATTATGGAGTGTGTCAAGGTCAAACTCAAATTGCTCCAATACCCAGCGGGTCCATCCTTCGTCTATACTAGCATCCCAGGATTTATAAAGACCCACTTTCACCTTCTTCATTGGTTTAATATTAGAAGGTTTAGTAGTGATACCGGTAAATGAGATGCCTAACTCTTTACTCAAGTTGTTAAGTGTATTCTGAGTTTGGCTTCCTTTTTCAATAACGAAAGTTCCTTTGTCAAAATTAACTTTGCCATCAGTAAAGCTGGCCTGAGCTATTGATATTTTCTCCCCAGCTTTTTGCAACCGGTTAATTACTGTAGCGCTTAAGTTTTCCTTACTGCTCATTGCGAATCCAAAGGAGGCTTTGCCAGCCAAATCACCAGCGGGCATTTTAATCTCTCCATTGATTTTTTTGGTTTTCGCGGTAAATGACTGAGTCACTCGTTCAACATTTACTCCCATTGACATTGGTAGTGTCCAACCGGTAAGATCATACGGAGCTATTGGAGGGCCACCTGGATACTGGTAAAGATTTGGATAATCCTGTTTTTCCATCAGGTCGGCCAGGTAAGGCCGGAATGACTGCGCACCATACATGATGTACGTGCCTGCATCGTATTCTTTGTCACCTATCTTAAACTTACTGGTGGCTTCAGTTACTTCAATTCCACCTCGTATGAAAACGTTGACCATATTTACCGCCTCTGATTTGTCCCATTGATCGGTAGGGATCACATAAGCAAATGCCCCTTCTTTATCTTCAATAGCATCTTCTCCCATTGAATAGATATTGTACAAGAGCTCATCATGCTTTTCTGATGCTAGATCAACAACAGCCATGGAAGCTTCAATCATATAATCAACGGCATCTCTAAAATGAGATTCTCCACCTTTCCACGGGTAAGGATAAAATATTTCTGTTCCGTCAACTGTTTTTGAAATTCCATCTCTTGCAGATCGCCCACCGATTGCTTCAGGAATAGAGTCAGGGGGGTAGAAACGAGGAGTAGGTGAGGTATGTGCTGTTTCTGTAAGAATACCTATTTGGTTGTGATAGTAGGGTGCAGTACGCATTCCACCATTCCACCACATTTCATAAGTAGTCATGGAGATGGCACCAGGCATTTTTTTCATTGCAAATCGATTGGCCATTGCGGTGCCTACCAAATTCACACCAGTGGTGACACCCGGATGTATTTTCATATTAACCGGGCTTCTAAAAGGAGGAATAAAAATTCTAGCCCATGCAGGTGAAGATTGATGGTGGTTATGTACAATCTGAGGGTACCATTCATTGTACAATACATTCATCACAGCTTTTGTTTCGGGCATGTTGCCCATAAACCAGTCGCGGTTATTATCATGGCCTACATATTCCTGATAAAGTATGGGAGGTCCTGATGTTTCATAAATAGTCCCAAGGTTTTTTCTGTACCAGGCACCTTCAATATCAAGTCCATCCGGGTTAATAACAGGTACTATTAATGTAACCACATTGTCACGCACTTTTTTCATTTCATCGGATTCTTCAGCAGCTATTCGATATAGCAATTCAGGTGTCATCTGCGCATGTGCTTTTTCTGAAGCGTGCATACCGCCATCAAACCAAATGATGGCTTTTCCCTCTTTTGACAAGCGTTTAGCTTCTTCATCCGAGACGCTAGCTCGTGCCAATTTGGCGCTTATATCTTTCCATTTGTCTAGTGACTTCATGTTTTCCTCACTAGAAATAAAAATTAGTTTGATAGGCCGGCCTCTTACAGATTTTCCAATTTCAGTAACTTTTACGCGATCGGTGGCTGCATCCAATTTCTCATAATAGGCCAGCATTTGATCGTAGGTAGCCATCTTATAATCGGCCCCAGGCTCAAATCCAAAAGTTTCTGATGGTTTTGGAATCTGGCAAAAAGCCGAGGTAGTGGTCACCATTATGGCTATCGCCAATATTGATAATTTTTCTCTCATGGAATTTTTCAATTTATTGTATAACAAGATAGATAATCCCGAAGGGTTAAACACTGCGGAATTTGATGACTAGAATATTTCTGGCCTAAACGGAAGAAAATGAGTGTAAATCAGTCATTTTAGTATAAGTTATTTCCTCAAAACAGCTATACACTCAATTTCAACCCTGGCATTAAGTGCAAGACCATTTGTTGCAAAAGCACTTCTGGCAGGCTTGTTATCTGGGAAATATTTTACGTATTCTGCGTTAAAATCAGCCCACTCATTGATGTCAGCAAGCATGATTGTGCACTTTACGATATTATCTATCGAGGCGCCATTACGCTCAAGTACTTGTTTAATGTTTTCAAAGGCCTGTTTTGTTTCTTCTTTTATTCCTCCTTCGACCACACTAAGTTGGCCTGGCTTATTACCGATTTGGCCAGAAAGGTAAATTGTATTACCAACAATTACTGCCTCTGAAAAGGGGAGATTCATTGATCTGAATTTTTCAGAAGTTGCATAGGAGACCTCTGTTGATTCTGGTTGATGACATGAGAAGAGTAGAATTGTTGTGATAAGAAGGAGAGATAGTTGGTTCATTGTTTTTTCTGTTTGGTGGATTTAGGGATGCTCACAAGGTTATAAGAAGTATTAAGTAAATCTGAAAGTATATTTTTCTTTACCTTTTTTAATTCTATTGCGGTCCAGCCTTGTTTACCCCAAGTTCCCTTTACAGGATAAATAATTTCCTTATTGTATTCACAGAATATGGATTGATCAAATGGGGTAAGTTTTACTACAGCTCGATTGTTGGTAATGTCTAGTGTTGAAAATATCTTGTTGTTAATGCGAAATGAAGTTTTTTCGAAATGGGCTAATTCAGTCACGTCAGGAAAGGCTAGCGCCAACTTGCGGAAAGATTCTACGCTTATCATTCTTGACAGAAGTTAATGGCTGTGTTCAAAAGAATAGTAGATAGTTCAAAGACTGAATTAAGTTCTACCCATTCCTCTTGCTGATGAATGCCGCCACCTTTTGGGCCAATAATTACTGTTGGGATACCAGCTTGCCCAAAAAGACCGGAATCCTCCCACCATGTATGTCCAATATATTCAACGCTATTAGCACGTCCAATACTATTTGAAAGAGCTTTAACTATAGAAGAATCTTTAGCTATTTCATATGGATTCCTCCAGATCAACTGTTTAATGGTTGCATTAAAATCCTTGTCTTCCGAGTGAAGTTGGGTAAGAATGTTTCTCAATTCCTGATAAACAATTGATTCTTCTTCACCAGGTAATGTTCTTCTTTCTACATTAATAGTGCATTGATTGGCGTAAATAAATAAACTTTGACCACCATTGATGAGTGGTACATGTAGTGAAGCTTCACCGCATAGCTGATGTTTTTTTGCAGATGTAACTCGTTGGGAGAGTTGCCCGAGCTCATAAAGTACTTTGCCCATTTTTAAATTGGCATCAATACCTACTTTATGCAGGCCCCCATGTGCAGCCAGTCCATGAGTAGTTATTTCATATACTCCAAAGCCTCTGTGGGCCAGGCAGATTTTCAACTCAGTTGGTTCAGTGACAATACAAGCGTCCGCTGAAATATCTTTAAGTAGCGCTTGGGTGCCAATTGACTCATATTCCTCATCTGCCACAAAGGTCAATATTAAATCTCCAGGCAATTTGATGTTTTGATCTGAAATGGTTTTTGCTACACCAAGCATTGCGGCAATGCTTCCCTTCATATCATAAGCACCTCTGCCAAATAGTTTGCCATCTTTTATGGTTGCTCCAAAGGGGTCATTCATGCCCTTTACACCAACTGTATCCATGTGTGCATTCAATATTAAAGACCTACCCTTGCTGGCACCGGCACGTTTTCCGACTATGTTCATTCTTCCATCAGAAATGGTAGCAATTGTAGAATGGAAGCCTAGAGTTAAAAGCGTGTTGTGAATATAAGTTCCAATTTCTATTTCGCCAGGGCCTCCTTTTTCCAAATCTGGATTTACCGAATTGATTTTTACAAGATCAACTAATGTTGTGGTGATAAAATTATTGTTCACCATAGGTTGTGCAATGAGGTAATTAGTGAATGAAGGACTTAAAATACAAAAATTACTTGCTAGTTAAAGCCTCAGTTTTTGAGGGCGACCATTTTAGTATTACTATTAATTGAATAAAAATGATGGGTAAAGTAAATAGTAACATCACTTCCCAGCCAACAGCATAAACGATCCAACCTGCCGAAAGCGATGCAATGGCTTGGGTGCCAAATACAACAAATTCGTTAAACGCTTGAACTTTAAATCGCTCATTAGGTAAGTAGGATTGAGGCAAAAGTGTGGTGCCTCCTATGAATAGAAAGTTCCAACCTATTCCTAAAAGTATGAGAGAGACCCAATAATTGCCAAGATGATGACCAGAGTAGGCAATGGCTAAGCAAATGAGGTAAGCGACCAATCCATAGATCATCATTTTTGTGATGCCTAACTTTTGGACTATCCAAGCAGCAAAAATTGATGGAAGGTACATGGCAACAATATGACTTTGTATGACCCATTTGGTGTGACTTAAGGAATGCCCATCCATGACGTGCATACTTACTGGTGTTGCTGTCATAATAAAGCTCATAATCATATAACCTACTGCTGCACTTAAAATAGCAACCCAAAAAACGGGCTGTTTGGAAATGACCTTCATTGTTCTTGGAGCTTTTTCGAACTCAATGAATTCTATTTTAGGGTTTTTAAATCCGAGCAGGACTATTAGCGCAGTGGCGAACAAGAGTCCTAGTAATAAAAAGGATCCCATGAATTCGGTTTGAAATAAGTCTTTGCCAAAAACTGCGGCTTCGGGCCCAATAAATGCAGCGGCTATACCACCCAATAATACGCTAGATGCAGCATTGGGAATCAATTCTGGTTTTACACTTTCCATGGCCGCAAACCGGAATTGCATAACGCACGCATTAGTAACACCAAACAGAAAGGTGCTTGCGCAAAACCAGTAAAATGTTTGTAGGTAGACTGTGTATGCTGCAAGTAATGAAATAAAGATAGAGTAGATCAGAATGTAAATAAATGAACGTTTCCTGCCTAGGCGCTTCATTATAAAGGTTACAGGAACGACAGCACAGGCAGTTCCAATCACCATACAAGCAATTGGAAGAGTAGATAATTTATCGATGGGGGCAAGTTGGGTTCCAATCAAGCCTCCGGCAAATACCACCATTGAAGATACAGCCATCATTAATGATTGGGCGATGGTTAATAACCAGACGTTGCGTGGAAGGGAAGTCAAGGTTGGAGTTGGTTATAAGGTTGATGTATCCTCATTTGTTGGTATCTCTTGGTTTAAAAATCACCCATATTAGGTTATGCATTTAACAGGAATTGCGCAAATGACCATAAATAAATCAATTATTCCTAAAATCAATCCGGTGAATGAAATTCACTTGGGAATAACCTATATTAGCGGAAGTCTATTTTGTTGAAATCAATAACCATTTAGTAAAAATGAAGTTCAGTTTCACCTTGATTTGCTTGGGTTTTGTTTTGTTACCAGACTTCTGCTGGAGTCAGAATGCGCTACCGCCTCAGATAAGAATTAGACAGACGATGGATGGATTGTCTGCTGCTGGGGGAATTAGTCGATCGGATTTGCTTTATGGTATTGACACGGACCCGGGGAGGGTTTTAGGTGACTATTACCTTGATACTAAATGGAATCCTTCTTCGATGCTAATGTATGGATCAGAAAAAATTATTGAAGGGTACCCTGTAAAATATGATATTGAAGGTAATGCCATTGAAGTGAAGGTTGGTAAGCAGGTTAAATTAATCAAAGTGAGTCAGATTGAAAGTCTGATATGGTATGATTCTGTTACAATGGTTCCGAGAGCTTTTGTTAATGCCAAGGAATATACAGAAGAGGGTATTGAATTAAGTGGGTTGTTGGAGGTGTTGGTTGATGGAAATATTCCGTTGATAAAGAGAACAACAATTTGGGTTAAGCGACCGGATTACGTAGTAGCATTTGATGTGGGAAGTAAGGATACACAAATTAATAAGCGTGAAGTGTTTTATTATTCAAAGGGAAAAGAATTGTTCGAGATCAAGAAGAAAAAACAGCTAATTGAACTTTTTGGAGATAAAGGAGATAAGGTAAATAGGTTTATAAAAGTGAATCAACTTAATATCAAGGAACAACGTGGCTTAGTAAATGCATTTCTGCATTACAATTCCTTGATTTCAAAGGAATAGTTAAACTGGCTTTTCATAATTCATCAATGAAGAATATAGCCTGAGGCAAACCCATGCATCTGTTGCTGCATAGCTGATTTGCTTTTCAGTATACTGTTCAGCTTCCCAATTGCTGGTTTGTGCACTTTTTGAAATACGAAATCCTAATATTAATCCTGCAAGTTTCTTCACACTTTCAACCTGAAGACCTTTATTCCTGGCGATAGAAGAGAGTTCAACAAATCCATCGGGATCAAAACGTTTCAATTTTTGAAGTGCTTTTATGTCGTCTCTGATACCTACCCCTGCTTTCAGTATTTCGTCATTTTCAAAAAAGGAAACCATTTCTTTGGTAAAGCCTGTGTAGTTAAGTCGAATAAGAAATGCTTTGTCAGGAAGGGCAAGTTGAAGTAAGGACACATTATAGAATTGACCTTTATGAAAACTGGGTCTGGTTTCTGTGTCAAACCCTACAATCTCATGGGAGGAAATTTCTTCAAAGGCTTCTGCGATCTTTTCCTTTTCAGTGATGAGCTTTACTTCACCTTCAAAAGAGGCAAGTGGAAGGGTGTTGATCTCCTCCTTAGTAATTGTAAGTTTTTTTTCGCTATGCCCGGAATGGTTAGGCATCTTCAATTCTTCGAATTTTGTAGTTTAGATAAGCATGTAAAATCGTCATGAAAGGACTGATAATACAGAAAAAAGTAAATGGAGCGTAGGCCATGGTGGCTACCCCTAATACGCCTGCTTGTGTGGCTCCGCAAGTATTCCAAGGCACAAGCACTGAGGTAACGGTTCCTGAATCTTCCAGTGTGCGACTAAGCAGTTCTGGTTTGTATCCTCTGTCTTTGTAAGTGCTAGCAAACATTCTTCCGGGAACAGCAATGGCCATATATTGATCAGATGCAGTTACATTAAAGAACACGCAGGTTGCGGCAGTAGATGCCACTAAGGAGCCAGTGCTATGAGCAAATCTTATTATTTCTTCCGCAATACGGTGAAGCAATCCAGAGCACTCCATAATACCACCAAAAATCATGGCCGTTAAGATAAGCCAGATGGTGTTTAGCATTCCTGCCATTCCTCTTCCAGTTAGCAAATCTGTAATCATTTGATTATCGGTTTGCACATTAATGGTAGTTGTCATGGCGCGCATTACTGCAATGAAAGATGACTCTAAATAGTTTTCTTCTACCCCAGATATTTGATTAATAATTTGTGGCTGGAATATGATAGCAAATATTCCTCCTAGCAGTGAGCCAACAAGTAACGCAGGTAGTGCCGGCACTTTTTTTACAATTAGGATAACTACACCTATAGGCACTAGAAATAAAAGCGGATTAAGGTTAAATGAGTTTTCGATAGTTACTAAAACTGAATCTGTATTAGTAATCGCCCCCGATGTATCTTGCATAAATCCCCACACAAGGAAAATGATAAGGGTGACTATTATTGAGGGTATTGTAGTTATGGCCATATACTTTATATGGGTAAATAAATCTGTGCCGGCCATAGCTGGTGCTAAATTGGTAGTGTCAGATAGGGGAGACATTTTATCTCCGAAATAGGCGCCTGAAATAATGGCTCCTGCAATAATTCCTTCATGCAGGCCAAGCGCTTTGCCGATACCCAACAAAGCGATTCCAATAGTAGCAACTGTTGTCCAGGAGCTTCCCGTGGCAACAGACACAATGGCACATGCTATACAGGCTGCAAATAGAAAGATGGTTGGGTTAAGAATTTTAAGACCATAGTATATCATAGCCGGTACAATTCCGCTAAGCAACCATGTACCGGATAGGGCACCTATCATTAATAATATGAGCATCGCTCCCATGGCGGAGTTGATGCTTTTTAGCATGCTTTCCTGAATTTCGTCCCAGGTATAACCTAGTCGAATGGAAATTATTCCGGCAACTGCTGCAGCCAATAGAAGTCCGATTTGATTGGGGCCACTCGTAGCATCTGTTCCAAGCACTACTACATTGATTGCTAAAAGAAAAATAAGAACTACAATCGGGATGAGTGCATGAAGAAGGGTAGGGCGCTTCTTTTCTACTGTCATTTTTTAATTTTTGAAACGTAGGATACGGTGGATATAGGTTTGAAGATAATAATAATAATGGACTACCCTAGTTTTTATTGAGTTTCAATATTGTAGTTTACGCCTCTGTCCTTCAAGTGTTGAAGCATGAATTGGAAGTGATCTTCCTGCTCACCCAAATATTCAGGAGGGTTAATCCCTTTTCTATTAAAGCGACCATCAATTACAAGATGGACAGCTCCAGTGCATGTGTATCCAGTAGTTCGGGCCATCGAAAGTATACCTGTTTCCTTTTCAGTACGATCTAAAAGATAGTATTGATGCTTTTTAGCTTGTCCTTTTTCCTTTCCTTCAATAATTATTCTCATCACTGTAAACTCTTCCTCTCCAGGTTTTAGTTTCCATTTGGGAAAGAGAAGTTTGGCAGTTACATCGATGGGTCTTACCTGCTGTCCATTAACCTCTACAGCATCATAGGAGAAAAAACCACTATCCCTAAGTACTCTCAAATATTCAACACACCCAGGATAGCGGAGTGTTTTTTCGATCATATTAGGAATGTTATGCATGGTTTTGATTAATGAGCGCAGCCCATCTGAATTCCAGGATTCCAGAGTCCCTACACCATCAAAATAAATATTTTCCGGATCTGATAAAGCTTCTTTAATGACAACAGCACTATTTTGTACATATCTCGCAGGACGAATATATTCCTCAATTACATCAATAGGGGAGAATACAGCTTTGTATTCATAGGGCCACTCACGAACTACTGGTAAACCACCGACAAGACATTCGTATTTTTCAATCTTCATACGTTGGTTGTGGTAGCCTAAAATAATGTTACCCATTCCTGGAGCAACACCACAGTCAGTCACTATGGTAACATTATTTTTTTTAGCAAGGTCATCCAATAGAAAAGGATCTTCAGGGAAAAAAGATATGTCGACCATGTTCTTGCCAGATTCAATTACGGCTTTAGCTGTTTGAAACCCCATAAATCCTGGGACGGCACCTACAACCAAATCAAATGGTTCTATGGCTTTTTTAAGAGCATCTATTTTAGAGAAATCAAGTTGCAAGGTTTTAACGTTCGTGTTCTTAAATGCGTTAAGTGCTTCTTGATTGAGGTCGGTGGCAGTTACATTAAAATCGTTTGCCAGATCTAGAGCCATCGCTTTCCCTACCAATCCTGATCCGAGTACGATTATTTCCTTTTTCATGTTTAATTGTGGTAATGTGTTAGATTATTGAGGGTTAATCACCTTAAGCAAGGTAATTTTATATTTTGTTCTCTGATGACACAATTCATAACTTACTTAAAAACCAGTCAGATATGTTTGATTCTGCCAAGATAGTTGAAAAAGCAAAAAAGTCGTCTTTTTACCGTGGCCTTCTTAATTTCTTATTGAACAGGATGATCCCTTTCAACAAACCTCATGGTTTTCATGTGGTAGAAATAGGGGATTATCAATTAAAGACTTGTATTCCTTATAGAAAAAGTAATTTTAACCATATAAAAGGATTGCATGCCTGTGCCCTGGCTACCATTTCAGAATTTACAACTGGATTTTTATTGATCACTCAACTCGATGCAAAAAAGTACAGACTCATTATGCAAAAATTGGAAATGAATTACCACTATCAGGGAAAGATGGATGCCTACGCTGAATTCAAAATCAGTGAGGACTGGCTTAGCAAGGAAATTTACTTACCATTGAAATCCGTGGATGCTATTGTGGTAGTGTGTGAAGTAAAGATTACCGATAAAAATGGAAATCATCTTACAACAGGTTTTGTGCACTGGCAAATCAAAGATTGGAGTAAAGTAAAGACTAAAGTGGCTGCATAAAGCATGGCGAACTCAAATAGTATTGATAGGAGGGATGATTTGTTTCAAGTTTTTGAGGGTACAATTCCGCATGGTTTTAAAAGCGATTTTGATGAGTCACTCTTTAACGGCAAAGCACACAGAACACTGCAATCTTCAAATAAGTGGTATTCATTCCATTTGTTAAGAAGGGACAAGCAGAGGGTCTTGGCATCAATTCACTTTTGCGTAGTAGATGGAATTGCATTAAGTCCTGTAAGTGCGCCATTTGGATCTTTTGAGGTGTCCAGTGTAGTCACTACAGAGCAACTATTTGATTTTATAAAATTTATTGAAGAACGCTTAAATAAATACGGAGCTGAAAAAATAACTATTAAATTTCCTCCGGAGAAATATGATGTAAGTAATCATAATAAGCTATCAGTTTTACTTTTCAATCACCATTATCATATTTATCAAGCGGAATTAGGGGCTTGCCTGCAAATTTCAAAACAAAATTTCATCGATGTTATAGAGAGCTGGGAAAGAAGAAAATTAAAACAAAGCTTAAAGGCTGATTTAAATTTTAAAATCATTCCGATGAGCCGGCTTAATGAAATTTACAATTTTATATTGGCCTGTCGTGTAGAGCGTGGACATACCTTGAGCATGACTTACAGGGAGTTGAATACGACAGTTAAAAAATTAAAAAGTCATTTTGTATTATTTGGAGTTTATCAATCGACAGAACTGGTGGCTGCATCAATTGCTATAAAAGTTAATAAAAGGGTATTGTATAATTTTTATTCAGCGCATAGTAAATCTTCCGATTCATTGAGCCCTATAGTCTTTCTTATTAGTAAAATGTATGATTGGTGTGGTACGCATCGGTTTAATATATTGGATTTGGGGACATCTGCCTGGGGTGGGAAACCCAACTTTCCTTTGATTGATTTCAAACTTCGTTTAGGGGCTGAGCCTAGTATGAAACTTACCTTTGAAAAAACACTAGCGTAATGATCTCACCTCTGGTATCAGTAATATGCCTATGCTACAACCATGAAAAATATGTAGTGGAGGCTATGCAATCAGTTATCGATCAAACTTACTCTTCAGTGGAGTTGATTGTAGTGGATGATGCGAGTACTGATAAAAGTGTACAGGTGATTAGTGATTTCTTGAGAGATAGGAATGATGTGAAATTTATACAACTCGAACAAAATTCAGGTAATTGTGCCGCGTTCAATAAAGCATTCGGGTTAAGCTCTGGATCCTATGTAGTCGATTTAGCGGCAGATGATATTTTGACTCCTGGAAGAATAGAAGAAGGGATGAAGGCGCTGCAAAGTGCTGATGATAATTTTGGTGTTCAGTTTTCAGATGCGCAATTAATTAATGATGAAGGTGAATCAATGGGATTACATTCCGATAATTACCCTCATGCTACCATTCCTCAAGGGGATATTTATAGGGAAGTAATTGCTCGGTATTTTATTTTGTCACCTACTATGCTGATTAAGCGAAGTGTACTTGAGTTATTGGGTGGATATGATGAGCAATTGGCGTATGAAGACTTTGATTTTTGGATTCGTTCCTCCAGACATTTTAAGTACTTGTATATTCCAAAGCCTTTGGTAAAGAGAAGAATACTAAATGATGCTATGAGCAGGAGGCAGTTTGTAAAGGGTTCTGAACAACTTAGATCGACATTTATGGTTTGCAGAAAGATCAACGAATTGAATGAAACTAAGGAGGAGAAGCAGGCTCTTATTAGTCGTATTCGCTACGAAATAAAAACCTGTTTAAAGTTATTCGATTTTAGCTTGGCTGCAGACTACTTCAGATTATTGAAGGACATTAAAGCATAGTTACCTTCTATTGTCATCGGCTGATACCATGCTCACATAACTTTGATAGCGGCACACTGCAATATCTCCACTTTCTATAGCAGCCAAAACTGCGCAACCTGGTTCAGTGAGGTGTATGCATCTTGACCCGAATTTACAATCGAGCCTTCTATCTCTCATTTCAGGAAAGTAATCTGATATTTCCTGACTGTTCATATCCATGAGCCCCCATTCCTTTACGCCAGGTGTGTCAATCAGAAATGTTGAGGAGTTGATTTGAAACATTTCTGCAAAAGTGGTGGTGTGGGTGCCTTTTTCAGAAAAGCCAGAGATTTCATTGACTGATTGATGAATAGTGTCTGAAAGTCTATTTAATAATGTGCTTTTACCTACTCCGGAGTGACCTGCGATAAGCGTGGTTTTTCCCTGAAGCATACTTTGAAGTTCGTCTAAATTTTCATCATCCTTAGCTGAAATGGATTTGGTGGTCACATGTAATGTTGCGTATAAATAAAGTAGTTCATCCAATTCTTGCAATTCATTACTACCTAAAACATCTCTTTTGTTGAAAATCAGAATTTGAGGAATTCTGTAGGCTTCTGCGGAAACCAGAAATCGATCAATGAATCCCAGTGAGGTTCGAGGTTGCTTTATTGTCGCTATTAACATCACCTGATCTATATTGGCCGCTAACACATGGCTGTGTCCTGTTTTTTTTACCGACTTCCTTTCAATTAAATTTTCACGAGGCAATAGCTCTGTAATGTGACCTTCCTTTTGGTCATGATCAAAAATCACCAAGTCACCAACGGCAATCGGGTTTGACTCCTTTATTCCATCCAGTCGAAATTTGCCCCGAGCACGGCAGGTGTATACTTTTGAATCTTCACCAATTACATTATACCACAGCCCTGTGGATCTCATGACGCGACCTTTCATAGTTTATCCAATAACGTGTGGCAATGATCAATTACTTTTTGAGTGGCGCCAATGTTCTCTTCCACATATGATTTGGTGACCTCACAGGCAAGCAAATAGTTTTCGGGTCTATTGATGAGTAATTCATACTTTGATTTAAAGTCAGCGTAATCACTTACATCAAAAGCGCCACCTCGCATGATGAGATCGGTAGCTTCCTGAAATTTCCGATAGTTCTTATTGCCAAAGAATATTGGAATGCCATAGCATGCTGCTTCCAGAATATTGTGAAGTCCTTTACCAAACCCTCCTCCTATAAATGCAAACTCTCCGTATCGGTACAGGCTTGAGAGCATGCCAACGTTATCAATAATGAGCACATCAAATTCATTCACATTCTCTTTTACCTGGGAATATCTAATTGTCTTAACGTTTAGCGCAGTTTCTATTTCACTAAGAAACGACTCGTTGATTTCGTGTGGCGCAATTATAAATTTTAATTTACCAGAACTTCCGTTTATATGCGGGGCCAGTAACTCAAGATCCTCAGACCAGCAACTACCAACTACCATGGTATTATCGGAGCCTTTAAATTCGTTAGCGATTTGAATTTCTTTGAAGTTCTTAATTACCTCGTTCACTCTGTCAAAGCGTGTGTCTCCAGCGATTGTAATATTTTGTATGCCCAGCGATTTGAGTAGATGATCAGACTTTTCATTTTGAACAAAAAAGTGATCAAACTTTTTAAGTGTTGATCGAAACCATCCCCCATAACTTTTGAAAAATATTTGATCTTCACGAAATATGCAGGAGATAGACAGCAAAGGAATATTTTCCTTGGTCAGAGCTTGTGTGTAGTTATGCCAAAATTCATACTTTATAAATAAAGCAATTTTAGGTTTGGTGATTTTTATAAATCGCTTTGCATTCGCAAAAGTGTCCCATGGAAGATAAAAGATATAATCTGCTTGTTTATAATCTTTCCTCACTTCATACCCTGAGGGAGAAAAGAAAGTGAGAAGGATTTTGAATCCTGGGAATTCTTTTCTGAATTGTTCTATAACAGGCCGACCTTGCTCAAATTCACCCAGCGAGGCACAATGTACCCATGCGATGGGAGAATGCTCGTTCTGAAATGCGTTTTCCAGCCTGGAAAATATTTTACTTCTACCGTTTACAAAAGCCTGCGATTTGGCATTAAACAGCGCAACTATCCTCACAAGACCAGCTATAATATTAATTCCGAGTGAATACAAGAGTTACTTAAATGGTGAAGCGCAAATATAATCGTAAAACATTGGGTAGTTGAAATAACCTCTATTGAGTGCTCTTAAGTGATATTTTAGTAATTTTATAACTTGATTAATTAAAAGACCAACCATGAAAAGACTACGTACTTTATTAATGATAATGGTATCCCTGACCTTTATCTATCAGGCCAATGCTCAGGATGATATTGATCAATTCTTAGAGGAGAGCGCAGAAGATGGAGAGAAGCTTATCGGTGCCTATATTTCACCAGCCATTAAGGCATTCAGCTTGGGTATGAACCAAGGTTGGTACAATACTGCCAAACCTCACAAAGTGGCAGGGGTGGATTTAACTTTTACAGGAAGTTTGATGAAAGTGCCATCATCAGAGCAGTTGTTTGATGTAAATGCTTTGGGATTATCGGATTTGGCTGTAGTTGATGATGTTACCGGTCTGGAGAAAAGTGATGGTAATATTCCGACAATTTTAGGTCCGGATACTCCACCTACATTTTCTTTAAAATCTACTCTTGGCAATACTTCTGATGATTTTCAAGGACCAGGTGGTTTGGCTTTAGGTGAAGACCTTAAGCTTTTGGAAAATAAAATGCCGGCAGCCATGCTTCAGCTTGGTTTTGGATTGCCTAAGGGAACAGATATCAAACTTAGATTTGTGCCTAAGGTAGATGTGGGAGACAATGGTAAGTTTAATTTGTTTGGTATTGGGGTGATGCATGATGTGAAGCAATACATTCCAGGGTTAAAGAATCTGCCATTTGATTTATCAGGGTTTATAGGGTATACTAAAATGAAACTCGATGTAGCTGTTGATCCAACAGCAAACCCTGATCAGAAAGGGCTTTTTGAAGTAAAGTCTACGACTATTCAGGGAATTGCTTCTAAGAAATTTTCAGTAGTAACTTTTTATGGAGGCCTTGGCTATAACATAGCCAAATCTAATTTAGCTATGTTGGGTACTTATGATATAGGTGGAGCTAGTGTTGTAGATCCTGTTGACCTGAGTTATGCAGCATCAGGATTTAGAGGAACTGCAGGTATGAGATTGAAGTTAGCAGTATTTACATTTCATGCAGATTACACGATTCAGAAGTATAGCGCGCTTACAGTTGGTTTTGGAATTAGCGTAAGGTAAGAACGGCTAAATATGGAATAAAAAAAGGATGCTTTAAGCATCCTTTTTTTATTCCATATTTTCAAATTTATTTTCCTTTAAACTTCGCGGCTCTCTTTTCAACAAAGGCACTCATTCCTTCTTTTTGATCTTCAGAAGCAAAAGTCATGTAGAAGTTCTTTCTTTCAAACATCAGGCCTTCGTCCAACTGAGTTTCGAAGGAGCGGTTGATGGCTTCCTTTCCAAGTTGTACAGCTATAGGTGACATTTGGGCAATTTCTTTAGCAAGTTGAAGAGCCTCTTTCATATACATTTCAATGGGAACTACTTTATTGACGAGTCCATAAAAATGCGCTTCCTCTGCAGAAATAAATCTACCTGTTAAGATAAGCTCCATAGCCTTAGCTTTACCAACGGCCTTTGTGAGTCGTTGGGTGCCACCAGCCCCAGGGATTACACCCAATTTTATTTCTGGCTGTCCAAACTTGGCAGTCTCAGATGCAATGATCATATCACAAGTCATGGCTAATTCGCAACCACCACCCAGAGCAAAGCCAGAAACCGCTGCAATTATGGGCTTCTTTGTTTTTCTTATTTGATCCCATGTGCTAAACTGATCTAGTACAAGCATATCAATGGCGCTCTTATTGGCCATTTGTTTGATGTCGGCTCCCGCAGCAAATGCTTTTTCATTGCCAGTGATTACAATGGCCTTAACATTTTCATTTTTATCCAGCTCCATCAAGGCATCCCTCATTTCCTGCATCAATTGTGGATTCAATGCATTTAACTCTTTGGGTCTATTGAGTTCTATAAGCGCCACATTGGGCTCGTATTGTTCAGTGACTTTAATTAGTTCCATAGTGAAATCGTTTATGCGATCCCAAAACTAAGGAATACTTTAAATTGTACTTAAGGAATGAAAAGAAAAGCCTCCGGAAATGGAGGCTTCTCAACTAAAAGCCGAAAAATAATTGCTATACGGTAGTAAATACTTGATCAATCAGTTTGGTAACAGCTCATCCATTTTAAATTTGAACTAAACTTATTGTAAATGAAGGTCCTTTTTGTGTGTCTTGGTAATATTTGCCGATCTCCGTTGGCAGAGGGAATAATGAAACATAAATTAAAGATGTTGGGTCTGGATAGTAAAGTGATGGTGGACTCTTGTGGTACATCTAATTACCATATTGGTGATTTGCCCGATAGCAGAACAAGGCAAAACGCAAAAAGAAATGGAGTGTCATTAGATCATCGAGGAAGGCAATTAAGTATGGATGACCTTAATCATTTTGATTTTATACTGGCAATGGACCGATCCAATCACGATAATATTCTTGGGCTTAGAAACGATAAAGCAGTGCGAGATAAAATAATGTTAATGCGAAAATTTGATACTGAAGAGGGAGAAGAAGTTCCAGACCCCTACTATGGTGGTGAGGATGATTTTCAAGAAGTTTTTAATATTTTAAACAGATCGATAGATGGGTTTATAATTCACCTGCAATCGAAGGGTTTGATTTGATTAGTACTTGCAGGGTTGATCGGGAAGATTGTTCTAGTACCACATTTGTTTGATTCTTGTATTTATTGAAACTATCGGTGTCATAGTTTTTGATGGTTATCAACGTGAGGCCGGTGTTGTAATACACTTCGAAAATTTTTCCTAGTTCCTCTATTAAGGCCAGAACTTTCTCCTCTTTAAAATCCAAACAGAACGAAAAAGAAATCGCTGAGTTTTGAATCATATTCACTTTTAAACTACGCGCGGAAAGCGCATTAAAAATAATTCCTATTTGTGATTCGTCTATAAAAGTATAATCCGTTACCTGACATGAGATCAGGCATTGATTGTCCTTAAATACTATTAAGGGTGGGAGGTGGTCAATTTTGCATTCGTGGATTCTGGTTCCAGCTAAGTTGGTGTTGTCAAAGCTTTTTACAAAAAGCGGAATATTGCGGTTAGCTAGCGGCTTGATTGTCTTAGGGTGAATCACTGAGGCACCGTAGTAAGTCATTTCTGCCGCCTCTCGAAAGGGCAATTCATCGAATGTAATTGCAGTAGGAAGACGCTTAGGGTCAGCACTCATTACACCAGGGACATCTTTCCAGATAGTGACAGATTCAGCCGAAAGACATGAGGCAAAAATTGCTGCACTAAAATCAGATCCTTCTCGCCCAAGTGTAGTGGTGAGGCCATTTTTGTTGGCGCCAATAAATCCTTGCGTTATTACTATGTTCTTGTTCAGCACTTCAATTAGGGATTGTATTTGACTGTTACTTTGAGGCCAATCCACAATTGCCTCACAGAAAGAAGCATCTGTGGAAATATATTCTCTGGCATCTTTCCATATGGAAGGTAAACCTATTTTTTTAAGATAGGCACTAACGATTAGTGTAGAGATAATTTCACCCTGTGAAACAACCTGATCGTACAATTCCTCAGTGCTGGTGTGTGATTTCCTTAGTTGCTCAGCTATAATTGATCTTATTGATTGTAGCTCTGCGGCCAACGGATTTACATCTTCAAAAAGCTCCTCAATAATTGTTGAGTGAAAAGTCAGAATTTGATCAAGCTCATTTTCATAATCATGACCTTTCAAATTGATAAGGCCTTCTAGTGCATTTGTAGTTTTCCCCATCGCGGATACCACAATCAATAAGGGTTGGTCTGTGTAGGATTTGATAATTGTGGCTACCTTCTTTATAGAATCAGCATTTCTTACCGAAGCTCCTCCAAATTTGAATACTCTCATCTTTTAAACTGAATTCAAATAACAGTCCTATATTTGCTGTGTGAACCTATTTTGACGCGAATTTAGGTTCAAAATTAAGCACAACTAAGAAATACATACCTAATTAAATGGAAGCATCCAGAATAGCCCAATCGATTGGTTTTACTTTAGATCGTTTTATTAAAAACAATCAGGATCAATTTCAATATGCCAGCGGTGAGCTCTCTCAATTGTTAAGGGATATTGCACTTGCGTCTAAGGTGGTAAACAGGGAAGTAAATAAGGCAGGACTTATTGATATCATGGGGCCGTTGGGGTCACAAAATATGGCAGGAGACGATCAGCAGAAACTGGATGTTTTAGCGGATATACGATTTACGAGGGCCTTGAAAAAAGGAGGGGAAGTTTGTGCATTGATTTCTGAAGAGTCTGAATCTTACGAAGATCTGAATAACAACGGAAAGTACGTCATCGCTATTGATCCATTGGATGGTTCTTCTAATATTGATGTAAATGTATCAATTGGTACAATTTTCTCAATTTATAGAAGAATTAGTAAGGTGGGCAGTCCTATTCAACAGGAAGATATTTTGCAAAAAGGTTCTGAGCAGGTGGCTGCAGGATATATTTTGTATGGATCGTCTACTATGATGGTGTACACCACCGGTCATGGAGTAAACGGATTTACATTTGAACAATCATTGGGTGAGTTTTTCTTGTCGCATCCGGATATGCAGATGCCTGACAATGGAAAAATTTATTCAATCAATGAAGGTCAGTCCAACTCATTTTCCGAATCAGTAAAAAAGTATGTGCAGGATTGTAAGGATAAGAAAATGACCGCTAGGTACATCGGCTCACTTGTCGCTGACTTTCATCGTAATCTTTTGAAAGGTGGTATATATATCTATCCGTCTACGGCTAAGGATCCTGAGGGAAAACTTAGATTGATGTATGAGTGCAATGCGCTCGCTTTTATCTCAGAACAAGCTGGAGGTATGGCTACGGATGGAAAGACGCGTATTTTGGACATTCAACCTACCGCATTACATCAGCGTGTGCCATTTTTTGTTGGATCAAAAAAAATGGTAGAGTTAGCCCAGTCCTTTTAGTCTTCTTTTTTCTTAGTTGTTTTTGCTGGCTTCTCTTTCTTTGCTTCAAATATTTCTGGAGCATGCTTAAGTAATACTGAATACCATTTTACTAACTTCTTGATATCAGAGACATAGACTCTGTCCTCATCATATTCGGGTAATATCGATTTAAGAAATGCTTTTAGCTCGGTTCCTTCAGCGTTAGCATCAAGACCGATATCATCACCAAAATCCTTGTGTATTTTTTTTAAAACTTCTTCAAGTGGAGTGGTACCCTCTTTAGTATGGGTATAGATTGATATTTCATCAAGCAATGAAACCTTATGTGACCCTGAGGCCATTATTTTGGTTTTATTTTCATCCATGGATTCAAGAATGAGACCGGCTTTGGCAGGCTTTAAAACTTTAAATAAGCCTCCCTTTCCTGATACAGATGCAATTTCACTTAACTTCATGCCTAATAGTTTTTTAAAAAGGTAAAATTAAGGATTTAGAGTTGACCTTTAATGGCTTTATCTATAAAATCAAGCACAGCCTCTCTTCCTACTTTTTTTTCTGCTGAAGTAGTAAACATCGGAGGAAGCTCTTCCCATGACTCCAGTAGTTTTTTTTTGTATTGTTTTTCAGATTTGGCGAGTTCAATGCGCGAGAGTTTATCCGCTTTGGTTAAAATAATACAAAGTGGTAATTGTTTTTCTCCCATCCATGTGATGAATTCTATATCCTTTTTTTGCGGCTCATGCCTTGCATCTACCAGCACAAAAGTGCAGTACAAGTTTTCACGATTGAGTAAGTAGGTTTCAATCATTTTTCCCCAGCCTTTACGGGCCGTTCGACTGACCCCTGCATAGCCATAGCCTGGTAAATCCACTAAAAACCACTCTTTGTCCACAAGAAAGTGGTTAATGGTTTGTGTTTTACCGGGTTTACCAGAGGTTTTAGCTAAGTCTTTGCGTTTGGTAAGCAGGTTGATGAGAGATGACTTTCCCACGTTGGAGCGGCCTATAAATGCAAACTCAGGCTTATCTGGATTGGGGCATTTGCTTAGCTCTGTGTTGCTAATTATAAATTCAGCAGACTTGATATCCATTCGTAATCTTAAAGATCTTACCGTTGAAAAGATGGTAACAAAAGGGCAAGGTACCTTATCTGGCTGTTTTTAGGCTTTCTTTGTGGAAGATTTTATTAAATTGCTCCAATTGCAATGCCCATATTTGTGTTAAATTCGTACAAAACCATTTTTTGAACATGCACAGTATCTATCGAATACTGATTTTTTTAACTGTATTCATTGCATTTATTGATCAGGCGGCTGCACAAAGTCAGGACAAAGAGCAATCTGCGTTGTATATGGAGCAGGCTGAATTGATGATGGAAGCCACCCAAGCAATGGACGATGCGCTGGACTTAATGGTAATAGCTGCCAATTTTGACACAACGAATATTAAGGCCAATTATGAGGCAGGGAATATGCACCTGCTCACCACTGGAAAAGCCAGATCCACTAAATATTTTCTGAGGGTATATCGTCAAAGCCCGGATTTTAAATTTGGATTAGAATACTTGATAGGTAAGGGATATCAGTATGGATTGGAATTCGATAAAGCTATAAAGTTTTACAACTTGTATAAAGCAAAGCTTCAGGCTAACCCCAACTATTCAGGCGAAGACAAGATTGATGTTGAGGTTGTTGATCGAAAGATTTTTGAGTGTAACAATGGGAAAGAGTTTGTGGCCAATCCAAGTAATTATTCCATTGTCAATCTTGGTAGAGAAATTAATTCAGAGTTTGATGACTATGCTCCGGTGCTGAATGAAAATGAAGATGAACTCGTGTTCACTTCGCGTAGAAGGGAGGGCAACATTAACGAAGATGTTGCTGATGATAATAAACCTTATGAAGATATTTTTATGTCTTCCAAAACAGGTGAAAAATGGAGTAGAGCGAAAAATATTAGTGATAAGGTGAATACCCCATTTAACGACTCCAACCTTGCTCTATCAGCAGATGGAAATACACTATTTATTTACAAAGATGAGAATGCTGGAGATGTATATGTAAGCACCCGAAAAGATGGCATTTGGACTTCTCCGGAACCTTTGCCTGGTGATGTAAACTCCAATTACAGAGAAACCTCAGTGTCGCTTTCTTCGGATGGAAACTCCCTATACTTTGCGAGCGATCGCCTTGGTGGATTGGGAGGATCAGATATTTATGTGGCTACAAAGAATGGAATGGGTGAATGGGTAAAAGTTAAAAACCTTGGCCCAACGATTAATTCGGAACTGGATGAGGATAGTCCGTTTATTGATTACGATAATACCACTTTATACTTTTCTTCGGAGGGTAGAAAAGGTATGGGTGGGTTTGATATTTTCAAAAGTACACTGGTGAATGCAAAGAAAAGTGAATGGTCAGAAGCGGTAAATCTTGGATATCCGATGAATACACCAGAGGACGATATTTTTTATGTAGGATCAAAAGATGGGGAACGAGGATACTACTCTTCTGTTCGTGATGATGGAATGGGCTATTCTGATATTTATATAATAACTACTCCGAAGGGCACTCCTCCAACTGATGATAAAGAATTAATTCCTTTGCAATATGAGGTAAGTGTAAAAGATTATGATACAAAGGAGCCGGTTGAGGCAAAGGTAAAATTGCAACGACTAACTGATAATACTGTTTCTGGATTCAGGACTGAGGGACCGGGGGAGTACATCTTTGCGGTGAAGTCACCAGAAATTGATGAGTACAACCTTTCAGTTGAAAGTGATGGATATGCTTTTCAGAATTTTACCGTAGAGATAAGAGGGGCGTCAGAATTTGAGCGTAGTGCTTCGATTACTGTGCTAATGAAGAAATTGGAGGTGGGAACAGTGTCTATATTGCGTAATATCTATTTTGATTATGGCAAGGCTACTTTTAAAGATGGCTCATACAACGAACTGAATAAACTTGAAAATATGCTTAAGCAAAACGAAAGAGTTAGAGTTGAGATAGCAGGGCATACTGATAATGTGAGCAGTGCAGCATTTAATATGAAATTATCATTAAAAAGGGCCAATGCCGTTAAGGACTTTTTGGTATCAAAGGGAATTGATACCCGAAGAGTAACAACAGCTGGCTATGGCGAGGAAAGACCAATTGCCAGTAACGATGACGAAAAGGATGGTAGAGAATTAAATAGAAGAGTAGAGTTCAAAGTACTCGATAATTAGATTCTTTTTACCAATTTTGAAACTTCTTAAACCAACGATTGTTTAAATCGTTGGTTAATTTTTTTATGACAGTAGTACCATACAAAAAAGACACATCCGCAAAGAAAGATCAGGTGGCTAAGATGTTTGATAACATCAGTGGTAATTATGATTTTCTCAATCATTTTTTAAGCCTGGGTATCGATATTATTTGGAGAAGAAAAGCCATTAAGCAATTGGTGGAAATTACTCCAAAACAAATTTTGGACGTAGCAACTGGAACTGGAGATTTTGCAATTGAAGCGCTTAAATTGAATCCGGATAAAGTAGTAGGGGTTGATATTTCTGAAGGCATGTTGGAGGTGGGAAGGACCAAAATGAAAGACAGAAAGCTGGATGATAAAATTGAGCTACTTTATGGTGACTCAGAAAATCTTCCTTTTGAAGAAAATAAATTTGATGCTGTCATCGTTGCATTTGGAGTGCGTAACTTTGAAAACCTTGAAAATGGATTGGCGGAAATACTGAGAGTAGTAAGGCCAGGAGGAAAGGTAGTTGTACTTGAATTTTCAAAGCCTCGTAAATTTCCATTTAAACAGTTATATAACTTTTATTTTAAGTTCGTTTTACCTAAAATCGGCCGTTGGGTCTCTAAAGACAGTTCAGCCTACACCTATTTGCCAGAATCGGTACAGGCCTTCCCTGATGGTGAAGGTTTTGTTAAGATTCTTAACCATTTGGGGTATAAAAACACATCATGCAAGCCACTTACTTTCGGCATAAGTTCGCTTTACACCGGAACAAAATAGTTCTGATGGGATTGCTTTTGCTTTGCTCCAACGCATGGGGTCAAAGCTTTAAGTGGGCTAGGCAGCATAATCCTAACTATGACGAGCGAAAAATAAGTTATGGTTTCATGATCGGGATTCATACTTCAGCTTACCAGGTAAAATATTCGGATCAATTTGTTACGCAATCATTGGATACGGTTCATTCGGTGTTAACTCCCTTCGCTCCTGGTTTTTCGCTGGGGTTTCTGGTTAATCTCAGGCTCAACAGTGACTTGGATTTGAGAATAATGCCAAAGGCCGGCTTTTATGATCATCAATTGGAATACAACTATACTGATGAATCTAGCCAAAGTCAGTTGACAGAAACTACAATGGTTGAATTTCCGATTTTGTTAAAATATAAATCGATGCGAAGAGGAAATGTACGTATGTATATGATCGGTGGTATCACGCCATCTATAGAGGCCTCGGGTAAAAATGATATCCAATCCACTACAGAAGTTTTGGACATCAAGCAAACGAACCTGTCATTGGATGCGGGAATCGGTTTTGATTTCTATTTTCCTCTTTTTAAATTCTCTCAAGAGATTCGGTTTTCAAGGGGTATAGCCAATTTGCTCGGGTCTGATCCAAGCTCATTTAAGGAACCATTGAATCGGGTGAATACCAATACAATATCTGTTTACTTTATTTTTCAATAAAATGTCTCAAAAAAGAATTGCACTAATAACAGGTGCCACATCAGGAATAGGTGAAGCTACCGCCTGGCTATTAGCCGACCATGATTTTAAATTAATCCTTTGTGGAAGAAGAAAAGATAGGCTAGAGAGTCTCAAGCAAGATTTGAAGGATAAGACAGAGGTGACTGTATTATCATTTGATGTGAGGGATAAAAAAGAAGTGGCTGCTGCAATTCAATCTTTAGATGAAAACTGGAAACAGATCGACATACTTATTAATAACGCGGGAAATGCGCACGGACTGGCTCCCATTCAATCAGGTAGCTTAGAGGATTGGGATGCCATGATTGATATTAATGTGAAAGGGTTACTTTACGTTTCGCATGAGGTATTACCTGGAATGGTTAAAAGAAATCAAGGCCATATTATTAACCTTGGTTCGATTGCGGGTAAGGAGGCTTACCCCAATGGGAATGTGTACTGCGCCAGTAAGTTTGCGGTGGATGCTATTACAAAAGGGATGCGTATCGACTTGAACGCTCATGGAATAAAAGTTACGGCCATTCATCCTGGTTTAGTAGAAACTGAATTTTCGTTGGTGCGATTCAAAGGGGATGAGGAGCGTGCTAGTTCTGTGTATAAAGGTTATGAACCCTTAAGACCTGAGGATATTGCAGATATGATATTATTTGCCTTAACACGACCAGCGCACGTTGTAATGGCTGATCTGGTTGTGCTACCTGTTGCGCAGGCAAGTGCGACTATTGTGAAAAAGGAGCTATAGGTTAACAAGACTTAAAAGCGTCTTGTTGTCTATTTCATGCTTTCCACTAAACGTTATTCTCTTAGGGATAAGATCAATTTTTGAAGACAGTAATTCCATTTCCTTCATTCTCTCTGGAGTAATGAAGGGGTCGTTGTCTCCATAAACGGTGATCACCTTCTTGTCTTTCAAAATTTCCTTACCACTTTCAAAATTCATATCAACAGGAAATATCCCGGACCATAATATGAATTTATCGAACTGAGGTTGACCACTCAATGCCCAGCGAGTGGCTGTAGCGCCTCCCTGTGAAAAGCCAAGTATAGAAACTGGAGGCGTATCTTTTTGATTAAGCTCTATATCGTAGACACTTTGAAGGTAGTTAATATAGTTATGAATATCTGTCTCTCTGTTTTCCCTTGTCATCCAGGTGGCGCCTACACGGTTACTTCCACCTGCTACTCTGGTAGGAATATCTTCCAGGTAAAATCTAGAAAGACCTTCAGGAGCAATTACATATATGCCTTTATCTTCTAATACTGCAAATTTCTTGATAAAATATTGAGCCAATTGACCGTATCCATGAATGACAAACCAAACTTGTTGGGTCTCTTTTGTTAATTCACCAAGGGTGTAATAACGAGCCTCGAAATTGAACTGTACGCGTTGTTCCTTCATGCTGGTAAAAACAACAGCCGCTCCAAGTGATCAGAGCGGCTGCAAATATCAGTTTAAATATTTTATCTTTTGAAGCCCAGTGCACTGCCACCACAATAGGTAGCCGATCCATCAAAAGTATATTGGATGTAGTAGATGCCTGTTGCGTTACAAGGATAAGCGATCGCAGAGATAAACTGATCATTTACCTTACTGCTAGCTACCTTGTTGCGTTGTGAGTCGTACAAGCTTACTACAAGGCCGTCAGGTCCGTTACCACCTGCACACAAATTAATCATATACTGTGTACCCTTAGTGAATACATAGGAGTACTCCACTTTATCTTTCGCTCCACCCTGACCATCAATTTTATAACTTTTGAGAAAGTTAAAACCACCTGTCAATTTGGGTATACAAGCATTGCTTAGATTTTCAGCATCACATTGGCCAGCTAATCCAGCTGATCCCCAACTTGCTATGCAGATTAAAAAAACTGAAAATATTATCCTTTTCATATTTTATGCAATGTTAGCTAATGATTTTGTTTCTTATGGAATTGGTCTTGGACATGATGTTTCGAACGTCCTCATCTGTGATTTCTATGGTTGTAGTGCTGTTATCCTTAATCACAGCTACACCATCCACCACTTCCATAGATGATTCATTATAGGTATAGGTAATATTGATTTTGTTAAAAGTAGCCTCTAATTCCTTAAGGTCTTTCAATAACGATGCCATGTTTTCATCGTTCTCATAGAAAGAAAACAAGAGTAAAATTTGCTCCAAAGTGATCTTTTGCTCACCAATTTTCTCTCTAAGTTCAGTATGATCCGGGTTGCTCGCGGCCACCTGGCAGGTTACCTGCATTGCCTCGAGCCATCCTCCCGTTAGTAATAAAACACTAAGACTTGACCTATTTTGTTGCTGAAGGTAATGGTTGATAGAGTTGAAATTTTGTGTTGTAATGAGCAGTAATGAGTCAAGGTTTTTGCTGTTGGTAGCCAGTCTCCCAATTGTCTCTATGTCAAAAAATTGACCAATGTTCAGTTGATTGGCAAGACTTTTAATAGATGATAAGTACTTGATTCCACTTTGGTTTTGGCCATAGATATTGGTGTAGCCTAAATCTGTTCCATATATACCCAGATTAAGTGCCATTTTATAATTGCTGTTATACTTTGGGAGGTTGTCCGGAGAATTCAATAAGTCCGAATTGTACTTTATGCCGGATTTTTTCAGTAGTACTGAGATTTCCAGAGGACTTGGAATTTGGTCCAAAATGCTTCCAATTACCTCTTCATCAATGGATGGCCCCTGATTTAGCGTTGAGTCTAAACTCTCTTCAAAAGCCTGTTCATCTGGCTTTTTCCCAGAACTGCAGGAAACTAAGAACAAGGCTGCCAGCGCCACACTTAAAATTCTCATAACCGATTGTTTATCGTTACAAAGTAAAAAAATCAACTGTCACTTGCCAAAAATGCAAGATTTACTTTCGGTTTACAAATGTAACCTTACCAGATGAATCAAGGAGTTTTCTTAGCAACCCAAAATAGAGCATAATATAGAGCGCTAAGGTCATTAGCCATATAGCCGCACTGTTAAAAAGATAGGTGCTGTATTGCACCCCCAGGAAGCTCTTTTTTGGGAAAAAGAAACCAGTTCGATAATCCAGGGGGTGAATTGGGTTGGGGGTTTGGAAAATAGGGTCGATTAGCTGGATGGGCCTATTATTTACGATTGATAACCGCTCTTTAGTGTTCACGTTTTTTACCAGATCGGCAAGGCTCTCATTATAGTAATTGTTCTTCTCCTCATTGAGATCAAACCCTTCTTTTTCATAAAACGACATTTTCAAATCGGCAGTTTTCACCTGTTCGTTGTAGACTCCTTGATAATGTTTTCTGAAATTATTTAGATACACCTCCAATTGGTTGCTGAATTCTTTTGAATAGCCCTGGATGGTTAATGCTAGGTTGAGATTTGCCCCTTCAATACCTTCCTTATAGGGTTCTTTTGAGAGCCCATTCTTGATGATGTCTAGGGCAACGGTAACTTTTCGCCTGATTGAATCATTATCACTTTGATAGTGCTTTAAAACGAATTGATTTTGCTTTTGTAACTCATCGGCAAGATACGCGGACTTGTAATCAGCAATTGAGGCTTCCTTTTCGTAAGGGTAGAAAGCTTTTTCATAATCATTATTAACAAACTGATGAACAGCCAATGCTTCGTACGCCCATCGGGAAGCCATGAGATCTGCTACGAATGGTACTTTTTCCTTATTGCTAATGACTGTGTGAAGTTTGTCAAAACTAAATAACACACCGCTTAATATCATTTGGGGAATGAGCAAGAGTGGAATTAATACATAGACAGTAACTGCGGAATTAAATGCTGAGGAAATATTTAAGCCCAGCACGTTAGCTAAACATGATGTAGAGAAAAGAATAAACCAAAATGCCAGCGTCATCCCCTTAATCTCCAATATGAGATTGCCAACCAACACAAACAATAAAGTTTGAATGGCGGATAGTAGAAACAAGATGCCTAGTTTGGATACCAGGTAACTGTTCCAGCTTAAATTCAGAAATGATTCTCTCTTAAGTATTTTACGGTCTCTGATAATCTCTTCAGCACTCACCGTTAAACCCATAAACAGGGCAACGATAATGCTCATCAAAAGATAAGCGGGAAGATTTTCGTTGAACCGAAATAGGTAATCTTCGCCACCGGGTGCACTTTTGTATTTTATAATGACAGAAAGTATAAGAGCAAGAAAAGGTGCCTCGAGAAGATTGATAAGCATGTACTGTCGGTTGCTTATTTTAGCTTTCAGATCCCGCGTGGCAAAAATGAGTGTTTGCTTTATTTTACTTGGTATGTGAAGAGATTGGGGGGGGTCTTCCTTTTCATTGGCTAAAGCTGAAATTTTAAATTTGCTCTTGAACATATCATGCCATTGCATGGGAGTCACCTTCCGCTTGTTGGTTGGTTGTCCATATTCGTCCACTACCTTAGCCTCGATAATGTTAAAGATTTGTTCTGGATTTACGTTTCCGCATGTCTCACATTGACCTCTATTGCTATGCGCCTGATGGGTAGCCCGTTTAAAATAGGAAACTGCTTCTACTGGGGTGCCGTAGTAAGTCGGGTAGCCTCCAGTATCCATGATAATCATTTTATCAAACATTTTATAAATATCTGACGAGGGCTGATGGATGATAACAAACACCAGTTTCCCTTTTAGGGATAGTTCCTTGAGAAGGTCAATCACATTCTCTGAATCTCGGGAGGAGAGACCTGAAGTAGGTTCATCCAAGAACAGAATGGCAGGTTCACGAATAAGCTCCAGAGCAATATTGAGTCTTTTACGCTGCCCTCCGCTTATTTTTTTATCGAGTACGCTACCTACTTTTAAATCTTTGCGAGTTTCTAGCCCTAGATTTTCAAGTACCTCCAGCACTCGGTCATTTATTTCTGATTCGGAAAAATGAGCAAAGCAGAGCTTTGCATTATAATAGAGGTTTTCATAAACCGTTAACTCTTCAATGAGTAAGTCATCTTGAGCTACATACCCCACTACTCCTTTTATTTTATCGGGCCTAGCGTGAATATTGTATCCGTTAATCAGAATTTCTCCCTTTGTTGGCTTTTCCAGACCGGCAAGCACATTTAAAAGAGTTGTTTTGCCTGCTCCACTGGCTCCCATTATTCCAATCAACTTACCAGGGCCTTCCGAGACAACGATATCCTTGAGTCCTATCGCTCCATTTGGAAATCGATACTCGTCAATGGTTGCATTAAAGGAAAGTTTAGTGGTTTGTAGTTCTTCATTGAAGTCGGCAATGATATCACTATAATACAGAGCGTTACCGGATTGTATTTTAATTGTGCTCCCATGTGAGAAAAGATAGATGCGGTTGTGTTGCATCACGAACCCATTGAGGTAATGAGATTCATCACCGAGGTATTGTGCAAAATAGAGATCCACACTGGGTACCTTCATAAAGAAGAGATTTCCATCGATCTCAGTTTGAATGTGTTTTTGTTTTTTTGCTGCCTTTTCAGATTGAGCGTTCACCACTAAAATGTCTGCAAAATCGAGCTCAGCCATATTAGTAGTGACCACAAAAGTTTCAATCAGCTTATACTCTTCTGCACTGATGTTGAAAACTGTGGAAACCGTATTGATGATTTCCATTCGTTGTGGCGTAAACTTATTGTCAGCGCCAACCAGCTCCAGTAATTTAATTAGGACAATTACTTTTTGTTTTTGGGTGAGGGTACGATTGATTTTTTTACAAATCCCAAGTGTGACAATGGAATCTTTAACGGAGGGAGCTGATATTGTTAATTGATGAGATGGTCCCTTTTCACTATACCCAGAGTATTTATCGTATCGTTCAAGATAAGCCTGAATGGAGGCTTGATCTAATTCCTGCTGGAAAAAGCGAATTACATATTGGCGCTCGTTTACCGTAACGCCACCATCTTGTTTCGTGATGATTGCAAATAATTGGGTAAGTGCCTTTAATATTTCTTCACTCATATTGCTCTAACAATGCAAGGCACGTTTAGGAGTATATTTCAAATTTAAAAGGAATGGTCACAAGCTCGGCCAATTCTTCTCCAATTTCTTCCATGTCTTCATCCTCCTCATTGAAATACCAGATAACGGTTGCTCCTTTTATTTTTTCCAAAACAGTAAGCAAATCCAGGACTGATTTAGAGGATTCGATATTAAGGTATTCAAATTTAAATGAAATAACAGTTTCTGCGTTGGGGTCTTTTGCATAATCTTTTAACCAATCAACAACTGGTTGATAGAAAGTGCTGGCATTGTCAATAATTGATTTTCCAGTGATCTGGAATTTGCCTTGAGCTTTATCCATCAAAACATTGGGTGTCTCAGAGGTTTCGGCAATTGCTAGTGGAGCCATTAATTTTTAGGATAACAAATTGTGTAAAAAATTTATGGGTTCAATTTAGAGTATAATAGCGGATTAATAAAGATTCTGAGTGTCTATTAAAAGCTATAATTATATAAGATTCTTCTTATTGAAACTGAATGGTAAAAGATATGAAGCGGAAGGAAATATCGTCCATTTGGATTCTTGGGTTAGTAAAACAATTTGAATGGGGGTCTTTTGTAAAACCTCATATTCCAGTATTACTTGCCTGCATCCTCCACATGGGGTAGCAGCTGATAGCTCTTTTTGATTCTTTTTGTGAGCTACAATGGCTATCTTTTTTATTCTTTTACCGAAATAGGTAGAGGCGGCTGTATACAAAGCAACACGCTCGGCACACATACTCATTGGATAGGAGGCATTTTCCTGATTGTTTCCTATTACTAAAGTATCATCCTCGAGAATAATTGCCGCCCCAACATGAAATTTTGAATAGGGTGCATAGGCGTGCTGGGCAGCATCCTTCGCTTTATGGACAAGATATTTAGATTCTGCGTCTAAATCTTCAACTTGTTCAAAGGTCAATAACCCTTTCATAGCAAATGAAGGAAGGTGTTGATCTAATTTAATAAACACCCTCCTTCCTAAAAAGGAATTGGACATAATTCCTTTAATTTGGCGCCTGAAGAGTATGATTGGGTTTAAAGCTTAACGAAAATGACGGAAAAGTCAATTCTGGTATTGGGTGCAGGAAGATCTTCATCTGCCTTGATTACATATTTACTGGATCATGCGGATGAAGGTGGGTGGCATGTAACTGTAGGCGATTTCAATATTCGTTCTGCGGAAGACAGGATAAATGGGTCTAAAAGTGGTACAGCTATTCGTTTTAATATTGAGGAAGCCGAATTGTGCGAAAAGGTAATTGCATTGGCTGATATTGTTATATCATTATTGCCTGCGGCATTTCACCCTAAAGTAGCAACGCATTGTCTCGCTCAGGAGAAGCACCTTTTCAATGCAAGTTATGTATCGGACGAGATGCACTCATTTAATGAGGAGGCTAAATCAAAGGGCCTTTTGTTTATGAATGAATGCGGACTTGATCCGGGCATTGATCATATGAGTGCCATGGAGATAATTGACAGGGTAAAAGCTCAAGGTGGCAAAATTTTGTCCTTTGAGTCTTTTGCCGGGGGACTTATTGCGCCAGAAACTGATCCTGAGAACCCATGGAGATATAAATTTACCTGGAACCCGCGTAATGTGGTGATGGCGGGGCAGGGCATAGCAAAGTTCATACAAGAGAATCAGTATAAATTCATTTCCTATCAACAATTATTTACCCGTACTACTAATGTGCATATTCCGAAGTATGGGAATTTTCAGGGATACGCCAATCGCGATTCGTTAAAATACCTGAATACTTATGGCTTGAATGGAGTAAAGACAATGCTGAGAGGCACTTTAAGAAATGAGGGTTTTTGCTCTGCGTGGAACATTTTAGTGCAACTAGGATGCACAGATGATACCTATCAAATGGAGGGAGTGAATAAAATGACACATCGCGGTTTTATCAATTCGTTTTTGCCTTATGATGATGTGGAGATGGTGGAGGGGAAGCTCATGTCAAGGTTTAGTCTGAAGGAGTCAAGTGAAGAGATGGAGAAACTGAAATGGGCAGGACTTCTTAATAATGAATTAATAGGACTTGAGAAGGGGACACCTGCACAGATATTGGAACAGATTCTTAATAAACGATGGAAGTTGGATCCTGAGGATAAAGATATGGTAGTCATGTGGCATCGGTTTACTTATGAATTGAGTCAGAAGACACATGAAATTCAATCTTATGTAATAATGCTGGGCGATGATTCAGTTCATACGGCTATGGCAAAAGGAGTAGGGCTACCACTTGCCATCGCTGCAAGACTTTTTCTGGAAGGTAAGATAACGCAAAGAGGTGTGTGTATTCCGGTTAGTAAAGAACTTTATGCCCCGATTTTAAAAGAGTTGAAGTCGCTTGGAATTCACTCAGACGAAGTAGAGCGCGTGCTGGATTAAGCTTTAGATTTTTCGTACTCTTCGTCAATTTTAAGGTCGTGACTCTGAGCTGCGACAACAGCTAGCTGATCGCAACGCTCATTCTCTGCATGACCTGCATGACCTTTTATCCATTTGAACTTTGGCTTGTACTTGTGGTACAACGGAATGAACCTTTTCCATAAATCCGGATTGGCTTTCTTTTTAAAATTATTTTTCTCCCAAGTCCATATCCATCCCTTTTCGACAGCCTCCACAACATATTTTGAGTCCGACACTACCATTACAGGGATACCACTTTTCTTTATTGATTCAAGCCCAGCGATAACAGCCATTAACTCCATTCGATTATTTGTGGTAAGTCTGAATCCGCCACTCAGTTCTTTTTCATGCTTACCATAACGAAGAATAGTGCCATAACCACCGGGTCCTGGATTGCCTTGTGCAGCTCCATCTGTAAAAATCTGAATCATGACAAGAATTCAAGTGATGTTTAAACTGAAACTAAATTGGATTTAAAAATCTTAACAGCAATAGCCAATAAAATGACACCGAATACTCTGCGCAATACTTCAAAACCTGATTTGCCAATCACCCGCTCCAGCCAGCCGGAGAGGCGAAGTACCAGGTATACAAACAGGAGGTTGACCAAAATGCCAATCAGGACATTGATCTCTGAATAAACAGCTCTTAAAGAAAGAATGGTTGTTAGTGTGCCCGCTCCTGCGATCAATGGAAAAGCCAATGGTACCACAGAGCCTGATCCTGCTGCTTCTGGGTCATCTTTGATAAGTGTGATACCTAATATCATTTCCATAGCTACAATAAAAATTACGATAGCCCCGGCCAATGCAAATGAAGCTACGTCTAGCCCGAAAAGCATAAGTATGGATTGTCCTAAAAAAAGAAAAAGGACCATGAGTACGGCAGATATGATAGTGGCTTTTTCAGCATAAATTCTACCATCTCTTTTTTTTATGACCATGATCAACGGAATCGCTCCCAAGATGTCAATGACCGAAAATAGAATGAGGGTAACTGAAAATACCTCTGTTATGTTAAATGAACCCATGTTGATAAATCTTAATTCGCAAAATTAACATTTATCGTCTCCTGATGTCTTAATCTTCTGTTTTCTTCTTTCGGAAGTCAAAATGGTAGGTTAACGAAAATTGCAGGGTATGATTATTCTCTACATCTATTGCATTGCCTTTTATTACATACTGATTGAGATAACCAGCCTGTATTTGGGCGTTGGGTGACAGTACATATCCTAGGGCTCCATAGATCCTATTTTGGTCAAGGTAGTTTTTGTCAACGTTTGGCCCGTATTGCAAAAAGATTTCGTCATACACACTAACAAAAATGGCCCCCTTTTCCATTGATGACTTATTGATAGGCACATTTACCATAAACCTATACCGGGCTCTTTTCTTATGAGTATATCCATCACGATCTGAACTGCCGGCTCCGTCATCGATTCTATTTTCAATATAACGTTGTTCCAATCTGAATCGGTGGTTAAAATAAAATCGTCCAACATTTTGAGTAAGGATCAGCTGCTCCCAAATTCTATGCTCGTGAAACTTGAAGGGAACGGGTTGATCTCCATAGGGATGGGTAACAATATATCCGTAACCAGCGGTCACCATTGCTGAAGGTGCTAGTTTGTAATCCAATCCTATTCTCGTTAGGGATTGTTGCCAATCTTTAATCACCTCGTCCCTCCTCCACTGGTATTCTGTGTGTAGGCTGTATTTGTCAGATAATTTGTGGTTTCCAAAGTACATGTACCATCCATTGTTTTGATGGCTGATATTCTTTTGTGACCAGGCCATATTGGACAAGCTTAAGATGAATACTATGGTGATGAGAAGATTTTTAAACATGCTCCTTGGGGTCAGTATTAATTGGGTGACAAGAAAATAACTTTCAGGTTTTTGCCAAGAAAACTTATTTAAGGGGTGGCATTTTTATGCCATCCGAATGGCAATAAACGAGAGTTGTTATTTTTTAAGAAAGTATTGGATAGCCATTGCGTAGCCCTCCATGCCAAATCCTGTGATAAGTCCTACGCATTTAGAGGTAATAATACTTTTGTGTCTGTATTCCTCCCGGGCGTGCAGGTTGGAGATATGAACTTCAGCAACTTTTGTGTTGATGGATCCAATGGCATCATGGATAGCAATAGAGGTATGTGTATAAGCGCCAGCATTAAGCACTATACCATCATATGAGAAACCGACTTCATGCAGTTTGTTAATGATCTCACCCTCTACATTTGATTGATAATAGTCAATTGAAATCTCAGGAAACCTTTTTTGTAGTAATTCAAGAAAATCTTCAAAAGTTTGGTCTCCATAAATGGATTTCTCCCGGGTTCCTAAAAGATTAAGATTGGGGCCATTGATCACTTGAATTTTCATTTTGGAAAGATAGTAGGTAGGTATTTATGAAACAAAAATGGGTTATGCGTGGCTTATTTGTTTTCTGAGTAATGAATCTTGAATTTTGACTTAAACATGTGGGACATACATATCAAGCAATTTAGCAACTACCTGAAATTAGAGAGGTCTCTGTCTGGAAATTCTATTGAGGCTTATGTTCGCGATATTGAAAAACTACAGCAATTTGCTGAAATGAACCTTAAGGGATTGTCGCCACTGAAGATTACTTCTAAAAACTTGCAGGCGTTCCTTACCTATATCAATGAACTAGGTATGAGTGCGCACAGCCAGGCGAGAATTCTTTCCGGTGTGAAGGCATTTTATAAATACATGATTTACGAAGAGTTGCTGGATAAAGACCCCACTGTGCTAATAGAAGGACCAAAGCTCGGGAGGAAACTACCTGATACCCTTAGCTATATTGAGATTGAACAACTTTTGGAGGCCATTGATTTATCTACGCCAGAAGGAGCACGGAACAGAGCCATGCTGGAGGTGCTATATAGTTCCGGGCTTAGAGTTTCAGAACTGGTGGACCTGCGCATGAACAATGTGTATTTTGATGTAGGTTTCCTCCGGGTTGTGGGTAAGGGAAACAAAGAAAGACTTGTCCCCGTTGGCAAGGATGCGCTTAAGTTTCTCACCATTTACAAAGATCAAATAAGGGTGCATATTCCTGTGCAAAAAGATTTTGAGAGTTATATGTTTCTTAATCGCAGGGGAAAGAAATTGACACGTGTGATGATATTCACCATCATAAAAGGATTAGCAGCCAAGATTGGTTTGAAAAAAATCATTAGTCCTCACACTTTTCGTCATTCTTTTGCTACTCACCTTATTGAAGGCGGAGCAGATTTACGAGCTGTGCAAGAAATGTTAGGTCATGAATCAATCACCACTACAGAAATTTATACTCATTTGGATAGAGATTATTTAAGGCAAGTGATCCAGGAATTTCATCCAAGAAGTTAATAGATTATCTTTGTGCAACTCTTAAGTGATCAATGTATAAATTACTAGTCCGTCCTTTTCTCTTCCTTTTTGATCCGGAAGTTATCCATCATTTTGTTTTCAGGGTGCTGTCCTTAAAAGGCCAAATACCTGGGTTTAAACCTTTGCTGCGGGCTTTGTTTGATTTTAAAAACACAAAACTTGAAAGAGAACTGTTTGGATTAAAGTTTGCCAACCCAGTTGGGCTAGCGGCTGGATTTGATAAAGATGCCAAGCTCATTGATGAATTGGCCTGTTTTGGATTTGGGTTTATCGAGATAGGCACCTTAACACCTCGTCCACAACATGGCAATGATAAACCAAGATTATTTCGATTACCAAAAGATCAGGCGTTGATCAATCGAATGGGATTTAATAATGAAGGGGTAGAGGCTGCGGTGAAAAGATTGCGAAAACGAAGTTCCAAAATCATAGTTGGTGGAAATATTGGCAAAAATAAAGTTACGCCTAATGATGAGGCATTTTCCGATTATGCTTTATGCTTTGATGCGTTACACCCTCATGTCGATTATTTTGTTGTCAATGTGAGCTCGCCTAATACACCTGGCCTTCGAGAGTTGCAGGATAAAGAACCACTGAAACGATTGATGTCCCATGTTAAGGAACTAAGCCGCTCTAAAGAGAAAGTAAAACCGGTATTGTTAAAAATTGCTCCTGACCTCACTACTTCTCAGCTTGACGATATTGTTGAAATTTTAAAGGAGACCAAAACGGATGGCGTAATTGCAACCAATACAACCATTAGCAGAGAGACGTTGCTGACTCCTTCGGATAAGGTAAACGCGATTGGAGCCGGAGGCTTGAGTGGGAAGCCTTTGACATCAAAATCTACTGAGGTGATTAGTTATTTGAGAGATCAACTAGGTCCCCACTATCCCATCATTGGTGTAGGTGGTATTATGAGTCCTCAAGATGCACTTGATAAGTTGAATGCTGGTGCTGATTTAATCCAACTCTATACTGGATTTATTTACGAAGGGCCCGGTGTTGTTCGGAAAATGAATAAAAGGATTGTTAAAAACAATTAGTGTTTCAAAGTAAGGTAGCCAGTTTGCGTTTTTAATCCGCTACTGAATTCAATTTTGTAAAAGTAGATACCTGAACTTAATTTATCTCCACTTTTGTTCAATCCGATAAATACATTTTGATTGTTGTCATAGTTATCAACTTCAAAAACCACATCGCCCCATCTATTAAAGATGCTCACATGATTTGATTTCGTTTCAGGAAGAGACTCAATGTTTTGAATGATCCATTTCTCATTGAAAAGATCACTATTGGGTGATATGCCAGAATAAATATTAAGATCTCCACCCACATCAATGATAATTTCTTGTTGTGTGCAACTCCCCAATAGATCACATATTTCGATAGTTAATCGATCTCTACCAGAAAAGGTGAGTCCAGAGTAATTGATGGTCAGCACCATGTTATTGATTTGTGCAGTGGCATTGCTTATTGGTGAAATTAATATTTTCAGTGTGCTGAGATCAAGATTATTATCAGGATCGCTGATGAGGATAGTTAAGTCAATCGTAGCTACTCCTGCAATGGTTGTTGAAGTAGAAGAAGTATCTACCTGAGGTGGGCTATTTGTACAGGCTGCTCCACCAATTGTCGCTGTAACATCCTGGCGGCTGCTTTCGCAAAATCCGTTATTGATGGCCGCATAATAAGTTGTGGTTGAATTGAGTACAGGTGTGGTATAAGTGCTATTAACTTCTCCTGAGAAAGGAGTTCCGCCAGAGGGCACATCATACCATACGTATTCTCCATCGGCAGCCCCGGCAGCTGCAAGTATTAACGCACCTGGTTCGCAATTACTGGCTCCTGTTGTTACTGGAGGAGATGGAATAGGATTTATAATTGCTTCTGCCACAATGCGCTCGCTCTCGCATATTCCATCATTCAAGGAAACATAATAGGGTGTAGTTGAATTGAGAAGGGGCGTGGTATAACTATCAGCTATTTCACCAGCTATGGGTGTTCCGCCTGTGGATACTGTGTACCATCGGTATTGCCCTGCTAAACCACCGGAAGCATTGAGTGTAATGGCAGAAGGCCCACAAGCAGCATTTCCGGTAGCTCCTGGAGCTGTAGGAATACTATTAATGGTTGCCACTACTGGTGTTCTGGTACTCTCACAAGTTCCGTTATTAATGCTCACATAATAAGTAGTTGTTCCGGCAATCACGGGTGTCGTGTAAGTGCTATTGGTTTGCCCTGCAATAGGTG
>JAGQYK010000129.1 GCA_020436125.1 Cyclobacteriaceae bacterium | reverse complement strand
AGCAAAAGGTAAGTGTTCTTTCATTTGTAATAGAGGGTATTCACCATTTTGATATAGGACAAATGCTGGACGCCAGAGGAATAGCCGTTAGAACGGGTCATCACTGTACCCAGCCCTTGATGGAAAGGTTTGGCCTTGAAGGAACTGTTAGGGCTTCTTTTGCAGTTTACAATACGAAATCGGAAATTGATGGTCTGGTGGAGGGTTTAACTCGGGTCATTAATTTCTTAAAAGCTTAATATTTGAAAACTATAGCCGACATACAGGAAGAGATCATCAGCGAGTTCAGTTTGCTGGACGGTGATCAGGAGATGACGGTACTGTATATTATGGAGTTAGGGCAGAAACTGCCCGACATGGATGACAATAAGAAGAGGGAAGATAATATCGTAAAAGGTTGTCAATCGAAGGTTTGGCTGTCCGCCCATCTGGAAAGCGATAAGATTTACTTTGAAGCTGATAGCAACACTGCCATTACGAAAGGTTTAGTGAGTCTTTTACTGAGAATATTTTCAGGGCAGTCACCGGATAATATATTATCGGCTGACCTTAACTTTATGAGCAAGATTGGCATGGAGCGATTTATTGGGACACAACGCTCCAACGGCTTTGCTGCTATGATCAAGCAGATAAAAATGTATGCACTGGCGTTCAAAACCAAGATGGAGGTAAAATCATGAGTGAACAAGAAAAAAATGAAGCAGTAGAAACGACCACCACTTCCGAGGATCTCCGGGAAAAGGTAGTTGCTGCTATCAAAACAGTTTATGACCCTGAAATTCCCGTAGATGTATTGGAGCTGGGATTGATTTATGAAATCAATGTATATCCCGTAAATAATGTGTATGTATTGATGACGCTCACCTCTCCCTCCTGCCCTTCTGCGGAAGTGATACCCGGAGAAGTAGAGCAGAAGATAAAGGAGATCGAAGGCATTAACGATGTTAAGATAGAACTAACTTTCGATCCGCCTTACACACAAGACATGATGAGTGAAGCAGCAAAACTAGAACTTGGATTCATGTAACTGGATCCTGATAGAAGATATAAAAAAATAAAACTTGAATTTTAAACTCAACTAATATGTACCCAGAAGAATTGGTTGCCCCCATGCGGAGCGACCTTACCACCATTGGTTTTAAAGAATTAAAAACACCAGAGGAAGTTGATAGTGAATTGAAAGATCAGAAAGGAACCACCTTGTTGGTTATCAACTCTGTATGTGGATGTGCAGCAGGTGCTGCCCGACCAGGCGTTAAATGGGCTGTGCAAAACAGTGAAAAGAAGCCTGATCATTTGACTACTGTATTTGCCGGAGCAGACGTAGAAGCAGTGGCCAAGGCACGTCAGTATACGCTTCCCTATCCTCCTTCTTCTCCAGCGATTGCATTGTTCAAAGATGGTGAGTTGGTTCACTTTGTAGAGAGGCATCACATTGAAGGAAGAAATGCCCAGATGATCGGTGAACACCTTGTACAGGTGTTTGACGAGTTCTGTTAATTCATAACTAGTTAAAGTTTTAAGGTTCAAAGTTCAAGGTTTAATACAGCCTTGAGTTTTGAACCTTTCCTTTTTAGCGACCCTGCTAAGATAAATTCCATCGATAATCAGTTTTGGCATGTTTTTGGTGTGCAATGCATCAACATATTAAATCTTAATGGTTTATATTTATTTCAATTAAATCCTATTTGGTTGTTCACTTACTTAATTCTATTTACACCTTAAACTCCCCCTATGAAACCAGGAATAATCATGCTCTTGCTTTGCGGCTACGCATTGAGCGCCACATCTCAGAATTTTATCAAACTAAAAAACCGATGGAAACCCGCTGAATATATCCATGTAGAACAGCCAACACCTGCATCTGGTAATATTCAACCTGGTTGGCACAGTGCACAATGGCTATTGGAACCAGTAGCTGGAACTTCCTTTTATAAAATCAAAAACAGATGGAAGAATCAATACCTGCATATCGAGCAAGGTCCATTGGCTATTGGTGACATTCAACCCGGATGGTGGAGCGCACAATGGCAGTTAGAAGCGATCCCTGGAACTTCCTTTTATCGCATTCGCAACAGATGGAAACCTACCGTGGCTATCCACAATCAAAATGGACGACTTGAAGCGGGCACCATACAACCGGGATGGTGGAGTGCCCAATGGGAGATGGAAAACCCAAACACCTCAGCACCGCCTGCGGTCAGCAGACAACCACAAAGTCAGCCGTCAGCACAACCAACAGTTGCAAAAAAGGCTGGACTCCCATCCAACAGAGATGCCAGTGCTTTTTCACCTCAACATGGTGGGAAAGTTACTGTAATGTTCATGCGGTACACAAGAGTAAACGTAATGGCCAACACAACAGTAAAACCTGGTGATCGTATTTACTTTTTTCCCCAATCCATTGAATGCAACCGAGACGGAGCTTCCTTCAATCCGGATAATCCAGCATTGGGAGGACAAACTTTTACGGTGAAAGAGGTGACACCGGAACTTGTATTGGATCGAGACATTCCTATGATGAGAAATAGAAATAACGACTCTTTTTCCATGGTCATAGAGGTATATTAAGTTTAATTCATGGGTTAAGGTTTAAATTCTATTTCATCAACCTCAACGCCTCGCGTTTACTCAAATGAGCAAGTGATGGATTATCTTCAACAAAGTGTTTGACCCACTTAGGGTTGGCTCGACTGTATTGGCGCAATGTCCACCCAATGGCTTTGTTGATGAAAAATTCTTTTGAGCCCAATAATTGTTTGATGGCGTAAGCCAGCAATTCGTCATCCAGTTCGTCTTTGTATTTCAGTTGAAACAATAACGCTGACCGCTGTAACCATATATGGTCGGAGGCCAACCATTTCTTTACATACTTCTTGCGCAACTCTGGATACAATTTGAAATAAGTGCCCATGGTGTTAGCGGCAATATAATCCACCGTATCCCACCACGATTTGTGAGTGACCATATATTCCAGCAAAGCCATATCTTCTCTTTCTAATTGCTTGCTGTACTTATTCACCAGTTCCTGCCCGAACATCTGATATTCCCTTTGGGGCTTACTCCATAATTTCTTTACCAACTTCTCCAGGTCCTTCTTAGGCGGCAGATGTTGTTTTAACAAAAAAGGTTTCTGTATCTCCTGCCTTTCTGGTGCGGTAATACCATGGAACTCAAAGTTGTCCTTCATGTACGCCTTTTGCTCAGCCGCACGTTTGGGGTTGGCATGACGCTTAAACTCCGTTTCTATGGTGGACAGGTAATTGGTCATGTTTTAAAGATAGTATTTAGTAAATAGTAGTGAGTGGTAAGCAGTAAGTACCTATCCAACAAGCCAATTTGCCTTTACTAAGAGGACAGAATACTGTAAATTCAAGTAAAATTCTCAATACCTATGAGCGAGGTTATAGCAACTATAAAAAAAGCAACATCCCATACTGATTTTGCCGATATCGCCAGCAAAACAATTGGCCACAATATCACTGTGCAAACTGCAGCTGCCAAAAAGAAACTGATCTATGCCGACTGGATTGCCTCGGGTAGATTGTACCAACCCATCGAAGATGCAATCACCCACACTTTTGGGCCGTTGGTGGGCAATACGCATAGCGAGTCGAGCCTTACAGGTGAATCGATGACCCATGCCTACAAAATTGCGCATGCCATTATCAGGAAGCATGTGCACGCCAATGAGAACGATGCCCTGCTCACCTTTTCCAGCGGCATGACAGGGGTACTCGCCAAGTTGCAACGTATACTGGGATTGCACATTCCTGAAAAGGCCAAGCCCTACTATTCCGTTCCCCAAGAAGAAAAACCTGTGGTCTTTATCACCCATATGGAACATCACTCCAACCAGACCTCCTGGCTGGAATGCGAAGTAGATGTAGTCGTGATCCCACCGGGCGACAATTTATTGATTGCTCCTGCTCATTTGGAAATGGAACTACAAAAATACAGCAACCGGAAAACAAAGATTGGTTCCTTTAGCGCCTGCAGTAATGTAACAGGGATCATCACTCCCTATCATGAGCTGGCTAAAATCATGCACCGCCATGGAGGAATTTGCTTTGTGGATTTTGCCGCTTCCGCCCCTTACGTGGACATGAATATGCATCCCGCTGATCCCGATGCGGCTTTGGATGCCATCTTCTTTAGTCCGCATAAATTTCTCGGTGGCCCTGGTAGCACGGGGGTATTGGTCTTCAACAAGTCGTTGTACACCAACCGCATACCCGATCAGCCAGGGGGTGGCACCGTCACCTGGACCAATCCATGGGGAGAGCATCACTATTATGAAGACGTAGAAACCCGGGAAGATGGAGGCACACCTGCTTTTTTACAAACCATCAAGGCAGCACTTGCGATCAAGTTGAAAGAACAGATGACTACTGAAGCCATTCAGGAAAAAGAGGAATTACTTATTGACAGGGCTGTCAAGGGGTTGTCCAAAATTCCTACCCTTCATATCATGGGGGATCTCGAGTCGAAGCGGATTGGTGTCCTTTCTTTTTATGTGGAAGGACTGCACTACAACCTGCTGGTAAGGGTACTCAGCGATCACTTTGGTATACAAGTTCGGGGTGGGTGCTCTTGTGCTGGAACCTATGGCCACTACCTGCTTCGCGTTACCAAAGAACAATCGCGCCAGATCACCGAGAAAATTGATTCGGGCGACCTCTCCGAGAAGCCGGGATGGGTGCGACTCTCCCTCCATCCTATCATGACTGAAAGTGAAGTAGACTACATCGTGGACGCCATTGAACAAATTGTGCAACAACCCACACACTGGTCATCCTTTTACGAGTATTCTGTAAAGGCTAACGAGTTTTACCCTATTGAAAGTAAAATTGACGCCAAAGCTGAAATGGAGAAGGCCTTTGAGTTGTAAGCAAAAGATAGATAGTTAATTTGTCCACAAGCCGGGGCGGGCTTGCCCCTTTTACTCGCGGACGCTATTCTATTTTAATGGTGCTCATGAATACTTCGCATTTGCATCGCCCAAAAAGGGTCCGCCAGCGGTCGGACAAGTACAAAAACGCTAGGCAAAGTAGGCCTTGAGGAGATTGCTTCACGCCAACGCATTGGCCACACTTCTGTTCGCAATGACGACTACGTTACTTTAAGGATTTCAAATACAAGTCTTCTACTTTCTTCCGGGCCCAGGGTGTTTTGCGCAGGAAAGTTAAACTTGACTTAATACTCGGGTTACTGATAAAACAATTGATCGCAATGCGGTCGCCCAATTCTTCCCAGCCATATCGATCTACCAAATGGCGCAATACGTTTTCCAATGTGATGCCATGCAAAGGGTTATTAGGTTGTTGTTCAGCCATTTTTTAAGTTGTCTATTTCAGCTTGATAATCATACTGCAAGTCTTCCTCCAGTTTACTCAGCGTCTTATCGATTGTATTGAGTTGTTGTTGATACATGTTGGCCAGCACAGTACTTTTACCCATCGGAATGGCGTTGACTTTCATTTGTTGACAGAAATTGATACGGAGCGCCAATTCAGTGGTGGGCTGCGCGCTGTATTTAATTTGTTTATTGACCAGCCTCCCTATCCTGCGTACGCTCTTCTTTATGTAATACACATTTTGGTGGGATAGCGCGCTGAACTGCTCTTCAGTTTCCCTTTTTGCATCCGCTATATACGCTTGCTCATCGTGTGCTTCAAACAAGAGGTAAGTGAGTAGTTCTTTATTGTCCTTTTTGAATTTGGCCAATCGCAAACATAGCGCCTGCACCTTCCCAGGCTCCAATGTGGCTAACTCCTTTTTTATCTCGTGTACGGTGGCTGTTTTCATGATTGTACGAACAATAGCTGCAAGATAGGCAGTTGAG
>JAGQYK010000128.1 GCA_020436125.1 Cyclobacteriaceae bacterium | reverse complement strand
GAAAAATAAAAAAAAAAAAGAAAAAAGGGGAGGGTGAATGTCAATGGGGGGGGGGGGGGGGGGGGGGGGGGTGGGATTATTGGCCATAGACTCGATAGTTCCAACCCAAAACATCCCCATTATAGCCCATAAATATTAAAATATTAATTATCTTTTGATCTTGGGAAAAGCTTAATTCAACTGTAATTTCATCCTTCGATTTAATATAGTGTTTAGGCTCCAAAAACCACAAGCAAGCCTCACTACTAACATCTCTATCCATATTAAAGCCAATATTATAAGGTAGTTTAATACTAATGTCCGGTGGGTTTGATTCTTCCTTTTGAAATGCGTCCTTCAGATACTCATTAGATCGTTCAAATAATTCCCTATCCATATAATCATCATCAATAAGAGCATCTGAATTAAAATATGGTTTACTTGTTTTTCTTATTATTGAATCAGATAAAATACCACAATTACTGAAAAAACCTTGCTCCAACCACAGGCTATCAAAATGGTTCGGCAAAAGAAAAAACTCATCACTGTCTTTCAAAAATGCATCTGGATTATGTAATAAACTATCTGAAAAAAAGTTGACAGCGATTTGCTCAAACTGAACTGTTTTGTCAAAAGTTGTTTGTTTGGTGCACCCAAAGCAAGAGAAGTAAAACGCAATAGTTAATAATATATTTCGAAGTAGCATAGAATAGTTAATTTCCACTTATTTGATCTAATAATTTCTGCATAAACGCCTCATCTGATTTATACTCCCAGCTGTCCTGAGTTTGCAACTCAGGACATTCATTCCAAAAACTCAATCTTAGCTGGCGCGAGTGTTGCGGGGGAGAATGTGCGTGGCTCACTCGTGCCCTCTACTCAATCAAAATCACATCAATTAGCTTCTCCGGTAAACCTGCATAGTTGATTGCACTGCTGTATAAGTAATGCTCAGGTGACAAAACAATACCAGCATTTACTGGATTATCATGTACATAATCTAACTTTTGCTCAATCAGTTCATTCGTGCTCAGCTCAATAGGATGGCTATGCTGTTGCCAGAATTGATATCGATTATTGTGTTTGTTGTTCATCCCTGCCTCTTCAAACTTCTTCAACAACCAATCTCTTCGGCTTTCTGTTGGATTATTTCGTATAGCCTCTATGATCTTAACAGATGTATATTTCTTAATATCCCGAATGATATCCTCAAGCTTGTTATCTCCATTTCTTCCAATTATTAAATGCGCATGACTACTCATTATACAAAATGCATAAACCTCAAGACCTTTGCTCTTTTGACAATACCTTAAACTATCCAGGAATATATCGCTGTACTCTCTTCTTATAAAAACATCCAACCATTGAACAATTGTGAATGTTACAAAGTGTAGCTTCTCCTGGTCACGGATCTTGTACTTACGACTCATGAAACTAATATAGGACAATGCCTAGATAATAGAAAATAAATTGGATCATTGGAAACTAAGGCACGAGTCACACACATGCCTACTCTAGCGCGAGTGTTGTGGGGAAGCATGTGTGCAGGGTCACTCGTGCTCTTTAACAAACCAATATAATTCTTTCAATTCTTATTCAATTCTAAGCTAAGGCACGAGTCACCCTCATGCCATCACGCAGGCCGGAAGACTCGCGCCAGTTAGGACTACCCGAGAAGGAACGTGATAAAATCTTTGAGTACATCGACCTTGTTATACGAGATGTCAAAATCAAAAAGGCTCACGCTGCTTAATAACAAAAAAGCCCGACTCGCATCGGGGTTTTTGTTTAGCATGCTGGTATCCTAACTACCATTCTTATCGCAGCGCTCCCGAACCAAAAAATAAAAAATAATAATAAGCATATAAGAATCAATTTGAGATTTCCTTGCAACCTCGATTCACTAGAATATTTCTCATTTATCTTTCTTATCCTATCCGGGCTATAATAAAGCGAATTTGCTCCCCATACTAAAAGTGCAAATACTGAAAGAAAAATTTTAATTGTCCCATCGTTTACCTGCTGATTATAACAACCAAAAAAAAATTTGGAGAGCGTGAGAGCTGCAGGTAACAATACTAAAACCTCAATTATTGGAACAAATATCTTTGCCCAGTAGGTTGGTTTATGAATCCTTACTTGTAAAAATCGATAAAAAAGATAATTGAACATGCCTAGTAACCAAGTTTTATACTACCGCTAACATTTGAATCTATTCCCGACTTGACATAATCAGTGATACTTTGTCCAAATAACAATGATGAACCCAAATCAGCAGCTCCATATAAAACTCCATAGACTGGAAATGCTATCATGACGGCTGTATTCGCTGCTTGAAATGCATCTCCTGCTGTGAGCTGACCATCTTTTAATATATCGTAACCATTAGTTACCACACCTGCTACTGTAAGAGCTGGTGCCAACTTACCTAATACATTCGCTGTCCTAATGGCTGCCTGAGAACTTGTCCTTCCAACATAAAGTGCATTATTGCCTCTGACTAAAGGTGATTTGCGAATATTCTTTTTCAAATAAAGTGGAACCTCTCCAGTGCCTCCTTGAAGTCTACCAAAATAAGCTGCAGCGTCATATGTTGGCTTGAGGCCAGCAATAGCCAATTCTAATGAACCTAATGCTTCTGACGTTCCGAAGCCAGCATAAGCCACTCCTCCCTGCGTTTGTTGCTCACTAAGAGGTTTAAATTTCATTCCTACAAAATCTGAACCATCTTCTCGACCATTTGTAGTATAATCCTTCCACACTTCATACCAATTACCATATTGGCCGTTGTGCATTTGGGTTCTTGTACCTAAATACGCCCAACTGCCACCCACAGAAGCAAAGCTACCGGGTCCTGCACCTAACCTTGCAAATGCGCTTCCACCTTGACTATAACTTCCATAAGCAGCCAAATTCCAAGCTCCACTAAAACCCGTATTTAAATTGTTAAACGCTGCATCTGCGCTGGCATTTGCTGCATCGTGCATAGTAAAATCAAAAGATTCGCCATACATACCAGCATGTGCATCTTCATACCCTACTCCTCCGGAACCAAATTTCTTTTCAAAAGCCGCACTACCTCCCGCATCATCTCCCATGGGATCGTTCCAATACACAGGATCATTAAAGGAATAATTGTAAGGAGATAACCCCGAGTACTTACCTGCCATTGGGTCTACTCCATGCATCCTGCCCAGGGCAGGATCGTAATTTCTAAAGAACAAATCGTACATACCGGAGGTACTGTTCAGTTCCGTACCTGCATTGTACAAGAAGTTGTTTTTGGTGTTTTCACGCGTATAGCTATTGGCTGTTTGCAAGCCGAACGGATAGTACTCGTTGTACTGCATCAGTGGGGATTTTACCTGTAACACACGCATGTCGTCAAAGTACACTTCTGCTACTGTTGGGTTTTCGTTGGAGAGATAAATATACAAATATCCCGGTTTGCGTGCTTTCGCTTTCAAATGCAATTTTTCGGCAGTGCCACCACCACCTCCTGGCATTGCTCCGGCCGTACTGACCTGGTCATAACCAAAATCGTAAGGCACGTAGTTCTCATCAAACAAAATATAATTGAGGTAGGCCTTAGGAGCTGTCTGATCCTCGTAAGGATAAGCTACCGTACCAATCAGTGGCCCTCCATTGAATAGTGAGTTGATGGAGTTAAAGGCATCCGTACCCCCTCCGGCACCAAAGGCACCTGACAAGGCGTTTACCAACAGTGGCCCGGTTAGCCCGGTACCATTGGAAGTAGGCGCCAGGTATTTGGCATACACTTCCATGTTCACCACATCTCCAGTGTATACTTTTAAGCTTTTGGCTACCCCTATCACTTCATTGCTTACACTGGCCGAGCCGGTAAGGCGGTAAGAGTAATCTCCTGTTCGTGCATACACTGCCCCGTTTATGATCTTGCCGGTATTGTAGTTCTGGAACTGAATTTGCTCAGCGGCCTGATCAGCACTTTCAAAGCCGGCAGTAAACTCATCGTCTTTGTGTTTGTAAAGGCCTACTTTGTTGAGGAAGATAGAACTACCTAATGTAGGACCTGACCATAATACACCAACCTTAACCTGTGTGACACCGTCAGGAATAGTTACCTCACTGCTTATCCACCCTTCTGCACTGGCGCCTTGCGGCATAGGGGCCCCCTTCCATACGAGATCACCATTGTTGCTCCAAATGTACAACCAGGCGCTGCTACCCTCACTATAGCCTTGCGCTTTGAAGGTATATTTTTCACCGGATTTTACTGTGTAGGTGTTTCCTATAGGATATATACCGGGCGTACTGGTGGTTTGGTTGACCACACCCTTTACATAAGTTTCACCACCCAGCGTTACTGCACTTACTGCCACATTTCCATTGGCCGCAAAACCCGTAGTACTGCTTCCATCAGGGTTGGCACCTGCAATAAGATTGTCCGTTTCATAGGCTTTTCCATATACCATCCTTGTATTGCCCTGGTGATCGCCCACTGCAAACTGGTATTCATTGGTCACTTTCTTGAGTACGATGTCATTGATGTACATTTCTGCGTTAGTGGCTGGTGCACTCCAAAGTGCCCCTACCTTGAGCTCAGTAGCACCTGATGGGATAATAATTTCATGAGCCACCCAGGTTTCATTGGTTGCACCAATGGGCAGCGTAGCTCCAAGCCAAATCAAATTACCCAAGTTAGTGGCCACATAAACAGACCCAGCTGCAGTCACTGAGTATCCACGAATGCGCAACACATATTTTTCTCCTGCAGTAACACTGAAAGTGCCTCCGATCGGCCACACACCCGGTGTGCTACTGGCCTGATTACTGACCACCTTTACATAGGTTTCATTTGCAACCGTAACGGTACTGATTGTTACATTTTGGCTGGCGGTAAATCCAGTTGCATCGCTGCCATCTCCATGGGTGATCATATTTTCTTCCGAAGCGCGGTCTACCCTTCCTTCAGGCGCAGAAAAGTAACTCAAACCGCCATTTTCATATACCATGCTTCCAGCATAATCTGTACTGCTGAGCATCGTGGAGTTTTTAAACACTTTCATGTTGAGTTTATTCCCACCGGCATCGTACTGATAGGTGATTTTACGGCCATCACTGAATTGGATGGTTTCTGGTTTGCCCAATACATTATAAGTAATGCTGGATATGCCTTTGTTGTCATCCTTTATCAGGCTACCATTATCATTATAAGTGTATTCTGTAGTGTTGGTAGCACCATTGGTAAACCCACCAGAGGCCGTAGCCGCATCTTCCACCTTGGTCAATTGGTTGCCTTTACCGTTCCCATAAGAATAGGTAAGATCATCCATTAATTGTGCAACCGTAGTAAATGGAGTACTGCCTTTGGCCGTTTTCTTACGTTGAAGTGTAAGAATGTTGCCGTTATGATCGTAAGACATGCTTTCATTGTTGACATCCACATCCGTATTCCATGCACTGTTTTTGTAGCCTCTGTATTTCGCTTCTTTCAGGCGATCTGTTTTATCGTACTTGTACTTATACCCCTTTTGATTATCCGTTGCAGTAATGCCATCTACTTTTAGATTCCATCGAATGGCAGAAATATTTCCATTGTAATATCGCTCATCTCCACTTTGGTCATTGAGTCCGGTAATTACATTGTTGTAGCCCATCTCCAAACCAAACAGGTCATTGTTATCATTTGAGTCCACTGCATTGGCAAGCGTAGGGTCATTAATGGTACTGAGCCAACCCCGTATATTGTAAGCATAATCTATGGACTGCAGGTAACTATCATCTGCACCAGAGAGGTTCTTTTCTTTGAGTTGCCCCAATTCATTGTAGCCGTATGAGGCCAATCGCACTTCAGGCCCATCATCCGTTTGTTGAAACAACCTGAGTACTCTCCCTGCATGATCGTATTCGGGGCGTTGCCAGATGGTTACCGCTGTTCCTCCGGCACCATGATGCTCGGTTTTGGATTGCCTAACCGACCCATTGAAATTATAAGTATAGGTAGTAAGGTTGTCAACTGAGGAAAGGTGGTTGTTACTTCTTACCTGTATCACCCTG
>JAGQYK010000127.1 GCA_020436125.1 Cyclobacteriaceae bacterium | reverse complement strand
AGTAGAGGCCAGCCCACGATGATGCATAGCACCTTCTATGGTTATGGAATTGTTGTTGAGCAACACACCTTCTGCAGTCACATCCACAGAACCATTTTTGATGAGTGTGGAAATTTTTCCAGTTTGGTTTTTGAAATCACCATCAGCACCTGCAGCAATGGTGTAGATCACTTTCGTAACGTTAGGTAATTCAATATGATAATATCCGCTTATTTTGCCTGGGCTCATCAAAGCATCCTTGGCTATGGGTTTTTCGCTTTCATCGTAGAGCTCGAATCCCTCACTGTTGAGATTGCCATTCACCATCGATTGAAAGAGATGCCTGGATGACCCCCAGTATGCTTTTTGCCTGTTTCTGTTCCATTCGTTGGTAATCAGATAATCTTCGGAAACAAGTTCTTCATATTGTGTCATGCCCTGGATATCGGCAGCGGATGGGCTGGCCTTGAAATATTGCAGATAGTAGGTGATCTTATAACCCAGTGCATTGTTCTCGATAACGATGGGGTCCGTAGCAGTTGCAGTGAGCTGATCTCCATCGCGTTGGAAGGAGAGCGCTTTTTCATTTATTATTTTGCACGCTGCCGTGTTAACATCAGAACCAAGCAATCCATTCATGAACCAATCCAGGTTGAGTTCCCATTCCTCATCCTGTTTTGTTCCTTTGGGTTTTTCTTCCAACGGGGAGATGCCCAGGTTTAGCTGGTAGGCTTTGTTAGACTGCACCTGCAGGGAGGATTTGAATATTTGGTATTTAGGGTGGTATACTATTAAATCGTAGAAGCCTGGTTGAAGGCCATCAATTTCAAATGTACCATTCGAGTTGGTGGTGTGATGAAGCGTTGTGTTGTTGATAAAAACAATGGCATTTCGGGCAGGCTTTTTATTGCTTACATCTGAGATTACTCCTCTCAATTGTGCTTCAGCAGAACTGAATAACAAAAAAACAAATAGAATGCTGCAGATCTGCTTCATTATAAAATCTTTTCCCTAAACGGGTAGTAATTTAAGAATAGAAGGGAATAGTTGTACTTTAAGGATTTACAATATTGATCATGTATTCGCCACGCACAGGCCTTCCATCAACGGCCAGCCCTTCCACTACTACGCGATAAACACCTTCGAGATCAGCGCTGTAAAAGGAAACTTGTGCATTACCATTTCGGTTGGTGATGAGGTTAGGTTCCCAATGAATGGTGGTTCTCAAATCATTAGATGCGGTAACTTTAGCTTTTGCATAGGAGGGAGCCGGAAATGGTTCAGCCACCTGGTAGCCTTGTATAGTAAGTGTTTGCATATCAGGGTATCTATCGTCCACCGATTCTTCACTATACATCCCTGTGTTTTTGGTATAAATGATGATGGCTCCATTGGCCCCGCGTGTGCCAAGTAAACTAACAGCACTGGTAATTACTTCTACACGTTCCACGGTTTGTGTAGGTATGGCAGAGATATAGTTGGCAATGGAAATGTTTGGATCGCCTCCAAAGGGGATACCATCCACAATCAGCAAGGGTTCTGGAGAAGAAAGCCCACCACCCATAGTTGAAGACCCGCCACGTAGTCTTACTCTATATGAATCCTGATTGTTTTCATCCCATCCATAACTTACCTGTAGTCCAGGGATCTTTCCTTGCAATGCCTGTACAAGGTTGCTGCCTGTAAATACTTGTTGGAGGTCTTCACCCTTCACGGTGTAGTCGGGTTGTCCGTATAACGATGCGGTATGGGGGTCATAATTCTCTATTCTTGCACCACGTATGGTGACATCGCCTAATAGCTTGGTGTCTGCATCAGGTGTGTAGTTGGTGATGGGTACCTGAATGGCATTCATATCTTCTGTTTTTAAGGGCAAATATTTGGGTTCGAAATCCATCAAAGGAAATTCACGAGATAGTAGGCTAAATTGCCCATAGGGTTTCCCTTTTTTTGTGAGTGCTTGAAATCCAAAGTCCAACTTACCGCTAAAATTCAATCCGGTTACCTTAAACTCTCCACGTCTGTTGGATTCAATTGGAATAACCGTATTAAAATCTTTTTGCACAATAGTGGCATCAGTACGCTGGGACTTTCCTTTGTCATCCTCAAACAGTCCTGAAAACGATATTCCGGTCTCCACCGGATATTTAGGTTCAAACTCATCATTGATGGGACGTACATTGTCTTTCATACTAAAGTCGAGGATGGTAGACTGATCCGAAATGCTTTTTACGAGCACAGCATCAGTTACAGACACGGATAAGTTGGCGACAATGGGTGTATCCTTCTGGTCAACAATATAGAGACTAAGGCCAATGGAATCTCGTGTGGTATAACTTTTTTTGTTGGCTATGAATTTCACTAACAGGGAGGTGGTATCATACTCCACATTGTCATCAAGTACTTTGTCTGTAATGTTGAGGATAGGCAGTGGTTTTACAAAGAATGTTTCTGATCCATAGTTTCGCATCCAATTGGTGTAGGCTCGCAAAAAATAATTTCCCTTATTCGTAGAGTCAGGTAAATCAATATATCCCGAGGCAAAAGCACTGTCAATGTTGAGATATTCGCGGGCTACACAAATCTTTTTTTCATTGATGAGTTCTACATAAAGGACTTTACTTAAGGAGTCCAGCAGTTCATTATCCCTATACAGCATAGACGCCTTCATCCAAATTCGTTCCCCGGGGTAGTAATACGGTTTATCAGTTTGCAAGTAGGCAAATTCCTGCATGCGCTTGTATTTACTCCAGCCCGAGAGTTTAGGGAAGATGCGCACGGTGGCATTACCCACTTCTACATTGGGACTGAAATTAAGCGGCAGTAAATCGGCTACACGCGAGGCACTAATCGCACCTGAAGTGACAAGGTCGATAGAGTTAAGTACTACACCGTCTTTCGTTAGTGTGAGCTGTCCTTTATCTACTTCTATCCAGCTTACCTGAAAGGGTACGTCCTTATAGTATTTTTTAGTCGCGTATTCATTGGTATAATGAACCTCTAACCTCGGAGGGAGAGTAATTGTATATTGACCAGGATTCTTTCCTTTTTTTACAATGTCTTTAGTATCAAATTCAATAACGGATTTGTTAAGCTCATTACTAAATACATTGGATCGAACAGCTGATGTATTTCCGGGTTTTTCAACATAAAGGCGAAAACCTTCTTCTTCGGCACGACCATCGATAAGCGCTTTAAAGAGATGACGTTCAGATCCATGGTAGGTGTCAATGCGATTCTTCTTCCAGTTAGTGGCTTGTTTGGTTTCCAATGGCTCAGCTTCTTCAAATCGGAATTGTCCTACGATCTGGTACTTATCAGGATTGGCGCTAAAGTTGGCCATATAAAAATAAATCTTGTATCCTAGTCCGTAGTTGAAGATTTCGATGGGCTCTGATGCCGAAGCTTCCATGGTGGACTTGGAAGAGTTTTCGGAAAAGTTGATCACCCATGGGTTTTGAATTTTACAGTTTTCTGAATTGTTGTTTTCTCCCAAAAAGAATTTCTCGAAGCTCTTTAGTTTCCTTTCCCATTCCTTATCCCGTTTACTACTGACTTGTACTTCCTCCATTTCTTCGGGCTTCTGCATTAATGCTATATCTCCTGCAGAAATGGTGGCATTATCAGCTACATAAAAGCGGATGATGCGTGGGTGATACCCTACATAACTAAAAACAATATCGTTGAACCCAGGCTGTAGGTTTTTAAGTTCAAATTCTCCATTTTGATCTGCAGAAGTACCAATGGTGGTATTGTTTACAAAAATATTGGCGAAGGGTAGAGACTCTCTTGAAGCAGAATCAATAGCTACTCCGCGCAAGGTGCCCTTATCCTGTCCATAGCAGGTGCTGGCAGCTATCCCTAATACACTGGTGAGTATATATATGAATCTTAACCTCATTAATAATCTTCTGTTAGCGCCTAATATAATGTGATTTAATGGGTGCCTGCTTACCCAAACAACGGTATTTTGAAATTGCCAAACATCATTGAGAAAAGAAAGTCTAAAAACCTACCCCATTTGAGGTAATGAGTAAGCTCATCAGCCGTTCACGGTACGATTTAAACGGTGAAAACCGTTTTCTGGTTATTCTGTGACCGATGATTATTACTGATTCTCTCTTACAATGAAGACTGGGATGTCTACCCGATGGCGAACGGTGTCTACGGTAGTACCAAAGACCAAATCTTTAATCAGGTTATGTCCATGTGCTCCCATTACCAGCAGGTTGGCATTAAACTCCTTCACCATAGCAGGTATCTTTCTTTTCGGATTTCCATAACCCATCTTCATCTCCACGTTATATCCTTTGCCAACCAATTGATCAGCATAACTCTTTAGTGCAACTTTGTCAACGCTTGATTCTTTGTCCGCAATGGTACTTCCATAGACCATTGCTCCGGCAGTTTCTACCACATGGATTAATAGGTAAGTAGCTTGTGTGCCGCCTTGTGCCAGAGCACTTCGTATAGCGATTGCATCTACGCTACTGAAGTCAATGGCGATCGCAATGCGACTGTAAATAGGCTTGTTGATATCTTCCAATGTTACTGCTGTTCCGTGAGGTATGCGTGATGCCTTACCGAGACTTCTTCTGTCAAATAATGGTTTCACAGTAATATAAATAAGAAGAAGGGCTGCTGCAATACATGCTGGGATTACAGTGACCCATATGACCCAAGGATTTTCTGATTCGGTTAACCAACTAGTCACTTCATTAATGACCAACTGTACATTCAAACCAATAATGACCAAGGCAATTGCCCAGGCAAGAATTTTCACCCACATCTTATTAGCAAATACACCCATCTTCACCTTGTCGCTGGTAAAATGTATTAAAGGGATGACGGCAAACCCTAGTTGTAAACTGAGTACCACCTGACTGAATACAAGTAACGCACCTGTTTTACTTTCACCATATAAAATGATAACCAGATAAGCGGGAATGATGGCAATCAATCGGGTGATAAGTCTCCGCAGCCACGGGGCAATCCGAATATTAAGATAGCCCTCCATTACAATCTGACCCGATAACGTTCCTGTGATAGTAGAACTTTGTCCGGCAGCAACTAGCGCTATTCCGAAGAGGAGAGGAGCGAGCTCTGTGCCTAACATAGGTGCCAGCAATTGATGTGCGTCTTGAATTTCAGCCACTTCAAACATACCCGCTTTAAAAAAGGTAGAAGCAGCCAACACAAGTATGGCAGCATTCACAAAAAAAGCAGCGTTGAGGGCAATGGCTGAGTCAATGAAATTATACTTTAGAGCAGACCAAATACCTTTCTGGGAAGAAGAGTCTATTCTTCTTGTTTGTACCAAAGAGGAGTGGAGGTAGAGGTTATGTGGCATTACCGTGGCACCAATGATGCCGATGGCAATGTAAAGTGCAGTTTCATTAGGTAAGGTGGGGATGAATCCTGTGATCAATTCACTCATATCAGGTTTTGCCAATACCATTTCTACAAAAAAGGCACCACCAATTACAGCTACCAACGCCACAATAAAGGCCTCCATTTTGCGCATGCCATAACTTTGCAAAACCAAGATAATAAGGGTATCTAGTACGGTAAGGGTTACTCCCCATACCAAAGGCAAGTCAAACAGCAGTTGCAATCCGATAGCCATACCCAATACTTCCGCAAGGTCGGTGGCAGCAATAGCGATCTCAGCCATTACCCATAGTGCATAATTTACTCCGGGTTTATATTCAGCCCTTGAGGCTTGTGCTAAATCGAGTTGACGAACGACACCCAGTCTTGCACTAAGACTTTGCAAAAGCAAAGCCATCAGGTTGGACATCAACAGTACCCAAATCAAGGCGTAACCAAACTGGCTACCTCCTGCGATATCAGTAGCCCAGTTGCCGGGATCCATATAACCCACACTCACCAGATAGGCAGGACCTAAGAATGCCCAAAGCTTGCGCCAACCTTTTCTATTAGAGGCTTCTACCGAACCATGCACTTCACTTAATGACTTTCTTCCTTCTTCTTTTTGCATATCATTCAGTGACTAAGATGTTTTTAGAAACTTCTTTGGAT
>JAGQYK010000126.1 GCA_020436125.1 Cyclobacteriaceae bacterium | reverse complement strand
TAAGTCTTCAAGGAGTGCGGCAACCATTAAAAGTCCGAATAGCCTTAAAGAATAGTGAGCTGTTGTTATGCCGAGAAACTGATAGTAGCCTAAAAAGTATAAGATGGAAATAGATAAGGAAATTGCTAAAAACCCTAAAGCAAAACCTCCCAGCATTTCTTTGGGCAGGTATTTTATGGACAGTTCGGTGATTTTTCTTTTATCATACAAACGAAACAAATAGTAATATCCAAGCAACAAAACTATAACAGAAACAAAGTGGATAATGGGGTCTGCAATACCCTTATCCATGATGATGCTATAAAAGAATGGTTTTGTTACAAAGTTTTGAATCCCAACAAACAGTGAAAAGCAAACGCCAATTCCTATGATAATTTTTGTAATTGGAAAGTATAGTACTCTTTTGATTGATGCATTCATTATCTCTTCGATTGATTGTAGTCCGCTGGATTAGACACAATAGCTCTCCGAGGGGTTACAGGACGATTGGCTTTTAATTTTCTTGGGAAATTCAGAGGACAATTCTTCTTAGAAATGCGAAGGGTCTGGAATTAGGCTAACCCTAATCAGCCAGGAAGTAACCACTTCTGCTCACGCACGATGTCTTTGTTGGTGAAGAACTCCAACAAAGGATAAAGTCAGACTAAAATATCTACTACTTCATTGTCTTGGTAAAGTGTCGGCAGATGTCCGGATTTTATTCTAAACTGACTTCTCTTTTTTATTTTCTTGTTACCCGAAGCATTTTCCATTTTAATACCAGGGTCGTAATAAATATTTCCAATAGCCATTTGTCGCAAGAAGAATTGAAAGTCAGTATTCTTGCCTAGAATTACTTTATGTCCGTATTTATATTTTCTTACAGGATCTGTTTCAGACATTGAAGGAACATAGCAAGCTTGATTATGTTTTCTATTCCAATGTAACATCAATGATGAAAATGACCAGCTTGCTGCTTCGTTATCTAGTTTGTCCAATAAAGCAATTCTTCCTTCTGAACTTCGAATCTTTCCACTTTCTGAATCAAAGCCGATAAGCTCCATTTTCAAATTGGTCAGGTTGCTCGTGATACCAACTTTATGAATGCCTCCAAAGTTTAATCTGTCAGCACGGCCCCTCTTGTCAGCATATCCATACTTTCTAATGAAGGCTTCCGTACCTGAGGTATTATAAAACCCATCTGTAGGCTCAGGAGTCATTAGTGTTATTACTTTGCTGTTAATTCTCGCGAAATTGTTTACAGAAAACTGTTTCACTTCCCATCCTAAGTAGTCAGGCTCTGAATATCCATTTGGTGTAATTCCTAATTCTGCCTCAAGCGTATAACCACCGCAGTTTGGTGATAAACAAGGGAGAATATTTTTTTGGCTATCTAATCTTTTTGAAACAATCCAATCAAGTTCATGAATCCTTTTCAATTCAGACAACAAATTAGCTCTGCCGTTTAGCGCTTTTGGTAAGGTTATTACTTTAAATACTCCATGCTCTTCAGAAATACTCAATTGCTGAAGCTCAGTAGCAATCTCTGACTCTGGTGAATCAACATACCCTAAAACGGTGCCATTGGTGGAGATGCCAAGAAATAAAATCCTGTCAGCAAGCCTTTGAGTCATTAAGTCTGATGGAGGGTTATCACAGCCAAGCAAGAAGCCTGAAAATCTAACTTCTGGATATTTTGGGTATAGAATTAATTGACTGTTTGGCGCAAGATAAAGATTGCCATCTTCTGTTATCCATGAAAATTTGAGTTTTGCTTTGAAGCGCTCTCTTTCCCAATCACCAGATGAATCAGTTATAATTTCTGAGATAGGGAAGATATTAAGTATGTCAAAACTTCCGCCTAGATAAACTTGGTTTTTAGAATTGTCATTCGGAGCAAGTCTCTTTGCGTAAATCTTGAGGCATCCGCTATCTGAGTATAGCGACTTTAGTCTTTCTAGGTTCATTAATAATGGTCAAGGCTTTCACAATATTTTTACCTACGGCTTGCATCAGAGGAACAACAACTGAATTACCAAATTGCTTGTAAGCTTGAGTGTCCGAAACAGGAATTAGAAAATTATCAGGAAATCCTTGTATTCTCGCGCACTCTCTAGGTGTAAGTCTTCTTGGATTTTTTCTATTGCCTTGTGGTATTAATATTTCAGAGCCGTCCTTATAATAGCGGGCGCTCAGTGTTCTCGCAACTCCATCAAGAGCGGTCATTCCAAACCCAAATCCGTTACCTTTTTCCTTATGCTTGATTGCATATTTTTGAAGGTACTCCCATAATCTTGGAGTTAAAGTATATTTTGAGTCAGGGTTTTTCTCAAGAACATCTTCGATAGCATGATTTGCTTTTGGCATTTCTGGAAACTCAAATTTTTCTTTTCCCTTGAATACCTTTTTATCAAAGCCCACTATAAAAATTCTCTCGCGATGTTGCGGAACAAAATGCTGTCCATCTAATACTTTTGCGTATATGGAATAGTCAAGTTCTTCTAAAGTATTCTTGATAATTTTGAAGGTGTTCCCTTTGTCATGTGAGATAAGGTTTTTTACATTCTCAAATAAGAAGGCTTTAGGTCTCTTCTTTTCCAAGATTCGCGCGAGGTCGAAGAACAATGTTCCTTGAGTTAAATCCTTAAAACCATGAGCGCGTCCTAAACTATTCTTCTTTGAAACCCCTGCTATTGAAAAAGGTTGACATGGAAATCCGCCTAAAAGAATATCATGCTCGGGCACTTCTGATTCGTGAATTTTTGTAATGTCGCCAAATGGCACCTCACCGAAATTTGCTTCATAAGTTTTTTGCGCAAAGTGGTTCCACTCTGAGGTGAAAACACATTTTCCACCAAGATTTTGGAAGGCCAATCGTATTCCTCCAATTCCAGCAAAAAGGTCAACAAACTTGAACTTTGGGTTCTTGGTCGGAGGGAATGGAATGTCCCATTTTATTGGTAGGTATGCCTGGAAGTATGGCTCTTTTAATTCTTGATTCTCTGAAACTTTAGTTAGGTACTCAATTGCGGGCTCTTCAAAGTAATGGGCCACCCCATTGTCAAAGTTTTGCAAGTAATGGGTGAGGTGTGCAAGGTCAAGTTGTTCAGACTTAGTAACTTCAATTTTTAACTTTTTCCTGATATCAGAGTATTTAGGCATCGCTTCTTTTCCTTAGTTCGGCTTCGATTTTAAAGATACAAAGTTCAAGCTTTTTATCTATCTCCTTGCCCCAAAATCGAAGAATTCTCCAGCCTTGCCTTTTTAATTCCTTGTTTACAATCTTGTCCCGTTTGATGTTACTTTCAATCTTAGTCCACCAGAATTTTCTGTTACTTTTTATTCTGAATTTCTCTTTGTCCCAGTTCTTTCCATGCCAATATTCGCTGTCCACGAATACTGCAACTTTGTACTTCTTGAATGTTAAGTCGGGTTTCCCAAAAACTGTCTTGTCGTTCTTTCTGTATCTATGCCCGTTTGCCCAAAGTGCTTTAGCAAGTTTGATTTCAATTTTAGTCTCTTTGCCTTTGATGGCTTGCATGTTTCTCCGTCTTTGCTCTTTTGTCAAAACGTCCATGTTCAAATTTATAACTTAATCTGTGCGTTGGAAAGATTTGGCTCCTCTGAAAGTTTGGGTTTCGCGTGGGTTTGTGTGGCTATGGCATGTGCCAAATGCGTGGGGCAAGTCGAAGCACAATCTTCTTAAAAATGTGAACGGTTGGCTGTATTAATTTTTTAACCTATCCCACGTTTTAATTTTTTCAATGTCTAAGTTGTCTGCGAAGCCGTTCACTTGTCCCCGTGGGAAATCTCTATTAGTAAAGTGTCGTCAGTTTTTTGGAACACAAATTTGTCCGGGCCCTATTGCTACCAACGGTTTGGCTATGCGCAGTGTCCCGAAGGGCATTGCGTATAGGTATTGTTGGGTGCAGTTTTTTATTTCACCAAATCATAAATTGTGTTACCAAGGTTATATATAAATTCAACTGATTGATTTGCATCGGACTGAAGAATAGGTTGAATATTTCCAGTGAATAAGTCAAAATCCCCTTCGTGAACTATTTGATTTCTGCGAATTACAATGTTTTTGAGCTCCGTTTTCAAATCATTTTGATTCATTCCCATTTCTGCCGCGATTTTCTGCCATTTATGATTTTCATGCCATATTAAACTCAAAGCTTCTACTACTTTATCTGGGTCTTGAAAGGATAAATGTTTATGACTTGATGTTATCGTTTGTTCGAACACAAATTCTGCAGGAGGTACCGAAGCACCGTTAATCGCATCAAATTGATTTAAAGAAATACTAAAATTTTTATAAGCATTGGTTGGTGTTCGATTACCTTTAAACGAATCAACCATTCCTACTTTTACCAAATCGTGGATCAACCTATCAAAACTGGAAAGTGAGTAAACTATTTCACTTCTGAGTAAATCTGAAACATCCGTAGGATTAAAACCAAGTTGAGTTGTTAAATGAACAAATAGGCTATCAATATTGCGAACTCGATTTATTCCCGTGTCAAATATTTGCTTAGCTCTCAACATTCTCCTTTATTTCCTCAACTTTTATGGCAAAATCAACAAACATCTGGTCGAAATCATCTCTTTTTGAAATCATTTGTTCTAAAACAGTTCCTGCTCGTTCAATTTGTTCATCTGAAAGTGCATATACAGGAACACCAAATTTGTGAGATTGAGGAAGAAGGCTTTGAAAGTCTGGAATTTCTGCTAAGCAATAATTTGCAGGTATTCCAGTCTCAGTGTACAAATTTGCTTGAAAAAGCATACCATGTTGTTCTAATTTGGGAACCAATTCAGCAGCTACAGATGACAGAATTTCATCCATATTATTCCGATATGGAGCTGAAGGTCTTCCGCTTCTAATGTTAAATCTTTGAATTACTACACCGGCAAATTTTGGGTCATGATTTGGAAATGGATATGAAGAATTGGCAAAAGTGCTGCGCATTTGTTGAGAAGCGTTGTACCATCGAGGCAGCACTTCGGCCAAGGTTCTAACTGCCATTAGAGAGAAAGGATCTGGGTTTGTGGGTACTATAAATACATCAGAGATTGAAAAGAAATTTTGATTGATTGCACTTAACCCAGGGTTCAAATCAATTAAGACGTATTCAATATCATGATGATTGCAGCAACTCTCAATAAGTGCATTAAATGATCCCGGTAGATTTTGCATCGTAGCAAACGCATTATTAGATGTTTGCGCGAAACTTAATGCTGGCTCTAGCTCAGTTAAATTTGGATGACCGGGTAGAAGGAATAAGTTCTCATTATTTGGAACACTATAGCAATCAAACGCACTTATTGGTTCAGGCTTTCCTTGAAAAGCAGAGTTCACCCCATCCATTAAATTCTTTTTTCTAGTACTTTCTTCGGTATAATACTGCTCGAAGTTGTCCTGCATTATTATTCCAGACAGATTACATTGTGGGTCTGCATCCACTAATAAAACTCGGTGACCTCTTTGTGAAAGCTTCCACCCTAAATGAAATGTTGTAGTGGTTTTACTGACTCCACCCTTATGATTAAAGAAAACTATTCTCATTTTATTTGTTTTTTATTCGTTATAACAATTGCACCCAACACCAATATAAAGGTATTACCTTTATATTCCTTTTAGCGTTATGCAAAAATCCTATGTTTTGCCCGATATTTTAGCATTTTCCTGTTTCTACTCTCTTTTTAACCGTGGAATTATCCGTATAATTAAACGTTTAATTCTACGAATATAAATACCCTATAAAAGCAAAAAACCCTGACGTCCTACGGAGTCAGGGTTTTCAATCGTGAAACGGGTCCTTTGTCAAACCGATTGGTACCTACCCCAAACCCATAGGTCACTTTTGTAAATGATTTGGCCATTACCTCAAACTGAATGATCCTTACCTTAAAGTTGCAGGTGACTTTGACAAACCTGTAGGTGACTTTTGCAAATGGTTTGGTGCTTACCTCAAACTGAATGGTGCTAACATTAAACCTACCGATGGCTTTCACAAACTGTTTGGTCCTTCCTACAAATCAAATGGTGATGTTCTTAACGCATAGCGCGCCTTTGCAACGCGTGCTT
>JAGQYK010000125.1 GCA_020436125.1 Cyclobacteriaceae bacterium | reverse complement strand
CAGTCAGGATGCTGACCGGAGCGTCAGCATTCCCTCCGTCACCACAAATGCCTCCCTTAACAAGGGGAGGCATTTTTATTTTCATTTATTAGTTAGAGAGTAATAGCCCTTGCCGCCACAAAAGCAGTAGTCCAGGCCGACTGAAAATTGAACCCTCCTGTTTCTCCATCAATATCAAGCACTTCTCCGGCAAAATAGACTCCCGGAACGATTTTACTTTCCATTGTATTAAGGTTAATTTCATTAAGGCTTACACCTCCACAGGTAACAAATTCTTCCTTAAAAGTGGTTTTGCCCTTAATTCTAAATTCACACCGCACAAGATTTTCAATCAACCTATTCAAATTCTTCTTCGGTATCTCGCCCCAAATCTTCAGCTCATCAATTTCAGACAACAAACACAAGCGCACCCATAGCCTATTTGGCAATCCATATAACGCATGGCCAACAATTTTTTGCTTAGGGTGTTCCAATCGATATGTATTCAATGAATCCCTTACGTCATCTTCAGAATATTGGCCTGTCCAATTAACCAAGGCCACGAATTCATAATTCTTTTGAAATAAATACTCAGCTGCCCAAGACGAAAGCTTAATAACAGCAGGCCCACTTAATCCCCAATGTGTAATTAAAACAGGCCCAGATTCTTTGAATTTAGTTCCGGCAATTTGAACAGTTGCATTCTCAACGGATACGCCCATCAAATCCTTGAACTTTTTAAGGCTATCATTAAAGGTAAATAATGAAGGAATCGGATCAACAAGCGAATGGCCTAGTTCCACTATCCATTGATAGGCAGAACGCTTTGGCATACCCCCGTTGGCAATTAATATTTTCTTTGATTGATATTTTCTTTGATTGGAATCAAGAACCGAAAACCCCGTATTTTCACTTTTTACATTGATAACCTCAGCGTTCTTTTCAATCTTGATGTTGAGTCTGTAAGCTTCTGACAGAAAGCAGTCAATGATTGTCTCTGATTGATTGGTTATCGGAAACATCCTTCCATCTTCTTCTGTCTTGAGTTTTACGCCTCTTTGATCAAACCATGCCACCACATCCTTGGCTTGAAAAAATCTGAATAATTTTTTTAACTCTTGTTGTCCTCTTGGATAATGTTTTGATAACGGGGTTGGCTCAAAACAATGGTGTGTGACATTACAACGACCTCCACCAGATACCCTTACCTTGGATAAAAGTTTGTTGGTCTTTTCAAGAATAAGAATACTCAGGTTGGGGTTGGTTATGGCTGCGTTGATTGCGCCAAAAAAACCAGCCGCTCCCCCTCCAATTACAATAAGATCAAACTCCTTCATAAAGAAGGGGATTTATTAATCAATCTCAATTTGTCCACGCACCAGATCTTCAAATGTATCGCGCTGGCGAATGAGGTGCGCTTTACCGTTTTTAACCATTACTTCTGCTGGTCTTAATCTGGAATTGAATGTAGACGCCATTGAATAACCATATGCTCCAGCATTTTTCAATGCCAGAATATCACCTTCTCGCACTTCACTCATTTTTCTATCTGCTCCAAAGGTGTCTGTTTCACAAATGTTTCCCACTACAGTATATACCTTTTGGCTGCTGCCCGGGTTAGAGATATTTACAATTTCATGATAAGCATCATACATCATTGGTCGAATGAGATGATTCAAGCCTGAGTTGACACCTGCAAAAGTTACTGAAGGCGTAGATTTGATCACGTTCGTAGTTACTAGCAAAGACCCCGCTTCACTTACAATGTATTTCCCTGGCTCAATCCACAGTTCAAGCTTACGGCCATAACTTTCATAAAATTCCCTGAAAGCCTTACCTAGTTGTAGCCCAAGATCATAGACATTAGTGACCATATCTCCTTCTTTGTAGGCCACCTTAAATCCACTACCAAAATCAATAAATTTTAATGAAGGAAAATCTCTTGCCACTCCAAATAAAATCTCAGACATTTTCAGATATACGTCTGTTTCTGAAATCTCGGAACCAGTATGGATGTGCAATCCATTGATATTGATATTGTACTTACCCACTAAATCCATAATCTGCGGCATCTGAAATACCGAAATCCCAAACTTTGAATTTCCATGCCCAGTTGAAATTTTATAATTGCCTCCAGCCAGTATATGAGGGTTAAGTCGGATGCAACATGGGTAATCACTCTTATATTTTTTTCCGAATTTTTCGAGTACAGAAAGGTTATCCAGATTGATATAAACCCCCATCTCTACACCGGATATTATTTCATCAAAGTCAACACAACTGGGTGTAAACATGATATCATCAGGCTTAAAGCCTGCTTTCAAGGCAAGTCTGGCTTCATTGAGTGAAACCACATCTATACCACACCCTTGCTGTTGAATGTGTTTTAAGATGGAAATATTGGTGAGGGCTTTTGCTGCATACTTTATTTTTAGATCACTATCAGAAAAAGCATTCTTAAGGCTTTGAATCTGCTTTGAGATTTTCTCAGTATCATAAATGTAAAGAGGTGTGCCAAATTCTTTGCAAATGTCAAGCACATTGAGTCCTTGAATCTTATAAGTGCCGTTAATCAATTCCATTGTTCGTATGTATTATTAAATAGCTCCACCTAATATTGTATGTGCAATCAACAAATATATCATGAATGCCTTCGGCATTCGTATCTTCGAGCCTGAATTTTAATTTGAAATGAATTATGGAATTATTCTATAGGGAATTGGGTCAAGGTTCTCCTCTTATTATTCTTCATGGACTATTTGGGTCATCGGACAATTGGTATAGTCTATCAAAAATTTTTGCCGAAAAGTATAAAGTATACGTTATTGATCAGAGAAACCACGGACAGTCTCCTCATGATGCTGTTCATGATTATGAAGCGCTGACTGATGATCTGAACGAGTTTATTGAAAGTCATAACATTAAGATGCCCATAATTATAGGCCATTCAATGGGAGGAAAAACAGCCATGAATTTTGCCATAAGGTTCCCTGAGAAGTTATCGAAACTAATTATAGTTGATATTGTGCCCAAGGCTTACCCTGTCCACCACGATTCAATTTTAGAAGGTCTTAATGCCATTGACCTTAGTCAGCTTGAATCAAGAGGTCAAGCCGATGAAATTCTTGGACAATTTGTGCCTGAGCCACCAGTCCGACAGTTTCTGCTTAAAAACCTTGCCAGAGATAAGGATCAGAATTTTGAATGGAAGATTAACATTCCTGTATTAGAAGCACATATTGACGACATGGGAGTGGCATTGCGATATGAAGGGCAATTTGAAGGCCCTACGCTCTTTATTGTTGGCGCAAAGTCCAATTATTTTGAAGCTGGTGATGAAGCATTGATAAAATCTTATTTCCCCGATGCGAAAATTGCAACATTGAATACGGGGCATTGGGTTCAGGCAGAGAACCCTAAAGATTTTATGGAGACAGTTTTTAACTTCGTGAGCAAATAACAAATAAATTGGAATGAAGGCCAAAGGAAAACTATACCTGATCCCAACTGTCATCGCTGATAACACTGCCAATAAGGTAATCTCTCCCTATGTAAGAGATATCCTCAAACCAATTCGTTTTTTTCTTGTAGAAGATATTCGGACTGCAAGAAGGTTCTTAAGTGGTTTGTCTATTTTTGATAGTATAGAGCAACTCTACTTTAACACACTTGACAAGAACACAACAGAAGTCGAGTTGCCTCAATTAATGAGTCCTTTATTAGAGGGAAAACCAATTGGTATCATTTCTGAATCAGGTTGTCCTGGCGTAGCTGACCCAGGTGCACTTGCCGTGCGTTATGCACATCAAAAAGGAATTTCCGTTGAGCCCTTGGTTGGCCCGTCAAGTATTTTACTTGCACTAATGGCATCCGGATTGAACGGCCAAAGGTTTGCGTTCAATGGATATCTGCCGGTGGAAGCGCAAGAAGCATCTCAAGTCATTAAAAAATTTGAAAGTGAGTCCAAAACAAAAAATCAAACACAAATTTTTATAGAGACACCCTATCGAAATAATGCCCTTGTCAACCATTTACTTAAATCTTTGCATGACGAGACCTTATTGTGCATTGCAGTCAATATCACTGGTGATCAGGAGATGATTAAGACGCAAACCGTAAAAGCATGGAAGTCTACTGAAATAACATTACCCAAGGAACCCGCTATGTTCTTATTTCAGGCATTCTAAAGTTTTGTTTTAAGGTCATACCACCTAAATTTGCCGCTTAAATTTCAACAATTTTAATATGCCCTATCTATTCACCTCAGAGTCAGTTTCAGAAGGCCACCCTGATAAAGTCTCCGATCAAATTTCAGATGCACTTATCGATTACTTTTTGGCCTACGATGCCAATTCTAAGGTTGCCTGTGAAACGTTGGTAACAACTGGTCAAGTGGTACTTGCAGGTGAGGTAAAATCTGAAGCTTATTTGGATGTTCAGGATATTGCGAGAGAAGTAATTCGCAATATTGGATATACCAAAAGTGAATACATGTTCGAGGCCAATTCCTGTGGAATTCTTTCAGCTATTCACGAGCAATCGCCAGATATCAATCAGGGTGTAGAAAGAAGAAAGAAAGAAGATCAAGGCGCGGGCGATCAAGGAATGATGTTTGGTTATGCCACCAACGAAACTGACAACTATATGCCTTTGCCGTTGGAGTTGGCGCATCTTATCCTAAGGGAACTTGCTGCCATCAGAAAAGCAGGAAAGACAATGACCTACCTTCGTCCTGATGCGAAGTCGCAGGTAACCATTGAATATGATGATGATAAAAAACCACAACGAATTGACACCATCGTAATTTCCACACAACACGATGACTTTGGCAGTGATAGTACAATGCTAAAGAAAATAAGACAGGATATGGTTTCAATCCTTATTCCTAGAATCAAGAAAAAATTACCGAAGAGAATTCAAAAACTCTTTACCGACAAGATTCAATATCACATTAATCCAACAGGCAAATTTGTTATTGGTGGTCCGCATGGCGACACTGGTCTTACTGGAAGAAAAATTATTGTGGATACCTACGGAGGAAAAGGAGCGCATGGTGGTGGCGCCTTCTCTGGAAAAGATCCTTCTAAAGTAGATCGTTCTGCTGCATACGCCACTCGCCATATTGCCAAAAACATGGTGGCTGCGGGTATCTGTGATGAGGTTTTGGTACAAGTAGCGTATGCCATTGGAGTGGCAAAGCCAGTAGGATTATATGTTGACACCTATGGGACCTCTAAAGTGAAAATGAATGACGGAGCAATTGCTCAAAAGATTGCTAAGATCTTTGATATGCGTCCTTACTTCATTGAGAAAAGATTCAATTTACGCACACCCATCTATAGCGAAACAGCCGCCTATGGTCATATGGGTCGCGAGCCAAGAATAGTAGAAAAGGTATTTAACAAAGGAAAGAAGAATCAAATCAAGACAAAGGTTGAGCTATTTCCCTGGGAGAAACTTGATTTTGTTGACACACTGAAAAAGGCTTTCAAAGTGTAACCTTAATAAGATATGAAAGTAAAAAGGCTCCATTTCTGGAGCCTTTTTTTATACACGACCGTTAGTGACTTTCGTCTTAAATTTTCGTAATTGTTTTCGCAGCGCTTCTGTAGCCAAATCTGTAGCTGCCTCAAAAGAAGCGGCTTGTTCTTTTGCAAAGAGTTGACTTCCTGGGACCTTTAATTTAATCTCTACAGTTTTATTTTCTACCCCTTCGTTATTTACTCTTAGAAAGACTTCCCCATCTACCATTCGATCATAAAACGTCTCCAACTTATCCACTTTTTTTTGGATAAAATCAATTAGCTTCTGATCTGCATCAAAATGAATCGAATGAACTTGCAACTTCATACACAAAAATTTAAAGGTTAAACAATTTTTTAATCCTGATTCAATAAAACCTATCAGGTAGGTTTTCTCATTTTTTGAAACACCTGTTTCAAGTATAATTTACTAAAACTTATGCTTTGGGATGTGCCTGATCAAAAACTTTCTTCAGTTTCTCCATTGAATTATGGGTGTATACCTGAGTAGCAGCCAAACTCGTATGTCCCAACAAATCTTTCACAGCATTAATCTCTGCTCCTTTATTTAGTAGATGTGTGGCAAACGAGTGGCGCAACACATGTGGGCTTCTTTTCTCCACTGAGGTAAATTTGTCCAGGTATTTTCGTACCAGTCGGTACACCATCATAGGATAAACCGGCTCACCAGAATTACTCACAAAAAGAAAATGGTGATCCTTTTTATTCACTTCCCTATCTCTTACCATTCTGTATCCCTCAATGATTGAAACGATACTTTTTGAAAAAGGTATTACTCTTTCTTTATTTCTTTTGCCCAAAACTTTGATGGTGCGCTCATGTAAGTTGACGTTCTGGTCTTTTAATCCAATTAACTCTGATAATCGA
>JAGQYK010000124.1 GCA_020436125.1 Cyclobacteriaceae bacterium | reverse complement strand
CATGTAAAGAGGGTGACGATAATACCCAAATAAACGAAATCGCTGTATTGCAAACTTTGCTGATCGTATTCGTTGATGAGCCCTAATAAAATTAAGTTAGTAGATGTACCAATAACCGTTACCATTCCCCCTGTGATGGTGGCAAACGAGAGAGGAATTAAAAATTTAGAGCTTGGATGATTATTCCTATCGGCCCAATCCTTTACGTAGGGAATCATAAAGGCTACGATAGGTGTATTGTTCAGGAAGGCACTGAGTGTTGATACCGACACCATCAATCGCAACATGAATCTTTTAGGTGAAAGCGTGTCGCTGAATAATTTTAGAAAGAATTCACCACCAAAAATAGAACGGACACCTGCCGTGATCAGCATCAATAGAAATATTATGGCCACTTGCTGATTGGCCAATCCCTTTAATGCTTCGTCAGGAGAAAGGACTCCGCTCAGCAACAAAATAATTACAGCACCGAAAAATGATAAGGCAGGATTAACCCACTCCTTGTAAAGAGATATTACAAGTAGAATAATAACGACAAATACAATGAGCTGATGGAAATCCAACGGGAACTAAGGTTTATGATTTATGATTCAAGATTCAAGATTTATAATCTATGAATTTAAATTGTTGCCCAGTTACCGGTTGCCAGTTGCCAGTTGCCAGTATTTCCTGATCATCTTCAAAAACTCTTCCATCTCGTTCAGTGGAACCATATTGGGACCATCGCTCAGGGCTTTGGATGGGTTGGGGTGGGTCTCTATAAAAAAGCCATCCACTCCTACTGATGCGGCAGCGCGTGTAAGATAAGGTGCGAACTCACGCTGTCCTCCTGATTTACCGCCCAATCCACCAGGTTGTTGAATGCTATGGGTAACATCAAAAATCACCGGGGAATATTGTCTCATCACGGGGAGTGATCTAAAGTCCACCACTAAATTGTGATATCCAAAACTTGCGCCACGCTCTGTCAAGAATACATTGGAGTTACCGGCCTCACGTACTTTATCCACCGCGTACTTCATATCTTCCGGTGCCATGAATTGGCCCTTCTTCACTTTTACTGCCTTTCCTGTTTTAGCGGCAGCAATGAGCAAATCTGTTTGCCTACACAAAAAGGCGGGTATCTGAAGCACATCCACTACCTCCGCTACCTCAGCACATTGGTAAGACTCATGCACATCGGTAACTGCAGGCACATCTAAATCCTTTTTTACCCTCGATATTATCTCAAGTCCACCTTCCATAGAAGGTCCTCTGTAGGATGAAGCAGAAGTACGGTTGGCTTTATCAAAAGACGCTTTGAAGACATAATCAATACCCAACTCTTCACAGATTCGCTTTACCTCTGTGCCCGTCTCCATACAGATGTCGTAGCTCTCAGCAGCACAGGGTCCTGCAAATAGCACCATGCGATCTCCGCCTAGCGTGATCTTATCGGTTATTATAACCTTCTCTTTAAATATGTCCATTATTTACCTTTCAAAATTTTCGCCAAAATACCTTTGGCCGCCAATACCAAATCTGCGACTTCTCTCAACACACCTTCTCCCCCTTTGGCCTTGGTGTTCATGTCTACCATTTCCTTGAGATAAACGGGTGCGTCAGCAGGGCAGATGGCCAAACCGCTTAATTTGAGTGGCCCAAGATCATTGATATCATCACCTATATATATAATGTCTTTCTTTTTCAGCTTGTGGAAAGCTGCCAGCTTTTTAAAAACAGCGGCTTTGTCCAGTATGCCCTGATGGCAGAAGTCCATTTTTAGCTCAGCACACCTCTTTGCGACTGCAGCAGAATCCCTTCCTGAAATAGCACCTACTACTACCCCCGCCTTCTTTAAGTGGCTGATAATCTGACCATCTTTCACATTAAAATGCTTCAGTTCCTTACCATCGCTATCGTAAATGATCTTTCCATCGGTGAGCACTCCATCCACATCGAAAAAGATGGCCTTGACAACCGCAGCCCTCTTAATCAGTGTTTTTGTGTATTTATTCAATACTTCCTGGGCTGGCATCTAATTAATTGGTTGAATACGCTCGAAAATTAGGAAAAGCTTTTTACTTTAACCCTAAATAGGCACTGAGAGATACATATTTTGCCAGTGTGATTGACGAATACTGATATTGACCCTGACAACAATTGAAACAATCCATGCCTCAAATTTCAAAACCCTTTGATAATTTTAATGGGTTTAAGACACAAAAATAAGGCTAAGTGAAAGGAATCAAATTTGTCATCTCATTATTACTCACTGTTACACTAATTTGGGCACTCAACAGAAGCTGGGATTTCGGAGATCCCATCCCTCCGTTGGGGAAATTTCTAGATCCTTTCCATGGATTTTGGGCCAATGCAGAACCCCCTGACCCTACTGATGTGCAAATCATGATACCGGGACTTAAGGGTAAAGTCTCCGTGGTTTATGATAGTCTTTTGATACCTCACCTATTTGCAGAAAATGATGATGATCTGTATCGGGTGATGGGCTACGTAACTGCACAACATCGCTTGTGGCAAATGGAATTTCAGACCCATGCCGCTGCGGGTCGAATTTCGGAAATTATTGGAGATAAGGCCCTTGACTTTGATCGCACTCAAAGAAGGAAGGGAATGGTCTTTGCGGCTGAAAATTCCGCCAGGGCCCATGGCAATGATTCTATCATCAGCAAAATCAACAAGCAGTATACTGAAGGTGTTAATGCTTACATAGGTTCACTTTCCTATGGCAATTACCCTATCGAATATAAATTACTGGACTACGAACCCGAACTATGGAATGAGTTGAAAATGGGCCTTCTTCTTAAAACCATGTCGAACACATTGAATGTGGGCGAAGATGATTTTGAAATGACCAATGCCCTTCATCTTTTTGGTAAAGAAATGCTGGATGTTCTTTACCCTGACTGGGAAGGTGTGGGCGACCCTATTGTAGATAATCCCGGAGGCTGGAAGTTTGACCCCATTACACTGGACTCTATCCCCTTGGCCCTACCTGATGAATTGATCAATATTCAACCCACCACTAAAGTCGTGAAGGGGGTAGGTAGCAACAATTGGGCGGTGAGTGGTATCAAAACAGCTACCGGTTCGCCCATACTGGCCAACGACCCTCACCTTTCTTTGAGCATGCCCTCCATTTGGTTTGCCGCACACATGAAGAGTCCTAATGTGAACGTGATGGGTGCAACATTAACAGGGTCGCCCGTTATCATTATTGGTTTCAACGATTCCATCAGCTGGGGCGTCACTAATGCCCAACGCGATTTGGTGGACTGGTATAAAATAGAATTCAAAGACGACACAAACAATGAATACCTCAGCGATGGTAACTGGCTACCCACGAGAAAAGTAATAGAAGAATTTAAAATTAAAGGAAAAGATTCTTTTTATGATACTGTAGTTTATACGCACCAGGGGCCGGTAGTATACGACCAATCTTTCCATGGAGAGTCTGAGAAAAATCATTATGCCTTCCGATGGATTGCTCATGATGAATCCCTGGAGTTAAAAACATTTTATTTTTTGAATCGAGCCAAGAATCATCGCGATTATATGGCCGCGCTGGAATACTATTCGGGCCCTGCGCAAAATTTCGCATTCGCCTCCACAGAAGGAGATATTGCCATGCGCATTCAAGGCAAGTTTCCGGTGCGCAGAAAAGATGAAGGGCGATTCGTATTGGATGGCACAAAAACTTCCAACGAATGGCAGGCCTACATCCCCAATGCACAAAACGTAATGATTAAAAATCCACCACGCGGGTTTGTCAGTTCAGCCAATCAACGCCCTGCAGATTCCACTTATCCCTACTACGTTCATAGCAACAACTATGAAGCTTACCGCAACAGAAGAATCAATCAGCAGTTGAGTGTAATGGATGAAATCACTCCTGCCGACATCATGAAGTTGCAAAATGATAATTACAGTATTCAAGCTGAAGAAAGTTTACCGTTTATGCTTTCCTCACTTGATTCCGCATTGCTTACAAGTACTGAGCAAAGCATAGCTGAACTCCTTCGATCGTGGGATTTTGTTTACCGTCCTGAGTCGGTTGCTGCCACTTATTACGAAGTATGGTACAACAATCTTTATCGAAACATCTGGGATGAAATGACATCAAGCACAGCTGCCCTGAGCAGACCTAGTGACTATATCACCATCAAGCTCATGAAGACCGACTCTACTTTGTCTTTTTATGATGTGCAGTCCACTCCAGAGAAAGAAGACCTTCGAACATTAATCCGCCAAAACTTTATCAAAAGCCTTGACATGATCGATGTATGGAAAAATGAAAATGACAGGGAGGCAGAGTGGGCCCAATTTAAAAACACTAAAATTGGTCATCTGCTGAGAATTGATCCCTTCAGTTATCATGCGAAAAACGGTGGTAATGGTAGTGCCATCAATGCCACTTCCGGTACCCATGGCCCAAGCTGGCGTATGATAACCAGCATGGAAAAGACGGGAGTCAAAGCCTGGGGTGTTTACCCTGGCGGGCAAAGCGGTAATCCCGGAAGTCAGTTTTACAATAATCTAATAGACCCATGGACCAATGGCCAATACTTCCGATTAAAGTTTCCGCACTCTGAAAGAGAAACTACATCTTATCGTTATTTCACCACCACATTTAATTCAGCATCCAAGTGAGATTCATTGTTCAAATCATTATTACCGGCATAGTTTGTTTCATGTTTCAGAAATTGTTTCCATGGTGGACGATGGCCATCGGTGCTTTTCTTGTGGGATTTGTATTTAGCAATTCCGGATTTAAGTCTTTCTTATCCGGGTTTATCGCTATCGGTGTACTGTGGCTCGGGCTTGCCCTTTATGTGGATAATGCAACCCATTCTATTCTTACCGAAAAAATCAGTCAATTGTTTCCGCTCAACTTATTTGTATTGACCACCCTGATAGGTGGCTTAGTGGGTGGTTTTGCGTCCATGACTGGTGCTTTGTTAAAACCCTGACCATGTGAGACTCTCTGCTCCCCTACTTCTGATCTTGCTCTATGCCGGTAATGTGCCTGCGCAAACGAAGGAGGGGCTTCAAGAATTGAATGGCACTCCATTGTATCTGAAAACAATTGGTGAAGGAGAACCTATCGTGGTTGTTCATGGCGGACCGGGAATGAATCATAGCTACTTTCTACCCCACCTCAATCGACTTGCTAAAAAATTTCAAGTCACCTATTACGATCAGCGGGCCAGTGGGCGTTCACCTATCCCCAGTGTTATTTCACTCCAGTCATTTGCTGACGATATTGAAGCTATCAGAAAATATCTGGGGCATGATCAAATTTATCTTCTTGCCCATTCATGGGGTGCCATTCCAGCCATTAGCTACAGTCTTCAACATCCAGACAAGGTAAAAGGTATTATTTTTTGTAATCCTATACCTTTTAGTAAAGCTTATGATGAGGAAATGAAGGCCAACCAACAAAATAAGTTGATGGGGTCGGACAGTACGGACAGGTCCATCATCCTTGGCTCACCGAACTTTAAAGCCGGTAAATCCTCAGCCTACAAAAAGTTACTGCTCCTTTCCTTTCGCCATTCGTTTTACAAAAGGCCCAATTTCTCAAAGCTTAACTTTGAAATACCTGCCAACTATAAAGAAGCCAGTCAGGCATTGTATTCTGGGATGGGCTCTGAATTAAGGAGTTATGATTATTATGCAGAAGTAAAGAAGTTTTCGTTTCCTGTGTTGATCCTACACGGAAGTGCAGATGCCATACCCCTGAGTGCCAGTCAGCAGGCAATGGAAAACTTACCGAATGGTACACTTGAAGAGTTTAAAAAAAGTGGTCATTTCATCTTTATTGAGGAGCCCAGGAAGTTCACCCATGTGGTAAGTCAATTTATAGACAGGTAGTCTTCCCTTTCTTCCTTAAAAACTTTAAAAAAAAAGGTATAATCCACTCATTGAACAAAATGACGGTTTATATTTGCAACTCTTTTCAGGAAAAAGGCCAAACGGGCTGATTTAGAAAAGAATTTAAGCTTAAGTCTGCCTTCAATTTATTTTGGAGAGGTGGGTGAGTGGCTGAAACCAACAGTTTGCTAAACTGTCGTACGGGTTAAACTGTACCGGGGGTTCGAATCCCCCCCTCTCCGCTCGAGAGTCTGTAAGGCTTGGATTGGGGTCCGGTAGCTCAACTGGATAGAGCATCAGCCTTCTAAGCTGAGGGTTCGGGGTTCGAGTCCCTGCCGGATCACAGAAACAACTGGGTGCGAGTCCCCAGTCAAAACATAGACAAAGGATTTTTCGGGGCGTGGCGCAGTCCGGTAGCGTACCTGGTTTGGGACCAGGGGGCCGCAGGTTCGAATCCTGCCGCCCCGACAATCAAAAGACCTCAGGCGAAAGCCTGGGGTTTTGTTTTTTATAGCCGAGCCAAGCGTAGTTTG
>JAGQYK010000123.1 GCA_020436125.1 Cyclobacteriaceae bacterium | reverse complement strand
CCACACAAAATACATTTTGAATGGGACCCCCTGGTCCGCCTAATCGAGTTAAAAAATCCGGTTGTGGTGCATCCACAATAACAATACGGGCCGTAGTCACTTGAGGTGGATTGTCACCGTTCACCACATCACCCCCCACTGGATTGAATGCATCCCCATCCAAAATATTATTATCATAAGGATTACATTGATTCCAGTTTTTTAAGGTGACTTCAAACTCTCTCCCAATATCTGCCGGAGCGGTTACCGGCACATTAACGGGCAAACTTATTTGACCTGGGGCCAATACAGGATAAATTGGATTGCGCATGGGAGCCGGGTCTAAATAGGGAAACCCTCCAGGCACCACAGCATTAACACCAACACCCGGAATACGAATACCCGGGGCTCCAGTTCCATACAGCCACTGAATCCATCTTGGTTCGTTATTTTCTCTGGTTAACCGAGGGAAGCAATTCCAGTCACTGTTATCTGTAAAAAGAACATCGGCAGCAAAACCCTGACAAACACGAAAGACTGCGGGGTTGATGGAGACCACATCATTGGTCCACACTACCACTTGCGTCATTATGGGCACTACACTTCCGCGCGGGTTACATGCATTGGAAGCATCAATCACTACATCATAGCCACAATCAACGGGAGAGTTGGGATAAGGATGAGAAATATTCACTCCACCGGGGCCTACCTGCGTAAAGGTTTCTTCCGGAGTACCATCTCCCCAATTCACAAAATACTGCGTTCCAGGAACAGAGGATAAGTATAAAGTTTGGATATTAACGGTAAAGGGGGCGCAGCCCCGGCTACTGGTAAGGAATGCAAAGCCCGGCTCCATAATACCACCACATTGAGACCATGCTGTGGTCAGGAAAAAGCTAAAAATTAAGGCCAGGACGGCACTTTTATAAACACAACGCATTTCTTCAATCGATTACCTACCGATCAAAGCCCACTTTTAGACCTTATTAATAAGGACAAAATTGAAAAAGGAACCTCGTAAAAACAGTTTTACACTGAATTACTCGTCCAATGGAAGAATACAAGGTTAAAGTGATTTCCGTGAAGGATTAATTCCAGAAATTAGGTTTTCTATTGAAGGTCGGGCAAGGAATAAGACGATTTCTTTTCTTTACTCCACGAGAAATCGGCTTGGCCACAAATTCATAAACAATGGATAGCTCGTGTGCGCCACCAGAAGAAGTGGATAATTCTGAAACAGAAAAATCATAGCTATACCCCACATTAAAATTGGCCAGATAGATACCCATAACAAATATAAGTGCATCCTGATTGACTGTACCAATCACGTTTGTCTCAAACGGCTTTCCTCTGTACCATACCCCTATCGACACCGGGTCGATGTGGTAGTTCAATCCGAAATCCAATTGGGATATTGGACCTTGCTTTCGATAGATAAAAGATGGCGTGATATAAGAAACTTTGGAATTGGTTCTAAACCCATGATACAATGAAATACGTCCCCCACCATGAATAGTGGTTTTCATCGGTAACCTACTTGTGCTATTCAGAATTGACAAGTTGGGTGTATTCATATGATGAAAGGCACCTCCCAGCCATAGTGACTTTGTATAGAATATAAAACCAGAACCGAAATCAAAATACTGTTGATTTCCAAGTCGATTTAAATCGGGGTCGAGTGATTGACCATTAAACTCCAACCCATCACCCAATTGAAGTTTGGATCGATCCAATCCATTAATACCGTACCCAAAATTGAGTCCGGGTGAAAAAACAAGGTTATCCGTTAACCTCACCTTGTAACTGTACATGAGTCCGAAAGTAGAGGTTCTCCAACCTGCTGAGCCCATCTTATCGGTTGTCATCATGATACCGAACCCACTGCGCAATTCATCCACAAAAATATCGTAGCTGGCTGCATAAGTAGAGAAAGCCTGTGGAAGGTTAGGCCATTGTATCCTGTGGTTCAACACAAACCGCTGTTGAGGTGTTATTCCGGTAAAGGCAGGATTGAGATACAGAGGGGCCTGATAGAATTGAGAGAACTGAGGATCCTGAGCAAAAGCAGATGCTCCTATCAACAGCGCAAAAATCCAAATTACAATTCTCTTCTTCATCAGACTAATTTACAATTTTTATCGGATCATGGTAATATCTCCTATCTGAGTGGTTCGCTGACCATCTGATAGTCGCAATGTTAATTTATAAATGTAAACACCTGCAGGCAGAATATTTCCATTTTTATCATAACCATCCCATCCTGTATTCGAGCTATTACTTTCGAAGATCAAATTACCCCATCTGTCAAATATCTGCATGTTAAACTCTTCAACACCTTTCACAATTGGCAAGAAGACATCGTTGAAACTTCCTCCACTAGCTACACCCCCTGAAGGTCCACCAGGATTCGGAGTAAATGCATTTGGTATTTTAGTCTGACCTCCCTGCTTAGCCACAACCTGCTGGGTCAAAGTATCGGTACACACGATTCCTCCGCCATGATCAAATCCTGCCACCATTACAATATCATAAACGCCTTCAATCTTATAAGTGTGTTTCGGTTCACGCTCATCTGAAGTCTCCCCATCTCCAAAGTCCCACTGATAGAATTCAGCACCAGTACTAAAGTTGAACGTTGTCATTTCGGTATCCGGCACAAATACTGTTGTAGGTCTTGCTTGGAAGGACGCAACAGGAATGCTAAAAACCTCAAAGTCAGTATTGGCAAATTCTACGGCATCAGTAAAAGAGTCCCGTGTCGTTAGCTGCACGTTAAATAAGCCTGGTGTTGAAATAAAGAACTCAGGAAGGTCAGCACCCGATACTGCAACCACCTTACCATTTGAATCAACTACCTTCCATTCCATAATATCCCCAGTAGATAAGTTTTCGATAACTTTTACAGTTGTGGGGAAACAAGCAGCAGGGGGATCCAGCGTGAAATCTGCTATCAAAGGAAGTACTGGCACCACAATATTCTTGAAAAACGTACTCTCACATTGTAATCCTGCTGTTTCAGCCGCAATGTTAATTGCCTTCAAAGTAACCTGATATGGGCCTTGTTGACTATATACAACCGGAGGAGGTGTAGCACCAACGAAGGTTGATGGCGTAGCAAACGTGCTAGATCCAAAATCCCATTCGTACCTAAACTGTGCACCATCATTAGGATTAGACGTATTTGTGAAATTAACAGTAGATGTTCCTCCAATGATTGCAGGTACAGTTCCTTCATCAAATCCTGCCACAACATTTCTATATACTGTAATCGGAGTTACGACATCTGGCACAGTACACAACCCATTGGAAGCCTGATATACAATTTCGTATACCAATGGATTAGTTGATGTCGTATTGTCCAATTGGTAGTTCACAAAAGGTGTAGTACGAACATCAATTTCAGTAGTCGTACCTTGCACTCTATAGAACCAACGATGTGACGTAGCTCCTAAAGAGGAGTTAGTCATTTGAATTCTTTGACCACTACAAATATCTGTGCGATCAGGTGTAACATTGGCTACAATTGAACCTACGTTCACATTCATAATTCTTGGTAATCCAACACATCCATCAGGCGAAGTTGGTGTTACCTGATAAATTAACACGGCCTGAAACCCATTTGGATTATTAACTACTTGATTAATCGTAGTACCATTTCCATCAAAGAATCCTGGTGCTTCTAAATTAAATACATCTGTTACCACCCAATCGAAAGTCGTTCCTGCAACACCACTGCTCAAAGGAACATTTAAGGTAGCTCCATCACAAACTGTGATTGTCGCAGGTAACCCAACCGTATTTGGGGTAGGATTTACTGTAACTACAATATTAATTGGAATACCATCACAGTTATTGAATTTAGGAGTAACCGTATAAGTTACTGTCTCCACATTAAACCCAGAATTGAATAATGTAATATCAAGGTTATTGCCACCACCATTCAAAGCACCAGTAATTGTAGCTGGTGCAGATACTGTCCATGTAGCAAAAGTACCAGGGATATCAGTCACCAATGGTATACTTCTAAACTCACCACTGCACACTGACTGAGGAGCAACAGGCGAGATGATAGGGCGTGGCTTGATTGTAACAGTCACTACCACATCGTCACCAGGACAGCCAAGGCCTCCACTCACCTCAGGACGTAAAGTATACGTTACTGTCTGATCTGTAAGTGTTGGGTTATCCCACTGATCTGTGATACTTTCTCCGTTAATATAGGTTGTTTTCACTGGTGACAACAATGTCATTCCTCCCGTAGGCACCGCGCTAATCTGGTTGAACTCTAATGTTCCCACTGAAGGTACAGTTGCAGATGTCAACAATATATTAGTCGGTGAAACATTTACTCCATCAGATTCGCATATTGTCTGTACGAGAGGACTCGCCACCAATTTTGGCTTAGGTTCCACATTCACCACTACAGGCACAGGAACTCCAAGACATCCTGCACCACTCTTGGCACCATTTGCCACAGGAGTAATAGTGTATGTGAGCGTTGCCACACTATTAGAATTGTTCACCAAATTGTCGGTGATTTTATAACCTAAAGGAAGGTTATTCAATGCTGGAACAAAACCAGTCATTTGCCCTCCTATTGAAGACACAGCTGTGTAATTAAAGGTGATTGTACCCGAGGTCGGCAACGTAGGCGAAGTCAAGTCAATATCAGTCTGTGTACCACTACAAATGTCAGCAATGTTATTAACAGGAACAGCGGTAATGGTTGGTTCAACGGTAAGAATGATATCCTTTTGAGGACCAATACATGTTGCCCCTGTCACTCCCTGTACCGTATAAGTTACGGTCAAAGGAACATTACCCAAGTTTTCAAATTGATCGTTTTGGATCTCGTTGCTTGCCACTCCCAACCTTGCCCCTGTATTTCCAGCTGTTTGAGTAAGTCCTCCTTGGATAGCAACATTAACAATGTTGTAGCTAGCTGCAGGAGCACTTGAACCTGCGGTGGCAAACATTATTCCAGAAACTTCATTTGTACAGACAGTTTTATCAAGATTATTCGCCACTGCTGGAGCAGGGTTAACTGTAAATACGACATCTGCTTCTACACCAAGGCATCCAGCTGCACTTACAGGAACAACCTTGTAGGTGACAGTTAAAGGACCAGCTGTTGTATTAGTAAAGGTGTCATTGAAGATAGCCAAGTTACCTTGCCCAAGTCCTATTGAAGCGTTACTACCACCTGCAACTAATCCAGCTTGTCTTATGATGTTATTGATATTGTAAGTTGCCGCAGCTACAGATCCTGGCGCTACACCTAACGTTACACCAGATGCCACATCACTGCATACAGGAGCAGGACTCAAAGCAGGATCAAGAACAGGTTCCGGATTAATTACTACTTCATAATCCAAAAATTCGCTTGGGCAGTTTTGGGAACTATACCCTTGTACAGTATACCTTATAGTAACAGGAACAGGTGATCTATTCGTATATCTATCATTCTTAAGAATATTAATGGTACCAGGTGCTCCTAAGATGGCTGCGTTGCTAGCATTAGCTGTAAAGCTTGGCGGTAACGCAGGTCCAAATGGACCACCATCACTGTACTGAATATCTTGCAACTGATAGTTAGCTGCTGTGGCAGAAGTACCATTGGTGCCTAGTACTATGTTTACAGGGTTACTAATTCCTGAATTAGAGCTACAGACATCAGGAAACCCAGGATTGGTTAAAACTGGCTCAGGATTAACTAATATGGTAATATCAAACGCATCGCCCATACAACCGTCAACAGATTGTGGCACAATAGTATAAACCACTTTAAGCTGAGCTGATGTTGTGTTTCTATAAGTATCATTACTGATGGCATCGGATTGACCAGCAATCGGAATGGTTGCAGCAAAAGTTCCTGTGGTTGCAATACCAACCAATCCAGCATCCTGGCTCTTCAGTGTAACTATATAAGAGTCTGCAGCTACAGATACTCCATTAGTTTGGAGAATCACTCCTATCGGAGTTGTGCTTACAGCATTTGAGCTACATACAGCAGGTGGTGCAGCCAATGTTGGCTCCATAACTGGCTCCGGGTTAATTGGCAAATCAATTGTAAACGGTGCACCTACGCAGGTTCCCGCTGTTGGCGTTACCGTATAGTGTGCAAACAATTGCAGGTTGGTCTCATTGTGAATCGCCCCTGCAATCACTCCACTTCCTGAAGCAGGTCCTGTCATTGGTGCATCATATGTTGCTGTCCAGGTAAATGTACTGGCTACTGCAGGTACAATATTCCCTTGCGGGTCAATTGAAAATGGCACATCAGAACACACAGCTGGCTTCGTGTCGCTTACTCCGGTAGGATTAGGACTAATATTCACTGTATAGGTAAATACAGATCCCTGACATGTAGGGTTAGCGGCATTGAATGGGGTAATTGTATAAACAATATTTGCAGGACTTCCTGTACCATTGACATACACATCAGTAATTGGAGCATTACTTGCAGCCACTCTATTCGGGCCTGCTGGAACACCGCCATTGTCAGAGGAAACAGTATAAGTAAATATGCTGTTTAGCCCATTAGTAATTTGTGTTTGTATGTTATGGTTCAAGGTGGTACTACAAACTGGGTCATTGAGATTAGAACCCACTGGCTCAGGATGAACTATAATTTTGAATTCAAAGGTAGAACCCTGGCAATCTCCAGCTGTACTGAATGGTGTAACTACATATGTAATAGTTTCGTCCACTCCAGAGAAATTAGAATAAACATGAGATATCTGAGCAGTGGTAGCCACATTTCTATTTGACTCAGGGAAAACCGACAATGGATTAGTTGAACTTACCGTGTAAGTGAATTTTGAAGCCACCGCATTTCCGCCAATTCCAGTATCAA
>JAGQYK010000122.1 GCA_020436125.1 Cyclobacteriaceae bacterium | reverse complement strand
ATTTCCTTCTCTAAGACCACCAAATTCATCATCCAAATTTAGTTAGTCGACTATTTTTGGGTATCTTTCCTATTACCGTTTAACGATTTGAGGCGAATGAATGCAAATTGGCTCCTTAATTTTGATCGTTGGATGTATTTCTAAAATAGTTGGATTCATGAAAGCAATTGTTCTACTCCTCATAGTCATTCTATCATTTTCTGCTTATGCACAAGATGTCACCATCACACAGGTGGAACTGCAAAGCAACGGTGATGTGCTCGTACACTACAATCTGCAGGACGAAAGGCTAGACCGTAAATACTCTCTTTATTTATATTCATCTGCCGATAACTACATACAACCACTGGAAAATGTAACCGGTGACGTTGGAGTGGATATTTCTGTTGGCGGAAACAAAACTCTGGTATGGCATGCCAAGGAAGAGTTGGGAGAATCATTTAAGGGGGGTGTTGCACTGGAATTGAAAGGAAGTATTTATGTTCCATTCATTGCATTGGATGGATTTGATGACTACAAAGTATTCAAGAGAGGAAAACCCTATGATGTAACCTGGACGGGTGGAAGAGGAGATAATGTACTCAATTTTGAATTGTATCGTGATGATGACAAAGTAAAAGTGCTGGAAGAACGCCCTAACGTAGGGAATACAACCATTATTATTCCCAGCGATGTAAAGCCTGGTCGTTACAAATTCAAGATTAGCGATAGTAGAAATAAAGATGAAGTGGTTTACACTTTAGATTTTCGTGTAAAACGAAAGGTGCCGCTAGGATTGAAATTAGGATTGATGGCGGTAGTGGCTGGAGGTGTTGGCTACCTGGCTGGTTCAAGTGACAGTGCTGAAGCTAAAATTGGTGAACCGCCATTACCTTCAAATTAGTTGTTTTCTGTCACTCGATAATTAGTAAGGTAATTTTAAAATTTTATAAGAATAGCAAATTGAGTCATGCAAGTCTATTTTCAAAACAGTAAAATAATGTTAAGGACAATTGTTATTTGTTCAATGGCTTTGAGTTTCGGTATTCAGTCTTTTGGTCAAATCAATGAATTCAAAAAGTTACTTCCCGTTGAAGATGCGCCAGGATTTAATTACGGGTTTAGAATGGCATTCTCAAATGGACTTGGTGTAATAGCATCACCTGGTGGCCCCTGTGATAGTGGTACAGGTAGTATGGGTAGTACTTGCGGCCGGGCGTATGTTATGAGGCGGGATAACGGAGGGAGATGGAGTCTTGTTGATTTTTTTTACGATCCTGTGCCTTCAAATTATGAAACATACAACAGTTACGGAACCTATGTTGCTACGTCAAGCAATTCTACTGCAAGTGGTGGGAGTGTTGCCATTGGGCGTATTGAACAGACTCAGGGTTTTAATTCACCATCAATTGACATTTATCAGGTAAATGGAAGTGGGCAAATCTTTTTTGGAAAGACAGTTAACTACACTTTCGGAGCAGATTACTTTGCTTCAAGTACCTATGTCAAATGGCCTATTGCAATGGCACCCGGTATAATGATTGCCGGAAATCCGTATGATATCAACCGCAACCCAATGAATGGAGATTTAGTATCAACAGGTAGAGTTTTAATATATGGAGAGAATACAGGAGGCACCTACAATTGGGGTTTGTCAAAAGTCATTGAAGCTCCAGCACCTTTTGGGTCTTCCTTTGGCTCAACTGTTTCATGTTCCTCCGACTTGATTTTTTCAGGAGCACCGGACATCAATGCCGTTTATGTCTACTCAAAAGATTTTGGAGGAACCGATAATTGGGGATTGATAAAGTCTATTATACCTGGAGATGCGGCAGCTGAGGATTCATTTGGTTTTTCTATTTCAGTTTCTTCCAATATTGTTGTTATTGGATCCCCAAAAGATGATGACAATGGGACGGATTCTGGAGCAATTTACATTTTTGACAAAGACCAAGGCGGAGCTGATCAATGGGGGTTAGTAAAAAAGATTGTGCCAGCGGATGGTTCCGCAAATGATCAGTTTGGTTATTCAGTTGCAATAGAAAACAATGACCTCGCTGTTGGAATTCCCGATGATGATGACAATGGTAATAACTCAGGATCAGTTTATCATTTTTCAAAAGATGAAGGAGGGATAAATAATTGGGGTTTGGTGAGTAAAATAATCAAAAACCCTGGCACTTATACGGATGAAAAACTTGGCCAATCAGTGGCTATAGATGGTAACCAACTACTGGTTGGTGCTCCATTTAATGATTTGCAGGGAACCAATTCTGGCGCGGTATCACTTTATCAAAAGAATGGAAATGAGTTTGACTATGTTACCGAGTGGTCAGCTTCAAAAGCTTCAAGGTATGCGCAATTTGGATACAATGTTTCTCTAGATCCAACCCTTGCCATGATCAACAATAATTTTATTATTTCGAAAGATAGCCCGGCACCCGATGCATGGGGTTTGATTGCTGGAGAAAATATTTCAGCGGCCACTGCTGCATGCTATAATCAACTTCAAGTTGAATTAAACGGTGAGTATGCCTTCAGATCGGACGTAACATTCGCTTGCACCCCTGGAGTAGATGAAGGCACTGTTACAGTTATGAAAAAGGATCAGGGTGGATCCAATAACTGGGGTGACTTCAAAGTTGTCACACCAACTGCCACAAATTATGGAGGATTCGGATGGAAAATGTCATCCTTCCAGGATGTACTTGCTGTAAATGCCTACAGGAATGTAAATGGTGGTACAGGTTTGGAAACGGGCTCAACCAAAGGAGAGATCTACATTTTCTCCAAAGATCTTGGTGGAAATGACAATTGGGGGCAGCTCAAAAAAATTACTGCTGCCAACGCTCAGGATGATGATTATTTCGGATATGACTTGTCAGTTAAAAATGAAATACTCGCAGCCTCTGCACCTGGTTTTACAAACAATACCGGTGCGGTATTTATTTATTCTCGAAATAATGGAGGAACTAACAACTGGGGACTTATAAAAAGGATAGACACACCCGATGGGGGCACTAGTGATAGATTTGGTGAAGCCATACAACTCAATGATAATAATTTGGTAGTTGCCGCGCCAGGTAATAATGCCAATGAGGGTGCAGTTTATCTATTCAATAAAGACCAAGGTGGAACAGATTCCTGGGGGTTGGTCAAAAAGATTTTGCCGCCTACGATAAATCCTGGTGGTAAGTTTGGAACAAGGGCTTCAATTTCTGGGGAGGCCCTAGTCGTCTCCGATAAGGACGGTAAGCTATATCTATTCAATGTGAATGATGGAGGCATAAACAATTGGGGTTATACTGGTCAGTTATTGTCGTCAGATTACTCCAGTACAGACGGGTTCGGTTCTTCATTTTCTGTGTCAGGTAATGTGGTATTGGTTGGAGCACCAAATCAATCCAATTCTTTGGGCACCAATGTTGGCGCTGCGTACCTATTTTATACTCCTCCACCTGCTCCTATTGTAAATAGCGCAACAGGATTAACTAACTCTACTTTTTCGATAAGCTGGAGCGCAGTGAGTAATGCTTCTGGATATAAAGTTGATGTGTCAACCAATTCTGATTTTTCAACTTTCTTAAGTGGATTTAATGGGTTGTCAACAACACAAACGAATGTTTCATTGTCTTCTTTAATACCCAATCAACATTATTATGTAAGGGTGAGGTCAGTGAGGACGCTTGGTGGTGAGTCAAACTCTTCTAACGTCATTATTGCATTAACGGCTCCTGCAAATCCAACTGCAATTGATGCAACATTAATCAACGGCACTGGTTTTACTGCCAACTGGAATTCAGTACCTGGTGCTACAGGCTATTTATTGGATGTTTCAACTGATAATTTTAGTAATTTTGTACTTGGGTATAACGGGCTGGCTGTAAACGGAACTTCTTACAGTGTTACAGGTCTAACGTCATCAACAGCATATCAATTTAGAGTAAGAGCCAGTAGCGGCTCAGGTGTATCCGGCAGCTCTAATGCAGTTGATGTTACAACTTTGGCGCTTTCAAGTTCAATTTTGAGTGTGGGAAGCATAGTCTATAACAGTAACCAAGATATTGCTACCACTCAAACACTTACCATCCCAGTAACGGGAGGAACGGTTCCTTATACCGTAATATTTAAGCACAAGGGAATTTTAGCAAATGATTATACAACTGAGCCAGCGCTTGTAGCAACTGCTCCAGGAAGTTATTCTACAACGATAACCCCCGCTATGTTGGATGCGATGGGAGTTGATTTTGAGATAAAAGTGACTGATGCCATTAACGACACGAATAGCAAAACAGGTAGAATAAACATTGGCTTCGATGAGACCAATAGCCCTGCATTACCTTTCGAACGCTTTGGGGGCTCTGATGAATCGTGGAATTTATTTTCCATTCCTTATGATCTGGATAATAAATCCATCAGTAGCATCTTGGCAGACTATGATCAGGCAAGACATGAATTTGATTGGCGTATCATGCGCTATAGAACTACCACCAACGATTATGTAAACTTCAATATTGGTCAGGTAAAATTGGGAGAGGCGTACTGGTTTAATGCCAAAGAGAACATTGTTTCCAAAGTGGGAGCCGGTCAGACCACTTCGCAAGTCCCATTTTCATTAACGTTGGCTCAAGGCTGGAATATGGTTGGCAATCCATATCCAATTAGCATCTCATGGAATAAGGTACTGGCAGACAATGCGGGAGTGGCTGGAGTAGGAGCCTTACAAGTTTTTAGTGGCATCACTCAGTCTGCAGGAGATGTGTTGGTGCCATTTAAAGGAGGCTTTGTTTTTGCAGATGCCGCAGCTACGGTACTTATCGATCCGATCACAGCAAAATCAGGAGGTAGAGTATCATCAACATCAACAAAGGGGCAGATAGTAAGTCGCGATGTGGATGATGTAGCATGGATACTGCCATTTAGCTTATGGAGCAGTGGAGCGGAAGAGGAGCTTGGAGGTATTGGCATGCATCCCGAAGCCAAAGAACTGAAAGATGCTTACGATGCGATGGCGGTGCCTCGTTTTATCAAACACACAGACTTGTCTACTAAGCATCAGGATTACTTTTACCCGTGGTTTTCAAGAGACGTGGTGCCCACGCAAACCAGCCACAGTTGGAACTTTACATTGTCATCCAATAGATCAAAAGGACTTACCCAGTTGACATGGGACCAACAGGCATTGCAAGGCAAGCAGGCCAAACTTTATTTTCTAGATAAGATTACGGGTAGTGTAATAGACATGAAGTCCCGTGGAAGTTATCCTGTGGATCTTAACCGAGGGGATTTTAAGTTTGAGGTTTACTACAGTTCGAATGGCGAACCCTATTTGCCACAAGAACTGATCCTTGGAGATGCTTATCCCAACCCAGCCAGTACATCAGCCACGATACCGGTTGTACTTCCAGCAGATGCGGGAGCGATAGAATTGACCGTGTATGACATGACTGGAAGACCAGTGGCTACTTTGGCAAAAGGAAATTTTGCTCCAGGTGCTTATGAGTTCAAATGGGATATCAAGGAAAGAAAAAGTATTAATGGCATGTTTATTTATCGTCTCTTGTTTACAGAGAAAGCGCATGCACCTATTCAAAAGAAATTAATTATTAAATGATGAAACGATTTATCTTTTCTCTCCTGCTGCTGTCAATCACTTTGGGTGCTGGCGCACAAGTAGTAGCTGATCGCACTAACCAGGTGCAGTTGGATTTTACCAAACCGATTGTAGCTACCAAGCTGGCGAAGATCGTTTGGGAGCTGCCGAGATTGGAATACACTAACAGTCAGGAGAACAAAATAGATGTAAAAGCACTTATCAGTAGTACTGTTCCATTAAAAAGTGTTCGACTGGCCATCCTGCCCTCATTGGATGCTGAGCCGAAAGCTTTCTTGGATATCCCATTGGAGTCGCCCATGTCTGCGAGTATTGAGAGAAGCCTCACCTTACCCGATGGGCAGAACTATGTTCAAATTATTGCAGAGAATCAGGACGGAGGCATTGTAAAAGACAACCGCTCCATTATTGTTGGGTTGAATGCGCTCAAAGATGCAATCGCAATCAATCGAAAGGACTATGCGTTGTTGTTTGCCACCGATCAATATGACAACTGGAATGATTTAGTGAATCCGATTTATGACAGTAAGGCCATCGCAAAAGAGCTAGAGGAACGTTATGGCTTTGAGGTGAAGATTATAGAAAATGCAGATCAAGATTTGGTGTTTAACACGCTGCGCGAGTATGCTACAATGAACTACAAACCACAAGATCAGTTATTTATTTTCTTTGCGGGTCATGGTCAATACGATGAAACATTTGGTGAAGGCTTTGTGGTGGCGCGTGACTCCAGAACGAATGATCCCGGAAAAAACAGTTATATCAGCCACAACCGACTAAGAAGTAATATTGACAATATCAAATGTGAGCACATTGTATTGGTGATGGATGTATGCTTTGGGGGTACGTTTGATCCAGTTCTAGCCTCTTCCAGGAGTGTGTATGATGAGATAGACAACACAGAATTTATAATTAAGAAGCTATCTACCAGAACGCGCAAGTACCTCACCAGTGGAGGCAAGGAATATGTTTCCGATGGTGTGGCGGGCAAGCATTCACCGTTTACGGTTCGTATGTTAGAAGCATTAAAAACCAATGGAGGTGAAGACAGGTTATTGACATTCTCAGAACTAAATTTGTCTATGCAAAAGCTACAGACCACTCCACGGTTTGGTGGTTTTGGAAGTGATGAGGCAGGAAGTGAATTCCTTTTTATTGCCAGGTAGTATATTCCATCTATCTGATCAGATTTGAGTAACTTTTTTTGTTCAAATGAAAATCTATTCTAGATTTGCAGTCCCAAATGAAGGGGAGCTTAGCTCA
>JAGQYK010000121.1 GCA_020436125.1 Cyclobacteriaceae bacterium | reverse complement strand
AATGGAGTATATTATTCAACAAGTTTAATTGAGGGAGATGAGTTAAAGCTAGAGATTGATCCTGATGTTGTTTACTCTATAATTACACGAGGAAATCCTTATAATGAGATTGTGGGAGTTCTAAATGCAGCTCATAAGCCTCTTTTTAAAAGTCTTAAAAGTTTCAAATAAAAAGTTTTATTTCTTGGGTTTTTGGTTAATAGTGCGTAAGCCAAGAATAGTACGCGTTGCAAACGCGCGCTAGTTCTATAATTGTTATATTTAACCATAACATTTATAAGAGGTTTAACCTGAGTCAGATTGTTTACCTCGGTTAACTTAAACTATATAAGATGTACGCTGGTAGATTATGTTATTCACTATTTTTTATTGTTCTGTTGTTCTCCTGTTCGGGAAGTAAATCCGGAGGTGAAGAAACAGCAACCCAACAAGATGCCACTAACGCAGAAATGAAAGTGTCCCTGGATGGGACCCTATATGTAACGGAAAGAGTGGATTGGCAATCGAGTCATGCCAATGATGTGGATGACCAGATTCAATTTTTGTTGTGGAACAGTGAAGATCCTGTACAACTCAATCTTAATATTAATAAGCAAGTGATCGCAAAAGGTCCGGCCACCTATACCATCCCGGATGACAATCAACCAAACATACTGATCGACCTCAACTTCTTTAATGCTGAGAGCAAAGCGGAGAAAAGAATGAATAAACGTGTTCTTTTCAGAAAAGGAACAATTGAGTTTATTCAAATTTCGGATCATGCCCTGCAAATGAAGTTTGAAGGCGAAGGTAGCGGCATGATGGAGCGTGATGTCAGCTTTCCGATTTTTGGAGAAGTTAATGTGACTTACTAAGTAGCCCACTATTTGTTTGAATTCATTAAATTCGAATACTGTTAACTGCTATTGCGCTTAGCATAAGTAATACTTTACCTAAAATTGCCAAAAAATAAATTCATTGACTGCATTAATTAGGTTTATAGTTGTTGTCATAATGTTGGGTGCATGCTCACCAAAGCAGCAGGAGAATAGGGTTGGCTATTTTACAAACCTTACAGGTATCATATCACCTTACCTGGATTATATTCCCAGAGGAGAAGTTACTTCAGAACAGGCAAAAGAATTGCCTCATTATAAAGTTCAATATTTTGATGATGGGACGATACAGCAATTGGCCTATTATTATGGTGCTGCGCCCAGCGATGACGCGTACTACGGTGTTCATCGGGTTAATATGAACTATAATAACAACCAGCTTGTCCGGACTTACTTTGACAAAAATGGAAATAAGGGGAGTTTGTGGAGACATTATTATTTGGGAGATAACATACACGAAGAGGTATTTGAGTTAGATGGAGAGGGTAATAAGCGGAGTCTTGTTTTACTTGATTCGTCAGGTGTGCAGGTAGAAACCGGATTGGGAAGTTATTCCTTTTCATTTGAGACGCTCAGAGGTAATAGTTTTATACAACGGCAATTTGATCGAGAAGGCATACCGAATTATCTCACTTCCTATTTTCCATTTGAGGCTACCTTAATTACCAAGGACAGTCTTAACAGGCTTTATAGTATTGAAAATATTGACCCTGATTCGGGTGAGCTGGTCAATCACCCACATGCTGGGTTTGCTAAAGTTATTTTTGATTTTGATCAATATGGTAACGAGATGGGGTGGCGGTTTTATGATGCCTCCGGAAATCTGGCAAACCGGTTAGCGTTTGAGAACATGGACTACGGCTATTCCCAGTGGCTGTATACTTTTGACTGGAGAGACCGGTCACTGGGATTGTTTGATGCGTTTACAGAAAAATACTATGATAGCGATAGCATGCCGGTTGATAATAGTTCCGGAATTCACGAAGTAAGATACGTAAGAAATAAAATGGGTAAGACCACTCATTATTCTTATTACAATAAGAATGGAGAGAATGTTTTGCATCCTCAGTTAGGCTACGCGGGTATGGAAATACAATATGATGACGATGGTTTGCGTATAGGTGCTCACAAGATGGATATGGAAGGAAAACGTATTGATTGATCAGGTAAAAAAATGATTGTTTTCTGGCGAAGTAAATGTGAGTTATTAGGTGTAAGGGGAAAACTTCTTTTTATAAGTATTTACTAGAAAATTTCATCAAAGCACTATCTTAGCTTTATGATGAGGAGATTATTCCTAAACGACAAGGTGATCCTCACCTTGATCTTGGTCAATGCTGTAATAATTTTTGTCAGCGGCTTTGATTTAAATCCACTGAATAAGTTTTTATTTCAATTCATTGATAATGCCATCACAGCATTATTCATTGTTGAAATGGTTTTTAAAATACAACAATATGGATCGAGGGGATATTTCCGGTCCAACTGGAATAAGTTTGACTTCATATTAATCATTCTTTCTATTCCGGCTTTGGTCTTTTTTATTCTGGATCTCGAAGTATTGGGTATTAGTTATGTGTTGGTATTCAGGGTCATGCGCGTATTTAAATCATTCCGATTTTTAAAATTTGTGCCCGGAATAGAACATCTCATTAGTGGCATTCAAAGGGCACTGAAAGCATCGATCATTGTTTTGGTAGGTTTTGCAGTATATATTTTCATCATAGGTATTTTGTCGTTTTATTTATTTAGAGTTGTTGATCCTGAGTATTTCGGTAATCCTCTGACATCCCTCTACTCCATTTTTAAAATATTCACCGTTGAAGGGTGGTTTGAAATCCCTGAAAAGGTGACCCAAGGGTTGTCTCCCATCTCCTCTTTTTTTACTTACTTCTTTTTCATCTTTATCCTATTGACTGGAGGTATCTTTGGGCTCTCTCTGGTTAACTCCATTTTTGTAGATGCCATGGTCAGTGACAATACAGATGAGCTGGAAGATAAAATTGATAGGCTGGATCGTAAGATCGATCAGTTGATTGCGCAAAACGGTAAGGGAGATGATTACGCTTAAGGTCAAGTAACAGTTCAGGTTACTTTAATTGGTCTGGTGCTAGGCCACTAATGTATTGTTTTTTGAATTCGCCCTTCAAAATCTTACCTTGATCGAATACCCCAAAAGACAATGAGAAGTTTATTGATGATAGTAAGTATTGCCCTGATTGGTTTCAGTTGTACACCATCTGCAGATAGCAATAGTTTGCCTGAAGACACTAAAGTACGCCACGCCCGTGGTTATGCCCAGCACGACTGGCAGATGGACTCGGTCTATAACAGACTGGGCTTAAAGGACTCCGCCAATGACTTGCAATGGAAAGCAGCCATCAGTCCCCACGATAACTATCGCTTTGCAGGCCAGTTGTATTATGAATCACTGAGGGGTATCAACGCGCCCAACATTATATTAATAGGTGTGGCGCATAGTGCACGCAATTATGAATTACAGGATAAACTCGTCTTTGGCACGTTCAAGGAATGGGAATCACCTTATGGCGGAATAAAAGTCTCTGCTTTGAATGAAGAGATCATGGGTAAACTACCAAAGGAAGATTTTATTGTCCACGACAGTATGCAGATCATTGAGCATTCTTTGGAGGCGATCATTCCATGGCTTCACAAGAAGAACAGAGCGGCAGAGATCGTACCTATACTGGTACCGTATATCAGCTACGCAGGAATTGATTCAATTAGTACGCATCTGGCTGAGGCTGTACAACAAATTTTAAAAGAGAAGAATTGGGAGTATGGCAAAGATGTGGCGATAGTGATTTCCAATGATGCTGTTCATTATGGTGATTTGGAATGGGGTGGTTCTACTACCATGGCGCCCATGGGTACTGATGAAGCGGGAACGGAAAAAGCACGTCAAAAGGATTTGGAGATTATCAATACCTGCCTCACCAACGAACTTACAGCTGATAAAATCAAGCTGTTTACAGCATACACGGTGCAGCAAGAAGATTACAAAGAATACAAATGGGTGTGGTGTGGAAGGTATTCTGTTCCTTTTGGTTTGTCCTTTGCCAACAAGCTAAATGAGTTGGAGTACAATGAGGAACTGACCGGTACCTTCTTAGGGTATCAAACTAGTATTGACCATCCACTCATAGAGGTAGAAGATATTGGTATGAAAGTGTCGGCACTGTCTACCAACAGACATTGGGTGGCCTATGTGAGTATGGTATATCAATAGAGGACCTGGACGTTGCTATACTTCGATTCCCCTCAAGTACTGGGGAAAGGGTTGCTAATACTGACGCTTCAGATTGTAAGCGACCTTAAGGAAAGCAACATCAGATATGTGAAAAAAGTGTTCTTCCTTCCCTGTTTTAAATTCTTGGCTGATGTAGGACAGACCAAAGCTCCATTTATCGTTGAGTCTGAGACCTAGCCCATAATAGGACCTGTGGGTATAACTATATAGATCGCTGACCTTACTATTGAGCAACCAGAGTGGTTCAAATCCAAGATTGACAGATAGCACTCTATTGCCATCGTCCCATTTTAATAATGGCATTCCTCCTCCAATCATATACCTGAAGCGAGTTACGTAGGGATACTCCAGTCCTTGAAAAATGAATTTCTCTTCCAGGCGAACATAATGAGTAAACTCCCAGGGTCCAATCTTTGGCCATCTGGCTTGTACACCTTGCCATATCCTAAACTCCTTATAATCTTCTATATCAGGATAGTCAACGGAATAATAACCTGCTCCCCCCACAAGATTTAACTTTGGCCTGATGTTGAAACTTGCGACTTCCCGAAGTACGTGTCCCTTCCAACCATTTTTAGCAAGTTGATATCGTCCAAAAGCGTCAGTGCTTAATTTCCATTTGGGAGAGGCAGTGTAGATGAAGGAAAACTGTCCCCAAACCTGTTCTGTTTGTCCAAAGCTTAAATGACAATTAAGAAAGATTAATGCTGCTGCGGAAAGAATTAATTTTTTTAGGCTCAATGTGAAAGTAGAAAAATGGCAGGTAAGTATGTGTGCTCAATGTAGCTAGTGAGCTGGTAGATTTTGCTTTGATTTTATATGCGAAGCATATTTTTGAAAATAAGCGGTCAAAAATCCTTTCATCGCGGGTAGCCCAAATAGAAATGAACTTTCGGGGGCTTATGGGTGACTTTCAGTATAGATAAATTTCATGTACTGCTCCTTAGAATAGTATTTTGATTTTATTATTTTCAACTCCCAATTAATGTATGTTTTCTGCTTTTCATCAAATTGTAGAGCAATTCGTCAAACTTGAAGCCCAGGAAAAAAGGATTCTTGAGCAAGCATTCACATTTAAGAGAGTTCCTAAAAAATATAAGCTTACCAGCAAGGGAGAAGTAGCTAATGAGTTATTTTTCATTAACAAAGGGCTTGTCAGACTCTACTACACCAAAGGTGAAGATGAGATTACAGGGTTTATTTTCAAGGAAAATTTGTTTGCCAGCAGTTATGATAGTTTTCTGCGAAGGGTTCCCAGTCTTCAAACGTTGGAAACGCTCGAAGCATGTGAATTACTGGTGATTACGTACCAGAAACTAGAAGAGCTGTATGTGGCCTTGCCAAAGATCAATGTACTTACGAGAAAGGTAGCGGAGCAAAGATTTATTAATGGACAGCAAATACTTTCTTCTTTCCTTCTTGAAAGTCCGGAAGAGCGATATAGACGGTTTGAGGTGCAACACAGAGATCTGCTTCAGCGTGTTCCCCAAAATATGATCGCCTCTTTTCTTGGGATTACACCGGTTTCTCTAAGCCGCATCAGGAAGCGCATGCAGCAGCCCTGGAGCCCTTGATTTCTTATCTTTTGTTAAGCATCCTTTCTGGATGAATCATCGTTTTTTCAAAATGAAAAGCGCATGCGCCCTGTGTGCAAGTGATAAAATGAGAAATGAATTAAAAAGACAATACCATGATGAAAAAAGTATTAGCTATTCTACTGTTGGCAATGGCCATCACCTCTCAGGCTCAAGAACTTAAAAAGACATCGCATTTTGAGCTTGAAATTGACCCCATTGCTTATGGCCTGCAAGGGTATTCTATGCACGGAATTTATGTGAACAGGAGGATAAGAACAGATATTGGCGTTTTTGGAATAAAACAGCCAGAAGGGTATGGAGGCAATAAAGGCTTTCAAGTGATGACTCATGGAATTGGGCTTAAGCTGAATTATTTGCTCAACGAAAAAGAAACCTGGTTTGGTGGAATTGGTACAGGGTATGCAGTCAACTCCATTGAGCGGAAAGAGACGAATGAGACACACGCCCAAAAGGTAGTGAGTGTAGGTTTTCATTTAGGGTATAGATGGTTTGCTTTTAAAAGTAAAGACAGCGCATGGAAGAACCTCTATCTCGCACCATGGTGTAGTGTAGACTACAACAGTCCTTTGAGAAAAATTAACTTCAATGACGCTGCATATAAACAACAGACCCTTTCATTTTTTCCAACCGTTCATGTTGGATATAAATTTTAGTTATATGAATACGTCCTGTAGTTCACTAGCCAGATGTTAGAAATTAATTAAAAACTTGAAATAACAATATGGAAATTAATTTGAAAAATAGCTTGCAACTGCTATCGGTCGTTGTGCTTTTGATCTTGCCTGTAGCTGTGGACTTATTCACGCCTTTTACTTTCTGGTTCTTAATTGGTAATTCTGCGCTGGTATCACTTTATATTTATTTCTCAAAACGGGAATTTGAATGGGTTGACACATTCAAAAGACAGTTTACTTTAAAGACTATTGTCTATGGTATTTTACTTGGTATTTTCTTATGGTTTGTTTTTGATGTTGTTTTCAAAGTATTGGTCGAATCGCTCTTTAGTATTGAAACCGATTATAGTAGATTTGAAAATTTAAGGAATAATATAAAACCCACACTCCAACTTCTACTTTCAATATGGGTTTCAGCAGCACTTTGTGAGGAGATTATTTTTAGAGGATTTCTGTTGGAGAAGGTTAAATGGATAAGTAAGAATAATTGGGTTGCGATAGTTGTTTCTGCGTTGCTGTTTGGGTCCATACACATCTATCAGGGGCCTAGTGGTATCATCATTACAACGTTATCGGGTATCATTTTAGGGGCCATTTATGTTAAAAGTAATTTTAATCTTTTCCTGCTTTTCATTATTCATGGTATAGCTGATTCTATTTTCTTTATCAAC
>JAGQYK010000120.1 GCA_020436125.1 Cyclobacteriaceae bacterium | reverse complement strand
GCGTGGGTAGCCCACTTTCTGGCTTTTTCGGCCCATTCTGGGTTTTTAGTAATCAAAGCCCCCCCGCCAAAAGTGGTTACCGACTTGTTGTTATTGAACGAATAGATGCCCATTTGTCCAAAAGTACCCGCCCACTGCTTGTTGATGGATGCACCAAATGCTTCAGCTGCATCCTCAATCACAGGGACACCCCATTTTTCAGCGATAGCCATGATTTCCATCATTTTAGCGGGCATGCCGTAGGCGTGCACAACGATGATTGCCTTTGGGCGCTTACTTCTGCTCTCAAGGTCTTTCAAGGCATCCTCCAGCAACTGAGGGTCCATGTTCCAGGTTTCAGGTTCTGAATCAATAAATACCGGTGAGGCCTCGCAATATATAATTGGTGATATGGAAGCCACGTACGTGAACGTGGATACCAGCACCTGGTCTCCCGGGCCTGTGTTAAGTAATTTCAAAGCCAGGTGCAGGGCGGCAGTGCCCGAATTCAATGCCACGGCATGTTTAGCACCAGCTAATGATTTTAACTTTTCTTCAAAATCAACAATTATTTTTTGATGGCTGACGTCACTGTACCTGTCCAACACCGCATGCAAACCAGCAGCATCAATTTCATTGTACGACATGGGGACTTTGTATGCTTTCATTTGGTTTTTGATGTCATGTACTGTTGGTAATACAACGCAGCAATTAATACAATCATCAGCAAGGGATTGACAATCATGCGATGAATGGGAGACAACAGCGGAGAAGAAATTTCCGAGGGGCCTTCTATTGATAGTTTTGCCCACAGATAAAGTGGTAATAATACCAGCACCTCAAATCCAAAAATGATTCCCGACAATTTTAAATAGGATCGTTTTTGAAACAAGGCATAAATAAGGATCATACACAACGTGTCATTGATCAACAATCGCGTGGTGCGGTTTACGACAAATACAGTATTGGGACGGGTCAACACTTCCAGGGATGTTAGGTTGTAAAAAACTCCTGCATAATTGAACCTTTGGAAAAGGTATACCAAGAACAGCATCACAGCGGAAAACACGATCATGCTAATCCTTGTCTGCGCTTTCACGTTTTCCATGGTTCAATATTATCCATAACCACCAAAGAAAAAAAACAGCCAGGTAGATCACCGCTGTAAAAAAGTATTTATGAAAATAATAAAAGTAAGTGGAGTTATTGCTCGCTAAAAAATACAACAATAAAATCCGGAAGAGGTTGAAACTATGAATAACCAATACGCCCAACGGAATGAACCAAAGCATTTTTTTAAATGATCCTCCAAAAGCCAGAACGAATGCCAGAAACACAATGATTACGTTAAGGCCGTTGCATCCCTCGAATACATTTAAAATTACCCTGTCACCACTTACCATGCGGATGGTGGGGCCATCCGGATTAGGGACAGCTTGGGCTTCCCAACCCAGGGTCCGAACGATGGCGGCAGACTGACTGCTTACCCAATGGGTGACCACATCCGGACGGGTACCCAGTGCCTCGATCCAGATTCCGTACAACAAATTGAGTACAAAATACACAGATAGAAAAATCAGCAGAAAACGCAGGGCCGGTTTGAAATCGGAGAAATTCATTTTATTCCAAAGAGTTACTCAAGGAGATAGTCAAACTTTGTGAAACTTTGTGCATTTGTGCAATAGCCAAAAGTTCTTCCACAAAGAAACGCAAAGGAGCACAAAGTTACTCAAAGGAAGTGCACAAACTTTGTGAAACTTAGTATGTTCTTAGTGACCTTTGTGTAATAGCTAAAAGTTATTCCACAAAGGAACACAAAGCATCACAAAGTTACTCAAAGAGAGGCTTAGTCTTAGATAGTTTTACCACAGAGCTACACAAAGGAGCTCAAAGTTGCTCAAAAGAAGTACTCAAACTTTGTGAACCTTAGTGTCTTCTTTGAGACCTTTGTGTATTAGCTAAAAGCTATACCACAGTGTTGCACAAAGAAGCTCAAAGGTTAGACCTTAAGGTATCTTTTTACTTGCCGGCACTCCTACCCATGTTTCATTGGGTGGGCAGTGTTTGGTTACTACCGCACCTGCGCCAATCGTGGAATGATCGCCAATGTTAATGTTTTGCAACATGCGCGCACCTGTTCCCAACAATACCCCCTGCCCTATGGTTACGTTTCCGGAAATGCTACAACCTGGCATAATGGTGGTGAAGGTTCCCATCATCACATCATGACCCACCGTTGATGATAAGTTGATAATACAAAAGTCACCCAACGTAATATGCGTTGTCATGATGACCCCTGCTGTAATGATGCAACCCCTCCCTATTGTATTAAATTCTTCGGATCCCATTTGCGCAAGGGGGTGTACCAAAGAGGGATATTCTAATTTCTGGCTTTTTAGCCTATTTACAATTTTTTCACGCGTTGATGGGTCTGCCACAGCAATGCTTATGGCTCCAGCATATTGCAATGCTTGCTCCCTACCTCCCAAAATTATCAACCCATCCACCCGACTGTCTTTTGGTAAACCATCATCAAAAAAACCAAGGAGGTTCCAAGTTGGCTTTTGTTTATTGATCTGTTGAATTAACAATGCCGTCTCGCGGCCAAACCCTCCTGCTCCATATATGGCGATGTCCTTCAATTGGTTCCGTTAAATTTTTCTTCTTCCAAAGATCGATCTTTTTTAAAAGATAATAGCAGTCTGGCCGTCTTGAAAATGATACGAATGTCCAACACGAAAGAAATATTCTGCACATAATACTGATCCAATTCCAATTTTTCCTTCCAAGTGATGGAATGCCTCCCATTGACTTGTGCCCAACCGGTGACTCCTGGCTTCACTAAAAATCTTTTTCGTTGCTCTGAAGAAAACAGATCATCGTATTCAAGGGGTAACGGTCGTGGACCTACCAGTGACATTTCTCCCTTCAACACATTCCAAAGCTGTGGCAGTTCATCCAGATTGGTTTTGCGTAGCAAGTCCCCCAAACTAAAACGTCTTTCTTGTAAAGTTTTGGTGTCGTCTACTGACAACGTCCGGAATTTCCACATGTGGAATACTTTTCCATCTTTTCCGAGACGTTGCTGTGAAAAAAGGATTGGGAATTGGAGCGTAAGCGTGTATGCCAATACGATTACAATTATCAGCCAGGAAACCAAGAGTGCTACCATCAGAGCTATAATGAAATCCAAAATTGGTTTTAGGGTGTGAATGTAGGTTCCAAGTTTCAAGTTTCAAGTATCGGATCAAATCCAAATTTATGATTTAAAATTTGAGGAGTTATGGGTTTGAATTATAAGTTTTGAGTTTGTTTTTTTAATGTTGACTAAATAATTGGGAGTTTATTTCCTTAAGAAGACAAGGAAGATGGTTTGACCGATGATTTTAAGGTCGGTGAGAAAGGATTGGTTGGCGATGTATTGGAGGTTGAGGTCGAGTTTTACAGGCATTATTTCCCGGATATAGAAGTCAACAGGGTCGGATTTACCCTCTAATAATGCGTTTTCGTTGCGGAACTGAATAGAGGCATAGTCGGTGATGCCGGGTTTGACGGTAATCACCTTACGTTGCTGTTCGTCATACAGCTTCACAAATTTTTCCAATTCAGGGCGTGGGCCAACCAGGCTCATCTCCCCTTTTAGTACGTTGATCAATTGGGGCAATTCATCCAGTTTGAATTTGCGGAGGTAGTAGCCCATGGGTGTTATGCGGGAATCCCGATGCCCTACAGTAATGGCAGTGGCCCTATCCGCACCTACCTTCATGGTGCGAAACTTGAACAGCTTAAAAAGCATACCTCCCTTGCCCACCCTGTCCTGCTTGTAAAAGACGGGGCCTTTCGAATTGGATTTAATTAGAATGGCGATTATTAGAAAAAATGGAGCCAAGACAATCAGCCCCAGCCCGGCAGTTACCACATCCAAAAAGCGCTTAATCATTTTGTATTTTGCTAATAGAGGTTATTCCACAAAGTAACACAAAGGATAACAGAGTTACTCAAAGGGATGTCTCAGTCATAGTACAACTTTGTGCTTCTTAGAGACCTTTGCGCAACAGCTTGATGTTATTCCACAAAGAAACGCAAAGAATCACAAAGCTACTCAAAGAGTGTACTCAAACTTTGTGAAACTTAGTGTCTTCTTAGTGACCTTTGTGTAATAGCCAAAAGTTATACCACAGAGCTACACAAAGGAGCTCAAAGCTGCTCAAAGGAAGTACTCAAACTTTGTGAAACTTAGTGCAATAGCTAGAAGTTATTCCACAAAGAAACGCAAAGAACCACAAAGGGGCACAAAGACTTCCAGTTCACTAATTAATTATTCGTTTAATTCCCTCTTTCAATTTTGCAACATGGAAATTGATTAACAGGCCAAGCTTGTAGTTACCCAGGCGCAAGTACGTAAGCATTTGAGCAGTATGCACATCTGTGAAAAATTCTACTGTTTTTATTTCAATAACCAGTTTGTTTTCGACCAACAAATCCATGCGGTAGCCGTGGTCTAACTTTACATCCTTATAGACGATAGGCATTGGCTTTTCTTTCTCCACATATAGCTCACTTTGCATCAGGTCAAAGTACAGACATTCCCGATAAGCTGATTCAAGAAGTCCAGGCCCTAATGCTTTATGTACTTCAATGGCCTTGCCTATTACAATATTGGATAATTCATTTTCTGTCATACCGCTATAAAACACTTATGCGACAGTCAAAAGTTATACCACAAAGAAACGCAAAGGATCACAAAGTTACTCAAAGGAAGATCTCAGTCTTAGTGAAACTTTGTGTCTTCTTTGGGGCCTTTGTGTAATAGCTAGAAGTTATACCACAGAGTTACACAAAGAATCGCAAAGGATCACAAAGAGAATATTTAAACTTAGTGAAACTTTGTGTCTAATTAGTGAACATTGTGCAATAGCAAGAAGTTGTTCCAAAAACTACTCTACCAATTGATAAGCATTGACAACAGCCTTTACAATGTATTCAATTTGGGATTGATTCAGTTCGGGGTAGATGGGGAGAGAGATTTCGCGGGAGTAGTTATCGTAGGCGACCGGGAAGTCTTTGATGTTGTACCCCCTTTCCTTAAATACTGAAAGTAAGGGCAACGGCTGGAAGTGAACGTTGACGGATACGCCAGTCTCCGTTATGTGCTCTATCAACTGATCTCGTTGGGATTCTATAATTCCGTTGATACGCAGAGCGAATAAATGATAAGACCCCGTTTTTTCGGTTGTATCCTGCGGAGGCAATTCAGCCCATTGATGATGAGAAAAAGCAGAGATGTAGGCATCAAATACTCTTTTTCGTTCTTTTAAAAGGAGGCTGTTGTATTTGCGCAGTTGGGCTAGGCCTATGGCCGCACAGATGTCCGGCATGTTCATCTTAAATCCCGGGTAGACGATGTCGTATTTCCAGCCCCCCTTTAGGGTTTTGGTGTAAGCATCTTTGGTTTGACCATTGAGCGACCAGAGTTTAAGGGTTTTATGGATTTGTTCGTTATCAAAAGGCACGGGCATGTTGAGGCAAATGGCACCCCCTTCTGCCGTGGTTAAGTTTTTTACCGCATGGAAGGAGAACACCGTGATGTCGGCCAGGGAACCTGCAGGTTTGTTGTTGTATTTGGCTCCGATGGAGTGGGCTGCATCGGACAGCACCAGCATGCGGTTCAGTTTTTTCTGGGTATCCGTAGTGGCTACAAACTTTGAAGCCAACTTCTCTACCACCTTATAGATAGCCATGTAATCACATGGCCATCCTGCGATGTCTACCGGGATGATGGCTTTTGTTTTAGGTGTAATGTTATCTGCTATTTTACCAGGATCAATGTTTAAGTCTAGACCACAGTCCACCATTACCGGAGTGGCACCCAAGTGCATGACCGCCAGTGCCGTGGCAGCATAGGTATAGGCCGGTATGATCACTTCATCTCCCCGGGTGACACCGAACCAGTGCAACACCAGCATCAATGCGGAGGTGGCTGAGTTGGTACAGTTGGCAAAATCTACTGCAGCATATTCAGCTACCAGTTTCTCCAAAGCCAGGGTTTTGGGGCCTGTAGTTATCCATCCCGAATCCATGGCTTCCAGCACTTCCTTGCGGATGTCCTCATCAATGTAGGGAGGAGAGAAATCAATTTTCATGGTAAATTGTAATCAACTGGGCAACAATTCTTTCTGCAGTTCGCCCATCCCATAACTGAGGAATGGTTCCTTCTTTTGATTTCCCACTTATAATGTTATTGAGTGCGATAGCAAGTTTTTCGGAGTCATTTCCAATGAGTTCGTTGGTACCCAATAAAACAGTTTCTGGTCTTTCCGTAGTATCTCTCAGTGTTACACAAGGTTTATGGAGAAATGTTGTCTCCTCCTGAATTCCTCCACTATCCGTAATAACACCCTTACAATGATCTAATAAATACATGAATTCCAAATATCTCATAGGGCCAGTAATGTGAACATGAGGAGGGAGTTTAACCAGAGCTAACCTACTCTGAGTTCTTGGATGTACTGGAAAAATTATAGGAATATCTTTGATTGTTAAATTAATCTTATCAATAATCGATTGCATTACTTTCGGATTATCCACGTTAGAGGGTCTATGAAGTGTTAACACCAAATAGCCTTCATGTTTGGTGATTTCATCCAAAAATTTAGGTTTTTGCCACCTGTGTCTTGTCATTACCAGTGAATCAATCATTGTATTACCTACAAAAAATATCTGTTTACTATCTATCCCTTCGCGTATCAAGTTTTCTCCCGCTTCGGGTGTTGTGGTGAAAAAATAATCTGAAATAGCATCTGTTACCAGCCTGTTAATTTCTTCTGGCATGCTTCTATCCCCTGATCTAATTCCTCCCTCCACATGGATCACATCAATATTCATTTTCTTTGCCACGACAGCGCAAGCTAATGTTGAATTTACATCACCAACTACTATTACAGCATCACACACATTTTCTAAAAGGTAATTTTCAAAAGCCACCATGATCGATGCCGTTTGCTCTGCCTGAGAACCCGATCCTGCACCCAGGTTTATTTTTGGTAAGGGAATCCCCAAGTCTTCAAAGAAATAGGCACTTAGCGCTTTATCATAATGTTGTCCAGTATGAACAAGCTGGTAGGATATTCCACCTCCAGCGGCTTTTGCCTTATCCAACGCATGGATAAGGGGCGCTATTTTCATAAAATTAGGTCTGGCCCCCGCTACAAGTGTCAGCTTCATTTGATTCTAATTAATCCCGCTATCAAGGCCAAATGGAATTTATGCACCAATTTAGTCCGATCAAATTTCTCAAGCGTAGTTTGTGCCCTAGTTATCATACAATTCAATTTCCTTTAAAAAAAAGATTTAAATAGCCAGTTGTTTTGCCCGATCGATCCCCAAGCACCTGCAGGACTAACCCAACCTAGTTCTTTTTTTTTTGATTA
>JAGQYK010000011.1:70483-75486 GCA_020436125.1 Cyclobacteriaceae bacterium | reverse complement strand
CGGTAAAACGTGGGAGAGTAAGTCGTTGCCTTTTTTTATCAAAGCCTCATATTAAACAATATGAGGCTTTTTTTATGAACTAGATTTTAAAGAATAAGGAGTAAGCTAGTCCTAGTTAAAGGCTACCTGGTAAGGAAAGAATATTAGCCAACAGAGATTTCAAGGAAAGAATCTTTTTTAAAATGTTCTTCCGCAATTTGAAGTAAATCCTGATTAGTGACACTATCGATCTGATTAATCAAATCTTGATAATAGGTACCAGGTAGCTGATGAAGTTCGATGTTTTTAATTTTTCCTAAGATTGAAAATGGACTGGCTATTTCTCCTTGAAGGCTTCCTATGAAATGTCGTTTGGCCAGTTCTAATTCATCATCATTAATAGATGTGTGAAGAAGGTCAATCTCTTTCATAATTTCACTTATGGCTGTCTCTCGGTTTTCTTTGTTGACATCCGTACCGATAAGTAAAATGCTGCCATTTTTGAGGGAGTTGATGGAGGATGAAATTCCATATGTTAACCCTTTCTCTTCCCTTAAGTTTTTCATCAATCTAGAGCCGAAGTAACCACCCAAATAGTAATTAAGAATTAAGAGGCCTCCGTAATCGGGATGGTGTCTTTGAAGGGTTTGCTTCCCTAGTCTGATAGATGATTGAACACTTCCTTTCTTCTCAATATAGTTAGGATCTTCTTGTTTTTCTGTTAAAGAGAAACTAGGTGACGGTGGAGTATGAGTGTCAATCGAGCCCAGAGTATGCTTCACTAATGCAAGGTCATCGGAATTTATCTTTCCAAGAACAAAGACATGGGAGGGCTTCATTCTCTCATTAAAAAATGAAGACAAATCACTGGTCTTTACTTTATTAACCTCATCTTCATTTGCAGATTGACCATAAGGATGAGATGAACCAAATATTTTTTTACGGATGAGTTTTGATGCCAAATAACTTGTTTTTTCATTTTTCACTCTGAGCCCCTGCATAAATTGATCTTTAAACAGATTTAACTCCGTTTCATCAAAAGCTGGAGCAGTAATTATTTCATGGAAAATTGGGTAAAGTTTTGCAACGTGTTTTGAAAGGGTGTATAAAGAAACTGATGCAAAATCGAAGTCACCTGATAGTTCAATATGTGCACCATACCTGTCAAATAACTCTGCAATCTGTTTTGCAGACATTGACTTGGTGCCTTTATCAAGCATCTGAACCACAAAATGTGATACCTCAGGTTTTGGATCGTACCATTTGCCCGCATGGAAAACTACTTCAATTTTAACTAGTTCTTGTTGAATGGTATCTAAATGAAATACCGGAACTCGATTTGATAACTGAGTTTTGTAAACCGGGGGTAATTGAAAAGATGTCGATTTTACAAAAGGAGGCGGCAGGCTTCTGTCCAGCATTACTATTGATCAGTCACAGATTCTTCCCCCATCACTTTGCTATCAAAGTACATCATGATAGTGAAACGAAGAGTTTCAGCTAAAGCGTTTTCGTTTTTGTTGGTTGGAACCAGGTAAGCGATATCAATTGCAAACTTTTGAATTTTGGCGCCTACCCCGGCTGTTAAATATTTGCGATTTCCTTTATCCTTTGCTTCAAGGAAATATCCCAGACGTCCTGCAAAAGTTTCGTTATACCAATATTCAATACCAGATGACACTGAGAACTCTCTCATCTCTTCACTAAATCCTCCAGAAGCATCGGAAAATGAACCAAAAATTCCATTTAATAAGGCTTTGTCCTGACTATCTGCAGTGGGGCTAGGCACAAGCAGTTTATTAACATCTAACGCAAAGGTTAAACTATTGAATGCGTCTAACTCCGTCTTGTAGGAGCCTCCTAATCTCAGGTTAGTAGGAATGAAGTCTTCGTTGTTTGCATCGGAATAGGAAATTTTGGCACCAATGTTACTGATTGAAGCTCCCAATGAAAGAGCTGAATTTCTAGACACCAGTGGTTTTGTGTAAAACACCCCTACGTCAACTGCCACAGAATTACCTGGTCTCGCATCTACTCCACCTGATGAAAATGCTCCTGTGAGATTTGAGTGAATATAGCGCAAAGCGCCCCCAATACTAAGCTGTTCGGTAAGCAGTCGTGAATAAGTAACGTCAAAGGCAAACTCTCTTGGGTTAAACCGACCGAGTATATTGTTTACACCAGGTCCATTGTTGAACTGTATCTCACCCAAGTCGAAGTATTTCATGGAGGCTGCTACAGTTTGTTCTCTGGTAATCTTATAGAATCCCGTAAGGTAGAAAATGGACATATCGTTGATGATCTTGCCTAACCATGGAGTGTAGGAGCCAGAAACTCCGTAGCTCTTATCTATGAACGCCAATTTGGCGGAGTTCCAATGAGCTGAGTTTGCATCCGGAGAGGTAGCAACCCCTGCATCACCCATACCAGCAGCTCTGGAATCAGGGGTGATTGTGAGAAAAGGTACAGCGGTAGTGATTACTTTTCGCGTGCTATCCTGACCAATTAGGTTCTGAGAAAAGCCGAAAAATGTTATACCAAACGATAAAAAGAGGATAATTAAAATCCTTAACTTATTCATAGTCAAGATCTAAGCTTTAAAGATAATCAATTCAAAATAATTAGTTTGGATATCTGCTCATTTTTCGAGCCATCCAATAGGGAACGAACGACAAGTCTTAATAGGTATACTCCATTGCCTAATTTTGTTCCGGCTGTATTAGTGCCATCCCATTCTGGTAAAGTAACCAGATATTGACTGGCTTGGGCCTCATAATTCATCATGCGCATGGTCTGCCCTGAAATATCGACAATGGTGGCATAGACCTCCAGATCTTCTCCTGCTCTATTGTGTTCAAATTGGATGGTGGTACTGCCAGAGAATGGATTGGGATAGTTGTATAGCTGTTGTATAGCAATTTGAGTTCCACTTGTCACCACAAAATCAACTTTTGCTGTGGAAGGATTGTTGTACACATCCCAGGCTTTTAGCTCAATGGTATGTCTTCCAGGAGCAAGATTTTCAATGGGAAATGTTATCGTCCCTTTCGTGAAATCGTCCAGATCGGCCAAGTAATATTCTCCAACTTCAAAAATGTGTTCATTATCAAGAATAGCGATTAAGTTATTTCCAATTCCGTAATTGGCCACGTTTATTCCACTTGCATCTGAAAGTCGTGCAACCAGTTGGGTAGCGCTTGACGTAATGCCTCCGTTAACAAATGTAGTGTCTCCCATATAAAGTTTTATTTCTGGGGGAGTCTTATCACTCCCATCGTCCACTTCACTTTCCCCTATTTTAAAATTTATTGATCCCCCTATGGCATCACTTGTGCTGGCATTGTTCTTTGCGTACAGGCTTAATTTCCCATAACCTACCTGATAGGCAATATTCTTTGGTAGTATGAACTCCAATTGAAACGACCCCTGATCTACTATTGCTTCACCACGGAATAAAGTATTGCTTCTTTCTTGGTAGGTAAAAACAGGGTTCTCGTCACCCAATGTATTAAAATTGAATTCTTTATCCTTTAGCACTACGGTAATTGCTCCGTTAAAATTCTCATTTTTAATTCCTTGAGATCTTACTTCACCTTCAATTATTATTCTGGATAATGCTTTAAGGGTATCAGACCCTGTGGCAGTGGATATGCGCGTAGCAATAATTTCGTTATTAGGAATAGCCAACCGCATTGATGGGTCGCCCAGTAAAGAGAAGTTTCTATTTGAAACCCCGTTAACACTATTGTTTTTTGTTTTGCGAAACACGGCACCAAGGTCTTGATATTTACCATTTACTTTTGTGAAAAGTGCTTCATAAAAGGCTTTGTTTAGAAAAGCATTGGTGGATGCATTAACTGGTCTCGCAGCGGTAACCAATCCGATAGCGCCACCATCTTTTTTCGTTAAGACTAATTCGCTGCTTGAGATTTGCGTGGGGTCATCATGTCTTCCAAATTCACATGTTGCTGTAACCAGCAGCGGGAATACTTCTTTATTATTCCATTCTTCAATTAATTCTTCGTCCAATATTTGTTCTTGCAGCCAAACACGCTCAGATCCATGGCCTGTAAAGTTGACGATAAGACTTCCTTTTTTTAAAGACTTAAGTAAAGCTTCTCTTGCATCGGGAGAAACCTGGCCACTTGGTTTCGAAATTTGTTTGAAGGCGTCTAAATAAATCTTTTTGGTGTCGAACTGAAATTGATTGGCCTCAATGTCTCTCGCCAATTTATCTGCATCGCTTTGGTGAAGATTGAAATCTCCATCATCCGCTACGAAAAGGATATCTTTTCTCCAGCTGCCAAAAGATTTAGAGTTAGTATCATAGGCTATTAGTTTATCAACTACAATGGCAGCCTCTTCTACAGTTTTAATGGGTAGCCTACCCACACCAATATCTAGTGTATGCGCCTCTACTGGGCTTTCCCTCCAACTGCCTTCGCTCACTTCCATGAAAGCGAAGTAATCATCTGAAGAGTAGGTTTCCAGCGGAGAAAGTGAGTTCCTCGATTCATAAGTAGGAACAAAATTTGTGTTTTTATTCACTCGATCCTTGAAATCGAATGAGGATCTTCCAAAAAGTAAAACATTCTCCAGACCTGTGCCGTAAAGGTTTCTCGCGAAATCCCGAATGGCCGTTGGGTCTTGTTTGCCACCTGAATAATCATTGTAAATTTCTTCAGGTGTTACAACTAATGTAGAGAGACCATTTGCATTTTGCCTATGATTGGCCAAACGTTTGGCTTCACTTATAAAATCAGGGTGTGAAACGATAAGTAACTGCACATTTGATTTAGAAATGAGTTCTTGGTTTGGCACCTGTTTCTCATAGACCGGGATCAAAAAATCACTCTCCTTAGAGGCAATGAATGTTTTGAGCTGGTTAGTCTCAGTGTTAAAGGTTGCCTTATTATTATTGAATTGGAATTGCTGATAGCTACACCCTAGGGGATCAGTAATATCCCAAATAAAACCATTGGGCGGGAACGAGGTTACTTCAAAGGTACTTACCAAATTGGAAA
>JAGQYK010000011.1:57196-70383 GCA_020436125.1 Cyclobacteriaceae bacterium | reverse complement strand
GGCTCCTTTGGTGTATTGATAAGTGAAATTTTGAGTCGGAATGGAGTTAGTATTTATAGTCAAGGTATCAACTACAACCCTTCCTTTGATTCCGTATTGTGAGTTGGCAATGGGTGGAATAGGCTGCTCTATTACAGGGGTTCCATTTAATGAAAGGCTAAATGATGCGGGATTAAAATTTTGCCCCATTACACTCGATACGATCTTGACTTGACTATTTGCCACTATGCCCTGCATCGTAAAGGGCAAGGAGAGATTGTTGGTGATGTCGAATCGCTCCCCAAACCATTGTCTACCTGAGTTCAAGTCATTGTAGTTTTCTTTTTCATGAAAAACGAAATCATTGAAAGTATTAATGATAGGGTAACTGCCTGCTATGTTTTCTTTGTTTGCCATTCGCTCACCCGGATGGGACGAGATTGTTAAAAAGTAATAATTCTTATCGGTGTATAGGTTATTCTCAAAGTGGAATATTTGCTTATCTACATCATAAAAATGCTTGTCGGGATTTTGTCCGTAGAAAAGAATGTAATCTCCTGAATTAAATTGTCCATCCGATTCACCTATTACAGTAATTGCTATTTCTTGTAGGTGATTTGATCTAGGTGCATTGTTTGCCTGAGGAAGCATGCCAGTTCCGTTTCCGAAAAGACTAATGTTTCTGGGGTCAATTTTATCTGGATCAAACCCCGCAAACTTTAAAAGGTTATAATCAATCTTATAAACTCCATCTTCTAATACTGAGAATTTTGCCCACTGACCAGACTTCAAAGGTGACTCCAAAACCTGAGCCATGGTATAGGTACTGAGTGCCAAAAGGGCTAAACCAATCAGTATTGTTAATTTTTTGGCCTTCACGAAATGATTTTGGTAAACAATGCTACTTCCTTGCAAATACTCTCGTTCCTAACGAAAGGATGATGTATAGTAGTATAATTAAAGGTACTGCCTCGGCCTGCTTCCAGCCAAGTAATAATACTGATAATCCAATAAAGGTAAACTTCAGTTTGTTATCAGACCAGCCAAAATTTTTGAATTTGAGTGCAAATAAATCAAGTGGTGCAACCAACAGCAAAGAGAATAGAATGCTTATAACTGCTAGGCTTGTTGTAGAGGAAGTAATGAAATTGAAGGGCGTATCTAAAAACACTAGTCCTGTAATAAATAGGGCGTTCGCAGGAGTAGGCAGTCCAATAAAAGAATCTGTTTGATTTTCATCTACATTGAATTTGGCCAATCGTAATGCAGAGAATAATGCGATCAAGAATGCGATGTATGGAATGTAAGTTCCTGGGGCTGACTTTTCCAGCCAGGTAAACATCACCATGGAGGGCAACACACCAAAACTGACCATGTCGGCAAGGGAGTCAAGTTCTTTACCAATTGATGAAGTTGTTTTGAGCATTCTGGCTGCAAAGCCATCAAAGAAATCAAATACACATGCTAGCCATACTAAGTAGGCCGGAACATAAAGTGGAAATTCGCGAGCTAGTAATATACCAATGCATCCACAAAGAAGGTTACTTAGTGTGAGTACATTAGGAATGTGCTGAGCTAAAGATTTCATTATGAACCTAGTCCACAAAAGGGATTGCTTACTTTCTCTTTACCAATTGTGGTAGGATTGCCATGACCGCTGTAAACGGTTACATCGTCTGGTAAGATGAAAAGTTTTTGTTGAATGCTCTCAATCAATGTATCCATATCACCACCTGGCAAATCAGTTCTTCCAATACTTCCATCAAACAAAACGTCTCCGCTAATTAGAATCTTTTGTTCAGGATCATAAAGTCCAATATGTCCAGGTGAATGGCCTGGGAGAAAAATCACCTTGAGTTCGCTTTTTCCCCAAGTAACTTCGTCTTTTTCATCAATAAATTTATCAGGGAGCGCTTCCTTGTAAGCACTAAATCCATAATTGGGTGCATAGGCCGTTACTGCGCGTAATAAGCTTTCCTCATTTTTATGAGTCAGGAAAGGCACATTATACTTTTCTTTCACAAAATCATTACCCAACACATGGTCGATGTGACAATGGGTATTAATAAGTAAGGCAACACTAAGATGATTTGACTTAATAAACTCATCTAATTCTTTTTGTTCTTGTGGCTCATAACAACCAGGATCAATAATGATCGCTTCCTTGGTTTCGTCATATACCACATAGGTGTTTTCGCTAAAAGGATTAAATACAAATGACTTAACAGTAATCATATCTCTTAATTAAATGCAAAGTTATGACCTTCATAGCAATTATCTTTGCGTGAAAGTCATAAGTTAACACCAAGAAGCCGATTTAAGGCATTGATGAGCGCTTTTGTCAGATTTATAACGGTTCATAAAAAATTGACAAATAAAATTGATTATATCATAGTGGGGTTGGGGTTGGCAGGGGCCTGTCTGGCGCTACAATTGCTTAAGCGAGGTAAGAGAATTTTGGTGTATGACACCCCATCACAGAATAGAGCTTCATCAGTAGCGGCTGGTCTTTTTAATCCCATTACCGGAAAACGGATTGTAAAAACATGGAAGGCTGATGAGATGTTTTCTTATCTGTTTAAGTTTTATCAGGAAGCAGAAAGTGATTTGGAAATTAAGTTTTTTTATAACAGTCCACTCTATACTCCATTTCGTGCCATAGAGGAGCAGAACGAATGGATGAGCAAGAGTGCAGATGATTCTTTTGAAAATTACATTTCTCAGGTAACTACGGAACCTACTTTTGGAGATGAGGTAAATGACCCTATTGGAGGTATTTTGCTTTCGCAATGTGGGTTTATCAATACGGGTATATTTTTGAATGGTGTCAGAGAATTATTGCTGCAAAAAGAAAGTTATTTGGAAGAGTTGTGGCTGGAGGAGAAAATGAAAACATCGGATAACGGTGTAGCGTATGACAACGTATCGGCTGAAAAAATAATTTACTGTACCGGTATCCATGCCCTTCAAAGTAAATACTTCGAGATGCTACCGTTAAAGATGTTGAAAGGAGAGGTGATGACAATTAAAACCACAAAAATATTGAACCGGATATATAATCGCGGGGTTTATGTTGTAGAATCCGGAGAAATGGAATACAAAGTAGGGGCAACTTATGATCTTGTTAATTTGAAGCCGGGTGTTACCCCGGAAGGGAGAATGGAGTTAGAGCAGAAAGTGAAAGATTTGTTGAGCATACCGTTTGAGGTGACTCACCAAGATTGGGGTATCAGACCGTCAACTGTTGATAGGCGCCCCATTATCGGGCAGCACCCCATTGAAAAAAATGTTCTGATTTTTAGCGGCTTAGGCACTAAAGGTGTGAGCTTGGCTCCGTATTTTTCGGGGCAGCTTGCAGATTATATATTAGGCCGTGGGAATTTGGACAAAGAGGCAAATATAACTAGAGTTAAATCGTTATATTCGAAGTTCCACTAATACTAAGAATCTTAAGATAAAGGCCGCAAGCTACAGATTGGCGACAGGGATGATAACTAGGCAAGAGGTTTTCCAGGTAATTTTGAAGAGAAGTATTCGCATGAAATGTGCTTGCGTTCTGTTTGGTGTATTCCTATTTTCATCATTCCATTTTCAGGCTAATGCACAACAGGCTAGAGAAAATTTCGGAAAGAATAGAATTCAGTACAAACAGTTTGATTGGCAATATCTTACTTCTGAAAATTTTGATGTTTACTATTACGACAACCGTAGAAAGGTAGCCACCGAGGCCATCCAATATCTGGAGGGAGAATTTGATCGTATTACCGATCTCATCGGTTACCCTCCTTACTTGAAAACAAAAGTTTTTCTTTACAACTCCATTACCGATCTGCAGCAAAGCAATATCGGTCTTAACCATACAGAGTTCAACGTAGGGGGTGAGACAGAATTTGTTAAACCCTATGTGGAGATAGCCCACCCAGGAACGGTTGATCAGTTTAAGGAACAACTCATTTACAAGATGACCGAATTGATGGTCAATGAAATGATGTTTGGTGGGAGCCTTAAAGACATGTTTCAAAATGCCGTTTTGTTGAATCTCCCAGAGTGGTTTATCAAGGGTGCTTCTGGTTATGTGTCTAAGGGTTGGAATGCTGAAATGGACGATTATATCCGTCAGTTGGTACGAACAAAAAAAATTAATAAAGCGCTCAAACTTACTGGAGACGAAGCTGAATTGGTGGGGCAGTCGATATGGAATTACATCGCTGAAAAATATGGAAAAAGCAGTATATCAAACATCCTCAACTATGCGCGCGTCATTCGCAATGAGCAAAAAAGTGTGTTGATCACACTTGGGATTAGCTTTAAGCAATTGATTAGCGATTGGCAGCAGTATTACTCCGAAATGGAGGAGAAAGTAAATCAGAGTTATATCACCCCGCTGGATTCAGCAAAGGTGAGTAATCGTCATCGCAAGGAAATTATTTTCACAACAGTAAAGCTTAGCCCTGATGGAAAAAATATGGCCTACGCGGAGAATGACAGAGGCCGTTTTGTAGTGAAGATCAAATCGCTGAACAACGGGAAAGAAGTAACCATATTGACTAGCGGAAACAAAGTATTTGGCCAGGATGTGAATCCTAACGTGCCGCTTATCAGCTGGGCCGATAATAATACGCTGGGAGTAATTGGCGTGAAGTATGGCGAATATGTTTTTTGGCTCTATGATTTAACGACCAAAAGTAAATTGCCGAGAGAACTGGATCGATTTAGTAACATTAGAAGTTTTGACTTTTCAGGCAACGGAAGATTAGCTATCCTGAGTGCTGACTTTGAAGGACAAAATGATTTATTCCTTATCAGTAGCAGGAGAGATCGTACCCGCAGGTTAACTAATGATCTTTACGATGATTTTGATCCTTCATTTATACCTAATTCAAATACCATTGTTTTTAGTTCTAACAGAACCAATGATACAACCAATACTATTGTTAAAGGGATAAAGACAATTCCCGCTAACTATAATTTGTATTTATATGATTTGGATACCACTACCAATGTGGTAAATCGATTGACGAATACTTTAAGCAAAGATTATTATCCACTGGCGCTTGATATTAACAACATTTATTATCTGAGTGATCAACGAGGTATTGTAAATATTTTCAAATACGATCAAAGTACTGGAATCTATTCGCAGGTCACCAATTACAATTCCAGTATTAAGGAATACGATATTGACTTTACAAACCGAGCGTTAGCTATGGTAATGGACAAAGGGATGAAAGAGGATATATTTCTAACGAAGCCTTTTAATCTCAATAGACAGGTTTTCACACCTGCTACCAGACGCAAAGAAGTACAGCAGGCAAAGGCCATAGTAGAAAGGCGAAAACAGGAAACAGCTCCTCAAAAGGGACTTTCTATTAAGGAGTTGATCAATTCCAGATTGAGGGAAAAGGACTCGGTTACCCAGGTAACTCCTGTGCCTGTTGATACGGTTGGTCAAAAGAGAATGCCAGCCGACTCTATAGACACAGACAATTACATTTTTGAAGACGAGATTCCTCAGCCGAAGGATACGATTATTGCGCAGAGTGATAAGGTGGATATTGATGTAAATATTGATGAGACGATTAATACGGAGGATTATGTTTTTGAAGACGAAGCAACAAGAAGTCAACCTTCAGAGACATTTTTAAACAGATACATGAAGGCTCGGGAAGTTACCCGTATTCGAGGACCATTCCCTTATGAGCCCAAGTTTACTTACGAAAATCTCATTACTAATTTTGTTATAGATCCTTTGAGAGGTTTTAGTGTGCGCCTGGAAACCCAGATGAATGACATGCTGGAGAACTATCGTTTCTTTGGTGGAATTCAGACTGCTTTCGATTGGAAGAGTGGGGATATCTATGGGGAGATTCAATACTTACCACATCGTGTTGACTATAGTGCACGCATAGACCGAAAAGTTATTTTCTGGGATGCGAATGTAAATCAGCAAAAGTATACCTGGCAAAAAGTAGAGGTAGGAGCTTCTCTACCCTTGACAGTTCGTACCCGAATTACTTTAAAACCTTTCCTTGGCTATACGCGAATTGTAGACAGAGGCAGTGATAGGTCTCCGTCTGTTCCTCCTGTATTTCTTCCTCCTGCTGAACAGTTTTACGCGGGTTCTAAGATGGAGCTGGTTTATGATAATAGCCTGACTACAGGACTTAATATTATTGAAGGGACAAGAGGAAAAATAAATTTCACACATTATGAAGGAATGGGGAACAAGCAAGCAAGTTTCTCTCATGCCGCCATTGATATCAGACATTATCAACCCTTATACAAAGAGATAGTAATTGCTGTACGAGGCTTTACAGGAACCTTCTTTGGTAATGCGCCAAAGTCTTATGTACTCGGTGGAATGGACAACTGGTTTGGAAATAAAATCAATGAAAACGGAACGGGTAATCCGCTGGCGAGGATAGAAGGGTATAATCCTAACTTAATTTTTACAGAGTTTGCTACTAGCTTGCGAGGTTTTGACTATGCGACACAATATGGTCGAAGTGTTGCTTTGGCCAATGCCGAATTGAGAATTCCACTTATTCGTGCTCTTTCTGGAGGGCCAATTACCTCTAACTTCTTCCGCAACATGCAGCTAACTGGGTTTTATGACATAGGAACCAGTTGGACCGGAAAGCCACCCATTAATTCAAATACCAGTACACAAACCAGGATTGAAAAGGAAGGTCCCTTTACAGCAGAGATTAAAGACTTTATTAACCCATGGCTATATAGCTATGGGGTTGGATTTAGAAGTATGATGTTGGGATACTATATGAAATTTGATCTGGCCTGGCCTGTGGAAAATTACAAAGTGCAAGACCCACGCATATTTGTTACCTTAGGGTTTGATTTTTAACCCAGAAGTCAACTTACTATTATTATGATTAGATCTATGACTGGCTTTGGACAAGCCTCGTCCTCCTTTGGAGACCTTACTATTAATGTTGAGGTAAAAAGTTTGAACTCGAAATTCATGGATTTGAATATTCGGTTACCACGTGTATACACTGAAAACGAGTTGACCCTTAGAAATATCGTCACAGATCATCTTGAAAGAGGAAAGATATCTATTAGCATAGATTGTGAGAAAGGTGGTAAGCGTGAAGTTTTACAACACTACAATGAAGAATTGTTTGTTGCCTACTATGCGCAGTTAAAGCGGTTGGCGGATCGTGCCATGGCGCCTTATGAGAATCTTTTTCAAATCGCTCTCAACTCTCCGGAGGTAATTCAAAATACCGGAAAGGAAGAAACAAATCCAGCAGAGTGGGAGGCCATTCATGCCTGCGTGATGGAGGCCATAGAAAAGTGCGATGATTTTAGGAAAGCTGAAGGTGGAGTACTTCAAAAAAAATTGGAGTCGTATTGTGAATCGATAGAGTCCGGTCTTGCAATCATAGAAACATTAGATCCTAAGCGTGTAGAAAAAGTAAGGAGTAGAATAAAAGGAAGGGTGGTGGATTTTTTTGGAGAAGAAGGGTTTGATGAAAATAGGTTAGAGCAAGAAATTATTTTTTATATCGAAAAGCTGGACATCCATGAGGAACGCGTTCGCCTTAAGACACATCTGGATTATTTTCAGCAGGTACTAAAGAGTAATGCCAGCAATGGTAAAAAGTTAGCTTTCATCTCACAGGAAATAGGAAGAGAAATCAATACCATTGGCAGCAAGGCCAATGATGCTGAGATTCAAAAGCACGTAGTGATGATGAAAGAGGAGTTAGAAAAAATTAAAGAGCAGCTGGGAAATGTGCTCTGATTTTATTGAGCTGTGATCGTTAAATTTTTTGTTGAAGTTTACTCCACTATTACATTTTCAGTTTCAATTCTACTTAGCTCTATCAACTCACCATTCTTATACATTTCTTCTGCCTGATCCACGCTGAATGAATTGTTTTTAGGCTTGTAGTTAATGTAGTCTTGAAATCTTACTCCGTTCACAACCCTTGGATTGTAGGCCACTCTAAATCGGAAACTGGTTTCATCATCCTCGGCAAATGAATAGGCGAGGTAGTCCATCGTAAAAGTTTGTTGATTGAACCAGTACAAGTAGACATCATCAAAATCTTCACCCCCTCCGTCCGCACTGAAGGTAATCTGGACTTTGTAATAAGCCTGGTCGTTTATGGTTGTTTCTCCCAGGTATTTTTTGTTCACTGCGGCATCATTGAGCCCGTTGGGAAGCAGAGCGAAATAATGGACTGAATTGGTAGACGAAGTGTATAATGCGGCCATTGAATCAGGTAGCATGGCCAGTTCACCATTGATTTCTCTTTTGAAGCCTTCATTCGTCACGAAATCGTGAATGGTTCCTATGGAATCCTCGATGATACGTTCATAAGAAAATTTCCCACCATCCTTCTTGGCCACATAATGAATGTTTCTGAAATCGAACTCAGCATTCAGGTTATTGTATTTTTCTCCACCAGCCACTTCAATCGCCTTGTCCACAATTTTTTGAGGATCACTCAGTTTAGAGTCGCAACTGATAAAGTAGAAACTGAGAATTGCGATAATTAGTAAAGAGAAATTTTTCATAGTATTTATTTAACTGAATTCAGTTCTGGAAAGTTTGTCTATTGAATGACAAACCTTAAATCAATTTGGATAAAGTTGCGATGTAACGTTCGGGTAATTCTCCATTAGTCGCTTTTTGGTAGTCGTTGTAACTGCAGGGTACGATACTTGCCCTGGCGTATCTATCATTGGTACGATGATGGTTTACTTCCATCCACCACTTCTCGGTAAACTTGCTCTTGTAAAATGATAGCACCTCAGGTTCTACAGGCATTGATACAGTATATTTCAGGAAGTCATTACTTTTAAAATCCTGCTCGCTTTTGCGATGATAAAATCCTTCGATGAAATACCAGATCATGGTAGCTATTACAGAGGCCGTTTTTTTGGGTTCATCGTCTTTACCAGGATTGTATTCGTAAAAGCCTATAGAACTCAATTTTTCATTTGTACCAGCGTACCAGCAAATTTGACAGGCCTCTTCTCCAGTGAGTCCGAAGGGCTGAGCATTGGCATTACCTGGAGCATCGGCTGATTTGATGGCTGTAATATCGAAAGTGGCCATGTCTGCATTGCGAATGGCTGGTTCCATGTCTGCCATATTACTACGCAAGTGACCCACACGGTAAGCCTCAAAATATAATTTCTCCAAAATGGCAACGGCCATTGGGTCTATCAAATAGGTTTGGTGTGCCAAATGAGTATATCCAAAAAGATAGTTAGGCTCATGTAAAAGTATCTTGTTAACGTGCTTGGTCGATGCTGCACTTTCTTTGGCGTCATCTAAATCCAAAAAAGCATCAATGTTGAGCAGGTTGACCAACTTTTCCATCTCTTCATATCCCTTATACTGGCCATAATCCAAGTCGTGAGATCCTCCTAATAGAATAGGGAGCACATTATTTTCCAGAAGAATTCTGCACACCTCGCTCACCCTCACATAGGTTTCATCCAGATCAATTCCAGGGTTTAGATTTCCCAGGTCAACAATATTATTTTTGCCCGTGCCGCGCTTTAATCGATATAGTTTTTTTCGGATTTCATCAGGTCCTTCCTTACATCCCTGATTGGTGGGTGTTCCACGCTCTTCATTTATGCCAAAAATGGCGATGTGCGCATTTTTATAATCCGGCATTTTATCGCCAAATAGCCTTATGCTTTTATAAAGTGAGGCTGAATCATGAATATTTTCATAAATGGATTCATCGAGTGGGGAAAACAGAATGGTTAAATCCATTGAAATTGCAGTTTAAACAAAGCTATTTGATTAATGAGGAAGGAGCAACCCCATTTTGAATTTTTGAATTGCCATAAAACAAAAAAGCAGCTGCTTTTAGGCAACTGCTTTTTGTTGAGATAATGTCTATTTATCCTCCAAAGTCGTCAAAGCGAATATTCTCTTTTGGAACGCCCATGTCATCGAGCATTTTTAGAACAGCCGCATTCATCAAAGGAGGGCCACAAAGATAGAATTCAACATCTTCAGGAGCTGGATGATCTTTCAGGTAATTGTTATAAAGACAATTATGAATGAACCCTACATACCCATCACCTTCCCCATCAAGTGATTCTTTCACTTTCCAGTTATCTTCAGGAAGTGGTTCGGACAACCCGATGTTGAATGTAAAGTTAGGGAAGTCTTTCTCTATGTTTCTAAAATGATCGGTATAGAATAGTTCCTTTTTGGAACGACCTCCGTACCAGTAAGAAACTTTCCGTTTAGTTTTTTCTGTATGGAACAGGTGAAATATTTGTGCGCGTAGCGGGGCCATACCGGCTCCACCACCTACGTAAATCATTTCACGATCCGTTTTGTTAATATGAAATTCTCCGTAAGGACCTGAAATGGTCACCTTATCACCAGGTTTTCTACTGAAGATATAAGAAGAACAAATTCCTGGATTTACATCCATCCATCCGTTCTTAGCCCTATCAAACGGAGGTGTCGCCACGCGAATGTTGAGCATAACGATATTTCCTTCAGCTGGGTGATTAGCCATGGAGTAGGCGCGGAAAATGGGCTCCTCATTTTTCATTTTCAAATCCCACAACTTGAACTTATCCCAATCACCCTGGAAAACATCTTGCTTATGGCCCAATTCAGGGTGAGGGGTGATATCGATGGTTTTGAAATCAACGTCTACTACCGGTACGTCAATTTGTATATATCCACCCGCCTCAAATTTCAACGTTTCACCAGGAGGTAGTTTCACAACGAACTCTTTAATAAAAGTGGAGACATTGTAGTTGGAGACTACTTCGCATTCCCATTTCTTAATACCGAAAATTTCTTCAGGGATTCTGATGTCCAGATCCTGTTTTACTTTCACCTGACAACCCAACCTTACATGGTCTTTTTTCTCCTGACGGCTGAGGTGCCCTACTTCAGTGGGTAAAACATCACCTCCTCCTGATTCCACCACACATTTACACATAGCACAGGTACCACCTCCACCACAGGCCGAAGGCAAAAATATCTTCTCATTGGCCAAAGTAGTTAACAGGGTGCTCCCAGCACTTACCGTTATGGTCTTTTCGCCATTGATTACAATTTTAACAGGTCCAGATTGAACAAGTTGTTTTTGAGCAGCTAACAGCACGAATACCAATAGTAAAATAACAATGGTAAAGGCGGTAATGGAGGTAACTATTAACATGAAAATGCGCTTTAATCAGAAACACAAATATATCGACAGAACCCAAAAAATGGGTGCTGCTGGTATAAAATTTACGTCACTTATATAAACAACGTTGATTGCTTCTGGTTCCTCAGGCTAAGCTCAATTCTTGCTCTTTCTTGGATTCATAAACCTTGAAAGGAGTGTCACCGAGGACTATTACTGAGAGGTCATTCCGGTCAACCCATTCTGCGAGTTTTTTAATGCGAATCCAACCCGTCATAAAATGACCATCCTCCCCTTGATAGCCGCCTGTAAACTCCTCAAAATCGGTTAGTCGGATGGCGCCAGCCTCCGAGAAACTTACATGAACGTTGATCAGGGCATCCGTTTCAAAGACAACTGGGTTATCATTAGTAATTTTAGGGTAGGAATACTTAAATCCAGACGCTAGTGATGCTACATCTGATAATACGACAAGTCCTGTTGGCAGACTTCCAGCTCCCTTGCCTGTAAGCATTTGCAAGCCGGTAGATGCCCCAATCAGGTTGATGGCATTAAATTCATTCTTCACACTGGCGAGTGGGTTTTCAACGGGCACCAAAGTAGGCGCTACAATACCAAAAACCTTGTTTCCAATCTTTTCTGCCTTAGCGATTAATTTTATGGCACACCCTTGCTGTTTAGCATATCGAATATCATGAGCAGATATTTTATCAATACCCAGATTGAGAATGTGTTCAGGTTTCACGAAGCATCCAAAGGAATGGGCAATGGTTATCGCAAGTTTGTACTTGGCATCATACCCTTTTACATCCAGGGTAGGGTCCGATTCTGCGAAACCCAATTTTTGAGCCTTGTTTAAAGCTTCTTCATAATTACTTTTCTCATCGATCATTTTGGTGAGAATGTAATTGGTTGATCCGTTAAATATTCCCTCAAAACTTTCCAGGGTATCGAAGGCATAATGCATCTCCAGATTTCTGATGATGGGGATGCTCCCGCATACTGCGCCTTCATACAATACCGGAGTATCATATTTTCTCTGAAGCCAAAAAATTTCTTCCAGATTCTCAGCCAGCATTTTTTTGTTGGCGGTAACAATTGGCTTTCGCTTTTGCAGCGACAGCTTGAGAATTTCTAATGCAGTTGCAGCATCATCAATAAGTTCAACAACGATATCGATTTCGGGGTCGTCTAAAATATCCGTAGGGGTCGTGCTAAAAATAGAGGACTCGATGGTACGCGTCTTTGTAGGGTTTTTGATTACTATTTTTTTAATCTCAAGGTTTGGGTTTTTGGATTGATCCAATAACTCGTAGAATCCTTGCCCTACGCTACCCAAGCCAAATACCCCTAGTTTTAGCTTCTTACTCATTGTAAACGAATTTTGATTTGATAAATAATTGAATAATTGATTTTAGTTTATTGATTTCAATCAAAAAGGCATCATGACCATACTTTGATTGAATGATTTCGAATTGTGCATTTCGAATGTTTTTAAAAATAAATTCTTGTTCGGTTATAGGAAATAACAAATCGCTATCGATACCTATCACCAATGCCTTTGCTTGTATTCTGTTCAGTGCCTCATGGATGCTTGTAAAGCCCCTCCCTACGTTGTGGTTGTCCATCACTTCGGTAAGTCTCCAATAGCTAAAGGCATTGAACCTATTGGCGAGTTTCTCCCCTTGGTATTGTTGATAGGAGGCCGCCTTAAACCTTTTTAGCTTTTGATTCACCTCATCGCTTTGACTTTCAAATGCTTCAAAACTTCTGAAAGTAGGCATACTCATGGCGCGTGCAGCCTTGAGTCCATCAAGTCCTGCATTTGCTTTTTTTGAATTCCATGTTTGGTCAGCAGTAATGGCCATGCGCTGCGCTTCATTAATGGCAATTCCCCATGGGGAATGTTTTGCATTGCAGGCAATAGGAATAATGTGCTCAAATACTTCTGGTTGTTGAATCGCCCAGGTTAAAACCTGTTGACCGCCAAGTGATGCGCCAATCAAAGTATGTATTTGTCCTAAGCCTAGGTGATTCCTGAGCGCATCGAAAGCCCTGACG
>JAGQYK010000011.1:0-57098 GCA_020436125.1 Cyclobacteriaceae bacterium | reverse complement strand
TATATCATGATTGGTAATTATTGGGAAGTCATGATAAAAGGGTTCCGTTGTATCTGGGTTTATGGACAAAGGCCCCGTAGATCCATAACAACCCCCCAGTACATTGGCACAAATGATAAAATGTTCCTTAGGATCAAAAGGACCTTCTTCAACAAATAAATCTCTCCACCAGTCATTGACAGATGAATCTCCAGTGAGCGCATGACATACCCATATCACATTTGATCGCTCTACATTTAATTTTCCAAGCGTAGTGTATTTCAATTGGAAGCCAGGCAGTGCACTACCCGACTCCAGTTTGAAACTTTTACTGTGGTGATATAGATATTCTTTTGCTTCCACTGCTAATTGACAAAAACCTGCTGTTTAATGGCATATTGAATAGGTGTTGGATTGGCAATTGTATCATTTACCGGACAACGACCTTTTGCTTCAAAGAGGAGTACTTCTAACTCTTCTTTACTAGCAGGGCTATCAATTTCTATATTGACATTAATCCCTCTGAACCCTGCACGATCTTCATTTCCACCCAATAGCTTGGAAGGATTTAAATCGCCATTTACATCCAATTTGAGGCTGTTGATTTGAATACCTTTTTCTTTGGCAACAAGATTGAGTACTACGTTAAGACATCCTGCGTACCCTGCAAGAATATACTCTACTGGGTTGGGGCCTTCATCTTTACCTCCCAGGTCTTCTGGTTCATCAATGGTGATGTTAAAGCTCCTTGCTTTTGACTCTAGTTTGGTGGCGCTTTTACTTACACCGTTTACGTTAAAATTTAATACGGACATCTTGTTTATTGGTTTACTAGTTCTCTTGTAAAAACTTTTTCAAATGCCTGCTGAAAATCAGACTTGATGTCATCAAGGTGTTCGATGCCAACAGATACTCTAAGCAGGTTAGGCAATACACCAGATGCCAATTGTTCTTCATCTGATAATTGTTGGTGTGTTGTTGCTGATGGCTGGATGATAAGTGTTTTTGCATCGCCAACATTTGCGACATGGCTTACTAATTGAAGGCTGTCAACGAAATGGGCTGCATTCTCTTTTGAACCTTTTAGAGTAAATGACAACACTGCTCCATAGCCATTGCGCAAATATTTTTTTGCCAGTTTATTGTAAGTGCTGCTCTGTAGGCCTGGATAATTCACGCTTTCTACACTTTCGTTTTGTTCCAACCATTGTGCAAGCGCAAGTGCATTATCAACCGATCGCTGTACGCGAAGGGAGAGCGTCTCAAGCCCTTGCAAGAAAAGGAATGAATTGAATGGGCTTAATGCCGGACCATAGTCACGAAGACCCTCTACTCGTGCTCTGATGGCGAAGGCTACATTTGGTAGTCCCAATGGATTATTGTCACCAAAAGTTTCCCAAAACTTCAATCCATGGTACCCTTCGGAAGGTTCTGAAAACTGAGGAAATTTGCCGTTGCCCCAATTGTAGTTTCCACCATCCACAATGACCCCGCCAATAGAAGTTCCATGACCACCAATCCATTTTGTAGCGGAAGCGACCACAACACTGGCTCCATAATCCAACGGCCTGAACAGGTATCCGGCTGCACCAAAAGTGTTGTCAACGATTAGTGGAAGGTCATGTTTTTTGGCAAGTGCGGCAATGGCTTCAAAGTCTGGAATATTAAACCCAGGATTGCCAATTGTTTCCAGATAAATGGCCTTAGTCTTTTCATCAATCAATTTTTCAAAGGCTTCTGACTTGTCACCTTCAGCAAATCGTACCTCTATACCGAGTCGTTTGAAAGCTACTTTGAATTGGTTGTAAGTTCCTCCGTACAAAAATGAAGTTGAAACAAAGTTATCTCCTGTTTGAAGAATGTTATTCAGTGCGATGAATTGCGCGGCCTGACCAGAACCAACCGCGACAGCCGCTACGCCACCTTCCAGCGCAGCAATTCTCTTCTCAAATACATCTGTGGTAGGATTCATTATCCTGGTGTAGATGTTTCCAAACTCCTTAAGTCCAAAAAGATTGGCTCCATGCTCTGAGTTCTTAAATGTGTAAGAACTCGTTTGATAAAGTGGCACCGCGGTAGATCGGGTGGTTGGATCAACTTCTTGCCCGGCATGAAGTTGAAGCGTTTCGAATCGATAATTTGACATGATAAATAATTGTTTATAGTTATAAAAAAAGAAAACGGAATAATGGGAATACAACAGTGACAGGACTTGTCAGAGTCGATTTGTTACTGCGGAGTATTCTTGAGTAGAATTAGCAGCAACAACAGCACGTACACGTACACATCGTAGTGCAACGCATAAGTGGGGGTGTGCAAATAATAGAATGAATGGATCGAGCGAATGAACCGTGTAAGGCTTCCTGCTTGTGTGCTAACGAATTTGAATTTTTCATTTTTACTAATCGTTTTATATTCTCCCAACACTTGTCGGGATCAGGAATTAGCACCTTGTTCTACTGAACAGGTTGCTAGCGCTTCATAGAGCCTGTCTCTCAGCGCTTCTTTATAAATCGATTAAGCAGACACTGCTTGCTCGACTTGATGATACAAACGTATACTAGTTTAGTAGAGTTTCCAAAATATTAATAATTTTTTTTACTCCCCACCGTACGTTATAGGGAAAACACACTACCCTATTAGTCGTTAGGTTTTTTTAGAACTGCTTGGTAATCATGGTAATCTGTCCAAGGTGGTAGAGGTCATGATGGACAATTCCATGCAGTAATTTATGGAAAGAATATTTTCGGTGAGGAACCAAATCTTGTAATTTTTGCTTTTCGAAAGACGCGATTGCTTTTAATAATTGCTCTTGGCTTTCCTCTAATTCTTCAAGAGTTTGATGCCAATTTTTTCCTTTTGGAAAGTTGGTTTCGTCATTGATGTCAAAATCTTTATCTCCTAGTAATTTGCGTACAACGAAACTTCTCCAGGCAGCCATGTGAAGGACGAGTTCTAGAATAGAATGGCCATTCCCGATTCTTGAGTCACACTTTTCGGGAGGAATCTCAGAAAGAATTTTTTTAATGGAGGGACCGTGCCATGCCTCTCCATCATAAGTATCTTCTAAAGATTTAGTAATTCCCCGTAGTGTATCCATCCTTAAGTGAGCATACCACCATCTACCTGCAACACCTGACCTGAAATATATGATGACATTTCAGAGCCAAGAAAAACGCATGCATTGGCAACATCATCAGGATGTCCGCCTCTTTTGAGAGGAATGGCATCGCGCCATCCTTGAACTGTTTTTTCGTCTAGTTTTCCCGTCATTTCTGTTTCTATAAAACCAGGAGCAATTGCATTGGATCGGATACCACGTGAGCCCAATTCGAGTGCGATGGATTTTGTAAAACCAATGATTCCGGCTTTAGAAGCAGCGTAGTTCGCCTGACCGGCATTTCCTTTTATGCCTACTACGGAAGTCATATTGATGATTGATCCACCTCTCTGTTTCATCATTGGTTTTGCTACTGCCTTAACCGTATTAAAGCAAGATTTGAGGTTTACCTGCATGATTTTATCCCACATTTCTTCGGTCATTCGGAGCAACAAATTATCCATGGTGATTCCTGCATTATTTACAAGAATGTCAACAGAACCAAAGTCGGCTACCACATCATTAATTAATTGATCAGCTTGCTGAAAGTCCGAAGCGTCTGATTTATAGCCTTTAGCTTTTACGCCTTTAGCTTGTAGCTCACTTTCCAACGCCTGGCCTTGCTCTACACTCGAAAGGTATGTGAAAGCCACATTGGCACCATGTTCTGCATATTTATTGGCAATTGCCCTTCCTATTCCTTTAGATGCCCCTGTTATGAGAGCGTTTTTTCCTTCTAGTAGTTTCATAATGCGTGTTGGTTCGGTCTATGTTCACCTGATTTGATCAAAAATAGAGATTTCTGGCAAAAAATGATTTAAATACTATGAATTGAAAGAATGACCGACTATTATGTATTTAGTTTTTCTATTGCCACGGCACGCTTTATCTTTGGGCAGAATTCTAAAATCTTTCTTATGTCTAAATATGATCTGATCGTCATTGGCAGCGGGCCTGGCGGATATGTTGCGGCCATTCGTGCTTCACAATTGGGAATGAAAGTAGGTGTGGTGGAGAAAGCTGAATTAGGCGGAGTGTGCCTTAATTGGGGATGCATTCCTACAAAAGCGCTTTTGAAAAGTGCCAATGTGTTTGAATATATGCAGCATGCAGAAGATTATGGAATTACTGTAAAAGATGCTAAGGCGGATTTGAAAGCCATGGTGAAGCGCAGCAGAAGTGTAGCGGACAGTAACAGCAAGGGAATTCAATTCTTATTCAAAAAGAACAAAATCGATCATATCCCCGGATTTGCCAAATTGAAAAAAGGAGGGAAGGTTGAAGTGACTGACGATAAAGGCAAAAAGACTGAATTTGAAGCCAAGCATACTATCATTGCCACAGGTGGTCGCTCTCGTGAATTGCCCAGCTTAAAAATTGATGGCAAAAAAATAATAGGATACCGTGAGGCCATGGTGTTGCAAGAGAAGCCTAAGCGCCTTTTGATAGTAGGATCAGGTGCTATCGGAGTCGAGTTTGCTTATTTCTACAATGCAATAGGTACAGAAGTAACAGTGGTAGAGTTTTTACCACGTATCGTGCCTGTGGAGGATGAAGAAGTTTCTAAAGCGCTAGAAAAGTCCTTTAAGAAGTCTGGAATGAAAATTCATACCAACTCTGAAGTAACTAAAGTAGATACAAAAGGTAAAGGTTGTGTAGCAACAGTGAAGACACCTGGTGGTGAAATTAAAATTGAATGTGACATTGTATTGTCTGCAGTAGGTGTAGCTACTAACCTGGAAGGGATAGGATTAGAAGAAGTAGGAGTGAAAACTGAAAAAGGCCGAGTAGTTGTTGACGACTTTTATAAAACCAACGTTTCGGGTGTATACGCGATAGGAGATATCGTGAAAGGCCCCGCACTGGCACACGTGGCTTCAGCGGAGGGAATTACCTGTGTAGAGAAAATAGCCGGAATGAATCCTGAGCCTATTGATTATAATAACATTCCGGGATGTACTTATTGTTCTCCAGAAATTGCATCTGTTGGATATACCGAGGAGGCTGCCAAGAAAGCCGGCTACCAAATCAAGGTAGGGAAGTTTCCGTTCAGCGCATCAGGAAAAGCTAAGGCAGCTGGAGCGACAGATGGATTTGTAAAAGTGATTTTTGACGCTAAATATGGCGAGTGGCTAGGTGCCCATTTTATTGGAGCCAACGTCACTGAAATGATTGCAGAGGTGGTTGCCGCACGCAAATTGGAGACTACGGGTCATGAAATCATCAAAACAATTCACCCTCACCCTACCATGAGTGAAGCGGTGATGGAGGCAGCAGCCGCTGCCTATGGAGAGGTTATTCACTTATAGCTTTAGGTAGGTAACCGCAAAGTTCATCAATCAGTAACCTCTATTTCTTTCTTGTAGTGTAGAAAGAGTTAGTCATATGGCTGAAGTCTTAGGGTAGCCCCGGCTTCTACCCTTTGTATGACCAAATTCTTTGTACCTCAATGGGATATCTCAAGGATCATAAAGTGTGAAAAATGAAGAGAATGTGTTCTCCAGAATATATTCTTCTGAGTTTGAGACCAGAAGTGCCTAGAGTGACCTTAATAGTCAGTATTGGGAACCTTCCCCGGGTATAGCCATTTACCTTATCGGTCAAATTGGCATTAATCAGTACAATTTAAATGTTTTGACGAAACCCTTCGTTTGGGCGAAATAATCTTGAATTTCGAAGGTTTCATGTCATTAAACCCTGAATTTGGTCGATTTGTCCAAATTATGAATGTTTTTCAACTTATTCTTTGTATATAGGGTCTTAATTGTATACTAATCAAATAGTTATGAGAATCTTTTACATGCAAAGGGCTCGACTTCTTGGGATGATGCTTGGGTTTAGTGTGATAATTTATTTCGTGGTTCGTCTATTTGTTGAGGTAGCCTAATGGCATCAGCAGATCGAAATAAAGGTGTATCCACCAAGGGCTACTTTAAGAGAGCCAAAGCCTTTGGCTATCTGATGCTAGCTGTAGCTATCGTCTATCTTATCTATTATCTGATTACTGTTTTTACCCAATAAGTCAACTTCATTTTTCGTCAGCTTAAGGTTTTGGCAGCGTTTTTAACTTGCCTAGTTTTGCTTTTACTATGGCGAAAGTGATTTTGCGTTCCCTCTTCTTTATTCTTTTTTTTCTTTCATCCTTTCAAATTATATCAGCACAGACTACCAATTCAAGTCAGCTCGACTATGAATCAGCCATAAGGCTATTGAATAAGGGCGCCAATGCAGAAGCCCTTGAGCAATTTGATCAATTGGTTTCTTCTGGCTTTATGGATAAAGGACTCTATAAGTACAGAGGCATTTCTAAATTCAGATTGGGTGATTTCACTGGGGCGGCTGAAGACTTGGACAAAGTAAGAAAGAGTGATGATAGGTTAGTAGATGGCCTACTTGGGATATGTAAGTATGAGCTTCATGAGTGGGATGCATCAAAGTATTTTTTGATTAAAGCAATATCCGCAGGCTATTCGGATGGGAAGGCGCATTTATACTTAGGCTATCTCTATTTTGATGGGCATCAATATGTGGAAGCCGTTTCTCAATTGACCAAAGCAGAAAAAGCAGGTGAAAAGGAAACTCGACTTTATGAGACAAGGGGTATTGCTGCATACTATTCTGGAGATTCAGATTTGGCGATTAAAGATTTAGCTCAAATTGTAAAATCAGAAAAATCATCTCTGCTGGTTTATGAAATAATTGGATTAGCGTATGCCAAGCAAGATGAGATCAATGCCGGAATCCCTTTTTTGAAAAAAGCAGACTCCCTGGCAAGTAAGAATAACGAAGTATATTTTTATTTAGGTAAGGGACTTCAAGAAAATAAAAATTATAACCAGGCCATTGCAGCTTATAGTAAAGCTATTGAATTCAATTACGCCAGCCCTGAGGTTTATATCAACAGGGGCAATTGCAAAATAAAGTCAGGTTTGATTAAGGAGTCATTACCGGATTTTGATTTCGCAATTAAACTAAACCCTGAAAATACGATGGCCTACAGAGGAAGAGTGGCTGCGAATTTATTTCTTAAAGAATGGGCGCGCATTATTACGGATCTTGCAATAGCCAATGCACTAGGAAGCATTGAAACAACTGATTGGGGAGTGCTCAGTGAAGCGAAGTATGCTTTAAAAAACTATCAAGGTGCACTGGACGAGGTAAACAACGCGCTTGCAAAGGGGGTAACTCACTATTCAATAAATGAAGAAAAGTATTCTTTTGATTGGCAGAAGGGTAGGTGCCTGGTAGCCATGAAAAAATTTGACTTAGCACTTCAATCCTTAAATCAAGTTCAGGAAAATGAAAGCACAGCATTGCTTTTTCTGGAGCGAGCGCACGCTTATGTGGGCCTTTCTCAATTTGAAAAAGCAATAGATGAATTGGAAGAGGCACAAATAAAATACCCTAAGAATTCCACCGTATTCTACAATAGTGCAGTAATAAAAGAAGAGGTGGGAGACTTTGGAGCGGCTGTTCTGGACTATAATAAAGCAATTGCAATCAATCCAACGGACGCTACTGCCTATTATGGAAGAGCTAATTGCAAAGCCCGTAAAGGGGACACTATGGAAGCCATAAAGGATCTTGATAAAGCAATCGATCTAGATAATACAAATGCCACCTATTATAAAGTAAGGGCCAATTTTCATTACCAAACAAAGAATAAGGACAAAGCATGCTTTGATTGGAGAAAAGCAGTTGAGTTTGGTGATCAAAAAGCCAGATTTTCCATCGACCAATATTGCAACAAGAAATAATCTTAGTCATTTCGATTAGTCAACAATTTGTATTAGAATCTTACGTCAGTCAGCAAGTGGTCGATTTATCCGATAAGAGGTAGATTACAATAGTCAGTTTTGAGTTATAGATAGTAAAGACTGACATGAGGATAATTTTCGTTGCCGTGTTAATTTTATTAAGTCCATCAATCACATTTGGGGCTAATGAACTTGTAGGAAAAGTAGTTTCAGTGATTGACGGCAACACATTTGAGCTCGAAACTGAAAATAAAGAATTGTACAAAATAATTCTGTACGGGATTGATTGCCCTGAGATGGGTCAGCCTTTCTCAGAAGCAGCCAAAGCACAATTAGAAAAATTGATTTTAAAGCAAACGCTGACTGTAACGGTGCAAGGAAAGAACAGGTACGGAATACGACAAGGCTATTTTGTTAACAAGAATAGGGTAGATCCCAGAAATATTCTTTTAAAAAATGGACTAGCCTGGACTGCTGAACAGAATTCAATACAGGACTTGGAAGATTTAAGATTAGAGGCTATGGTTTTAAAAGTCGGGATTTGGACTGAAGATGAGCCGGTGCCCCCGTGGATTTATCGAAGAACCCAATCAATGCTTCAGCCAAAATCTAGTTAAGGGGAAATAATATTTAATCTGCTGCGTTAGAAGGCTTAGTATGAAAAGACTAAAGTCCTTTATTGTCGTCTTGTTGGCATTTATGAGCTCATTGGCAATGGCTCAAACCAGTTTGGATCCAACTCCCAAAAAGCCTGAACATCACAGTAAATTTTACTCGCCAAAGCGTGCCAAAGCGGTCAAATCAAAAAAGAAGAAGGTTAAACATACCGCTCGGTATGAATTTTATAAAAGGGTAGAGAGGGCGGCAAAGGATAAGCAAAAAATTTTGAGGAAGCTGTCTAAGCCGCAGTATTCAAATCCAGCCTATTTTGGCCACAAAAGAATGCCTAAGAAAAGAGCTGCTCACAAGATGCGCTTTTGCCACGAGTGTCAAATCAGGCATTAGAGAATGCTGTTGTCAAATAAGTGTAGATAGATGTTTATCTTTGTACAATGTACAGATATATCGCTTTCATCTGTGTTTTCCTCTTTTTGTCGGGTGCAGCAGTGGCCCAAAAAAAGAAACCTGAAGATCCACAACCCAATTCCATTGATCCTAATTATGCCGAGGAACATTATGTGCCTAAGACAGCAAAACGGAAAAAGAAATTTGAAGTGACTTTTGAAGCTCGGAACGAGTATAAGGACAGAATGGAGAAGAATTGGAAGCAGAGAGAAAAGGATGAAAAGAATTTTAGTGGAGAAAGAAAGGCAGACAAATCTCAACCTCCTTATTTTGGGCATAAGCGCCCTCCCAAGATTCGTCCTCAAGGGAAACGAAAATTCTGTAAAGTGTGTGGTATTAAACATTAAAATCAGTTAAGCAGTATGAATATTGCTTCTGTTATTGAACACACTAATGTTAGTCCAACAATTACAGTTAATGAAATTGATCGACTGGCGGAAGAGGCTATTACTTTCAATCTATTTGGAATTTGTGTTCCTCCGTTTTGGGTAAAACGCGCAAAGCGTGAATTAGGTAACCTAGAAATTACTCTTGTTTCTGTTGTAGGTTTTCCTTTTGGCTATCAAATGACGGAAACCAAACTTGATGAAGCAAAACGAGCCATGGACAATGGTGCAGACGAAATTGACTGGGTTTGGAACATAAGTTCCTTTAAAACCGGTTTGCCATGGACAAAGATTGAGTTGGCCAAGGCGAGTAGGCTCATTCATGACCAACAGAAAATAATAAAAGTTATTATTGAAACATCGTACCTCTCCAATGAGGAGATTATGGCGGCTTGTAAAATCTGTAGTGATGCCGGAGCAGATTTTGTAAAAACTTCTACAGGATTTTCTGATGGTAGTGCCACCGTTGAGGATGTGCATTTGATGAGAAAGAATTTGCCAGAAACGGTTGGGATCAAAGCTTCTGGAGGGATCAAAACTTTTGCTCAGGCAAAACAGTTACTTGATGCCGGGGCTGATCGAATAGGGACCTCTTCTGGAGTGTTAATAGTAAAAGAACAGGTTAATGATTAAGTCTTATCAATTGATAATTAAAGGACGCGTGCAAGGTGTTTTTTATAGGGCGTCTATGCGAGACAAAGCAAGGGAATTGGGGGCTTCAGGTTTTGTGAAGAACATGGAGGATGGATCAGTTTATGCTGAAATTGAAGGAGAAGAAGAGACACTTGGTAAGATGATAGATTGGTGTAAACGCGGCCCAATCAACTCAAAAGTGGATGAAATAGATGTGCTTGAACAGCCAAATAAAGCTTACAAAAGCTTTGAGATAAGCAGATGATTTTAAGTGAAATAAGTAGCTGTGGGCATAATACTGTCTGATTTGGCCTAAAACTGTGCCATAAGAAAAAATCAAATTAATAATAGGGGGAAAGGTGCTTGGTGTTGTCCTAGAACTGAATCAATCAATTTTAGGATATGAGAATCATTATTTTAGTTTTATTAGTAGGGTTTGCTTCAGCTACCAGTTTTGGACAAACTCAGCAAGAGGATAGAGGTGGAGAAATTCAAACTTTATTCAATAGAAATCCAATACGTTCATCTGGGGGTTATGGCGCTATCACCAATAAGTTTACTTCCATTAATGGCGAGTATGCCAACATGGTAGAGATGTATGGAGGATGGTATGTCAACCAAAGGTTTTTGTTAGGCCTAAGCGGAAGTGCTACCACCAATAATATTCCAGTACCATCTGAATATAGCGCATTACCTGGTGAGGACCTTAGCTATGAATATGTTCAGTTTGGTTTAGCAACTGAATATGTACTAGGGTCTAACAGAACTTTTCATCTTGTGTTTCAATTAATGACAGGAGCTGGTCTAACTGTTCAGTATGATCGTTATGGATACCGAGAATCGAATTATAGAAGTTATAATCTGCCCATGGATGAAAATTGGTTTTTTGTTGCGGAGCCAGGAGTGCAGTTAGAAGTGAATGTGTTTAAATGGATGCGCTTCAGTCCGGGTTATTCTTACCGATCAGTATATGGCAGTGATGCGGCAGGTCTTAGCGATGATGATTTAAGTGGAAGTTCCTTTAACCTTACTCTGAAGTTCGGTAAATTCTAAAAACTAAAATCTGAGTCAGGGTATATTATTGTCCTGACTCAGTTAAGTACTTCATCAATTTCTCATTATCTGGGTGCTCATAGAAAGTATCAAACTCCATATAGTATCCCTCGGGGTCGAAGCCAACGAAAGCTCTGTATTTGTTTTCAGGGCCAATACCAATTTCGCTTGAGCGAAGTTCAAAAGATTTGTTTTCGCTTGCGAACTTAAACCAACCGTCAAGATCCTTTAGTATAAAGGAAACATTCACTGCTTTCTTTTCCGTATGGTTATGCATGCCTCTTCTTTCATCCACTAAACCAATGTAGCCACTATTGGAGGATTGATAAATTTTAGCCCAACCTTGATCTGCAATTAGTGAAAGCCCCAGAGTTTGCTCATAAAATTGTTCCATAAGGGGCATATCTTTATAATACAACCAAGTAATGGTAGCATTAAAGCCCAACCCTTTGGGAACGGTATTTTTTTGAGATGCAGGGGCAGTTATTGTTGGTGAATTGTTTAGTCGAGGAATGAATAGTTCATTTTCTGGGTGTTGCTTAAAGGTTTCAAACTCTAGTAGATATCCTTCAGGATCTATAGCCACAAATCCATCATGCGCGCCTCCTTCTTTTGGCTTATAATCATACTTAATTTTTACTCCTTCCTTTTTTAAGTAGTTATACCATTCTCCAAGTTGGTTAGTGAGCAAAGCAAGGGCAACAGTTTTGGGTTCATCTGCGGTGTGCATTCCTTTGGAGGCGTCTACCAGAATTAAGTAAGAGTCACTGGTTATTCTCAGAATCTTGGCCATGGTATAATCCGCCAACAATTCTAAGCCTAGCGTTTCCGTATAAAATTGAGTCGCTCTATCCAGGTTCTTATAATATAGAAATAAATTGGTTGCCTGAATACCAAAGTCATTCATTGTTCTGAAAGGGGTATTCTCAGCAAGTAACTGATTTATTTTATGAGGGGAGTAACTCAGCATTCTGCCAAATCTTCTGGCAATTTCTTCTCGTTCTTTACCTACATAACGTCCAGCCTCTACCAGAGCGGCTTTATCTGCTTTAAGTTGAAGATATTGGTCTTTAGTAGTTCCTTGATAAATAAGTAATACTTCTTTTCCTGTGGCAATATCCCCTGGGAATAGATCGGTTACGATGAGGTCTGTTTCTCTGTAGAGTAAAACATTATTTTTTTCCGCCACTTTTTCTGCTTCTGGCAGAAAGGCATCCATCTCCTCACGAGATAGTGTGGTACTTAAAGCGAGCTGCTTCACTCCGGCATTTACAGCTTCTCCAAAGGCGTCAATGGCACCAAGCCTGTAAGATTTTTCATTTATCTCCTTTTTACCGTCCGAACAACTGGCCATAACAATGAGAACAATAAGAGAGAGCGACCTGAGTAACATATTTTTTACTTTAATACATTGATAATGTGAGTGTACTTAATGGTAAAGCTTCTAGTTAATACACTGCCGCTATCCCATATTTCATTGTACACAACAAACAATCCTGTGTTGGCTTGTTCCAGTAAATTGAATCTGATGTTGGCGGATACGATATCAGCAGCACTATTGTATTGGATGAAACTCTGAAGCGTCATACGTGGGGTAAAGGAATACGACATTCGTGCTCCAAATACATCAGTAGCAAAATTTCTTTTAATCAGCGTTTCAACCGGAAGCGTTTCTTTTACAAAAAGATGAATGTCGTTATGAGCGAAGGTAACGTCAGAATTAAATCGATCACCAATTCGGAATCCAATGGTCCCGCTATGAGCTGATCGTGATCCGGAAAAATAACCACCCATTACATGACGAGTGCTGATATAGAATTTTTTACTTGGGTTGGTGATAGCAACAATTTGAGCTTCTTTATTAGCATAACTTCCAGCGGCATGTTCAATTCCAAGACCTGATATTCTAAAATCTTGCAAGGATCCTTCCTCTGTGAAGTTGATACCCGTATGAATTTCAAATCCGCTTTTCCAAACCCAGTGATTGTCCAGGTGTAGGAACGTAGTTTCTTTAAAACCCTCGAAGTTCCAAAACCCACGTCCTGAAACATGGGGACGTATTTCCAGCATATTGCCCAGCTTTCCATTCATACGAATTGTTTTTAATACTAGGAACTCAGGCTTTTTAAAAGCTTTCCTGAAAAGAAAACCGGCCTGTGGGTCAAAACCTTCATCCACTTGCGTGTAAGCCAAATTCATTTCTAAGCCGTTCCATTGATATCCACTTTGAAGTTTAAATGAATTTCCATCTTGAACGCTATCTGGGGAATTAGATCTAGCGAAGAATCCGGACACCTGAGCCTTCTTACCTATGCCAATTTTACTATCCAGTGCAAATACCCGATTAAAGTCGTTACCTACTTCTCCCACACCCTCACGACTTACAAAAGTACCGCCTATGGTAGATCGCTGCCCAATCTGCTGATTGACGCGAGCTACATTGAAATTATTCTTTGAAATATTAACGGAATCATTGAGCGAAACATCATCGGTAAACATACTCAGCACTCCAATGTTTGTTTTGTTCACACGCCCTGATACCCTTGCTCCACCGAGTATAGGAACGATAGCTCCTTCATCACTGATTCCAATTTTTCGACTAAAGAATAAATCTACTTCTCCGGGGCTACCAACAGTAAAGAATCCGGCATTCTCTAAAAAGAAAGGACGCTTTTCCGGAAAGAAAAGATTAAAACGGTCCAAATTGATTTGCTGTTGATCTACTTCTACCTGAGCAAAGTCCGTATTGTAGGTAAGATCAAGTGTGAGAGAAGGAGTAATACTGTATTTGATGTCCGCTCCTACATCTGGTGAGTGCTTGGCTTTACTGGGGTCTGCAGAAAAATCTCTGGAGATGTTATGTAAAGCGTATGGAATAAACTTTAAGTTCCCTGGGCTTTTCAAATTTAGTCCAGTGAGTTCGCCAGCAAGGGAAAGCCTTTTAAGATCAAATTGAATAGGTAATGGTGCCCAATAGGCGACTTCGTTGGTTTTGCGAATGTTACGCTGAATATTCAGTCCCCATACTTTGTCATTGCCTGAAGCGAATCGAATAGTTCTTAGGGGAATGGCAAACTCTGCACTCCAACCATAATCACCTACTTGTGATTTCACTTCCCATGAGGCATCCCAATTCAGATTAAATCCTCCAATGGTACCTCCTTGTTGTCTGTTGTTATTATTATTTCCCTGTCCCTCGTTATCCACCTGCCCATCGTACTCCACGCCAAGTGAATTTGTGCCGAAGACAAAACCATTTTGCCTATCATGGTAGGTATCAATAATGAATAAAAAGCTATCTGTGCCATCCAAAGAAGCATCTCTTCTGGCATCAGAGACTACCAGTTTTTCCGGTGCCGAGTCATAGCATACAACAGATACGTATAGTGTAGTTTCAGTATATCCAATTCTTATGTCGGTTTTTTCGGATGCCGGCTCTCCTGAGTAGGGTCGTATTTGTTTGAGGCCATCAAAGGCAGGGTATTGCTGCCATAGTTCATCATTAATTACTTCTCCGTCAATAATTGGGGCACTACTTAGTGGGATGGATTGCGCTTGAGGGCGTTCTTTAACATTTGGGTTGGTTCCACTTATTTGACTAAAAGCTGTAGTAGCGGCCGACATAGCCATAATGATCAAAACAAGTCTTCTTAAGGAATTCATAGGTAAACAAATAGGTATGGGATAATAGGTAGTCGAATATACTATATAGCATCACAGCCGAATAATATTTTTATACACGTGGTAATTGAGATGGACTTTTAAGGTTTTTTAACCTGAACCAGCACAATCCAGATTGGCTGAGATGTTGGGTTGTGAATTGAAACCGTGGATTGGGCCTCCACCCATATCCATTTATTGAGTTCACTGGACTTCCTTTTTTTCTCTACATACAATGGGGTCTCGCTAAGGTTGACGATCACCGCTTGGGTTGAGAATTTAAAATCCTCCTGTTTCCCCCCGGCAATAGGGGCTTTTGAAGTTAGAAAATGAGAATTGTCAATAAGTGTTTCTTCTTCGTCAGAAGGCTGATAGGGCAGCGTTCCACTATTTCCTTTCGAAAGATTCTCCACTGCAATAAGCCGGATTAGTCCTTCCGAGCGATTGGCAAAACGATGAACGAGGGCGTGATTAGGGTTGTTGAAATAACCACCAGTAAAACCAAGTGGCAATTCAAGTGTTCGACCTTCTTCACCTTCATTTTGAACCCATATTTTTCCTCCATCAATCGTAACATAACAATAGTTGTTACTATGCTGGTGCATAAGTGAAGTGTCATTGGGGTGCGCGATTACATCAAGAATTCGTGTATTTGATTTTTCAAAGACAGGATGATGCAATGGCTCTTCATGGACCTGTATTTGAGCAAATCCATTCAGAGATGACAACACGAGAAAATAGAGGTAATGTTTCATCATGGACTTACCACTAAGAGATGGTTTCTATAGCATCGGTCAGGTAGTCTATATCTTCTTTCGTATTATAGATAGCTAATGATATCCTTAATCCATTCAGTCCAAATGTAGACATGGGTCTTGTATCAATTCCATATTTATTAAATAGTGAATCCTTCACATCATTTACATTCATGCCTACTACCTCTAGTGTCTGGATGGCTCCTGAAAGTTCATCAGATACAGGCGTCTTTAGTTTGTATTTTTGATTTCCTTCAAATTTTGCCCTAAAGTAACTTTTCAGTTCCATGGTTCTGGCTTCTATCTTTTTGCTTCCAATGAGTTGATGAAATTGTAAGGCAGTACCTAAACCCAAAACCTCTGGGAGGTTTCGGGTGTTATAGTTTTCGAGTCTTCTGATAGTTTTATCGGTATGCCCGTTGCATACAATTAGTGGCTTTAAATGATGTTGACTTTCTTTTTTTGCATAAAAAATTCCTACTCCTTTTGGTGAGAATAACCACTTGTGTGAACTGGCAGCATAGAAATCGCATTGCATATCGTGCAAATCAATGTCCAACATACCTGCAGCTTGTGCACCATCAACAGCTACAAGTATTCCTTTGCTATGAGCAAGTTCGGAAACCTCTTTTACAGGTAGTGTCATTCCATTGGTGTTCACGATGTGACACATGGAAATGATTTTTGTTTTAGGAGTGATTGCTTTTTTATAAATGGATACGACCTCATCTACACTTTTGGGGATAATGGGCAAAATGGGTTTTACTATTTTGATTCCTTTCGTTTCCTGCCATACCTGCCATGGGATAGTGCCACTGGTATGCTCGTGGTCTGCTAAAATAATTTCATCTCTTGGTTTTAAATCGAAACTTCTCGCTATGAGATTCATGCCTTCCGTAGTATTATGGATAATGGCAATTTCTTCCTCTGAGGTTTTTAACAAGTCAGCAGCTTGTTTTCTTACCTTTTCCTTTTCATCATTCCATCCACCCCACATGTACTTAGATGGAAATTCATCTAATATTTTTCGGTAATCATTGGTAGCCGACCGTACCATAGTGGGTGATGGCCCTAAAGAGCCATTGTTGAAGTAATGGAGTCCATTTGTAAATGAAAATTGATTTTTTACCATATTCCAATAAGCCTCAGAATTATCATCGGATGTAAGTTGTTCGCTTATTACTTTATGTGCTGTACCAGCATAGCTTAATTGCGGGAGGACGGAGGTTCCAACAATCCCGGTTAGAGCTGACTTAATAAATTTTCTACGACTATTCATATAAATAGGATTTTGAATCTGAGTTGATTATTGACAACAATTTATGGTAATATCCCGATATTGTTAACTGAAACTGCAGGACTTGACCAACAACCATAAAAAAAGATTTGAAATCCTTTTCAAGGACTTGTTTAAGCCTTTGTGCGGTTTTGCTATGAAATATATTGGCGATCTGGATGAATCTAAGAATGTCGTGCATGAAGCCTTTATTGCGATTTGGCAAAAGTTTGAAACCTTGCCTGAGGACACGAACCATAAAAGCTATTTGTACACAGCGGTGAGGAATCGAAGCCTTAACTATTTGCGAGATCGCAAGCATCATGTAACATTGGATGGTATGCCCGAGGAGTCCTTAGCCGGTGGAGATAGCGATATGGAGGTAAGGGAATTGGAACGGGAGATTGAATTGGCCATTAATACCCTGCCTGAAAAGTGCAGAATGATTTTTGAAATGAGTCGATTTGAAGGCTTAAAATATGCGGAAATAGCGGAAAAAATGAATATTTCAGTGAAAACGGTAGAGGCACAGATGTCAAAAGCATTGTCAGTAATGAAAAAACAACTGGCTAATTTTCTTTCTATACTATTTTTTATTTTTAATCAGTAAGGGTAAAAGGGTCAGTATGTGTTGTAAACTACAGGAGGCAATAAATTGAACGATCAAAACCATAGTGAAGAAGTATCATTAATTGCAAAGCACCTCAGTGGCGAAACAACTAGCACTGAGGAAGAGGCTTTGCGGAGATGGATCACTTTGTCAAGTGCAAATGAACAAACCTATCTTAAGTTCAAGCGCATTTACGAAGTGAGTGGGAAGATGTATGAACCAACTAAGTACGACTCCTTAGGTATTGACGTTGAAAAGGAGTGGAATCATTTTGTCTCGGGTGTAGAACAAAAGGGAAAAACCATTCGAATGGAACCACAACCAAAAAGCAATACATGGTTGAGGATAGCTGCTGTATTGCTTTTGCTGATTGCCTCAGGGATTGTAATCAATTACTTTGTGAGCCAGGGTGGAGAGCAAGTTTATCAAACGGCTGAAAATAGCCAAGAGATTACCCTTCCCGATAGGTCCTCTGTTTTTCTGAATAGAAATTCTACCCTCACAGTCAGTAATTCTTTTGCGGACAAAAATAGAGAAGTGAAATTGTTAGGAGAGGCTTTCTTTGAGGTGACACCCGATGCGCAGCGACCGTTTATCATTGAGTTAGATAATGCAAATGTTCGGGTGTTAGGAACTTCTTTCAATGTTCAAAATCTTGAAAATCAGAATGAGATAGAAGTAGTTGTTGAAACTGGAGTTGTCCAATTAGCGCCAAAGGAACTCAATCAATCCTTAGAGTTAAGGGCGGGGCAAAGAGGCACCTTTAGGAGAAAAGAAAAGCAGTTGGTGAGCACGGAAAACACTGATGCCAATTTTCTTTCTTGGAAAACAAAGAACATGGTCTTTAGTAATACGAGTTTAAAGTCCGTTGTAGAGACACTGCGATCTACTTATGGTGTGGAGATTATTATATCAGCTGAGGTATCTGATGAATGTGAGGTTACCGTCACCTTTGAAAACCAACCATTAGAAGCTGTGCTCAAGGTTTTGCAGTCTACATTGAGTCTTACCTACAAGAGAGAAGGAAGTAAAATAGAAATCACTGGAGCTGGATGCTAATACCATGTAAGGGTGTAAGTCAACTCAACCGTTTTTTTAGCGGCCTGCTTTTACTATTGTTATTTGCTTATTCCGCTACAGCTCAAGAAAATTATCGAGATGCAAGAATTAGTGTTGACTTTCAGTCAATTTCTCTTGAGGATGTATTGAACAATATTTCAGAACAAAGTGGAGTTTCCTTTTCCTATAACCCGCGTAGGATTTCTGTTGATCAAAAAATAACCTACCGAGCTTCGAGGGAAACAGTAGTTAAAATTCTGGAAGAGTTGGCATTGATGACCTCTTTCGAATATGAAATGATTGAGGGAAAAATAATTCTAAAACCTAAAGCAAAGAATGTTGAAAAACAGAAAGCTACCCTTAGTGGATTTATTAAAGACAGTAGTAGTGGCGAAGCACTGATTGGCGCTTCTGTTTGGGTTGAAGAGTTGAAGGTAGGAGCTACTAGTAATGTTTTTGGATTCTATTCGCTCACCCTACCATCTGGAGAATATGATGTTTCTTTTTCATATATCGGGTTTAATCGACAGGTAAGGAAAATTGACCTACAGACCTCTCAGTCGCAAAACGTTTCTTTACAAATAGCGCCAGCTTTGTTAGAGGAAATTATTGTTACCTCCATTAAGCCCCAGCTTGTCAATGAAATTCAGGTGAGCAAAACTCATGTGAGGCCATCAACTATAGCAGAAAAGCCTTCATTTTTTGGAGAGCCAGATGCTGTGAAGTCTCTCGAAATGGTGCCGGGTGTAAAGATGCATTCAGATGGATCTACATTTTATTACGTACGGGGAGGCGACCGTGACCAAAATATGATTTTAATTGATGATGCTCCCATTTTTAATCCAAGTCATTTACTGGGATTGTTTTCCACTATCATTCCCGATGCGGTGAATGATATTACGTTATACAAAGGAAGCATGCCAGCTTCTTTGGGGGGGAGATTGTCTTCGATAATGGATGTGAGAACTAGAAAGGGAAATGATCAGCAATTTGAAGTTTCTGGAAATGTGGCATTGTTGAGTTCAAAGCTGAGTCTCGAAGGCCCAATAAAAAAGGGGAAGAGTTCATTTCTTTTGTCCAGCAGAGTGTCTCGTGTGAAATGGATTTTTGCGTTGTTTAATGACGATATAGAAAGTTTTCAATTTCATGACCTAACGGGAAAACTTAATTTTGACTTAAGTCAAGACGATAAACTGTATTTTTCATTTTATAGCGGGGGAGATAAATTTTTAACTTCCGACAATGGTATCGAATGGTCAAACAGAGCGACAACGGTAAGGTGGAATCACGTTTTTTCTAAGCGCCTATTCTTAAATACAACACTGGCTGCAGGTGTTTACGATTATTTTTTGCATACCAACCGCAGTAACAATACTAAGTGGAATTCACATCTATCAAATATTAATCTCAAAGGCGATTTTAGTTATTTCAAAAAACCCAACGAAGAATTTACCTTTGGACTTTCACTTGGTGGCTATAATTTCAATCCGGGTAATGTAAGTATAAACGGAAGCCCAATACCTCCTGTGATATCCGTAAGAAATTCGAATGAGTTTGTGCTGTATGGCAATCACGAAATTAGATTGGGTAATCATTGGGGCTTGAATTATGGACTACGTATCTCCACATGGGTCAATGAGGGAGAAGCTTTTGAATTTGTATTTGATGATAATCGTAACCCAGTGGATACTTTGTTTTTCAAAAAAGGAGATAAGTATCAAAATTATCAAAACCTCGAACCTCGAATTTCGGTCAGTTATAATTTAAATGATAATAGTTCATTCAAAGCCAGTGCGGCTCGCAATGTTCAGAACATTCATCTGATTACAAATTCAATAAGCCCGTTTTCTTCATTTGAGGTGTGGTTACCAAGTAGCGTGAATATCAAACCTCAGATCGCCAATCAGGTGGTATTGGGGTATTACCATTATTTAGAAAATTCAGGGCTCTCTTTTGAACTTGAATCCTTTTACAAAAGGATGAAAAATCAAATTGACTACGAGGCACATGCGGAAACTATACTTAATCCATTGCTAGAGCGAGAGTTGCGATTTGGTGAAGCTCGGAGTTACGGAATGGAATTTCAAGTTAAAAAAGAGGAAGGGCGATTGCGTTCGTGGGTTGGTTATTCTTACTCCAGGGCAAAAAGAAAATTTGCGGAAATAAACAATGGAAGAGTATTTAGTGCATTTTATGATCGACCGCATCAGGTGAATATTACCATGAGCTATGATCTGAATTTGCGGTGGAATATTGGTATGAATTGGACTTATTATACAGGGGCTCCCTACTCCTCACCAGTGAGTTTTTATAATTTTAATGGTTTGGAAATTCCTTTATACGACCAAAAAAATAACGACCGCCTTCCCGATTATCACCGCCTTGATATTACAGCCACCTTGAATTTGAATAAGAATGAGGAAAGCCGATTCAAACACAACCTGATGTTTTCTATTTATAATTTTTATAATCAGAAGAATACGCTCTTTGTTAATTATAATAAAACGGAGCAATCAGATGGTGGATTTAAGGTGCCATCGAACTTATTGGACAAAAACACAGTCAGTACCCAATTTTACTTATTTCAATTTACACCTTCTATCGCTTATAATTTTAAATGGAAATGAATCGCTTTGTCATTTATCTAATCGCAATGTTTATTCTTTCTTGTAATGAAGAGCGGATTGATAAGCCATTAAAGACGACTAAATCTGATCTGTTGGTAGTGGAGGCGGTACTGACCAACGAAAAGATGAATCACAAAATAAAACTTTCTCATCCTTATCAGGAATTGAACGGAAGTGATGAGCCTGTATCAGGAGCCAATGTTGCAGTCATTGAAGCAAATGAAAAAGTTTACAACACTTTTGAATCTCCCCTGGGATCAGGAAATTATTATACAGAGGAAATGACTGCAGTTTTTGGGAAACAGTATTTGCTTTACATTCAATATGAAGAGAAAGAATTTTTTGCGGTGGCAGGATCGGTGCCAGTAGAGCCCATGCCAGAACTTCAGTACAACAATGCAGGAGATGGATTGTATCGCCTCCAACTCAATGATTCAGGAGGAAGCCCCAATTATGTAGATTATCATGTATCATGGTTGGGTACCCCGGAATGTCTAACAGGTGAATTGTGTGAGGGAAGGCTGGTATACTATGATTTAAAGACCATAGATGTTAACTCACTTTTCAAGCCTGACAAAGAAGACTTTTTGTTCCCGGTCAATTCAATTGTAATTAGAAGAAAATATGCAGTAAGCCCAGGATATAAAACCTTTTTAAGGTCGGTGCTCTCTGAAACAGAGTGGCGCGGTGGAGCATTTGACGTGCAACGCGAAAATGTTCCAACCAACCTCAGTAAAGGCGCAATTGGCTTTTTTGCCGTATCTACTGTTCTTTCTGACACAACAATTATTACCGAAAAGCCTTAATAGGGCTCAAATTCAACCTTTTTTAAAATAATTGCAGATACCCATAAGGGTAGGTTCCAATTGGTGTGTTTTAATGATGAGAGGGACTTAAACCCTTATAAAAGAATTGTGAAACTAAACATTGAAAAAATGAAACACACAAAATTTATTTCATACACGCTGTTTATTGCGGTAGCTATGATGCTGCTTATCACTTCTTGTGAGGAGAATCTTGAAATGACTACGCAGGAGGATTTGTTGCCAGAAAATTTCAGAGTGGAGATACCAGCATCGATTAGCAATGCTGCTTACGCGGAAGGCGGAAGATTATCTGGAAGAACTAAGGATGATGTATTACAAGGTAATGATATCTATGAGCATCTTGGAACCTTTATTGCAATTGGGGATGGTGCTGCTGAAATTGTAGAGGATATCATTATTGGATTGAGAAAACACAGGATTGATAGAGTAATAAGTCTTTCGTTTACAAGTGATGATGATAATAGAGTGAAAAATCTAGTGGTGGAATCTAATGTAGAATATGAAGGTAAACTGTGGGAGTACCAGTTGACCGTGACTGATGCTGAATCTGAAGGGAATGCTGATGGAGGAAATGCGATGCAGGTTTTTTGGAATAAGGAAAGACCGATAATGGGGATATCAATCATTAAGCCTTATAATATAAATAGAACTGAAAATCCAGATGCAGGTGATGCCATAATTAGAATAGATTATTCTGAGGTGAGCAACAAAGGATATGATGCTGAAATGGAAGTATTTATTTCTGGACTCCCCTTGGCCAACCCTTTGGATGATCCATACTCACTGAGTACACTGCATATGTTTGCTGGAAAAAAGGGAGATGTTGTAGATGTTTATGGTAATTCAAATCATCCCAATGCTATACTATTTGCGGGGAACACCGGATTCAACTGGGTGTTTGTTGCTTCTGGTTCTGACCCTGGAGGAATAGGTGTGGCTGAAGTGGGTTTGCCGCCAAGCAATTTGGATGAGTCAGATCGTGATGTCCTGTTAAATAATTATTCAATTAAGAATGTATTTACTACTGAGATCAATACAGTTTGGCCGGATCTTGATGATGACCTTTTAGCAAATTATTTACAAAACACTTCTGGTCCAGGGTATTTTAGTGAGAAAGATGGATTTATTTCTGGTGGTGTTTCTCCGGGCGAAGAGTGGGATACATTTGCTTCACGCTTACAAAATTTGAGTCCTTACAATCCGCTTGAGACAAGTAATCTGATCGTAGCCTTTAAATAAGTGGTTGATTTTAGGCATCAAATAAAAAACCCCGGTGAAAGCCGGGGGTTTTTATTAATTATAAGAATGCCTGCGCTAAAATGATAAGAATCAAAATTGGGGAGACGTATCGAATAAATAGTGGCCAGATTTTCATGAAGAATGAATTCTCTACATCCGGATTACCTTGCTTGATTTCTTCGATCAAAGTATTTCTATTCATTACCCAGCCAACAAAAACACAAATAAATAAACCGAGTAATGGTTGAATGAACTCTGTAGTTGTTGCTACTACAAAATCGAATAATAAATCAAAGTTGAGGGCAATCACCATGCTTACAATCCAAAAAATACCACCAATTAAAATGCTGGCTTTAGTGCGATCCATACCTCGGTTATCTACTGCATATGAAACAGGCACCTCCAGCATAGAAATGGTGGAAGTAAGTGCAGCAATGACCATAAGGAAGAAGAAAATTATCGCTAGACCAATACCGATAGGTCCCATTGTGTCAAACAAGGCAGGTAAAACCTGAAAAATTAAATTAGGCCCGGAGATGAGGTTTCCTGCTTCATCAAAAATTTCAGCTCCAGATGCAGATGCCGCATACATTGCAGGAATAATTAATAATCCTGCCAAGAACGCGATACCCACATCACTAAGTGTAACTAACCTTCCTAATCGAACTAAGTTTTCTTTTTTACTTGTATAAGAAGCCAACACAAGCATACTTCCAACACCTAAGGAAAGTGAAAAGAATGCCTGTCCCAAAGCACTTGTAAATAATTGAGTATGGAATACTTTAGTAAAATCTGGAAGTAAATACACCTTTAATCCTTCCATGGCTCCATCCAGTGTGAGAACATAAATGGTTAACAGAATGAGGATCAATAAAAGTGTAGGCATTAGCCTGGTTGACCATTTTTCGATACCGTTTTTTACACCAGCGGCTACTATTAGCACAGTGATAAAAAAGAATAGAGAAGCAAATAAAATATTACTCGATACTCCCTGCGAAATCACCCAGGCAGCAGCTTGATGAAGGCCAACTAATTTTAGTATTGGATTTAAAAAGTACGCCATCATAGTACCAGCTATGATGGAATAGAAACTTAAAATGAACCCAACTGTAGTTATTCCTAAAAATCCAACTGGTGCAAAACGTTTTCCACCTTTAATGCTTTGATAGGCTCCCACAGGGTTGGATTGAGAATGTCTTCCGATAGTGAACTCAGCAAGTAGAATGGGGTACCCTACAACAAAAGCGAGGATAAGGTATAACAGTACAAACGCAGCTCCCCCATTTTGAGCCGTTTGTGTTGGGAAGCCCCAAATATTGCCCAAACCAATAGCAGAGCCAGCGGCCGCCATTATAAAACCAAAAGAAGAGGAGAATTCACCACGAGAAGAACCGCCCATATGTTTTAATTAGTTTAAAGTGTATGAATACAAATGTTAGTATTTATTTAATAATGCAATCCTAAAACTATTAAAATAATTGACTAATAACGAGGAGAGATTATTTATCGAATACCTTTATATTGGGCGATAAACCTATTCTGATGATCAAATTAATAATTAAGCTATTCAAACGATTTGCCTGGTTCAAGAGATTGAATGCGAAAGTGACGTATGAAATACTAGCAAAGAAAATCCCTGCTGAGGAATGGCAATTCATGAACTATGGATATGTGCCCAATGATAATGAGGAGCCATTCGATTTGCCTTTGCCTCCAGAAACACAACGTTATTCATTGCAGATGTATCATTATCTGGCAACAAAAAAAGAGATTGAAGGTAAGCATGTGCTTGAAGTGGGAAGTGGAAGAGGAGGTGGAGCCAGGCATGTAGCAGGTGCGCTTAATCCTACATCTTACGTGGGTTTAGATTTAGCACAAAGTGCAGTTGATCTTGCCAATAAGATTCACAAATTACCTAACCTTCAATTTATACAAGGAAGCGCAGAATCAATTCCATTAGAGGATAATTCAATTGATGTTGTTCTTAACGTGGAGTCTTGCCACGCATACGGTTCTGTTGATAATTTTTTAAGCGAAGTAAAACGAGTTTTAAAGCCAGGAGGGTACCTCTTACTCGTAGATTTCCGAAGTGTTGAAAATATGGATTTGCTAAAAAAACAATTAGCTAATTCTGGATTGAAAATGTTGGAGGAAGAAAACATAAGCCAGAATGTGGTTAATGCGATGGAAGCAGAGGATGATGTAAAGCAGGAGAGGATTAAAAAATTGGTTCCAGAACGTTGGCAAAAACTTTTTGCAGAGTTTGCCGGTGTAGTAGGCTCTCGTTTGCACACTAACTTGATTAAAGGAGATCGACTTTACTATCGCTTTGTATTACAGAAGGCAGCATGATGTTGAGTTATACCTGATCGATGAGTGTGATGCCATCCTGGGAAATCGTTATTTTCCTTTGTTTGTATAAACTACCGATCGCTTTTTTAAAGGCTTTTTTGCTAATACCCAAAGAGGAATAAATTTCCTCCGGAGAGCTATTGTCAGTGATGGACAGAAAACCCTTGCTTTTGTCAAGTTTAGTCAGAATCAATTCACAGTTAGGATCATTGAATTTATCGTATCCAAGGGGTTGAAGAGAAATGTCAATTTTGTTATCATCCCGAATGTTTTTCACAAATCCCTTGAGCTTGTCTCCAACTTTAAGGGTTTTGAAAATTTCATTATCAAAAACAAGTCCTTTGTGTTCCTTATTTACAATAACTGAAAAACCGAGATCGGTTTTTTGCATGACAATTATATTTACTTCATCCCCCTCCGTAACGCTTAGCGATTCGTTCTGCAAGAATTTGTCTAGCTTATTGCTGGCGTAAAGTCTATCCGTTTTCTTGTCTATATTCATATAGACTAGATACCATTTACCCTCCTCCATTTTTTCCCGTTGCTCATTGAAAGGAACCATCAGATCCTTTTCTAGGCCCCAATCCAAAAATGCTCCAACACTAGAAACAGCTGTTACTTTTAATAAGGCAAAATCGTTAAGGAGGATTTTGGGTGTAAGGGTGGTGGCTACTTTCCTTTCTTCGTGGTCTTTATACACAAATACCTGAAGTTTATCCCCCTGCTCTATATCGTCAGGACAATACTTATTAGGGAGTAATACATCCAAACCTAATCCATCGCCAAGGTACAAGCCTACACTGGTGTGGCGTAAAATCTCTAACTCATTGTATTTTCCGATTTCAATCACAATGGCAAATGTATTGGATTGAGAGATGTTTTCCGTGTTTTAGGCTGGATTCATTTAGGTTATTGGCAGTGGGATCTCACAAAGTATCCCTTTACTTACAGACTATAGCGTAAGGGAGGAATCCCAAAGGGTTTATAGCAGTCACTTTTTTATTAATCGATTGCATATAACTACTCTGGTTTTTTACCAACAAACCGAATGACTTTACCTACTCCGTTATGGAAGTCACCTTCATGTAATTCTACTTTTACTTCTTCGAGTTGAATAATCTCAAATTCTTTGAAATCATTTTTGATGCTATCTAGCGAAAATAACATTTCGACATTATCAGGACCTCCAACTTTTGGATTTGCCTTTCTTAATTCTAAATGTCCAACACTAAACCCTTCAAGAATTATCAACCCTCCTGGCTTTAATAACTCAGCAGTTTTTTTATGATAACTAGATAGAAGCGCAGGAGGGAAATGAGCAAATATTAAGGCGGCAACATCAAATTTCTCTTTCGTCAGCGGCAATTCAAAAAAATCACCAACCTCATAGTTGATTTCAATATTTTCTTTTGCTGCAAGTTTTAACGCCTTATTTCTGCCTTCTGTACTAGTATCAAAAGCAAATGGAGTTAAACCTTTTTTTGCTGCGTAAACTGCATTACGCCCTTCTCCTTCAGCTGGAAGTAGAATTTTGCCGCTTAAATTATACTTGTCTAGTATTTCTTTAAAGAAATCGTTAGGAGTTGTTCCGTAAGCATAGTTTTCTCTAGCATACCGATCGTCCCACTTTTTTTTCATTGTCTCCATGTATAGTTTTTAACTTTTAATCAAATGGGTATTGGGTACTCTTCCGATGGATAACTTGTTTAGTGAAGGTAAAGTTTGGATTCTAAATTGCCAACTGCGGTAATTGTGTGCCAGAATCTTTCTACTACTTTTTGATCATTAGAAAACATAAGTTTTTGACCGCCCAATTTAGCAAAGAGCGATATTTCTCAATTCATGCAAATGTTGATTATAGCTTTAATTTGGAAAAACCCCCGTCTACATGTAATACTTGACCTGTCACCCATGAAGACTTTGGTGTTAATAAGTAAGCTGCTGCTTCAGCAATATCTTTAGGGTCACCAACTTTCTTTAAAGGATTTTTTTCTGATTGAAGATTTACTTTTTCTGGAGTATTTAAAAGTTGGCCAGCTAATGAAGTGTTCGTTAATGATGGAGCAATGGCATTTACTCTTATCGTTGGTGATAACTCTGCGGCTAAAGATCTTGTTAACCCTTCAATGGCGCCTTTAGACATTGCAACTTGTGAATGAAAGCTAAACCCAGATTGAACTGCAACTGTTGAAAAAAGCACTATGGATGAATCTTTACTTTTTTTGATTTTGGACAATAGATGCTTTATTACTTTGGTTGCGCCCAAAACCTGGAGCTTGAAGTCCTCCATAAAATCCTCTTCCGTGAATCGATGGAATGGTTTTAAATTAATGCTCCCGGGACAATAAGCAAGGCCATGAATTTCTTCAGGTAAATCGTCAAGATTAAGGGTATCTGTTAGCGCATCGAATTTTATAAATTTTATATTTTGTCGATCCTTGATTTCATTTTTGTTGTAAGTGGCAAATACATTAGCCCCGTAACCCTCCAGTAAGCTGACTAATTCTTTACCAATGCCTGAAGATCCACCAATAATAACGTAGTTTCTCATTTGTCAATCATTTAACAATTAAAGACTATGCTAAACTCTGTTTTACCACAGTTTTTGCATTGGGTAGTAAGGGAAGGAATTAACTTATTGTCTATATAGAATGTTTTATAAGACAAGCCACTTCAATCCACGCTAGCTCCACAAGTACAAACCATTTATGGCTTCATTTGTTTTAAGCGATACGATTGACTTCAGGTAAGTTCCCTGACTCTGAATAATAAAGACATTTTAAATCGGAACGAGTGGAATAAACCGTCTAGTGAATAAGCCGCTTCTTTCTTAAAAAATAGACTTAAACTATTCGTATTAGTCTGATTAAACCAGGACTTCAAAAGCTTCTGATGAAGACCGTTTCAAGTATTCGTCAAAATCAAAAGGAACATCCCCTCCATCTAATAAACAACCATCTGGAATAATCGGATAAATTTCCGCATAGGTCTTAACCAAATTCATAAATACTCTACGGTAGATATGGGTGCGATTAATTTTAGTAGGGTCATCTAATCCTGATGCGCCCATCAATTCAACAAAACTTTCCACTGTGTTTTTATGAAAATTGGCAACACGTTGATATTTACTTTCAACATCCAATCCTTTTGCAAGCGCCTGATTTTGAGTGGCAACGCCAGTAGGACAGTCGTTGGCATTACAACGAAGGGCTTGAATGCAGCCTACCGCCATCATCATGGCACGAGCGCTATAGCATAAGTTAGCACCAAGGGCCATTGCTCTTACCATATGGAATCCACTAAGAATTTTTCCGGCAACAATTATTTGCATTTGATTACGGATTCCAAATCCACGGAGTGAATTATCTGCAAAAGCCAGGGCATCCAACAAAGGCATTCCAACAAAATTTGAAAATTCAGGAGGTGCAGCTCCAGTGCCTCCCTCACCACCATCGATGGTAATAAAATCTGGATACTTATCCAGTTTTACCATAGCCTTGCAAATGGAAAGGAATTCACTTTTTCTACCAATACAAAGTTTGAAACCTACAGGTTTTCCTCCTGATAGATTACGAAGTTTTTCTACAAATAGGATTAACTCTTCTGGTGTACTAAATGCACTGTGATAAGGTGGTGAAAAAACGGTGGTTCCTGCTTCTACCCCTCTTATAGCAGCAATCTCGGGTGTGTTTTTTTTGCCGGGTAAAATTCCCCCATGACCAGGTTTGGCACCTTGTGAAAGTTTTAATTCAATCATTTTTACATTGGGGAGGGTTGCATTTTTTACGAATGCATCTGCGCTAAAGTTTCCTTCTTTATCGCGTGCCCCGAAATAACCTGTACCTACTTGCCAAATCAAATCACCTCCATGTTTTAAATGGTGGTTGCTAATTCCTCCTTCTCCGGTATTGTGAGCAAAACCACCAACCTGAGCTCCCCAGTTAAGGGCTTCCACTGCGTTTCCACTTAATGAGCCGAAGCTCATGGCAGAAATGTTGAGAACGCTGGAATTGTAAGGTTGTTTACATCGGCCGTCACCAACTAGCACCCGAGGACTGTGGTTCATGGTGTGAAAATCTTTTGGTGTAATAGAATGGGTTATCCATTCATATCCCTCTGCATAAGTATTGAGTTGAGTTCCAAATGGTGTGGTATCAATTTGCTTTTTGGCGCGTTGGTAAATAACCGACCTGTCGTTTCGGTTGATAGGAGCCCCATCTGTATCGGATTCAATAAAGTACTGTTGAATTTCAGGGCGAATCATTTCAAAGAAATAGCGCAGCCTACCAATCACGGGAAAATTTCTTTTGACAGACTGTTTCTTCTGGAAGATGTCCTGAATACCCATGACGATTAACGGGCCGACAATTACAAAAAGAAGTAATGCGTCAATCCAATAATAAGCCCAGAAAATAATAGTGGCAGATATCAGTACAGAACTGATCCAGAAAATTCTTCTAACGTTCATAGTTTTAGGGTGCTTAGACAGGTATAGACAAATATAACAATTCTGATATTTGTCGAAAGGTATTAGCGTGGAATGTAATTAGGCCACCCTCATCTCCAGGATCCCTCTATTCTTATGAATTTTAAGGTCGAAAAACTGTGTGATGAACGAATTCATTCTGTTTTCGGCAAGGTGGGCTTTTCGGTTGAGAGGAAGGAATACTGTAAGATCCATTACAGCCATCAGAAATTGATGATGCTCACAAAAATCATTGGTCCATTTTTCAAAGGAGGAGGACCACTCATCTCTATACTGCTGGATGTGATCTGTGCCATCCCAAAGAAACTCCAATTGATTGTCGCCATACTTGTAGCGGTAGACGGCAGCCATATTTTGGTAAAACGGGTACAGGAGCTTGATATTTCTGGGCTTATAGGCTACTATTTTTGTGGATAGCTCATCCATGATTAGAAGAGGGTTGTGCTTTTGCATATAAACCTCTTTCACTTTTTCTATTAGAGAAAGGAGCAGGTGGTCTTGCAATGAAAGCTGGGCTTCTTCGAGGAGGTAGTTCTTGTCCAGAGGAAAAAATTTGCGGATCACGCTGGAACGATAGTTTCACAAAAATAAGAAAATCTTTGAAAATCAGCGTGTTGCTAATTGAAAATGGTGTCTGGAGCCCGAACCAGGGTTGTTGGGTACTTGATGCGCAAGTTGGCTGAAATATTTATTCGGAAGTGGTCTAGGTTTTCTACAGTAGACGGAAAGAAATATCCTCTTATTTCAACAGTGTTGAATATTAAGTTTTCATTTCTAGTTCGCAACCCTAAAGAATAGCCCTGAAAAAATTCACCACTTAGTATTGACTCGTCACGTTGTGCGAGAAAGGCAAAATCGAATTGGGGAACTATCGCAAAGTTAAAGCCAAGCAGTTTCCAGTTAGTGAAAACGAGCGCTTGAAGCCGGGTTCGTAAACGGGAGTCACCAGCTAAACTGTCGGCACGAAACCCTTGAATTCCATTTTCATTATTAATGTCCAGGGGATTCTTTATGGTTCTTCTATAGAATTGACTTAGCCCAACCTCAAAAGAGTGTCTGACTTTATAGTTAGAGAAATCGTAAAGCTTGCTGAAGTAAGAGGCGGTCAGTTTTAGAGTCATGTCTTCGGTATTTTTATTTCTGATATACCCACCAAGCTGACTATCGACTGAAATAATATTTCCATTACGGGTAAAGGACTTTTGTATTTCGCCACCAATGTATGGGCGTCTCAATCCAATTTGCTTTTCCCAACCAGCAGTTAGAGAAACGGAATATCCATAAGGAACATCCTCAGTTCTTCCGAAGCCGAATATGTACTTGGTCTTATAAAAATCTTGGCGAAACAAAGTGAATTGAGCCAAGGCCAATACTCTGTTTGAATAGAGAAGATTTTCTTGCGCAGTTAGTTCGATGCTGGGACTGGATATAAAATGTTGATCTAACACTCTAGCCGACAGAAATTTTCTATTTCTGTTTTCTCTCTTCCCTTTGCTAGATTCACCAAAGGTAATGCCTCCCCAATAATCCTGAATGCTGTAAACATACCTGGCAAATAGAGAGTCTGGTTTTACAAAAACATTATTGGACCAATTTCTACTCCACTCCACGCTTCCGGCCCACCTGGCATAGGGCATGAAGAGGGGACGGTCTAACCGCAAGTACGCTGCGGTCTCATTTTCATTACCAATACTTCTTGCATTGTTGATGTTTGTATAACCCACTGTTCCGTCAATGAAGCTGCCTCGTATTGAGTTTTGGCGGATAGAGTACTCTGATCCAAACTCGGGCCTTCTATCTGAGTCGTATAGTCCAGTATAGGCAAACCTTAAACCAGTACCTAGAAAATTACCCTCCTGGAGCAACCAGTTGGCAGCTGTAGTACTGCTGGGATCCAGTGAGGCGCCAAGGCTAAACACATCACGTGTCATTACCAATAAATCAACAGAGTCAGAGTCCTCATCCCATTGCACTACATAAATCCGTGAGTCTTTGATAAAATTGAGATCACGTAGATATCTTTCATTGTCTGCCAACCGATATGGATTAAGTGGCTGCCCTTCTTTTATAAAGAGATTGTTTCTAATTGTTTTTTCCTTGGTGTCAGTGTGAAATGATTCGCCAATTTGAATGATTTTGGTTCTTACTACTTTGGTGGTATCCAGAACGGTTTTATAGAAGTGAACAGGCTGTACATTGATGCGCCTGATAATTTTCCCTTCATAAGGAAGAAAAGCAGTTTCACTTTTGAAGTTGAAAACTGTATCCGCCTCCGGCTTTCTAACAATTGAGTTGATTGCCTTCTCTTTTAATTCAGCGCTTTTGATTTTGTTCAGCACACCATTGGAGGTGGAATCTTTATTCTGTGCACGCGAGACCATCAATGTGGCCTGAAAACAAATGCACAGAATAAATAGAAACTTCATGCTAATCAAAATTAAAAACCCCTTGCCGCAACGCGCGACAAGGGGTAAAAGTACTAAGTGTTACGGTCAATCCGAGTTTTACCTGCTCATCGCTCCACTAAGCATAGGCCCGTAAAAGATAGCATTCATCAGTAATTTATTCGGGCCATACCAGAAAGCGCGGAATGCAAGATTTTCTGTAAAACCAATGACCTTACCACGACCTAAGGAAGCAACTCCAATGGCACTTGCATTTTTCATTTTTTCATAATTGTCGTCAGAAATGTACCCACTCATTAGTGGATTGTTCCCATAGGTAATGGGATTGGCGTAAGCATTATTAGCTTTTTCCATATAGTAGTTGTTGGATTTGAACATAGGCATTTTTGTATTATAGTATCCATACAACAGCGGATTGGTCAAATCTACGTTGGCCTCGAAGATCACTCCACTCGTCACTTGAGCGCCTCTGTCTTCGTCTATATATTGGTAGGGGCGTGGTGTTACCGGATCTTTTTTATCAGGATTCTTTTTCATTTCAAACTTTCCAAGTCCGGCAGTATTAAACCAGCTTACGGCATCCTCCATACCAATCAAGGTTCCTCCATTTTGCACCCATGTTTTTAACTTTTCCTTCGCGCTTTCGCTGATTCCGTTGTATCTCCCTGGAGGGACTATAATAGTGGTGTATCTATCAATGCGCGCATAATTAAAGACAGGGATAGGCATCATAGTGACAGGAATGTGATAGCGCTGATCAAGTAAGTGCCAAAGCTCACCTGCATCAGTAGGTGAAATACCAATATCCATGAGTACAGCAATGGATGGTTTGTCCACTACATCAAAAGTTCGACTACCAAGGCTTACTCCTTTATAATCCAATCCTGTATTGAAGCCATATACATCAATACCATCTTGAGCAGCAATCTCACGCATGTATACAGCAATCTGATCGGGGGCAAGATTTTGATTCTCTAGTGGAATCATGATAGAACCCCGAGCGAATTGTTTACCTGAGGGATGATTAAAAACTTCATGGGCTACTTTTATTCTGATGCCATGACTTGTCAATTTGTATATGGCGCGTGGAGAATAGTACCCGAATGGTTCGAAGGCATAAGCAAAGGTGGCTTTGTCGTTGATCACTTCACCAATAGGTAATTTGGGAGAGGATAGTTTTTCACCAAGGGCTGGAACCGACTTCAGTTCATCGTATTCCAAGTTGAATGCAAGTGGTAGTGTCCAGCTTGAGATATCGTAAAACAAACTATCCTCAAAAGTAGTCTGCTTTTCAAACATCGATTTGATCAATCGATATTGTGGCTGATTGAGTGGAATTACATAACTCGACCCTGCTTCATAGCTGCGTCCGTTTAAAGTTTGAGTGGATGCTATGGGGTAGATGTTGATTTCTTGTCTTGCCGCCATCTCTGCAAGATGAAAGGCGCGTGCCTTGTCTTTGTTCGACCCGAAGACAATTGCCTTTACCGGATCTTTTGAAGCTTCGCTTATTGCGTCTTTATAAAATCCTCGTTGGTAGTCGAGCAACTCTTCCCGCATGGTATTAACACCTTCCAGTGAGCTGAGCATGGTGGTAAAATGATTGCGAATGGTAAATGGAAATCGAAGTAACCCATTGTCACTTTCCTGAGCGTGACCTCGCGAACTGGCTTGCTCAAATAAAATTCCTATGCAGCCCTGCACATCTGGGAAAGTAGAACCTTTTCCGTAGTAAAAATCATCGTACCCTTCCTGGGTAAAATACAAAGAGCCAATTTTATCCAAAGCTTTTGCGTGGAACTCACCCAATTTTTTGGTTAGCTCTTGATTCTTTTTTGGTGTCCTGGGGTGAACGCGTGTAGGCTCACCAGGCATAAAAAAGAAAGTGGCGTCTGTACCTTGCTCATGATGATCAGTAAGTATATTAGGTTTCCACTTATGAAACTGCTTAATACGCGCTTGAGATTCGGGAAGCTGACCAGGCAGCCAGTCGCGATTTAAGTCAAACCAGTAATGATTTGTTCTTCCACCAGGCCAGGCTTCATTGTGTTCCATATCGTACCCATCCGGAGAAATGAGTTTGCTCTTATGAGAATTGGCCCATGTAGAGAACCTTTGCAATCCATCGGGGTTGAAGCTGGGGTCGAATAGCACAACAGTGTTTTCAAGGTATTTTTCTATTTCTGGACCTTGGGCTGCAGCTAGGTGGTAGGCCATAACTAGTCCTGCATTGGCTCCGCTTGGCTCGTTACCGTGTATACTGCAACCCAGGTAAAATACTACAGGCATTTTAGTAACATCAAGTCCTGTTGACTTTGCCGGGTCGCTTAACTGAACGTGTTGCTGCCGGATGGTTTCTATGTTTTGTTGATTTTTTGGAGATGTAATTGTCAAAAGAAGAAGTGGACGGGCTTCATAGGTATGTCCTGTCACCTCAAGAGAAACTCTGTCGGATGCATTGGCAAGGGCTTGCATATAATTGACCAGCTTATCATGTGTAATGTGCCACTCTCCAACCTCGTGGCCTACAATAGACTTTGGGGTGGGAATGGCGGGGTTATAAGTTGTGCCTTCTGGCAGATAGTAGCCCAAATCGACCTGAGCGAAAGATGCAAATGTGACAAGCGGCAGAATGATAAATAATAAAAACCTCATAGATAGCTTTTTTGAATATTAATTAATGCAGTCAAAACTTTAGTGAAATCCATTATTAAAGTATTTCCATTACAACTTATTACTAAATCTTTAATTATCCATTTGATAATTCTAAAATTGATAAAATTGAATGAGGCTTACTCATTAGGGGCGCAGATAATTTTACATCCGATAATTAAACAAATTAATCGGTATGAAAGGAGTTTTACTTTCTGTGGTTATTCTAATGCTGGGGACCGTTTCTGGTCTTTGAGCGCAATGGGTCACGTCTTCCTTTTACACATACTTTTGATTTAAGATTACTTCAAGACTTCTATATTAATGTTGGTGCTAAAGGACATATCCTGCAAGTGAGCTTCGATGTGTTCAATTTCACGAATATGTTGAACAAGGATTGGGGTAGAATCTATTACCAGACGAATAACAATTTTAGGTTAATTGATTATGTCTCTCTTGGGGCGGATAACATTCCAAACTTTCGATTCAATAACCCTTCTACTAGCAAAAATATTGATGATTCCGGGCTTGTGAGTTCAAGGTGGCAGGCACAAGTGGGGGTTCGATATACTTTATAATTATTGGTTGTTTTCTTTGCACAAGAAAGGGGCTCCACTGAGCCCCTTTCTATTTTCAATCAATATGTGTATTTTCAATACATGGCTTCAGCCTTTTCTTTTAGAAAATACTTCTGTATCCTCTTTCTCCTAGTTATTTCTTGCGATCAACCTGCTATTAAGGAAGAAAAAGTGTTGGGGCCTGAGGTTCATCTGGATCTTCAGGAAATTAAAGAGAGAGGTTATTTAAACGCCCTTGTCGACAATAATTCGATTAGCTACTTCTATTACAAAGGAGGGGCGATGGGCTACGAATATGAGTTGTTACAGCGGCTGGCAAAACATCTTGAAGTTGAGTTACGGATTAAAGTAGTTACCAGTATTGACGTGGCCATTGAACGGTTGAATAAAGGATATGGAGATGTAATAGCTTTTCCATTTACGGTAACGACAGAAAGAAAAAAAATCCTCCAATTCACAAAGACTCATTTTAATACAAGCCAAGTATTAGTACAAAGAAAACCTGATAACTGGGCGGATAATCCACATCTGGCGGAGAAAAAGATGATACGCAACCCAGCGGATCTTATTGGTAAAAAGGTGTATGTAAAGTATGGCTCTGCTTTTAAAGACCGGTTGATAAACCTTTCGCAGGAATTAGGGGGAGAAATAATTATTGAAGAAGATAGTGCCACGGCCGAAACCGAATCTTTAATAAGAAAGGTAGCGGAGGGCGAGATTGATTACACAGTAACGGATCAGATGATTGCTATGGTGAATGCTGCGTATTATCCAAATATTGATATTCTTACAATGGTTAGCCTTCCTCAGCGGATTGCATGGGCGGTAAGAAAAAATTCTCCTGACCTTTTAACGGCCATTGATAACTGGCTGGTGGATGTAAAAAAGGATGGAACATTTAATGTGATTTATAATAGATATTTTAATAGCCCTCGGACTTCAGCAATCAGAAGAAAGAGCGATTACTCTTCTTTAGGTGGAAATAAGATTTCGGTATATGATGATCTGATCAAGAAGAAAGCAAAAGAGCTAGATTGGGATTGGCGATTGTTGGCTTCTGTTATTTATCAGGAGTCTACTTTTTCACCAACAGCCGAATCATGGGCGGGAGCGAAGGGCTTAATGCAATTGATGCCTTCAACGGGAAAACACTACGGAGCAAATGATCTTCTTGATCCTGTACAAAATATTAATGCTGGAGTCAATTTTTTAAAATTCTTAGATCGGCAGTGGGGGATTACGATAAAAGATAAGGAAGAACGAATAAAATTTATGTTGGCATCTTATAATGTTGGGTTTTCGCATGTTATAGATGGTAGAAATTTAGCGAAGAAATACGGAGGAAATCCAATTCTTTGGGAGGGTGAAGTAGAATCTTTTTTATTGAAAAAATCTGATCCTAAGTATTATCGAGATCCAGTGGTAAAGTCAGGCTACTGCAGGTGTGAAGAGCCAGTGAAGTATGTGAAAGAGGTACTTAATCGATTTGAAGAATACAAATTGTATATCAATTAGACCGCAATTCCGATAATCTGTCAACGATTGATTTGAAATCCAGTTCTTCCCAATTGTTTTTTATGTTAGGGTCTTTCATTACTTCAGTCATGACCTTATGTTGAAGTATTCCGTTGGCTTGTGCGTCCGAATACCTCATGGTTTCTTCAAAAGTGACCATGGAATATAGAGGAATCCACTGGTCAGGGAAGTGTTCATGTAGTTTGGCTTCAATTTTTTTTCTGAGAAGAAAATCTTCATCTGCCACCAAATCACGCATTTCTACAAAATTATCCAGCGCTAATTGGGCAATAGCATCATTGTCGGGTTTGCGCACCTCTTGAAATTCTGAAAGTACGGCTGTCCAGTCATCCTGATGTTTATCCAGCAACTCATTGAATACAAAACAATCTTCAAAGCCAGCATTCATCCCTTGGCCATAAAAGGGAACAATGCCATGGGCAGCATCGCCAATAAGCAGTGTATTATTTTTAACCCACGGGTAGCATCGAACCGTTACAAGTGAAGAGGTAGCATTGTCCCTAAAGTCCTCCTGCAGTGTGTCCATCAATGGGACAGTATCCGGAAAATAGGTCTGGAAGAATTTAGTAATGCTTTCTGGGCTATTCAGGTTTTTGAAAGACTCCTTTCCTTCAAATGGAAGAAAGAGCGTACACGTAAAAGAAGCGTCAGGATTCGGTAATGCAATCAGCATAAAACTCTCTCTGGGCCAAATGTGTAAAGCATTCTTCTGAAGCAGAAACGCCCCTGAGTCTGAAGAGGGTATACGCAATTCTTTGTATCCGTGTTCTAGTGAGTCAATGGTGCTCTGCGTTAGTTCCTTCCTTTCCATCGCCTCCCTCACTGCAGAAAATGCACCATCAGCTCCGATGATCATATCAAACTTTCGGGTCATGTGCGATCCATAAGTCTGAAACTTGATTTCGGTCTTGTCAAAATCAACATCCTCACATCTATATTCATAGAAAAAATGAACGCCTTGTTTTTCAGCTTCGTCCATTAACATCATGTTCAGCCCACTTCTTGAAACTGAATTTATAAATTGACCATTTTTACCATAAGATTGAAAGGTGAGTTCGCCTTTCACGTTATGCATCATCCTGCCATGCATGGGGATAGCCATTTTTTTCATTGGCTCTGCCAGTCCAATGTACTCCAAGGCACGAATGCCTCTGTTACTTAATGCTAAATTGATAGAACGGCCACCGTCCAATATATGCTCACGCATGTTGGCCCTCCTTTCAAATACGGTCACTTTGTATCCTCGCTTTACTAAATAGATAGAGAGGAGCGATCCTACAAGTCCGGCACCTACAATGGCGATATGTTTATTCTCCGTTTGCATTTAAGTCAATAATATAAAATCTTCAGCAGTTAAAGTATGACATTGATCAGATTAACGAAGAAAGTGTGTTAGCAAATTTGTACACATCTTCATATGAATTGTACATGGGTACGGGGGCCGCTCTAATTACATCAGGCTCTCTCCAGTCTGTAAAAATTCCTTTTTTCACCAAGGTATTGAATACTCTTTTTCCATTTTTCTTCATGAGAATGGATAGTTGACAACCTCTGTCATTCGCGTCAGGAGGTGTGATGATTTCGAACTTAGTTCCTGAGCTATCTATTTCATTGAGAAGAAAATACAGGTAACTGGTGAGTGAAACACTTTTTTTTCTGAGCATTGTCATTCCTACTTCTTCAAAAAGTTTTAAAGAAGCCAAGTGGGCTGCGCCAGCAAGCACGGGTACATTCGATAGTTGCCAGCCATCAGCCCCTTCCATAGGTATGAAACCCTTCTTCATTTGAAATCTTACATTTTCTTGATGTCCCCACCATCCAGCGAATCGGGGTAGGTTGCTATTGTTCTTATGTTTTTCGTGTATGAATACTCCTGCAATCCCCCCAGGTCCTGAATTAAGATATTTATAGCTACACCAAACAGCAAAGTCCACATTGTGCTTATGCAGTTGTAATGGAACGTTGCCAGCTGCATGGGCCAGATCAAAACCAACAACAGCTCCAACTTTATGCCCGACTTCAGTAATTTTTTTAACATCGAAGAATTGTCCCGTGTAATATTGAACACCTGAAAGCAAGACCAAAGCAAGCTGATCACCATGGTCTTTGATTGATTGAAGAATATCCTCTGTTTGTAGTGTATGCTCTCCAAGCCTGGGCTTTACCTCAATAAGTGCTGCGTCAGGGTTTAGTTGATGGAATTTGAGTTGTGATTCTACAGCATATTGATCAGAAGAGAAGGCACCAGCTTCTATTATTATTTTAAACCTTGTTTTTGAGGGGCGATAAAATGAAACCATCATCAAATGGAGGTTCACCGTAAGTTGATTCATGGCCACAACTTCTACGGGTTTAGCACCTACAATTTTTGCTAAAGCTTTTTTGCTGAACTTATGATAATGCATCCATGGTCGTCTACCCTCAAAGTGACCTTCTACAGCCAGGTTACCCCAATCCTCAAGCTCTTCGTTTACTAATTTTTTGGTGTCCTTGGGTTGTAGACCCAATGAATTTCCAACAAAGTAAACTGAGGGTTTGCCATTGTGTTTAGGAATGAGGAATTTTTTTCTGTATGACGATAGGGGATCGTTGCGATCCATTTTTTTTGCAAAGGCAATAGAATTCTCGAAAATCATTCTTTACACAATTAAAACAATTGCAATAGTTGACCTTTGAATAGGGTTGCAATTGTGATGTTAGATTACTTTGGTGCTATACAAATCTGGGGTCAGTCTCCATTATGGTTCCACACTTAGAGCAGGTTCTTGATTCTTCTGAACCGTAGAACTCTTTAAAGCGTGGCAAAAAATCTTTTTCAATATTGGTCAAGTGAAATTTGAATTCCTTTAGTTGGTTGTTACAATTTTCGCAAAACCACATCAAGCCATCATTTTCATTTGCTGCTCTCTTACATTCGATTACTAGCCCAACAGAATTGGCTGGCCTAACGGGCTGATGAGGAACTCTCGCGGGTAAAAGGAACATTTCTCCTTCTTTTATAGGTACTTCTACAGCTTTGCCATCTTCTTGAATGGTCACCATGATGTCCCCTTCCAGTTGATAAAACAATTCCTCCGTTTCGTTATAGTGGTAGTCTTTTCTGGCATTTGGGCCACCTACGATCATTACAATGTAGTCCCCAGCATCTGCGTATAGGTTTTTATTTCCTACAGGTGGTTTAAGGAGATCCCTGTTGTCATTGATCCATTTTTTAAGATTAAAAGGTCTGCGAATCGCCATGGCTTCAATTAATTATTGCATAGTAAAACTAACAACTTTTTGAGTCTTATATTTACAAAAACAAGACAATCAACAGGATGGATTTGAATTTAAGCGGGAAAAGAGCAGTGGTATGTGGGGCAACTCAAGGCATTGGAAAAGCAGCTGCAGAAGAATTGGCCAAATTAGGTGCAAACATTACCCTTGTAGCCCGTGATGAGGGGAAATTAAAAGCTGTCCTTGACGAATTGCCCAAATCAGCAAATCAAAAACATGACTACCTCGTAGTAGATTTTAACATGCCGGAAGATGTGAAACTGACTGCCGATATTTATTCGCAAAATAATCCTGTGCATGTTTTAGTAAATAATACTGGGGGACCTCCTGCTGGACCAGCCATTGATGCAAGAACTTTTGAATTCCTAAATGCATTCCAAGCTCATTTGATATGCAATCAATATTTGGTGCAAGCATTCGTTCCTTCTATGAAGAAGGCGAAATATGGCCGCATTATAAATGTTATTTCTACTTCGGTGAAGGCGCCTATAAAAGGCTTGGGGGTATCTAATACCATTAGAGGTGCGGTGGCCAATTGGGCAAAAACACTTTCGTTTGAATTGGCTCAGTTTGGAATCACTGTCAACAATGTTCTGCCAGGCGCAACTATGACTGGACGATTGGAATCTATTATCAAAGGGAAGTCGAAGGCTTCAGGGAAGTCTGTCGATGAAGTAACAAAAGAAATGGTAGATGAAATTCCAGCTGGACGAATAGGAGAACCGTATGAGGTAGGCGCTGCTATTGCTTTCTTAGCTACGCCAGCGGCAGCCTATATCAATGGAATTAATGTACCTGTAGACGGAGGGCGAACAGGCAATTTGTAGAACTATGGAGAAGATTCTCAATTATATCAATGGCGAATTAGTACCACCTGCGTCTGGACAATGGCTTGATAATTATAATCCTGCCATAGGAAAGGTGTATAGCCAAATTCCTGATTCAGATTCAAAGGATATTGAGAATGCGGTGTTGGCCGCTAAAAATGCATTTCCTGCATGGTCAACGATGCCATTGGGTGAGCGTTCAAATATATTGTTAAAAATTGCTGAGGGGGTAGACCGTGAATTTGAATCGCTCGCAAAAGCAGAAAGTGACGACAACGGGAAGCCGGTGAAGTTAGCAAAGGCGGTTGACATTCCCAGAGCGTCAGCTAACATGAGATTCTTTGCAACAGCCATTTTACATTTTGAGTCGCAGGCTCATCAAACAGACCAGCAAGCCATCAACTATACAACACGCTCACCCCTTGGCGTTGTTGGCTGCATTTCTCCATGGAATTTGCCGTTGTATCTTTTTACGTGGAAAATTGCTCCCGCCCTGGCTGCTGGTTGCACAGTAGTGGCTAAGCCATCCGAACTTACCCCTATGACGGCCTATCTGTTTTCTAAGATTTGTAAAGAAGCTGGATTGCCAGCAGGCGTTTTAAATATTGTTCATGGACTGGGTAGTAAAGCGGGGCAGGCCATCATTGAGCATCCGGAAGTGGTTGCTATTTCTTTCACAGGAGGAACAACAACGGGTAAAACAATTGCCGCTACTGCAGCTCCAATGTTTAAAAAACTTTCTCTTGAGTTAGGAGGAAAAAATCCCAATATCATTTTTTCTGATTGCGACTTTGATGAGGCAGTGAGTACTTCTGTTATCTCTTCATTTTCCAATCAAGGGGAGATTTGTTTGTGTGGATCAAGGATACTCGTAGAGCGATCAATTTATGATCGTTTTGTTGAGGCATTTATCACTAAGGTGAAAAAGCTGGTTGTTGGTGATCCTGCAGATGATAATACTAGAGTAGGAGCGTTGGTATCTGAAGGGCATATGAATAAAGTCCTTTCTTATATTGAACTAGCAAAGGAAGAAGGTGGAAAGGTAATGACGGGCGGTGAAAGAGTAATTGTAAAAGGGCGATGTGAGGACGGTTATTTTGTGGCGCCAACTGTCATCCTTGGGTTAGATCAACAATGCAGAACTAACCAAGAGGAAATATTTGGGCCGGTAGTTACGATTATGCCATTTGATAAAGAGGGAGAGGTGATTGAATTTGCGAACAGTACGGCATACGGTTTGTCAGCTACCATCTGGACTGAAAATTTGAAGAGAGCTCATCGCGTTGCACACCAGTTAAAGAGCGGAATCGTTTGGGTGAATTGTTGGCTCCTTCGCGATTTACGTACGCCATTCGGAGGGATGAAACAATCAGGTGTTGGAAGAGAAGGTGGATGGGAAGCATTGCGCTTCTTTACTGAGCAGAAAAATATCTGCATAAAGCTCTAGTCAGGGCATGCACTTTTTCGACATCGAGTCTATTTTTTTTGAAATCTGGGGTTACTCAATGAGTTACCTTGAATTTTTTGGCACCGTTGCAGGTGGCATAGCAGTATGGTTGGCGGCTCGCGCCAATATTTGGAGTTGGCCGATCGGTCTTATTAATGTAACGCTGTTCTTTTTTCTGTTCTTTCAGATACAGTTGTACCCCGATATGTTCTTGCAGGTTTTTTTCTTCGTAACCAACATTATGGGCTGGTGGAGGTGGGCACACCCTAAACCGGAGGAGGAGGATAAAAAGAATGAACTTCGGATCAGTTTTATGCCCATCAAACAATTAGCCGTGTTTTCATTAATAGGTATTTTGGGAACAATCCTTATGGGGGCTTTTGCAAGCAATCTTCATGATTGGTTTTCAATAGTTTTTAATCAACCTAGTGCATTTCCTTATCTCGATTCGTTTGTAACCGTTATGAGTATAGTGGCTACTTATTTAATGATTCAGAAGAAAGTGGAATGCTGGATGATTTGGATTGTTGTGGATGTGGTGGCCACGGGATTGTATTTCGCTAAAGGAATTAAGTTTGTGGGTATAGAATACCTTCTGTTCTGTTTTTTGGCAGCATTTGGCTTGTGGAAGTGGATAAAGGAATACAAATCTTATTCGCCTGCCACATGAAACGGGGCTTAGTCATCGGAAAGTTTTTGCCTGTCCATAACGGACATTTGGCATTGATAGATTTTGCAAAAAAGCATTGTGATGAATTGATAGTGTCTATGAGCTATACGGCAACTGATCCTATTGATAGCGATCTGCGGTTGGCATGGCTTAAATCAATTTTTGAAAATCGTTCTGACATTGTAATAGAAAAAGTGGTAGATGATTTTGATGATGAATCAAAACCATTGGAAGCACGCACGAAACTATGGGCTTATTTCATTCAAAAGAAATATCCCCCGATAGATTTGGTAATAAACTCGGAAGAATATGGTGAGCCCTTTGCTAAAAACATGGGAGCTGGTCATTTGACTTTTGATGCTGAGCGAAATACTGTTCCCATTTCTGCAACCCAAATCAGAAGGCAGCCGATGAAATATTGGAACTTCATTCCAGAGATAGTGAAACCCTATTTTCTTAAAAAAGTATGTTTCTATGGTGCGGAAAGTACTGGAAAAAGTACCATGGCTAAAAAGATGGCTACTTATTATAATACAGACTATGTGCCTGAGGTGGCCAGAGAGATGATAACATCCAATGACTTTACTCTGGATGATATTGTGGCCATAGGCAAGGCACAAGCAGCAAGAGTTATTGAGAAAAGTAAATCAGCCAATAAGATATTGTTTTGTGATACGGATGCCATCACCACACAGATTTATTCAGAACAATACCTTCATGAGGTACCTAAAATATTACACCAGCTTGAAGGCGAGATAAAGTATGATAAGTATTTTTTATTCAAACCTGATGTGCCGTGGATTTCAGACGGGCTTCGCGACCTCGGTCATAGACGTGATGAAATGGAAGAAAAATTCAAGAGTGCACTCGAAAAGCGTAATATTCCATATGTGTTAGTTCAAGGTTCTTGGGAAGAACGATTTGAAATTATCCGTAATGAAATTGATGAATTATTGTTGGATTAAAAGAATTTCAATTTGCCCCATTTTTTTATCAAGATGACAGTACCTGTTAAGGCAATTGCCCCAGCGACTACAGCTGGAATAAGATTGCTATAAAGCCAGAATCCGATACAAAAGAGTGCGCTATACACTGTGAAGGTTCCTGTAACCATTAAAAATATTTCAAATGGCAGTTGTCCCTTTTCTTCGGAAAGGCTGGGGTTGTTTTTAATTACCTGCTTCCACCCAATACTGGAGGGTCTTACTTTTTCATAAAACCGGACTAACACTTCATTGCTTTCGGGTTGTGTCATTAAGGTAACCAAAAGCCAACTTGCTGTAGTGATCAGAACCCCAATAAGTAATTTCCAATGGTCTTCTATAGGGTCGAATAGTCGATTATGAAGAACTTCAAAGTAAATAGCAACAAAGAAGGAGACTGTCATTCCAGTGATTTCAGTATACGTGTTAATGCGCCACCAAAACCACCTTAGAATAAATATTAATCCGGTACCTGCACCAATTTGCAATAGAATATTGAATGCTTGCAGCGCGTTGCTCAGCATTAATGCAAGCAGGGCTGAAAAAATGGCCAGCACTACGGTTGAAAGTCTTCCTACACGCACCAGTTCTTTTTCTGATGCTTCCGGTTTCACAAATCGTCTGTAAAAATCATTGACTACATACGATGACCCCCAATTGAGATGTGTAGATATTGTAGACATATAAGCAGCTACCAATGATGCAATGAGAATGCCCATTAAGCCTGAAGGCAAAAAAGTAAGCATGGCAGGGTAGGCGAGGTCATCATTAATTTTGTCTGCCGGAATATGTGGGAAGGCATTTTGTAACGAAGCTAGGTCGGGAAACACAAGTAAGGACGCCAAAGCAATTAAAATCCAGGGCCATGGCCGTAAGGCATAGTGGGCTATGTTGTAGACCAATGAAGCTGCGAGGGCATTTTTTTCATCTTTGGCAGAGAGCATTCTTTGTGCTATGTATCCACCGCCTCCAGGTTCTGATCCTGGATACCAAACACTCCACCATTGAATGGCCAAGGGCAAAATAAGCAATGGGATTAAAGTAGATGAATCAGAAAAATCGGGAAGGAAGGAAAGTCTAGAGGCAACTTCAGTTTGACTAAATAAATTACCCAATCCTCCAACCATGGGATGGTTGATGAGAAAAATAGTAGCAGCTACCGAACCAATCATGGCGATAATAAACTGAAAAAAATCTGTGATTAACACGCTACGCAAGCCACCTAATGAACTATAGGCTACCGTTACAATGGTAGCGATGGATAATGTTTCTATCGGGGTGAGGCCCATCATCACTCCTCCAATTTTTATGGCAGCGAGCGACACAGAGGCCATGATGACGATATTGAAGAAGACACCGAGGTACAGGGCGCGAAATCCTCTTAAAAAGGCGGCTGATTTTCCTCCATATCTCAACTCATAAAATTCTAGATCAGTCACCACACCAGATCTTCTCCATAGTTTTGCGTAAGTAAAAACAGTAAGCATTCCAGTCAAAAGAAACGCCCACCACACCCAGTTTCCGGATACTCCATTTTTCCTTACTATATCAGTAACCAGATTGGGGGTATCAGCAGAGAAAGTAGTAGCGACCATAGAAATTCCTAACAGCCACCATGGCATACTTCTGCTGGACAAGAAAAATTCGTTGGCACTTGCGCCTGCTCTTTTACTGTTGAGCAGTCCGATGATAAGAGAAAAGGAAAGAAAAGCGATGACAATGATCCAATCTATTGTACTTAAAACCATGAGTGCTCAATTAGAGGGTAAATTCTTTACGTAATCGGATTCTTTTTTCGATTTTCGCAGTCGATTTTAAAGTAAATAATCCACAGTACAATGAATCAAGGAAAAAAACTCAGTCTTTTAGTGATGGCGGCAGGAATGGGCAGTCGATATGGTGGAATAAAACAAATTGATGGATTTGGCCCCAATGGTGAAACGATCATGGATTATTCACTCTTTGATGCAATAAGATCGGGGTTCAGTAAAATTGTTTTTGTGGTACGGGAAGAAATCCTGGACTCCGTTAAAGAAATGTTTTTGCCAAAATTGGAAGGTAAGGCTGAAGTTCATTTTGTGATCCAATCACTGGATAAGTTTGTGCCTGACCAGTTTCAACCTGTGGAGCGCTCTAAACCATGGGGGACAACTCATGCGATGCTTTGTGGTAAGGAAGTGATTAATGAACCCTTTGCTGTAATCAATGCTGATGATTTTTACGGGCGCGAGTCTTTTGAATCATTGTCTAAATTTTTAGCTGAGGCTCCTGATAAAAATCATGCAATGGTGGGTTACACTTTGAAAAATGTACTTTCAGATTATGGGAGTGTTTCGAGGGGTGTTGCCAATCAAGCAGAAGATGGAATGCTTATTTCTCTTTCTGAACTGACAACAATTGTAAAAGAAGAAGGTAAGATCATTTCGAAAGAGGAATCGGGAGATAGAGAATTAGATGAAAACCTAAAAGTGTCAATGAACTCATGGGGTTTTCTGCCGGAAGTATTTGGCCTATCGGAAAAGATGTTTGCTGAATTTGTAGCAAATAATAAGGACAATCCTAAAGCTGAATTTTACATTGCTCTTATGGTGACTGAGCTGATAAAGTTAGGTTTGGGTAAAGTTCATATTATTCCGGGCGGAACAACTTGGTTTGGGGTGACATATAAAGAGGATAAAGAAGCTGTTTCTAATAAAATCAACAAGCTTATTAAGGACGGTGTATATCCTGAAAACTTGTGGACCTAATACATACGATTACACCTGTATTGAAGGCGTATGGTTTAAACGCGTCCCAACTTTCCATTGAAAGAATAAATTCAGGCCATATTAATTATACCTATAAGGTTTTACCAGGATACGTATTGCAGCGGATTAATAAAAATGTTTTTCTTCAGCCCAGGGTATTATCGGATAACTTAAAGGAGGCATCCTCTTTTCTCAAGCAGAACGCTCCTGATTATTTATTCCTTCATGCAATAAAGACACTTTCCGGAGAGGATTTATTTTTTGATGAGGAGGGATATCCATGGCGACTCTTTCCCTATTTTGAAAATACGGTATCAATCAACGAGGTGGCTAACGATAAGCAAGCCTATGCAGCGGCCCAGGCCTTTGGACAATTGTCACGCCAGCTGCAAGGATGCGATATTTCAAAGTTCCAAGAAACCATACCTAGGTTTCATGACTTGTCACTTCGGTATGAGCAATTTGAAATGGCGTTGTCTACATCATCATCTGAAAGAATACAACTCGCAAATGAATTGATCGATAAGTATAAGTCATATAAATATCTCGTTGAAAAGTACACAAATCTTATTCGGTCTAATCAATTGATTTTGAGGATTATTCATAATGACACTAAGATCAATAATGTGCTATTCGAGCGAGATACCAATAAGATCGTCTGTGTTATTGATTTAGATACGCTTATGCCTGGCTATTTCATTTACGATTTAGGAGACATGATTCGCACATTTGTGAGTCCGGTATCGGAGGAAGAAATTGATTTTTCAAAAATCAAAATAAGGGAGGAAATCCATCAGGCTATTTTAGATGGGTACCTATCTGAAATGGGTACAATTCTCTCTGATGAGGAAAAGTTGGCCATACCCATTGCTGGATCCATCATGACTTATATGATTGGGCTTCGTTTTCTAACCGATTTTTTGAATGGGGACACTTATTATCAAACCTCCTATCCTCGCCAAAACATTAATAGAGCTAAAAATCAGCTTTATTTATTGGAGCTGCTTGAATCGCAGGTTTAGAATTATTTAAAACCAGTCCGGAAAAAATTATATTTGACTGAATTCAGTTATAAAATTATAAGCTATGAATAATTTGAAATTATACGCTCTGTTTGTAATTGGCCTGATGGCCACTGCATTTAGTTATAAGTCTGCAGATGAACCTGTACAGAAAGCTTCTCAGTTAATAGGTGCCTGGGAGACTACTTCTGATGGTAAACTCGGTTTGTGGATTATCACTGAAAAGCATTTTTCTGTTACATTTTATAAGTCGGATGAATTCCTTTCCACCGAGGGTGGCGAGTGGAAACTGACGCCAGATGGAATGGAATGGATGTGGGAGTATAATACACATGATGAAGCCACCGTAATGACAAGAAAAATTTATCCTATTTCTGTGAAGGGTAATAAACTCACCATGGATAAAACAGAATGGAAAAGAATAGATAATGGAGGTCCAGGTAAATTAGCAGGAGCTTGGTTGATAACAGGCCGTTACAATGATGGTGAAATGTCTGAGAGAACACCTGGCCTTCGCAGAACAATGAAGATTTTGTCTGGAACAAGATTTCAATGGATTGCTTATAATGTAGAGACCAAAGAATTTTTTGGAACAGGAGGTGGTTCATACACCACCAAAGACGGAAAATATACTGAGAACATTGAGTTTTTCTCCAGAGATAATTCTAGGGTAGGTGCAAGCCTTCAATTTGATTTTAAGATTGAGAATGGAAAATGGAGGCACAGCGGAAAAAGTAGCAAGGGCGATCCTTTGGATGAAGTGTGGACCAAGCGTGATGTGCTAGGTATTTAGTTTGGTTTTAGATTTAATTTATTGATATGTATAAAAAGGGCAGAGTAGGTTTTATTTTATTTTTCATTTTTAGTAATGCAATTGTTTTTGCGCAAAAAGATCCTGTGGCTATTCAGTATGGTGAGCAAGTGTTGTTATCAGACCTAAAGGAAAACTTAACAATTATTGCTTCCGATGCGCTTGAAGGGAGAAAGACAGGATCCAGAGGACAAAAAATGGCGGCAGCGTTTATAAGAGCTCACTTTGAAGAGATAGGATTAAAAGGACCTGTTGGCAATGGCGGATATTATCAAAATGTTCCTTTGTACACCATTGTTCCTGGAAAGTCTGCTATCAATACGGCAACAATATCATTTCAAAATTTCAGAGACTTTGTTTTTTTAGGCTTGAGCGGAGTAAAGGGAAATGCTGAGATTGTATTTGTGGGTAATGGAGAGGCGTCTAGTCTTGATAAGATTGATATTTCCGGAAAAGCAGTCCTTGTGGTAAGTGAAAACCGTACAAGTGAAATACCTACTGCAGATTTATTGAATAAAGGAGCTAAAGCAGTTTTGATTTGTAACTTTAAGGATGAGGCTACTTTTAATGCCTTTGCCAGCAGAGCCAAGCAAAGTTTTGTTTCAAGGAGAATGACTTTAACTAAGCCCACAGGCTCAGCAGATATGGAGGCAGTTGCTTTTCTGTCACCCTCTACAGTGGAAAAAATAATGGATACTGACTTCGCAACACTTCATTCTTACGCCACAGACCCTAACAAAACAAATAGAATTAGAAAGGTGAGGGAGGGTAGTATAAAGTATAACTTTCAAAATGAGATCAAGCAGGTTAATTCAGAAAATGTATTGGGATATCTAGAAGGCTCTGACAAAAAAGATGAGCTGATTGTAGTTACCTCTCACTATGACCATATAGGAAAATTATCGGAAGGTACAGGAGATCTAATTAACAACGGAGCGGATGATGATGGATCAGGAACAGTTGCTGTATTACAAATGGCAAAAGTATTTGCGAAAGCAAAGGAGGAAGGGAATGGGCCTCGGAGAAGTATGCTCTTTATGACTGTTACAGGAGAGGAAATGGGCTTGTTTGGTTCTCAGTATTATTCGGAACATCCGGTATTTCCATTAAGCAATACAGTGGTTGACCTCAATATTGATATGATTGGACGATCGGATCCTGAGCATAAAGGTAAACCAGACTATGTTTATGTAATAGGTTCGGATAAACTGTCGCAAGAGCTCCATCAAATTAGTGAAAGGGTAAATAAGACCTATACGCAACTGGATTTTGACTACATGTACAATGATGTGAATCACCCCACTAATCTGTATAAACGCTCCGATCACTGGAATTTTGCTAAGAATGATATACCTATCATCTTTTACTTTGATGGTATTCATGAAGATTATCACTTACCAAGTGATGAGGTAGATAAGATCAACTTTGAGCTCTTAACGAAAAGAACAAAGCTTGTATTCTATACAGCCTGGGAATTGGCTAACAGAACAGATAGGATCAAGAATGATTAAGTATAGCAGAGGTTAATCGAATGGCACATTTACGTGTCTTTCCGCGTGATACGATGATCTTACAAGAGGTCCTGATTCGACATATTTAAGTCCTCTTTTTAAACCTTCTTCGCGGTACATTTCAAAAGTGTCCGGGTGTACATATTCAGCTACTTCCAGGTGCATCTTGGTAGGCTGTAAATATTGACCTAAAGTCAAAATCATGAGTTGATTTTCCACAAGATCGTCCATGGCTTTGAACACTTCTTCTTTGGTTTCACCTACTCCTAGCATGATCCCTGACTTGGTTCTCATCCCTGCTTCGCGAGTTCTTTTGATTTGCTCCAGGCTACGATCGTACTTGGCTTGTGGGCGCACGATGCGATACATCCTGCCCACAGTTTCCATGTTATGAGATACTACCTCCTGGCCACCTTCAATCATGCGATACAAAGCATCCCAGTTTCCTTTGACATCTGGAATTAATGTTTCAATGGTAGTTTCAGGGCTAGCTTTTTTGGTTTCCACCACAGTTTGATACCATACTTCTGCACCACGGTCTTTGAGTTCGTCACGATTAACAGATGTGAGCACCGCATGTTTTACACCCATTAGTTTGATGGCTTCAGCTACTCGCTTAGGTTCATCCAAATCGTACTCTGTAGGCCTTCCTGTTGCCACAGCACAAAATGTGCAGCTTCGGGTACAAATGTTTCCTAAAATCATAAATGTGGCTGTACCTGCACCCCAACATTCTCCCATGTTAGGGCAGTTACCACTTTCACATATCGTATGAAGCTTATAGTTATCTACCAGTTTTCTGACCTTCGCATATTCTGGTCCAATAGGCAATTTTACGCGCAGCCAATTGGGTTTGCGTTTGCGGGTTTCTTCAGCAGATATTACCGGTAAGTCGATCAAAATGATAGCAATTTGAACCTGTTAAAAATAACAGATTACTGACCAATAAGTTCCTTATAGGCATCAGCGGATAGGAGTCCATCTGCCTGTGATGCATCACTTACTTCCATTTTAATAAGCCATCCTGCATAGGGATCTTCGTTCACTTTTTCAGGGTTGGCATCCAGTTCTGCATTTACTTCCAGCACTTTACCAGCGATGGGCATAAATAAGTCAGAAACAGTTTTTACTGCCTCTATAGTACCAAATACTTCATGCTGGCCGATTTCTTGTCCAACAGTAGAAATGTCCACATAAACGATATCTCCCAGTTCGCTTTGAGCAAAATCTGTGATTCCGATGGTGGCCGTGTTGCCATCAATTTTTATCCATTCATGGTCTTTGGTGTACTTAAGGTCTGCAGGAATATTCATGATGAGATTTTAAATTAGAATGCCCAAAAATAAGGGGATTTTTGATAAAGTCCACCATTAAGTTAGCGGGTAGGGGCTGCTATTGTGCCAGATTAAATAGGATTTTAAAGCCTACTCGGGTGGTCGATCTACGGTAAGAATTGGTAACTAAGGGCTCATTCACGTTCCTATCCACGTAGAATTGAATGTTCAATTTTTGATTGACAACGTAGTTAACATTTGGCCTTAGTTGAAAATTGATGTTACCGTTGGTAATGGTGTTGACCTCTTCAATTTTCCGTTGAATTGTGCGGTTATTGGTAATACTCATATTAAGACGGAAAGTGATATCATTTTTAATGGTGAGCACTCTTCCCTGGCTCTTCCACGGCAATTTCATATTGTTTTTGGTGTAGCCCAATTCCACTGACCAATCTTTACTATTGAGTTCTGTGATTTGTGCGTTGGAAATATTAAGAGCCAGGTCGCGCTTGGTTTTATACTCAAAACGCATGCTCAGCTTTTTCTTGGTACGTACATTAATCCCAATCAGCGGGGCAAATGTTTCAGAGATAAGCACTTGACTGATCACGTAGATAGGAATAAGCTCCCCCGCTTCGTTGGTTACAGTGCCAAAGTTTCCACCACTGTTGTAATCCTCTACGGGTACACTGATGCCTACATCTGAGTACTCCAATGAGGTGTTATAATTTAGCACGGAATAATTTGATGAATACGCATGATTGAGCGTAATGGATTGAAATAAATCTTTTAAAGGCTCTAGTTTACTTAGCCCGGAGTAATCAACGCGCCAGCCTGGAATTGGGATATTTGGAAAAGGAGATAGACTGACACGATCGGTACTTTTACCAGTGTAGGCAGCAATGAAAGCAGGAATTAGCACATCCTGAGATTTTGATTCATATCCCTGACCTGTAAGCGATGTAAAGCGACTTTTAATCTCTTCTATATTTCTTTCAAATTCCTGAAATACAGTTGACTCCTTGCTGGTATTATTTTTAAAGGCTGTGTTGATGGATAAAATTGAAACCTTATAAGAGCCAATGCGATTGGGTGTTCTTGAAACAAATCCGTTGAGATCATTATTGGCAACGGTGGGATCGTAAACAAAAGTTTCCGTAAAAGTTGAACTGGAAGTCTTTTTTGCATCCAATTGAATTTTGAAATCAGTTGATGGTTCAATGCTTGCTCGCAGGCCCATGTCTTTGGTTTGCACCTGACTATAGAGAGCGGATTGTTCTTCGCTGGTGCTCATCCAGCCTTCTTTAGCGGCTTTAAATCTAAGATTAGGATCTTGTTGGCCAAGAATAAAACCCCATCCTGGTGTACTCCATCCCTTATCCATTCCAAATAAATTGGGCTCTGGGAGAAAACCTGGCAGAATAGTACCCTGTGTAATATTATAGGTACCACTTATGTTTCTAACGGACATGAGCAATCTCAAAAAACCTCTTACTGCTGCCAGGTCTGGGGCCTGCTTCACCGTGTCTGGTTGTGGTTGAGGACGCTGTGTTGCACTTGTAGGTCTTTTGGGTGTATTCACTTTGTTTAAGTACCCTACCTTATTATAAAGCTTAGTAAGATCAATCCTTCCGGTTAAGCCTTGATCTTGTGTATTCTGTATGGTGTTGCCCAGTTGAAGTGATTCTTGTTTTTCCAGCGGACCCGCTCGCCATGAGTAACCTACGTTGTATCGATATTCAGCACCTAGCCAATCTGTAACAGGAAACTTTTCCAAAGGTAAGGTATAGTTAGCTGTCATTGTTTGTTCAAAGTTTTTCATTCGGCCAAACTTTTTGAGATTGATCAATACACTGTCTTGCTTTTCTTTTGTATCAATATCTCCATCGGGCTCATCGATAATAGCATTCACTCTGGAGTTATAATCAAAGCTTAAAGCTTTAGTCAGGTTCCACCGCACATTGTAAAAACGATTAAAAACAAAAAACTTTTGATAGTTGGGCAATGCTCCTCCCTGATCCTGAACAGCATTTCTATAGACGATTTTACTGAATGATCTGTCCAGTTCTCCTCTGATCGAAATGTTAGTAGGCACTGGATTAAAATTAAAATCTTTAATGAGTCTTAAATACTTGGAAGAGAGCGCTTCTGTTTCTTTGAAAGGTTCAAACCCTTGAAATTTCGGACTGAACTGCCAGGCAACTGCACCTTTAATATTCTTTTTGGTGTCTGCAATCAGATTAAAATTAGTTCTGGTGGCCTCTGTGAAAGCGTAGGTAAACGCAAAATTTTCTATGTCATATAAATGCTGCCGGGCATCTTGTTTCACTTTTACCTTTCTAACATTAGTAAAATTCAAACTTCGCCTGATGGACTCATCTCGTATCAGGTTTTTATATTCTTGTCTTTCTGCTTCTGTGTTGAACGATCGAAGGGCTGCATCTAACCGAAGGTCAGGATTGGCAGGGTCAAAATTCGGATTCATTGTTGTGTTCTCGTAGCTGATGAACATTGGAATTTTTAACCCTGTTTTTTGTGGCAAGAGTTTATCCACATTGATATTGGCAGAAACATCAAAAGTGGTTGTCTCTCCACGGGCACGTTCAGAAATTTTCGATTGCACACCTCCATATCCAAAAGAAATGTGCTTAACAGAACCAGTGATTGTTCCCAGATCGGCAAGCTTGGTGCTTAGCACCACATTGGCCGCCCACCCTGCAGTGCGATCAAAATCCGTTAGTCTTAATTCATTGGCCCACAAACAAACATCTTTAGCCTGTGCATCTGTACTTCGTGGGTTGCGAACACCTATCATTAGAATTTGTACTTGACTTAAGTCTGGTCGTCCTAATATTCTAATAAGATGTTTGCCAGCTTGTTTAGGACCTGACCTGGGAAACGCTTCTGCCAAGGGGAAGCTTTCACGGTCACGTTGTGCTTTAAGGGCATAGAGTTCGTTAAGGTCAAGATCAATTTGATTCGCTTCAGGCCATATCGATTCAATGGATGATGCTCCAGGGGTGGTTATTTTAAGCGGAATTTCTACCTCGTAATAGTTTTCATCAAAGTCAGTTCCTAATCTTATAAAACCGTGAAGTTGATCGTCCTCCAGATTTGCTCCATGGGCCGAGAGGAACATTTTAATGCGACCGTAGTTGAAGAAGTCCATCGTTACGTTTTTATAGATGGCACGGGCATCGCCATCTTGGAGATCAGTAGCGCATAGTTGAACGGACTGTTCATTTAAACGCCTCTGCTGGGTAGAGGTAACATCTCTATCGCGCTTCAAAGGTTCGATATAGGCTGGCTTTTCAGAGTTTCCACTGCCATTTTCCTCTACGTTTACTACAGATACAGAAAAATTATCAAGGTTAGGTTCAAGCGTTTCTCCAAAATTTGATTCCTCAAGGTTTCCTTCGTAGCGCCTCCATTTGTTTCCAACAGCTCTGAACTTAGCAAGCCTCAATACTACAGGTTGAGAAAATCCTGTCATATACATTCTCGCATAACGGATAGATTTAAACCCATTGATGTCACCCACTTTATCATCAAATTGACGTACGGGAATGCGGAAAAGATACCAGGTGGCTTCCGGGTTATCCTTTGATGTAATTTGATCTACGATATATTTTCTTCCTACTTGTACCGTGCTGGGCCTAAGGTCGATATTGTAAGTGTAGTATTCATCTAAATCGCTCAGTGTATTGTCTTGATTCAAATCTTCATTGTCCGGAATGGTGGTTCCTGATTTGGAGAATTGATCATTCGCTCCGGATATAGGAGAGTTATTTTCTAATCCATTGTAGTTTTTGTAGCGCTCCAGGATTTTGGCATCTCTGGCATCAAGTTCATCGCCAAAAAAATGCTGAAAATCGTCTGCAGAGGGGTCTTCTAATACAACCTGACGTGCGGCTGGGTTAACCGCATTGACAAACGCACTGAAAGTATCGGCTTCTTTTTCATTCCCTAAGCCATCTAAACCTACGTCTTGATTGGCTCTTGCTTCAGCAGAATTGTCAAACGCATTGTTTAAGTATTGTTGCGTAGTAACATACCCCCAATTATTTTCAAGGGCTCCACCTCCTACTAAATTTCCATCTGCCGGAAGCCCGTTTTCAAAGGCATGTTTCCCATCACGCATCAGGTCTTCAGAAATACTTCCTAGATGAAATATCAATTGGCCTCCAGTTGTATTGGGTTCGTTATTTCCACGGCCATCATTAATTCTACCGTTTTCAGTATTAATAAAAGGATCCAACATCCAAAATTCGAGATACTCTATATTGGCTTTATCAAAATCTACTTCTGTTCTAATTGCGGTAGTAATCCCTCCCCAGTTGGTTGTAGGGTTTTTCAGTGTTCCATCAGGATTTAGATCTGGATTATAATTGTAGGGGCCACGTTCAGAAGGGTAAAAAGCCAAATCAAAAATTTGTTCATTGAAATTTCCGATAAACGGATCAAAATTCGGAAATATTTCTTGTGGTGATACAGCTCTTACATAGTGATTTTGAAGATCGTCATCAGTAATGTTAGAAGGTTTGAATCGGCCGTTTCCTCCTGTGTAAAATTGATTATCGATTTGGTACCATGCGAGTTTTGCGCGTTTATAACCAGCAGTAATATCATCCAAAGCACCTCCTGATGGGTCAAAGCGATTGTCAGGTGTTTTTGGAACTGTGGAAAGTTTCCATCCTGTAGGATTAAGCAGACTATAAGGTGTTGCACTGTTCTCAAAGTCATCAATAAAAGATGTACCATCACCGTTTACGATGTTGGAGGTTCCTGGTAGCAATTGTGCAAACTCAGCATTGAGATTAACTGTCGATGTTTCCTTTGTTTGCAGAAATGGTAGTGCGTCTACCATTTTAGTAAGCACTCTGGAGTCTTTTCTTAAATTAAGATCAACACCATATTGTAAGTTTCTGGCGGGTTCCGTTCCAATTAGATTTCTGGAAATAAGCGGCCGCTCGTTATAGTATAAAAAAGTCGATCCTATATTAACATCATCATTAAGCTTATAGTCGAACCGCGTGCCTAAAAGTGAGCGTGTTTGAAAAGCAAAGGGATCTTGTTGCTCATAGTTAATGGTAATGTTTTTCCCAGAGCTGAGTATACCTTCATTGAGTATGGTCACTTTACCAAAAGTATAATCTACGGTGTAATCAGTACCTTCCTGCAGTGGTGTTCCACCTGCGTAAACCTTTACTGATCCCTGAGCAATATTAAATCCTTGAATGATGATGTCCTTTCCTGATCCTGCTTTAAATGAACCTACGATGTAGAATTTATTTTTTGTTGCCAGCAATTCTGCTGCTGCTTTGGTGTCATTATACAATTCTTTGTATACATACTTTTGATTGAGAAAATCTCTCGTGGTTGGGTTTGTTTCTTTCGCAAACAACTCCCGCAACGCTGAGTCAAATGGATGTAGGTAGGGGAAAATGATAAGTCCGGTTTCTCTATTGACAGTGAGTTTGTCCACAAAGTCAAAA
>JAGQYK010000119.1:3421-7534 GCA_020436125.1 Cyclobacteriaceae bacterium | reverse complement strand
CCCCATGCTGGCCAGAAACTGTTAGGTTCATAAGCTCCGCTGAATCCCTGTCCATAGGTTTCTTGCAGTTCAGGCATTTTCTTGATTTTTTCCAATCCTAAAGAACTGCTGAAATTCACTTTTACTTCTCCGGCCTGCCCTTTTTTAGTAGTAATAATTACGGCACCATTGGCTGCCCGTACCCCATAAAGTGCGGTTGCTGCTGCACCCTTTAACACTGAAACGGATTCAATATCGGCAGGATTAATATCTACTGCTCTGTTGGAGAGGCCGCGAGGAGTGTTATTCTCGCCTGACTCGGTAGTGGAGTTATCAATAGGTACTCCATCCACAACAAAGAGTGGCTGATTATCAGCATTAGGGTCTAGTGAGTTGATACCACGGATAATAATCCTTGAACTCATTCCTGGTGCTCCTCCAGAATTTGTTACTTGAACACCCGCTACTTGTCCCTGAAGCGCATTGACAATATTGGGTTGTTTCATGGATTCAATTTCGGTAGCATTAATGCTTTGGGCTGCGTAACCCAATGCTTTTTTATCCTGAGATATGCCAAATGCAGTTACAATCACTTCATTTAATTGCTCGATATCAGGAAGTAAAGTCACATTTATTGTGTTGGAATTTCCAGCGGTTATGCTCTGTGTCTTATATCCAATAAACGAATAAACTATTTTGGATCGATTATCAGGAACGGTCAAAGAGTAATTACCGTTCAGATCTGTAACTGTGCCAGTCGTGGTTCCTTCAATGATAATACTGACACCTGGGATTGCTTCTCCATCTTCCTGGGACGTGACTTTTCCAGTAATAGCCAACTGTTGCCCAATGGCTGAATAACTGAATAAGCACATCAGTAGGAAAAGAAATAAATGGGTAGGTCTTTTCTTCATATGTATTTTTTTAATGTGATATAATACAATTTAATACATAACATGTATTATGCAAATAATTTGGGGATCAGTGGAGCTTTTAGTCGCTGAGTGGTGAATACCCCATCTTTCGTTGCTCAATAGAATTAGTTATTCCCAATTATGTGTAGGGAAAAGTCTAATTCCTATGGTTTCCAAGAATATGGACGTGCGCTTTTTATTGATTTACCTTACAGGCGTTAGAAGTCTTCTGTGGTAATTGATTTGCCCACGATGATAAGTGAGATGGGCCAGCAGATGGATTAAAAAATATTCTGTTGTCATGGGTTTACCAAAAACCTCAATGGGGTAGAATGCTTCCATGTGAGAGGAGGTGAGTGTTTCAAAAGCTTTGGAGATATCGCTTTTTGTATCTTCAATGTATTGAAGCAATGTCTCTCTGGGTATGTTTTTATCTCCAAATTCAGCATCACGATTTCTTACATACCCGTTTTTACCCAGAATAGCGCCAATGAAGTGTTGTAAATTCCCACAGAGGTGGAGGCATAAGTTTCCGCCAGAGTTTTTAATATCTCCTTCCGTAACCCACAAAGCCGACTCAGTTTTATAGGAAATAATTTCCTCTTTCAACAAATCGAGATCGCGAAGAAATAATTGATGGAGGTTGTTCAGAGTTGATGTCATAGCGTTAATTCTTTTTCAATGCGTTTAATTTTGGCTTCAAGCTTTGTATTGATGGAATCAAAATCAGCTTTGTCTTTTAATGCTGCGACTACACTGACGTAGAACTTTATTTTAGGTTCGGTGCCAGATGGCCGTATGGAAACCTTAGTGTTAGACGCAGTATAGTATTGGAGCACGTTCGATTGGGGTAAATCAATTTTCTTTGATTCACCAGTTAATACATCCAACTCAATACTGGATTGATAATCCAGAATTCTTGTAATTTTTTCATCATTCAATGTTTTGGGAGGATTATTTCTAAAATTGTCCATCATGGTCTTAATTTGCTGTGCTCCATCCGCACCTTTCCGAACAATGTTAATCAAACCTTCTTTGTAAAAGCCATAGTCAATGTAGATTTGAATTAACCAATCATAGAGTGTTGCACCTTCGTTTTTAGCTACAGCGGCCATAGTGGCAAAAAATGCACAGGCCGAGACAGCATCCTTATCCCGTACAAAATCCCCTACCATGTAACCATAACTCTCTTCGCCAGCAGCAATGAAAGACTTTTTCCCTTCCAATGTTCCGATGAGGTCAGCAATGTATTTGAAGCCCGTTAAGGTGTTGTAGCAATCCACCTTAAAATTTTTAGCCATGGTGTCTACAAGCTCAGTGGTCACAATGGTTTTAGCGATATAGGGGTTGTCACGATCTTTAAGATTCCGCAATAGAAACCATATCATTAGGCTAAAAGCCTGGTTACCGTTGAGTAGAAAAAACTCGCCATGACTATTTTTAATTCCAATCCCTACGCGGTCTGCATCAGGGTCTGTGGCCATTACCAATTCAGCATTGCTTGCTTTGGCTAGCGCCAAGGCCATTTGCATGGCAGATTGCTCTTCGGGATTGGGTGATGCAACAGTCGGGAAGTTGCCATTGGGTTGTGCTTGTTCTTGTACAACGGAACAATTTTCAAAACCCAGTAATCGGAGACATTCAGGTACCATGGTATTACCGGTTCCGTGGATTCCTGAAAAGACAATGGGAATATCCTTTTGCTTTTGGATGATGGCTTGGGAGGGAATAAGTTTTTTAACGATGGCGTAGTAGGCTTCTTCTACTTCTTTGCCAATCAATACAATATTGGATTCGTTCCCGCTGAATCGTATTTGATCAAATCCTGCGATAGCGTTAACTTCTTCAATAACGTTTTTATCATGAGGAGGAACCAATTGAGCGCCATCCTTCCAGTAGGCTTTGTAACCGTTATATTCTTTCGGATTATGAGATGCGGTGATGACCACTCCAGATTGACATTGCAAATGACGAATGGCAAATGAAAGCAGGGGAGTAGGACGCAATTCCGGAAAAAGGAAAACGTGAATGCCATTGGCAGCAAATACATTGGCAGTAATTTGGGCCAGGGATTGACTGTTATTACGAGAATCGAAGGCAATGGCAACTTTGATGGATTGATTGGGGAACGCCTTTTTTAGATAGTTGGCCAACCCCTGAGTGGCTCCGCCTATGGTGTATTTGTTAATGCAATTGGAACCCACACCCATTACTCCCCGAAGTCCTCCGGTTCCAAATTCCAGATGCTTATAAAATGAATCGATTAATTTTTTGGAGTCAGGAGCGTCAAGCATTTCCCTGACCTCGATTTTGGTTGTCTCATCAATGGAAGGTTCATTGAGCCATTGTTTGGCCGCTGCAGTTGCTTTTTCTAGTAAACTCATGGGGCCAAAAATAATGAAAAGGAAGGGTACAATTCCTTTAAAATAGCCCAACAATAGGGAGCTGTATCCGTATACTGGGTAAAATTTAATATTTCATTAATGAAAAAGTATTTATTAACAATTCTTGCTGCAGGTCTTTCCATGACCATGTGGGCGCAGGAGTACAAAATCATTACCACAGTAGAATCGATAGTTCCATTGGGTATTGGCCGTTCCAGGATGATGGACCCTCAGGATCAAGCCAACTATAAGGAGTTGACCACAGAGCGAACTGATGGAAAGAAAAGTGATATGGGCGATGTGAAGAGGGGTGATGTAAAAATTGAAAAGTTTGAAGAAACTAAATTGCTCAACTTTTACAGTGCCGTTGGAATCAACTTTCAGAATATTGCCTCCAACGATGCAGTAGTGTCTTCAAAACTTACCGAAATGGCAAAAGAGGGCTGGACCTTGGTATTTGTCACCAGCGGTGTGGAGAGTGATGCAGGAAAGCAAGATGGTGATGGAATCTATATCACCCGCTATATTTTTAAGCGATAACGATGAAAAAACTGTGCGGTATCTTAAAGGTTACCGCGCAGTTCTTGCTCTCTTTCAATGGACTCAAACAAAGCTTTAAAGTTTCCTTTCCCAAAAGACTTTGCTCCATTGCGTTCAATGATCTCAAAGAACAGGGTAGGTCGGTCTTGAACAGGTTTGGTAAAGATTTGTAACAGGTACCCTTCTTCATCCCTGTCAATCAAAATATTTTGGGCCTTTAATTCCTCCAGATCCTCATTGATCTCACCTACACGATCCAATACATCTTCATAATAAGAGTCAGGCACGTATAAAAA
>JAGQYK010000119.1:0-3329 GCA_020436125.1 Cyclobacteriaceae bacterium | reverse complement strand
GGGCCTTTAATTCCTCCAGATCCTCATTGATCTCACCTACACGATCCAATACATCTTCATAATAAGAGTCAGGCACGTATAAAAACTCAACACCCCTTTTTCTTAACTCACCTACGGTGTGAATGATGTCGTCAGTGGCAATGGCAATGTGTTGAACACCTGCCGTGTGATAGAAATCCAGATATTCTTCGATTTGGGATTTCTTTTTGCCCTTTGCGGGTTCGTTGATGGGAAATTTGATATATCCATTACCATTAGAAACTACTTTGGACATCAACGCACTGTATTCAGTGGAAATATCTTTGTCATCAAAAGTGATGAGTAATTTGAAGCCCATAACATCTTCGTAGAACTTCACCCACTTATTCATTTGCCCTAATTCGACATTGCCTACACAATGGTCGATATATTTAAGACCTATGGACTCCACTTGCAGGGTGCTTTTTACCGCTTTAAACCCGGGTAAAAATGGTCCTTTATAATTTTTACGTTCTACAAAGGTGTGAATAGTCTCACCATAGGTTTTTATAGAGGCGACAACAACTTCACCGAATTCATCTTTTATCGTTTGTGGTGGGATGGCAGATTCTGCACCACGTACTGTCGTTTCATTATACGATCGGGTAGCATCATCCACCCATAGAGCCAGTACTTTTACACCATCTCCGTGTTGCTTTACATGCTCAGATATGATAGAGTTGGGTTCTAATGAAGACGTGAGAACCAAACGAATTTTGTCTTGCTTAAGCACATAGGAGGCTTTTCCCTTTACACCGGTTTCTGGACCTGAATAGGCGATCAATTCGTAACCAAAACAATGCTGATAAAACAACGCAGATTGTTTTGCGTTCCCTACATAAAACTCTACATAGTCGGTGCCGTTGATTGGCAAGAAATCTTGTTCCATAACTTACTCGTTTTAATGACTGCTAAATTACACATAATCTGTGTTTTGTTTTAATTTGCTGTTCATTTCTAAATTGAAGATACAGATGGAAATTGTAGCCATGGATAATGCCTTGCAGGAAATTATAGCAAAACGAAACCTGCTTCAGAAGCTTGATTACAACAATCCAAAGTATGATGACCTGGAAGAGGAGTTGCATGACATGGAAGACGATTTTCAGGATAACTATGGGGAGTACCTCGAGAAGGTGTTACAGCAAGTGCATGACCAACATTGCCCCGATACGGATGTACTTCACCCTATAGCCTATATTGCTAAGGCTTACACAGTGAGTTCCAACAACGAGTTTATCCTGGATTCATCAGATGGTCTATACGTAGAAATGGATAAATATCCTGGCAAAGAAACCAAACTGGCATTAGCCCCAAATCCTATGCGGGTAATTTTGAATATAGGCGAGGAGAAACAGGAAGTGATTTGGTCGGCCAAATAGTTACCTATACCCTAACTTCTCCCTTACGCGATTGAGCACTTCTAGGGCCACTAATTTAGCCTTCGCTTCACCTTGTTCAAGTTTTTTTTCTAACTCTTCTGGATGACTCATGTAGTAACTAAAGGTCTCCCTTTCTTTTTTAAAGTTCTCAACGATGAGCTCAAACAATGCCTGCTTGGCGTGACCGTAACCAAAGTTGCCCGCCAGGTATTTTTGGCGAAGCACTTCCGTTTGATCTGGCGTACCCAACAATTTGTACAAGGCAAAAACATTGTCTGTATCAGGGTTCTTGGGTTCTTCCAGCGGTGTGCTGTCAGTAACAATCGAAAGTATTTGTTTCTTGAGTAGCTTGTCTGGCAAGAAAATATCAATGGTGTTGCCGTAAGACTTACTCATCTTTTGACCGTCTGTTCCAGGGATGGTCATAAGATCCTGATCTATTTTAGCTTCCGGTATGACAAAGGTTTCTCCGTATTGCGCATTGAATGAGGAAGCGATGTCTCGAGCAATTTCCAAATGTTGTTGTTGATCTTTGCCTACAGGCACAAAATCTGCATCGTACATAATGATATCCGAGGTCATCAGCACTGGGTAAGTAAATAATCCAGCATTAACATCGGAAAGACGATCGGCTTTGTCCTTAAAAGAATGCGAATTGGCAAGCATCGGGTAGGGAGTGAAGCAACTGAGGTACCAGGTGAGTTCGCATACTTCAGGAATTCTGGATTGCCGGTAAAAGCAGTTTTTGTCAACATCAAACCCGAAAGCAAGCCAGGCAGCAGCCACAGCACGTACATTTTCAATCCTTTCTTCTGCGTTTTTGATGGTAGTGAGCGAGTGAAGGTCCGCAATGAAAATGAAAGAATTGTTTCCCTCTTTCCTGGAAAGCTCAATTGCGGGTTGGATAGCACCTAAAATATTGCCGAGATGTGGTTTACCGCTACTTTGTATTCCTGTTAGAATTCTTGCCATAATCCTGCAAATAAAAGCAAGCTAAAAGAATAAATGCACGGTTTTGAGTATTTAAATTGAACTTAAGCGTTGAGCAATTTTTTGAGCGGCAGTACCATCACCATAAAGTTCAATGGAGGATTTTAATTTTTTACCTTTCACCTGTTCATAGGTGCTGATTATTTTTTCTTTATGGGCACCAACAATTGAATTAACACCAGCGTTCACCAATTCAACCCATTCTGTTTGATCGCGTAAGGTGATGCAGTATTTGGAGAAGAAATAAGCTTCCTTCTGAAGTCCTCCGCTATCCGTGAGTACAAGGTCACAACCATCTAACAAGGCCAGCATATCAAAATAGCCCACGGGTTCAATCGGAGTGAAGTCCAACTTGATATTATTTTTTTGAAGAATAGCTTTTGTGCGGGGGTGGAGTGGAAGAACTACCTTCGAACTTTGGTTGATATAATTAAGGGCTTCACAAATGGCTCCCAGTCGCTGGATATGATCGGTATTTTCTGCCCTATGAATAGTAGCTAACGTAAAAGACTGATTGGCTATTTCTAAGTAATTAAAGATAGTCGATTTCTCTGCTACTTTTTGTTTGTAAAAAAGCACAGCATCGTACATCACATCACCGGGTTGTAAAATTTCACATCCAAAAGAATCAAAACCCTCTTTTTTCAGGTTGTCAACGGCAGTAGCAGTGGGGCAAAATAAGTAACGACTAATTCGGTCTGTAAGAATTCGATTAACCTCCTCAGGCATTTTCATCTCAAAGCTTCTAAGGCCTGCTTCAACATGTGCCACAGGGATATGGAGTTTGGCTGCAGCCAAAGCCCCTGCCAGTGTGGAGTTGGTGTCGCCATAGACCAGGACGCAATCTGGTTTTTCCTGTAACAATACGCTTTCTGTCTCCTCCAGCATGCGCCCCGTCATAGCACCATGACCAAGCCCACTGATTTCAAGATTGTAATC
>JAGQYK010000118.1 GCA_020436125.1 Cyclobacteriaceae bacterium | reverse complement strand
AATTGGCATCAGTAACCGTAACTGTAATAGCTCCCACACCTGCATTAATAAAATCTAAAGTTGTCGCGGTAGTGGTAGTGGTTGCTCCAGTCGTATTACTATCCACCATGAATGAGTAACCTGCAGTACCACCCGCTGCTGTAAATGACCCTGACCCATTGGACGGGCCACTGCAATTCAAGAGCAAGTCACTGCCCGTAAGAGTTAGATCTGTTGGTTCATCAATAATAAAACCAAAAGGAGGTTCAATAATATTTACTGTTGGACATCCGGTTTTAAATAACAGAACAGAGTAAGTACCAGGAGGAACGGAAGAATATACGACTGACCTACTGGGTTTATCTTCAACTTCGACTACCGAAAGTGTGACAATACTTCCTGAACCGAGATCAAACAATTCAAAATTAAAAGGAATGTTTGTGGCCGCATCTGCTATATCAACTGTTATGGTACCATCATTGGCTCCAAAGCAGGTAATATCCGTATGGGTCTTTAAGATAACATCAGACTGAGTGGCACATTGAGCTACTGCAGAATTTTGGAATCCCAGAAGAATGAAAAGAAATGATGCTAAGATTAAAAAATGTCTCTTCACTTTATTGGAGAATTATACCCTTTCCCGAAATTGATTTCTTTTGGCTACAAGCACCTGACGAATAGTAAACCGTATAGGTGGATGGTTTCACACCACTAAAAACTACTTTTTCTGCCCCTGGTTTAAAGTAGACGCTTTTCTTCTCTACCATATCTCCAGTCGTTAAATCGTACAATTCCAGAGAATAATTGTCCTCCTCTCCATCATGAAGTTCGAGCGCCAAAGAATACTCCCCTGATTTCGAGGCTTGAAGGGGCTTGCAGGTAAAACTACCTTCGCAATCCGCTTGAAAGAATAATACCGCAATCGGCAAGAATACTACAGAATATATCCTCTTCATTAATAATGATTTGGGCCAAAAGACATAAACCAAAAGTTCAAAAAATTAAGCAATAATTAAATATCCTTCAAAAAATTATAGTAACCCTATATCAATCCCAATATCTATCATAACAAGGGACAAAGATGTGGAAACCTGCTTATCATGAAGCCTAAAAATTCAATATTACCCAATTCAGGTAATATTTAGCCTCAAAAATGCCTTTTTAGTACCTTTTTAGTACTTTTTGTTAAGAATTTCACTCATTATAAAAGCCTTCTTAAATCCTTTCGGATCCTTCAGTTCGTTTAAAAAATTAAATGAAGCTTTCTTTTTCTTAATGTTATACTCTTTAAAGTGCTCAGACCGCATTACACTTCCAACACTGGGAATTTCCTTTGCTAAAGGGCTTTTTTCGGCCTCTTTAAGTGCTGCCTCATAGGTTTGAAATGCCTTTTCATCCTTATTATGATCATAATCCACATCCTCTAGATCCTCTATCTCGTCAGGTATATTATCATCATAATCAACAAAGTCGTATTCTGGCTCTTTTGGTTTCGGAGGAGCAGGCTTAGATAACGTCTTTTCACCTTGTATCTCTCTCAGAAGGTCTTCAAATGTAATGGGCTTGGGCTGTGTAGAAGGCTGTGACCTTTGTGGTTTATTGGGAATATTTTCAGGAGGTGGTGCTTGACCAGCCTTCTTTTTATTAGCACGGGCGATTAACGTGATCACCACAATGATGAGCCATATCCAGAATTGAAAATCCATTGGATCAAAGATACCTAAATATCCCTAATTCCCACTTTTTTGAAATTTTATGGTCTGGATAAATTGTGGATGAATTTAAAGACCTGCGTTTCTCAAATGGCAAATCAAAGTTATCTTTGCGGTCTTCTAAAATAGAACAACCACTTTCAACGAACGTATTCATGCAGTTATCGAAGCTGGAGATTAAGGGATTTAAGAGTTTTGCCGATAAGATAGTTATCAACTTTGATGAGGGCATTACAGGGATCGTGGGCCCCAATGGCTGCGGAAAATCAAATGTCGTTGACTCCATTCGTTGGGTGCTGGGTGAACAGAAAACAAGCGCATTGAGGTCTGAAAAGATGGAAAACATCATCTTTAATGGCACCAATACCCGCTCTCCTCTTCAATTGGCCGAAGTTTCGCTTACTATCAACAATACCAAAAATATACTTCCAACGGAGTATTCGCAGGTGACAATCACCCGCAGACTATATCGATCTGGAGAAAGTGAGTACCTATTGAACAATGTCACCTGCCGTCTAAAAGACATCACCAACTTGTTCCTTGACACAGGAGTAGCCTCTAACAGCTACGCTATCATTGAGTTAGGAATGGTGGATGACCTCCTCAATGACCGCGATAACTCCAGAAGGATGTTGTTTGAGGAAGCTGCTGGTATTTCCAAGTTTAAAAAACGCAAGAAAGAGACGCTTAAGAAGCTGGAAGACACAGATGCTGACCTTGAGCGCGTGGAGGATTTACTTTTCGAGATAGAGAAGAATATGAAAAGCCTTGAAAAACAGGCTAAACAAACCGAGACCTATTATAGAATAAAGGAGGAGTACAAGCAGAAAAGCATTCAACTGGCTAAACTCGTTGTCAAAAAACAAAAGGAAAAATTTGATTCAGTCAATAAACAGGTAGCTGAGGAAAACGATCGCAAAACATCCCTTACAGCAGCTATCGCAGAAAAAGAAGCCCTTATCGAAAAATCAAAGGCTGACCTCATTGAAAAGGAAAAAACACTTTCCAGCAGACAGAAGGCGATCAATGAATACGTAGGGAAGATAAGACAATATGAAAGTGAAAAGCAGATAAAAAATGAGCGTCTGCGCTTTCTTAATGATCGCATAACAAGCCTTAAAGAACAAGTTGATCAGGATAAACAAAGCAATGAGCGGGCAAGGTTCAGCATTCAAAGCCTGGAAACAGAAAAAGAATCTGCAAAAGCTCAACTCAATGAAATCACTGAGAAAGTTGCCGCTTTAAAAGCTGATTACGATACTCAAAAAGCAGCCACTCTAACATTGCAGGGAGAAGTAGATGCATTGCGTAAAGCACATCGTGCCAACCAGGATGAATCGTATCAACTGAACAAGGCTTTAGAAATACGCGAAATCCAGGTTTCTTCTTTTAAACAAGAGATAGAAAGAACAGCTACTGACTCACACGAACAAAGCGCCAGCCTTGCTGATTTTGAGAAAAAGCTAGTTATTCTTCAGGAGGAAATTACAGAAAAGAACGGGTATCTCTCAAAACTAAAGAATGATGAAAATGAAGTAAATCTGCGGACAATCTCTTTAGAGAAAACGATAGAGATGATTCGTGAAGAGATGACGGAGGTAGGCCGAAAACTGGATGCACGCCAAAACGAGTATCAGCTGACCAAATCATTAGTCGAAAATCTTGAAGGATTTCCTGAGGCCATCAAGTTCCTTAAGAAAAATGTAGGATGGACAAAAAATGCCCCTCTCCTTTCGGATATTATTTCTACCACAGAAGAATATCGCGTTGCTATTGAAAATTATCTCGAGCCATACCTCAACTATTATATCGTAGAGCATGAGGCGGAAGCTTATGAGGCCATCAATATATTGAGTGATGCAAGTAAAGGAAAAGCTAACTTTTTCATACTTGATTCATTCGAAAAGTTTGTTCCTTCTGACGTGCAGATGTATTCGGATGCCTTCCCTGCTACTCAGATTATGGAATTTGATTCCAAGTACAGTAAGTTAATGGCTTACATTCTCGATAAGACGTATGTACACGATGGGGATGTAAAATCTATTCCTGTAGAAGATGGAAATACTTTTATCACCAAAAACGGAAAAGTTACCAAAAGACGTTTTAGTCTATCCGGTGGATCGGTAGGCCTATTTGAAGGTAAAAAAATAGGTAGGGCTAAGAATATTGAAAAACTTGACAAGGAAATAAAAGACCTGACCAGGAAAGTTGAAGACATCAGGCAAGGCTTGCTGGACAAACAGCGGGAACTTGAGAAGCTGAAGAACAATACACTGAAGCAACAGATTGAAGAAGCACGTAATGCCATTAAGATGGTGAACGATGAATTCATTTCTGTAAGCACCAAAAAAGAGCAGTTTGCTAACATGCTGAATACTGCTGACTTGCGCAGAGAAGATATTCAGGAAAAAATTCAGAACCTTACGCAGGAAATTGAAGACTTAAAGCCAAAAGCGGAGCAGGCGCTTGTAGCCGTTCAGCAACATGAGGAAAAACTGAAGTCCATAACTGATGATTTTAATGCTCAAAATGAGATTCTGAGCCAGAAATCATCAGCATTTAATGAGCAGAATATCTCTTTCCATCAGCAAGAAAACAGAGTAAAAAGCCTGGAGCAGGAAGTACGCTTCAAGCAAGAGTCGATGGAGCAAAGTAGTTTGCGCATTGAAACCAATCAGGAAGAACTTAAGACAAACGAGGAGGAGATAAAAATCATAATCGAAACCACCCAGAGCAACGATGAAGAACTCATTGCCATGTATGCTCAAAAGGAGGAAATGGAAGTAGGTTTGGGTGAGGCCGAGAAGTTATATTATGCTGCCAGAGGAGAGATCGATCAATTTGAAAAAGAGTTGAAAGAAGTTCAACATCAAAGGCAGAACATTGATACCATCCTAATGGAGCTTCAAAATGAGGTGAGCGAAAGTAAGTTAGAACTCAACTCAGTAAAAGAAAGGTTATCAGTTGAGTTTAAAGTAGAGCTAGATACGATTTTACAAGCAGAGACAGGTGGTGAAGAGGAAGAGGTACCCGATGAGGAGAAGGTTCGAAATGACGTTAACAAAATCAGAAATCGCTTAGAGAACATGGGGCCTATCAACCCGATGGCCATGGAAGCCTACAATGAAATCAAAGAAAGGAACGATTTCATTATCGCACAAAAAGAAGATCTTAAAAAAGCTAAGGAGTCATTGCTCAATACCATATCTGAAATTGAAGGTGTAGCCAGTGAAACATTCATGGAGGCCTTTAATAAAATCAAAGAGCACTTTATTGAAGTTTTCAGGTCATTATTTTCTGAGGGTGATGACTGTGATCTGAAATTGACAGATCCTACCAAGCCTTTGGAGTCTGACATCGAAATTATTGCCAAGCCAAAAGGAAAGCGTCCTTTGGGTATTAATCAATTATCAGGTGGAGAGAAAACGCTTACGGCTACAGCCCTACTCTTTTCTATGTACCTATTGAAGCCAGCACCTTTTTGTATTTTTGATGAGGTTGATGCTCCACTGGATGATGCTAACATTGACAAGTTCAACAACATCATTCGTGATTTCAGTAAAGACAGTCAGTTTGTAATTGTTACTCACAACAAACGTACAATGACAAGCACTGACGTGATCTATGGCATCACAATGGTTGAGAAAGGGGTATCAAGGGTAGTGCCTGTAGACCTAAGAGAGCTTGCTTAACAACTAATAAATTGGAGCAATTATCAGTTTTTTAATTGCTCCAATATTATTCTCACCTGATCCATATAAGCTTTAATTTCTTCTGGCTGGCTACCTGTACTTGTATCAATATGCCAGTATTGGCTTTCTGAATTTGAATTAAGAATTAAATGATAACCACCCTGATCTGCACAGTCAGGACACCCAATAGTTGAATTAGGTCTTTCTCTCAAGTAGGCAGGAAACTGAGGCAACAGCGATTTAGCTAACAAATATTTATCCTCAGGCAACGGGTTGCTATCAAATTGAAGTTCATCACCAGGGTAGCGTTCCATGTTATCTTTAAACAATGCCCCGTCTTTGATTTGAAAAAAATGAGCGCAATCTCCCACACAAAATCCATATGCTACCCCGAATACCAGGCTTCCGTCAGACCCTGGTTCATTATTCTCCCTACATCCACTTAAAGTAGCCAAAATCAAAAGCAAAAGTGGGAGTCTATTCACTAGTATCATCATAAGCGCTCATTTATTAGATAGACCCTTCAAACTGGTAAATGGTTGGAAATGGAACGAATATATGATTAAGATCGTATTTCAAAATAGGTAGGTTAATTAACTTGCAAGGCACATACACAATAGCTCCAGATGAAGAAGGACCTTGAAGAGAGAGGCGACATAGAGAAATTAGTCAATTCATTTTATGACAAAGTGAGGGAAGACAACACTATTGGTTACATTTTTAATGACGTGGCTAAAGTAGACTGGCCTCATCACCTGCCCACTATGTACGACTTTTGGGAAATGGTTTTATTTGGTAAAGGGCCATACAAAGGCGATCCAATGACCAAGCACATTCAGTTGAATCAGAAAGTCCGTTTAGACTCAACTCATTTCGACAGGTGGAAAGAATTATTTTTTCAAACGATTGATGAACACTTTGAAGGCGACAAAGCCAATGAAGCCAAATTGAGGGCAACCAGCATTGCCAGCCTAATGCTATACAAAGTGCAGCAAAGCACTCAATAATTCACACCCTTGTGTTAACTCTATTTTTTAGAAATGTCGTTGGGTAGCGTCATTAACACAGACATTAAATCAACGCCATACCACAAATTACCCACCCTCACATTTTCGTTTTCAGCATGCTGATTATTGTCATGGTTGACCATATTCACAGAGATAGCAGGTGTTTTCAATACATCGTAAATAGCATTGTTCACACGATTGCTTCCTCCTGAGCTAGGCAGAAAAACGGCTTTGTCTCCCGTAAAAGATTTCACCCCGTTGATCACACTCATGATTTCAGGCTGATCCATATTCACTTTTATCGCTGGAAACCCATCTTTATCTCTTACCACTTTAATCACCTTAGGATATTTCATGCGCGTTTCATGATCGGGTTCATCATACACAATATGCCAACCCTCTTTTCTTATGTGTGCTTCCACCAGATCCATCATCTTTTCAGGATCATTTCCTTTTACAAGCCGCATGCCCAATTCGGCTATAGCTATGGAAGGAATAACGTTGCGCGCTTTATCCCCTACAGAACCGCTGGATAATCCGCGTACAGTCAAACTGGGAAGCAAAAGTCTCTCATTCAACGACTGACCATTTCCTTCCGTAAAGCCTAACTCCAGCTCCTCTTTCATTTGCTCGTCAATGTTGGGCGCATTGGCCAATTGTCTCTTTTCAAAATCAGAAATAGGCTCTACTGAATCATAATAACCATCAATCAGTACGGTACCATCCTCTGCTTTCATAGAGGTAAGTAGCCTGGCAATCATTTGTCCAGGTACAGGCGCCCAGTTACCATAATGACCGCTATGTAATGGACGAGAAGGGCCGTATACTGTGAGCTGCATTCCTGTTATTCCTCTGCCTCCAAATTTAAAAGAAGGGTCTCCTGTTTGATAGACTGCGCCATCACACAATAACCAAACAGAAATGTCTTTGAACAGGTCGCCATACTTGGTCATGTAGGTTTCAATGTGAGGCGAGCTGGATTCCTCTTCACCATCAAAAAATAATTTGATGTTGGACGTCAGGCCAATCTTGGATGCTTTCAATGCATCAATGGCGGCCATCATTGCAATAATGGGAGCCTTGTCATCACTTGCTGATCTACCGTAACGTCTCCAATCATCGTTAATGGGTTCTCCTGCTTTCGGCATGGGAATCGGTTTACCCCCTTGATACATTGCCTTATCATATAATTCTGCCTTAAAGGCGTCCAACTTCCATAATGATGGATCTACCGG
>JAGQYK010000117.1 GCA_020436125.1 Cyclobacteriaceae bacterium | reverse complement strand
AAAAACCTACTGCACATTGCCATACAGGCTTCCGAAGCAGCTTCGAAAGAAATCCTCGAAGTCTATCATTCCGAAAATTTTGAAACGGAGTTAAAAGGTGACAACTCTCCTTTAACCATTGCAGACAAAAGAGCGCATCAAGTAATTGTAAAGCATTTGGAAGAAACAGGATTACCCATTCTCAGTGAAGAGGGAAAAGACATTCCTTACGAAGAGCGAAAAAACTGGAAACGATTTTGGATGGTCGATCCATTGGATGGTACGAAAGAGTTCATCAAACGGAACGATGAGTTTACGGTCAACATCGCCCTGATCGAAAACCACCAACCGATTCTCGGTGTACTTGCCGTTCCCGTCACCGGAGTCGTCTATTATGCAGCGAAAGGATTGGGAGCGTTTAAGTTGAAAAGTTCAACGTTCAATGTTCAAGGTTCCGCAGAATCCAAACCTGAAACCTTAAACCTTAAACCTGAAACCTTAAACCTTAAACCTGCAACCTTAAACCTAAAACCAGCAACCCGCGTAGTCGCCTCCCGCTCGCACATGAATGACGAAACCAAAGACTTCATAGAAAAGTTGGGCAATACAGAAGTAGTCTCAGCAGGCAGCAGTTTGAAGTTCATGTTAATAGCTGATGGAAAAGCTGACATCTACCCCCGCTTCGGCCCTACGATGGAGTGGGACACGGCTGCAGCACACGGGATTTTAATGGAATTGGGCTACAGGGTTCATAAAGCGGATAGCAATGACGAACTCACTTACAACAAACCCAACTTGTTGAATCCCTATTTCATCGCTAGTTCAAACCTGAAACCAGAAACTTGAAACCTGAAACCTGAAACGGGCAACCTTAAACCATGTAACTGGCAACTGGCAACCGGCAACTGGAAACTGGCAACCGGTAACTGGCAACCAACAACCAATTCCCTTTGCACCTCTGCGTCTTTGCGGTTAACTTGAAACCTGAAACTGCCTGCCTTCCGACTTGTCTGCCGTAGCAGGCGAAGGCAGAAGCCAAAGCGAAGGCAGGGAAACCTGAAACCTGAAACTTGAAACTTGAAACCTGAAACAAATAAAAACTGGTACGCCTTCTACACCAAAAGCCGCCACGAGAAAAAGGTAAAAGATCTTCTGGAACGAAGAGGTTACGAAGTATTCCTCCCCATGCAAAAGGTCATGCGCCAGTGGAGCGATCGTAAGAAGAAAGTGGAAGTCCCACTGTTCAATTCCTATATTTTCGTAAATACCTATGAGCACCAAATTCCGGAAGTTTTACAAATCCCCGGTATCTCCTGGTCCATCCGCCACAACGACAAGCCCGCTATGCTCCACCCAAAGGAGTATGATCTGATCAATCGCTTTCTGGCCACAGGGTTAACAATAGAGGTAATGGGGGCTGACCATATCGATGCTGGCGACAAGGTAAAAGTCATGGATGGCCCATTAAAAGGAGCCTTTGGACAGGTAACCAAGGCCAACCCCAATAAATTTATGGTCTCCCTCGATTTGCTGGGCAATGTAATGCGCGTAGAACTCGACCCCGCCCTCTTAAAGAAAATTTAACTGCCTGCCTGCCGACTTGTCTGCCGTAGCAGGCGAAGGCAGAAGCTTTAGCGCAGGCAGGAAACTGGTAACTGGAAACTATTTATTATTTATCATTCAAAATTTATAATTGAATTCTGACTTAAAACTCATAATTCAAAACTTATAACTCTACAACCGACCAATCATAAATCATAAATTTTAAACCTGAACCAGCAACTAACCTGAAATCAAATCAAAAAACTCAAGTGGTGAATAAACAGGAAGGGAGGTTTGTGCATATTTTCGATAGTCTTTAATGTTTCTGGTGATAAAATAATCTACATCTCGATGCAGTGCAGTGTAGTATTGCAACCCGTCTTCCTTATCCTTAAAAGCTGACTTCAGAGATTCTAGTGCCGCCACTTTCCCGGAGGGAACCAATTCGCAAACGGTAATGAAATCAACCATCCGTGAGGCAGAATTTTTCAGTTTGTAGATATCAAAGGTTAAATAAAAGAGATTTCCAAGACTAATTTCTGAGATCAGTAGCCTGGCTTTATTTTGCAATGCCATGTGAAGAAAGGGTAGGGAGGACTCAAAGTGAGGTTCTCGTTTTGATAGGATATCAAAGGCTACGTCCGTGTCAAGAAAAATCTCAGGCAAATTTCCGGGCAACATGAGACTTTAGTTCTTCTTTGTCATTCAATGTTTTTACAGACGGTGATGATTCAAGGGTATTGAGCAGACGTTCCGCGGCCCGCTGAGACTTTGACGGTATACCAGTACCTTCTTCTGTTTCAAAGAACTCTTCAAATAGTTGAGAAATTGATTTACCTGACCGTTTTGAAAACCGTCTTGCATTCTTGATGATACTTTTCCTGACTGTAAGGGTAAGTTTAGTTTTCATTTTGCACGTGCTATTGTTAAAGATACGTGTTTGCCGAATACAATCCAAAAATCGGTCAACCCTATTTAGGACTCTACACACTGGAAACCGGTAATTGGCAACCGGCAACTGGAAATCATAAATCATAAATCTTAAACTTTAAACCTGAAACCATAAACCGGCAACTAATAACAAACTATCGAGTAAAATCTTTACTCATCAAATAGTTTTCTCTAGATTTACCCTGTGCTGGACACCATCATCACATCAAAGACACGCCTGAAAATGCTGCTCAAGTTCTTCTCGAACAGCCAGGCAACAGCCTATTTGAGGGAAATGGCCAAGGAATTTGGCGAGTCCACTAACTCTATCCGCCACGAACTCAACAACTTAAGCGAAGCAGGCTATTTGCTCTCCCGAGAGGAAGGCCGCAACATCTATTACAGCGCCAATACCAACCATCCTTTGTATCCTGAAATTAAAACACTGATACACAAGTACTTGGGTTTTGACAAAATCATGGACAATGTGGTGAATAAGGTGCTTTTAAGGCTGGGAAACCTGAAATTGGCTCTGATTACAGGCGATTACGCGGCTGGCCGTGACACAGGTATTATCGACCTGGTAATGGTGGGATCTATCGATAAGGAGTACCTGATGACCTGTGTAGAAAAGGTGGAAAAACTGATTCAAAGAAAAGTGCGCACTTTGGTACTTTCTGAAGAGGAGTTTGAAGCCAATAAGGAAAGCCTCCAGGCTGACCGGGCACTATTGCTCTGGAAGGAGGATTTAGCATAAGCCTTGGTTATAAATTCGGAGTGGCTGCCGAATTATAAACCATAAATTTTAAACTCGGTGGGACTGAGGAGGCGAAGCTGTGAGGTCATTGTAGCTATATGCTTATATTTAGGGCTTGATTTTTAGATTGCATTACATGAATCGTATTCTTTGGTTGGTAATAATTGTTATTTCTGCTTCTTGTATCCAAAACAAGAAGATACTGTACCTTCAGAACGGAGATGTAAACCAAACCGATATCCAACCCAAGGATTCAATAGTAAGAAAGTACAATGTAGAGCAATTCACCTATCGTATTCAGCCTCAGGATATCTTGTATATTACCTTTGAAAGCCTTACTCCTGATGAATTGGATTTTTTTGCAAAGGCCTCCCCCAATACTGGAAATATCAATTTGCAGGCGGGTGGTGGATTAATAATTGGAGAGATTGTAGATGAAGAAGGTATGATTCCCTTGCCCGTGGTCGGAAAAGTGAAGGTAAGTGGAATCACTGTGTTCGAGGCGCAGGATAAACTACAGGAATTGGCAAGTCAATATTTTGATTCCCCTAAGGCCAAAGTGAGACTTTTAAACTTCAGAGTAACTGTACTGGGAGAGGTAAATAGCGAAGGATCAATAGGTGTGAGCAATAACAGGGCGACCATGCTGGAAGTAATTGGAGCAGCTGGTGGATTAGGTGATCTGGCGGACAGGTCGAATATTAAGCTCATTAGGCAACAAGGCAATGAAGTTACAGTTCAATACCTTGATCTGTTAAGTGAAGATTTTATCAATTCCCCTTATTATTATGTACATCAAAATGATATTTTGATTGTGCCTCCACTTAAGCAACGTCCCTACAGGAAATACTTTGGCCCCAACCTTTCAGTAATTATTTCCTCGATATCTCTGTTGCTGTTGGTGATTAACATTTCGAAGTAGCATGACAACAAACAACAATGCAACCAATGATTGGCAAGAGGACAAACAAGGTTCTTTAGGTCCGAAAATTGAACTTAAGCGCATTATTAATAGGGCGCTTAATTATTGGTACCTGATTGTTCTCTCTTTGATGATTGCATTGTCAATTGCTTTTGTGAGAAATCGATATGCCACACGAGTTTATCCTGTTACGGCATCAATTATCATCAGGGAATCTCAGGAAACCTCTGAAGCGAAGCTGCTGTACAGTAACTCCATATTATCTAATTATAGAAACTATCTTAATGAGCCATATATACTAAAGTCATTTCCCCTTATCGAAACTACTTTAGAAGACCTCAACTTTGTCGTTTCTTTTTATAAAGAAGGAAATGTGCTTACTTCCGATGTGTATGACTTTGTTCCGCTGGAGGCATATGTTATTAATGAAAATGGCAGAAAATCCGCAAGTTATTCATTTACAATTGTCGATGAGAACTCCTATACAATAGGAGGGAGGAATGAGAATGGATCTGCAGCAATGACATATCATTTTAACGATACCATTAGTTATGATGGAATTACGCTGCTTGCACGATTAAAAACGGATCGAGAGTATAAAAGATTCTATGGCGATCCGTTTGTATTCAGCTATCAGCAACCAAACGCGATATCAAATCAATATGTTTCCGGACTTAAGGTATCATGGGCTGAAGAGGGTGCAGGCATTATGAATCTTTCAATTGAAGGGGCTTCACCACAAAAAAACATAGATTTCTTAAGGGGATTAATTAGCAATTATCAAGAATACGATCTTGATAAAAAGAGCAGAACGGCCACTGGAGCTATTCAGTTCATTGACCAACAATTGGTCGCTTATTCTGATTCTTTGAAAAAGGTGGAGCTGAAATTGGAAGTGTTCAAGTCTAACAATGTTTTTACAGATTTGAGTTCTGAAGCCAATAGATTGTACAGCAAATTAAGCGTGCTGGAAAAAGAAAAAAGCGAGATTATTATACAGCGAAATTATTATCAGTATTTGGAAGAATACATCAGTAACAGTGATCCAATGGATCAGGCCATTCTTCCTTCTTCAGTTGGCATAAGTGATGGAATTCTCACGGGTTTAGTTTCCAAAATGATTGATCTTCAATTGGAAATTAAACTCTATATGAGAAATGAGAGAGGGGACAACCCGCTCATTGCAGAGAAGATAAACCGGATTAAAAACCTGAGAAAAGACATAGCCGCTTTGATGCTGAACCAACAATCTGCTGAAAAATTAAGATTGAACTATTACGATGATCAGGTAAAGCTGCTTGAAAAGCAAATTAATAGTTTGCCGGATGCCGAAAGAAGACTTGTGGGCATTCAGCGCAATTATTCACTATTGGAAAATCTTTACCTGTATCTGCTTCAAAAGCGAGCGGAAGTATCTATATCTAAAGCATCCACTACATCTGACATTGTGGTAGTAAATCCACCAAAACGTGAAGGAGGATTCACGTCTCCAAAAATCGAGCAAAACTATTTTATTGCTGTGGGATTAGGATTGGCCTTACCCTTTATCATTTTTGTTCTTCTTGAATTGGGGAACACGCGCGTACAATCCCGTGAGGACGTAGAACAGATTTGCACGATTCCTTTTATTGGAGGGGTTGGTCATAAACAATCAGATGATAATCTGGTTGTGCAAAGGAGACCTAAATCAGCCGTGTCGGAGTCTTTTCGCTCGCTGCGCTCCAACCTCAATTATTTTACCGGCAACGAAGACCATAAAGTATTCATGGTGACCAGCAGCGTAAGTGGAGAAGGAAAAACCTTTACTTCTCTTAACCTCGCGACCGTTTTGGCTTTATCGAATAAAAAAACTTTGATCATTGGGGCCGACATGCGAAAGCCGAGGATATTTTCCGACTTAGGTTTGACCAATGATGTAGGTTTAAGTTCGTATCTCTCAGGTCTGGCACCTTTAGAAGAAGCTGTTCAGAAAACAAACATCGATAATTTGTATATGATGAGCGGAGGACCTGTGCCGCCCAATCCTGCCGAGTTGCTGTTGAGGCCCATCATGGATAAGATGATGGAGGAACTCAAATTAAAATTTGACTTTATTATTCTGGATACCCCGCCTGTGGCATTGGTGACAGATGCATTCGTGTTATCCAAGTATGCCGATCACAGTCTGTTTTTGGTACGCCAAAATTATACACCTCGTATGGTGTTGCACACCATACAGGACTATTACCAGGACAACCGCATCCAAAACATCAGCATTTTACTAAATGACATCTACAAGTCTGGTCTCGGTTACGGCTACGGTTATGGGTATGGTTACAGCTACGGCTATGGCTATGGCTACGGCTATGGAAATGGCTACGGCTATTATGATGAAGGGGAAAATCACAAGGAAAAGCCCGGGTTCCTGGCAAAATTATTCAAGCGAACATAAGTAGCATTTGAGTACTGTAATTACGAAAATAAGACCCACCAAAGGTCTTCAATTCATCAACTTCAGGGAGTTACGCGACTACAAAGACCTGTTGTATTTTCTGGTGCTGCGGGGCATCAAAGCCAAGTATGCCCAATCCATTCTAGGCATTGGCTGGGCCGTTATTCAACCGCTATTCACTACCCTCGTGTTCACCATTGTATTTGGCAACCTGGCCAAAGTAACCTCCGATGGATTACCCTATTTTATTTTTAGTTTAACAGGCATGGTGTGCTGGAATTACTTCTCAGGCACATTGACGGAGTCAACCAATAGCCTGGTGATGAATGCCAACATGATCTCCAAGGTGTATTTTCCTCGGCTCGTTCTTCCATTGGCTGCTGTATTCTCCAAACTACTGGATTTTATCATCGGCATGATCCTTTTAATTATATTCTTATTTGTCTATCGTATACCACTTTCAGCGGAAGTACTCATGCTACCGGTATTAATTCTGTTGTTGTTAATGACCTCCATAGGCATGGGCATGCTGCTCAGCGCCATGGCGGTACAATACCGGGACGTACGCCATGCTATGACTTTTCTCAGTCAACTGCTGATGTATGCTGCTCCGGTGGTATATCCGGCCAGCAGTGTACCCGAACAGTACCAGACATTATATGCTCTCAATCCCATGGTAGGGGTGATCGAAGGTTTTCGGGCAGCTTTGCTGCATTCACGATCGATGCCCTGGGACTTTATAGCCATTGGTGCCGTTACGGCTACCGTATTATTGATAGTAGGGGCCATGTATTTCAGAAAAATGGAACGGGTGTTTGCCGATGTGGTGTAATAATTATTTGATAAACAGATGAGCGCTGCCATTACGGTAAGAGAGGTAAGCAAGCGCTATCGGATAGGGCTGGCGGAAGAGCGGAGCGAAACGTTTGCAGGACAAATCATGGACATGGTGAAAGCACCTTTCCGCAACCTGAAGCAATTGCGTTCACTTTCCAGGTTTAAAGAAGAAGATGAAAGCGTGTTTTGGGCCTTGCGCGATATTTCGTTTGAGGTACAGGAGGGCGAAGTGTTGGGGATCATTGGACACAACGGGGCCGGTAAGAGTACTTTATTAAAAATCCTTTCCCGTATTACAGAACCTACCAGTGGTGAAATCACCATCAAAGG
>JAGQYK010000116.1 GCA_020436125.1 Cyclobacteriaceae bacterium | reverse complement strand
ATTGTTATCTATCGCATTTTTTTTTTTTTTTTAAACTCCAAAATAAAGAACGGCTGAAATAGTTAGCCCAAACACAGTGGGATCTAAACCCATTGGTAAACCTATTTTAGCCAGAATGGAAACCAGGGTAAACCCTCCTCCACCAATCATACTTACTGCTGCTGCAGCGCTATCTGTTTTCTTCGAGAAATAAGCCACCAAAGTAGGTACCAATAAACCTGAGACCATAAAACCATAGGCCTGCAAAACAATATCCAGTACAGATTGAAACGTACTAGCCAACAATAAGGCCAATACACCAACCACCAATGTAATCAATTGCGACAAGCGTATAATCGCCTTATAGGAAAGCTTCTTCTTATACAATTCAACAATAATGTCGTTGGTAAAATTACCAGAGGAAGCAATCAAGCAACTATCTGCTGTAGACATCACCGCAGAGAAGTAGGAGGCCAACAAAAATCCTGATACTCCAATAGGCAATACATGATTCAGCATCAAAGGCAAAGCCATTTCCGAATCACTATCCGGAAACGCCACTCGGGCTAACATCCCTAACCCTACTCCTACAAATGCCATAAAGGGGTATTCGAATACACCCGCAATAAAGAAAGCGCGCTTCGCTTCTTTCACATTAGGACTCGCATACACCCGCTGGTACAAAGTCATGGCGATGAACCAAATGGGTATAATTGTAAATGACCAGTTGATGATGGTAATAGCGTCAACATTGGTCAAACTAAAATGTGAAGCTGGTAATGCTGTACTGATCACTTCCCATCCACCAAGTTTATAATAGGCAAACGGAAAGCCCAGAAACATCAGTCCAGCCAGCAAAACTATCCACTGCACCGTGTCCGTATAAATTACTGCCTTAATTCCGCCTAGCACTGTATATAACAGGATGACAGCAGCAATGACAAAAAGTGAAAACGACAATGGATCAAAAGCTGTAATATCAGAGAACACACTGCCCGCAGCCAATTTGGCCCCTGCCAGTATTTGTCCTCCTGTAAAGCCCAGATAACCAACACCCGATATGACAGCTGCAAACATCGCCACCTTACCGCCATATTTGGCCCTAAGAAAATCAGGATAGGTTAAATATCCAGAGGTCATATCCAATTTCTTCAGTTTAGGTACGGTAAAAATGGCTGCCAGCCATGCTCCCACCAATCCTGTAAACAACAACCAACTTCCCGACAATCCCATCACAAAACCAAGGCCTCCCAATCCGATAGAAAAACCTCCACCTACATCCGTTGCAACGATAGAGAGTCCTACGTGGAAGGAAGAAATGGATCTTCCTCCCACGAAGTAATCCTCATGGGTTTCATTCTTAAAGAAAAAATAAATACCAACGCCAAGTACCCCAAGGAAATACAGGGCGAAGATGATATAATCGAGTAAGTGCAAACGCTAGTCTTTTATACAGCCATGGTCAAGTTAGCAAATCCCGATGCTTTTATGGCATTTTGTATCAAGTCGTCATGCACCGACTCATCTTCCCACATTTTCTGTCCTTCCACTGGCAAAGAGCTAATAGGGTCAAAATACAAATACAGTTTATCCGCATCCACACTTGGACTTCTGTACACGCTGATCCCAGTTACCCTATCGTAGTAATCGTAACTGTGTACATCGCGCTTACCACCACCTCCAGGGGCATCCGTAACAAACAGCGGTGTGTTGAACCCAGCTGTAACGCCACGCACGGCACGCTCAATTTCCTGAGTTTGTGCTACACTTGTTCTCATCTCTTCCGTTCCCTGCACCATATCATGCTGATACACATAGTAAGGCTGTACATTCATATAGGACAGTTTCCGCACCAGATGAATCATCTCTTCGGCTGTATCATTCACCCCTCTGATCATCACGCTTTGATTACGCACCGTTACACCTCGCTTGAACAACAAGTCCATAGCATCCTTTGTGATATTGGTAATCTCATTGGCACTATTGAAGTGAGTATGCAATACCACTTCTTTACCCATGCTTCTGCCTAAGTCAACCATTTCGATAAGTGCTTCTGTCCATTCTGTATCTGTCAATATCTTCATGGGCATCACAGCTGGTCCTTTGGTCGCAAAGCGAATCCTTCTGATGTGTGGAATGTTTAATAACATCTCACCAATTTGGCGAATGCGGGTAGGCACCAACATGTAAGCGTCTCCACCTGATATAACAATATCTTCGATTTCTGGTCGCGATGCGATGTAGGCAAATGCTTTGTTCCAGTTATCAGGCACTGGCTTAAAGCTCACCTTCTCTACAGAATCCGTATCGCTACCAATCGCATAACTGCGGGTACAAAAGCGGCAATACACCGGGCATACGTCCAATGGCAAGAAAAGTGCTTTGTCAAAGTAACGATGCACCAAGCCAGATACCGGAGAATCATCCTGCTCACTCAGTGAATCCAGTGTCAACCTGGGGTGATCCGGCTCACGCGAAGCACCTAATGGAATAAATTGAATGCGTAATGGATCATTGTAAGGATCATTCCAGTTAATACGACTCAAAATGTATGGAGACAACCTTAGGTTCATGGGTGCCTCATCCATTCCTTTCACTGCGTCATTAATGAATTCTTCCGAAGTGAGGTCAGTGAGGAACTCCTTCAGCTTGGCTATTTTATGTATTGTGTTCTTATTCTGCCATTTGGTGTCCAGGAATTCTTCTTCCGTTACGTCCTTAAAAGCAGGTATATGCTGCCAAAAAGGACCTTTTTCGAACTTCCGGTGGTTGATATCTCTGGCAGAAACCATTTTTTTGTTAGGATCTGGGATTTCCATCTCCGCGATGGCCTCCAGGGTATCCGTATTTGAAATTTTGTTGGGCAAATCAGCTACTTTACTCGCCTCTTTCATAAGGGAGATTTCATCTGTTGAGTAATTCATGACTTTGTTTAGTGACTAAAAAAATACGTTCTATTCTGATGTGATTACCATTCTATAGACTATTATGTTCTATAGAACATATGCAAATGTATGGCTTTTTTAGGCTAAAAACAAGGTTTTTGAGGATTTCTATCCTTCCAAAGGTGGGTTTAAAGGCTCTATTGGCTCATTCATCGTAATAAGTGGCGCAGCTTCCATTTCTTCGATTTCCATGGCATCTACAATGATGTCCAGGGCCTCTTTAATCTTTAACTGTGTGGAATCGGGTAACGCCTTGATTTTGGCAGCCAGCTGATCGTGTAGAATATCAGGGGCCTGCCGGACCACTTCACTCCCCTTTTCGGTAATACCGATATAAGTGACCCGCTTGTCTCCCGTTTTGGGTTGTCTTTTGGCTAAGTCTCCTTTCTCAAGCCTATTGATAATACCCGAAATGGTGCTGGAATTGAGGCTTAGCAACTTCATCAGTTCTCCGTGGGTGGCCACTTTGTTGGCAGCCCTGTCGATATGCCCCAAGCACAACAACTGAGGAATGCTGATGCCGAAGTCCTTTTGCACGCGTTTGGATTCAAGGTTGATCGACCTAACTATCTTTCGAATATCGATTAAAATATCAAGCGTCTCCATTTCCGCCAATTATAATGAATACTGCAACTAAGCACCCCCCAACCTATTATCCAAATTCAAAAATTAAAGCGTCACAACGGCAAACATCCTATTTATGATCTTACATGTTAAAGAGATCGAATATTCTTACCTTTGCGGCTTCATTTTTACACGCTTATGATTGCAGCCAACAACCTCTCCCTTCAGTTCGGTAAAAGAGTCCTTTTTGATCAGGTCAACATCAAATTTGTAGGAGGAAACTGCTACGGAGTAATTGGTGCCAATGGTGCCGGAAAGTCTACATTTCTAAAAATTCTTGCAGGAGACATCGATCCCAATGCAGGGCATGTAAGCATTGACCCGGGCAAAAGGATGGCTGTTCTGCGCCAGAATCACTTTGAGTTTGACGAAGTCCCCGTTTTAGATACGGTGATTATGGGACACAACAAGTTGTGGAGCATCATGAAAGAAAAAGACGCCATCTACGAGAAGCCAGACTTCTCTGAAGCTGATGGTGTACGTGCCTCTGAACTGGAAGCAGAGTTTGCAGAGATGGATGGATGGAATGCGGAATCGGATGCGGCTGCCCTGCTAAGTGGACTGGGCATAGAAGAAAGTGTGCACAAGAATTTAATGAAAGACCTTAGTGGTAATCAGAAAGTACGTGTGCTTTTGGCGCAAGCTATCTTCGGTAATCCCGATATCCTCATACTTGATGAGCCGACCAACGACCTTGACATTAACACCATTACCTGGTTGGAAGATTTCTTGCTGGAGTTTAAGAATACGGTCATCGTTGTATCTCACGATCGTCACTTTTTAGACACAGTGTGTACGCACATCGTAGACATCGATTTCAAAGCCATTAAACTCTACACGGGTAACTACTCTTTCTGGTATGAATCCAGTCAACTGGCCCTGACACAACGCGCCAGCTCCAATAAGAAAGCAGAAGAGAAGAAGAAAGAATTGCAAGCCTTCATTGCGCGCTTTAGTGCTAACGCGTCCAAGTCCAGACAAGCCACCAGTAGAAGGAAGCTATTGGAGAAAATCAACATCGATGATATTCAACCTTCCAACAGAAGGTATCCGGCCATCATCTTCCAACAAAACCGCACCGCGGGTGATCAGATCTTACAGATCGAAGGACTTTCCGCTAAAGCAGAAGACCGCACGTTGTTTACTAATTTGGATTTGTATGTAAACAAGGGCGACAAGATTGCTTTCCTCAGCAAAGACAGTTTGGCCATCACTACCCTATTCAGAATACTTGCCGGTGAGGTGAAGCCTACCAGTGGTTCTTTTAAGTTTGGACAAACCATTACATCTGCTTACTTACCCAACGACAACGAAAAATATTTCCAATCGGATGATAACCTTATCGACTGGCTGCGTGAGTTTTCAGAAGAAGAGAAAGACGAAGTGTACATAAGAGGCTTCTTAGGCAAGATGTTGTTCTCTGGTGAAGAGGTGTTTAAGAAATGTAACGTCCTCTCCGGAGGTGAGAAAGTACGCTGTATGGTATCGCGAGTAATGCTGCAAGGTGCCAACCTATTGATACTCGATGAGCCTACCAACCACCTTGATCTGGAATCCATCCAGGCATTCAACAATGCATTAAGGGATTTCCCCGGTACAGTGTTGTTCACTTCCCATGACCATACGTTTACCGAAACGATTGCTACACGTATTGTAGAGCTTACGCCAAACGGCAACATCGACAAGTTGATGACTTACGATGAGTACATCTCCAGCGATAAGGTAGCGGAACAGAAGGAAGCGCTTTACGCGTAGGTTAGTCTATAGTAAATAGTCATTAGTCCTGAGTACCATCACTTTGTTGCTAGCCTTTAGTTATTAGCAGCGCGTTATTGCGACAGCAGCGATGGCAATTAGGGATGGAGTGAAGCAATCTCAATTGTTGAGAAATTCATACAGCCTTCCTTTCCCTTAAGTACCTGAATATCTGTAATGAGAACTCAGGCAGTACCTCGCCCAAAACCCACGGTCTCTCTATATACTTGTGGTGAGATATCAGTATTTTTTTTGAAGAACCGGCTGAAGTAATGCTCATCTTCATAGCCCAGTTCATAAGCAATCTCTTTGACCGTTTTCTTCGTCAGGTACAATTCACGTTTGGCCTCAATTATAATTCGTTCAGAGATTAATTCCGTTATGGTCTTATTGAAATAGCTTTTGGTGATTTTTGCCAATGCCTTTGCTGAAATGTTCAGCACTTCTGCATAGGCACCAGCAGAATGATTTCTCTTATAATCCTTCTCAATGGCTTCCTTCAAGTGCTGAAGCACAAAAGGCTCATTAACACCAGAAACCAATTCAAGTGATTCTGGCTGTTGCTCTGTCTTCAAACGAGAGGAGGTTATCAAAAATATTTTCAGGTAGGAAACAAGAATTTCATACTGAGCCAACGCAGCTTTTATTAATTCAGACTTCATCTGCTCGATCAGCATCAACAAGGTAGCCCTGGAAGATTCTCCGATTAAGGTAAATGGCGGCTGATATATGTTATTAAAAAGCACTCCATTGCAGGCCACTTCAGTCTGGTGTTTATGTATGCAAAAAAAATCAGAATGAAAATGTATTGCTACACCCTTCATCTTATCCACCTCAAACATAAAAGGCTGGTAGGGAGAAAATGCAAAGAGGGTATCCTTGTTAAACTCATACTCTGTAAAGTCCGATTTTACCTTTCCACTACCTTCCATTACCCAAATCAGGGAGTAATAATTGTTTCTCTGAATATGATCAAAGTAGCTTCCATTGTCAAATTCCAAAATCTTGAATGCAAGATTTCCATTTTGTGGGTTAACTAATGTGAATGATGATTTCTTTTTGTCCACCGTATTTGCGTTTTAATTCCTCAACCCTGATGAAGTCCCGCCTCCTCCAGCTCCTGTATCGTAAACCGTGGCGAAATATGTTGCGGGCAGTTCCAGTCGTATGCCTCAATATGCAATAGCAGCATCCGCTCAGGCTTCGCAGGGTAATCACTCAAGTTAAGCATCTTCAATAAATCCTGCCGGTCGTTTAATTCAATAATTTCCGCTTTAGCATACATTTTCAATCGTGCGCGTGCAGGATAATCCATCATGATCAGCGACACTTTGTTGTGGGTTGTTAAATTGCCCATCGTTATGAATTGCCTGTTTCCCGAAAAATCAATAAAGCCAATTGTTTTGGCGTCAACTACTTTTACAAATCCTTTTGGCCCACCCCGATGTTGGATATAAGGATATCCATTTTCACCGATGCTCGCCAAATAGAAGCTGTCACGTTGACTGATAAACGCTGTTTCAAAATCCGTTAATCCATCAATTACCGTTCGCATTTGCATACGTTCGTAATTTTTACGGCTTCCATATTTTTCCTGAAGCAACTTTACTCCATCAGTAAATGCCAGAGATGCATAATTCTTAGCCATCGTTTATAATATTCGTTCAGATTCCTGAATAGGCAAATCATTGATACTGGCAAAGCGCTTTCTCATCAACCCATCCTCATCAAACTCCCAATTCTCATTGCCATAGCTTCGAAACCACTGGCCCGTGTGATCTCTCCATTCATATTCAAACCGAACGGCCATTCTATTACCACGGAAGCCCCACAATTCTTTCTTCAGTTTGTAGTCTAATTCCTTTTGCCACTTACGTGTGAGGAATGCCTTCACTTCTTCCCTGCCATTAATAAAGTCTGTGCGGTTTCTCCACTCCGTATCCGCTGTATAAGCCAAGCATACTTTCTCCGGATCTTTTGTATTCCAGGCGTCTTCAGCTGCCTGTACTTTTTGTAAGGCGGTTTCTAATGTGAAAGGAGGAAGAGGGTATCTTTTTGTTCCCATAATTGAAATCATTATAAAGCCGAAATACTGCTATTTCGGCTTTTGTAATCCATGTTATCTTACTTAATATCAGCCCATTTAACAGGCAGTTGAGACAATAGGTTCGACTCATCTTTGTTCCATTCAGGCAGTGTGTTGAGAGGACTACCATTTAAGTTTCCGTTAAAGAAAAGATAAAGCTTGTTGTCAATTACCTTAAATGTTTCCGGATTTACCGGAACCTTAATTCCCTTTTCGGCTACACCCCAAGCGCAGTAACCATCACATACGGGCAGGTATTGCTCAGGATTATTTTTGAAAAGGTCTTTGTGCCGGGCCGATGCAAATTGATATTTCACTCCGTTCAATTCGTAAGTGAATGCTTTTGATCCCATGACGGCAGCCTTGTCGGTGAAATAGGCTACAAAATCGTAGCCCCCATTTGCAATTTTATTTTTATCAACCGGGTCTACAT
>JAGQYK010000115.1 GCA_020436125.1 Cyclobacteriaceae bacterium | reverse complement strand
AATTGTCTTCCGCTAAATCATCTGGTATATTAAATGTGGATACCAAAGCACCCAATGCGAAGAGAATGATGACGTATTGAACAAAATACCTTACCTCAAAAAGTTTCCCTGATAAATCCCTCATTGCCAATAACAAAAAAGGGAAAATAAATATTGAAATATTTTGAAAAATTATAATAGCAGGAAAAGCCATCAGAAAAGAATACCAAAAAATCAGTTTGTTTACTCTTTGCTGAGTGTGGAATTCAATTGGACTTTGCATCCATAGTTGCTTTATGATACCAATCCAAAGTATTGGATCGACAAGGATTTGTTGTTAATGCTAACCAGAAACCTATAATCATGCCTTTTAGTAAATCATATTGAGTTCTATTTCCTTTCCATAGGAATCGACCTGATGCTAACAGAATTCGCCAGATCATAAAATAGATATAATGCATACTAAATATCCAAGTAGGATATTTTCTACTTTCAGCATAAACTTTTGATAAAAAAAACCTTGAATAAGATAATCTCTTTGAATAATTCTTAGGGTTTTTAAAATAATGGCTTTCGACAGGAGGGTGTTTCAAATACAGATCAGGAACATAAATAATTTTTCCTGACAAGCCAATTTTCATACTTAAGGCTTTATCTTCTCCCTTACCTAATTTCATTTCATAAAGCGTAAAAAGACATGGATCAAACGCCTCACCCATAATATCTCTTTTGAAAGACATAAAGGGTCCATGAAAAAAATCTACTTCACCTAGTGACTTTAGGTCTGGCCCCGCCAATCCTGCAGGATAAATTCTTCCAGGTCTCAACAAGGGAACGCCAGAAATCAAATTAATTGACCTAAACAAAAAGGTACTTGAGTCAATTGTATTATTCAATTTTTCACTGATAGCACTCTCGTATTGTATACCTACTGAAACTCCATCCGGCTTATAAACACCGTAAGTCTCTGTTAGCTTATCAAAAATTCGGCTATCAACAATTTCAAGATCATCATCCATAAAAACAATAATCTCAGCATCTGAAGCAAGGTATCCTACATACCTCTGATAGGGCTGATTCTGATGTGATGATCTAATATACTCTATTTTGGGATTACTACGAAGTGAATCATTATCAATAGCTGAAGCATCAACAACAATTACTTTTATAGGCAAAGTAGTGCATTGAAATATTTGTTGTAGTAAATTTTGCAGCCGATCCGGTCTGTTTAATGTGCAAATTACAATATCAAACTCCACCTTTTTCCTTTTCGTAAAAACCCATATTCTGAGAATTGATGACTTCAGTACTAAACTTCTTAATCACTTTCTCTCTACCAGCAACTCCAAAAGCATGTAGTTTTGCCTTATCCAACAGTAGACCATTTAACTTCTCTGCCGATTCCCTGAAGTTTGTAAAATCCAATAAATAACCATCCTTTCCCTGATCGACAATTTCGGGTCCACTGGCCTTAATGGTAAGTACCACAGGAGTAGCGCAACTCATTGCCTCAATAGCAGTGATACCAAAAGCTTCGGCCCTTGAAGGCATCACAAATACACCTGCCCTAGAATACAATTCAGGGAGATCCTTGTTAGGAATAAAATCCAAAAACTGAACTCTATTCAGTTTTGATGCCTCTATCAATTGTAATAACTCATTAATAAACTCCTCATTCCGCCTTCCAGCTAATCTAACGTATAGATTAGGATTTAAATCAAATAAAATATTGAGTACCTTAAACAATTCAATCAGTCCTTTCCTCTTCACAATCCTACCAACGTACAGAATCTGATTATAATCCCGCTTGACGTTTTGCTGTGGTTTGAATTGATTTGTGTCTGTACTGTTATGAATAACAGTGTAATGAGAAGCTAATTTGAAGGCCCTTTTCGTTATGGCACCAACATGATCAGAAACCGCAATAACAGAATCTGCCATTACAAGATTTCGTTTCTCAAAAAATTTTATCAGCTTACTACTTCTCAAACCTTCATAATACTTATAAGCAGCGTTAGCTCCATGCATGCGAACGACTAAATGAACGGATGGCTTTAGCCACAGCGGGCCCGACCAATCATAACTTTCAATACAATCAGGCTTATACGTTACAATAAGGTTCTCCAACTCTTTTGATAGAGAATATCTTTTCCGGAAAGGAGCTAAACTAATATAAAAACGGCCTATTCTAAACGGCTTCTTTTTTTCATAGGAATCATAAAGGCGATGGACTATTATGCCTTCATCTTTTGACACCGTGTCTTCATTTACGGTGGGGTCATATCCCAATATAATCACCTTTTTATTCTTTTTTACCAGTGCTTGTGCCATTGTTCTTACAATAACTCCGATCCCTCCACCGGGCGCAGGTGGATATTCATTACAAATAAAAACAATACACCTAAAGTTACTTCTTGATAACACCGAGGTAATTTTTCCCTTTTTTCAATATCAATGGAGTTCTATTGATCTGAAGACAGAAATCTTTAAAGGCCAGATTATCATCGATATCATCAGATATAAATACCCCCCCTTCATGAAGCCGCTGCCAAAGTTCAGCATACGCCCATAATCGACCATCTCTGCTCTTATCACTATCATAGTGAATTAAATCAAACTGCTGATTTAATTTAAAAATTTTCCGTAGGCCATCTTTATCTGGCATTCTAAAGAGTTTCCAATTAGAATGAAAATCGTCAGGCACCAAGTACCCAACATATTTGTCAGTGTTTTGAAGCGGGTAAGGCCGATCGGTACTGTAAACCATACCGTTGCGAGACGCAACACTCAACAAAAGGGAAAGCGAAGAAAAGCCTAATGCCACACCAGTTTCAAGAACATTTTTGGCTTTCAATTTATCCGCGATAAGATAGAGCAGTTCATAGTCACCCCCTCCCCCCATAATGATGTTTCTATTTTGTAGTTCAGCCAGTTTTGGCCTAACTATCTCATTAAAATCATTTTTAAAAGAATTCATTTGAGTAAGACCCAGGGCAATGAGCAATTGGTCTCTTGTAATTTCATTGTCCGTGCACCATTTTTTTGACAATAGGCCATCATTAGACAAGTTATTTCTTTTGTTCCCCATACTCAACACACGCCTTACTAAATCCCTATACATATTAGGTCTTAGCAAGTACCACCACAATAAGGAAAAATGTTTTCCTGATATCATTCTATTACTTTTAATGCTTTTTTAAAAAGCGTTGAATACTTTTTAATCTGAATCGTTAAATTAAAATCTTGTGTCATTCTCCGTCTTGCGTTTTGGCCCATCTCTTCTCTCTTCTCTTTAGCAACGGTAAGTTGATAGAGTCTATCTGCAGCCATACGCGCATTATACCTAGGAACCACAAACCCTGTTACTTCATTCAATACATTATCTGGCAACCCACCAGCATCTGACACCACACAAGGTAATCCAAGACTTTGCGCTTGCATCACCGAGTTGTTAAATCCTTCTTCTATAGACAATAATAAATAAATATCGCTACTGGATATACATTCATTGACTTCAGTTTGTGTTACCCATCCTCTTAGTACAACCTCCTCCTCCAATCCCAGCCGATTAATCTCAAATTTCAATAATTCTAAATCAGCACCGTCACCCAAAATATTATATCGGATCTTAAGTAATGGAAGCATTTCTTTTAACAATGAAATAGCCCGAAGGCTGTACACATATCCCTTTGTCCAAATTAGCCTGGCTGCAGTAACAATTTGAATGGTATTAGCTTCATGAACAATTTTTGAATTGATACTGTTGCTTGTCGGCAAGGCTGCTGGTGGTATAATCGTGATCCTTTCAATCGGAAATTTCCTCTCCATCGCACGGTTTTGCAGGTGAGTTCCCAAAGCATGCAAATAATCAAGTTTCGAAAGTAAGGAATCATATCTTTCAGGATTCCAATCAAAATCTTGCCCCCTGGAACTAGCTATTATCGTTGAGTTAGGGAAAATTGAAGAAATCGCGAAATGGCGTCCCGTTTGCAAGGCATTGATGTATACTAAATCGAATGTCTTACCAATTATCTGATACCCGTAAAGTAACTGTCCTATCGCTTTCTTTTTGCTAAGTCCGTTAGCTAAACAAGAATTATAAATTCTAATCGCCTCTAGCGGATGGGATGCGATTTTCAACAATGGAGCAAAATACTTAAACGGATTGGACGTAAATGCAAATCGATAGAGCGCACCCTCAAGCACTTGGCGTGTTCGTTCAACCCCTATTAATTTATCTGCGACTTGAGTGTCCACACGCTTGAAAAGAAATAGACGTATACTCGGGAAACATTCTTTTAATCCGGAAAAAAGGTAAACCAAGTAGGGATGCTCTTTGCTTGGCCAAGAGGAAATAATTATTAAAATCTTATTCCTACTTTTAAATTCCCTACAAGATTCTAAGTTCTCCATTCAGATAAATCCTTTTGCCACACTTCTTCTAAGAATGCAATATCCTCTTTATAGTAATCACTCAATTTTTTTCTTACATCAATTGGCATAGCTGGATATTCGGCAGGAACTGTGTTCACCTTCTTTAACCATTTCTTAACTCCTATTCTGAACTGGTAGAAAAATGAGTTCAATTTAAGTACACGTAATATCCGGGCAGAGATTCTAAAAAAATCATTAAGCAAAGCAAATCTACTCTTTCGAGATGTAAATATTTTTTCTTTCAGTCTTGCCGGCACAAAACTCTCCTCCACTCCTAGAAAATTAAATATATGTTCAACTAAAACGCCTGCTTCTCTCAAGTCTTCATAATTCAAGATTAATAATTGATCCCTTGAAAATAATTCAAAGTAACACTGAAGTTGATCCTTATAATGGCCTTTGGTAATAATAATGTGATTACTATCAATACATGCTCCAAAGCTTTGCGCAATCTTTCCATCTGCAAGGTTCATATGATAGTTTGACCAAGCACGATCAACAGGATTTCTCAAAATTGCTATCAACTTAACCTCAGGAAACAGTTCAGCAATCCTTGGTGCAACTTTTTCAGCTTGCGCTAAATAACCGGGTGTGATTTCTCCATTTAATGGTTTGGTACTCTTTTCAAAAAAGGAACTATACCACGACAAGCCTTTACTAAAATTATCATCTGCATCGAAAAAATGAAGCTCTTTTTCATTGGGAATATAAATCTCAGGATGCTCCCTCAACACGTGCTTCAGCCAGGTGGTTCCTGACTTTTCCGCTCCTATTACAATGAAATTGGGCAACGTCATTTCTATCTATTTACAGTACATTTTTTGCTCCAAAATTTTTCAAATAAAGTGGCATGTCTGTCAGGTGCCAGCTCCACTAAAGTCTGTTCGCGGGCCCTGTTAGCCATAGCATTCTTTTTACCAATATCCATGTCCAACAATTCAGAGAGCCTGTTGGCCATTTCCCCTGGACTTCCGGTGGGGACAATAAGGAACTCACTTTCGCTGCTAAGGACTTCACTAACAAATGAGCCACTTGAAGCTACAATAGGTATACCTGCAAGAGCCGCCTCCGCTACTACATTGGGGAAACCTTCAGCTATACTTGACAAAACAAATATATCAGCCCAACTTAAATAAGATTTAATAGATGTCACATCTTGTTTTCCCACCAATTCAACAACATCTGCCAGGTTCAAATCGCGTATCATATATTCCAATAACGGACGTTGCTCCCCCTCCCCAATGATTGTCAACTTAAATGACACCTCTTTTTTCTTCATTTCATCACATGCAAGCAGTAGATCTGCATAGCCCTTACTCCAATGTAATCTACCGATTGATACCATGTTACCCAACTCAGGTTTCCGCTCGACATTCCGCCAATGGCTAGCGATAGCGGTTCGAATTGTGGTCGTTTTGTTGTTTTTGCCAGCAATCTCAAACAGTTCATCCTGTAAATGGTCACAAACTGTGTGGATACGGGAAGCCTTATGTACAACCATTTTTAGGGTCTCAATAGTTGCGTCAGACCTTGTGGTCTCTGTTCGAATATCCGATCCTCGGATACTAAACGTAAATGGAATTCCCAATTCTTCCACCCATCGATAATGCTGCACCGCCAGCGTAGCAAAATGAAAATGAATGACATCCGGCTTCAAAGCCTTTACCTGCCTCTTCAGTGCTTTTACATAACTGTCTTTATCATTTAAATGAGCTAACCTTATTCCAGCTTTTTTAACTTTTGATATTCTATTGGGATTAATCAACCCAACACAATTCTTTAGGCCTGTAATCGGCTTTGGCAGGGCTCCGGTTCTACTCGTTTGCCAAAAAGCCCAACTCAATTTGATATCAGTATATTGGATAACCGCCTTGGCATGCTCCTGAATGAATGTCTCCCCTGGATATGCATTTAATATCTCAAGAACGTGCATTACTTTATAGGGTCAAATAAAACGCTTCCCACTTCTTACTCTCTTGTTCGGCTGAAAAATTCTCTACAATGAATTGCCTTCCATTGTCCCCCAACTTCTTCCGAAGATTGAAGTCATTCATTAAACGAATCATTGCCGTTAGCAACAGTTCGACATCCCCAGGTTCTACCAAAATACCCGTCTTCTCATGTCGCACTGCCTCTGGTATACCACCGGCCTCTGTACTCACCACAGGCAGGCCACACGCACTTGCCTCCAGTACAGAATTGGGTAATGCGTCCGACAAAGAAGCCTGAACAAAAATATCAGCTTTCCACAAGGACTCACGCAAAGCCTTCCGATCCAAATGCGGTATTTGTTTCACGTTTTTATTCAGGTCAAGCGATTCTATCTCTTTAGCAATAGCGGCACCATCAGGTCCGTCACCAATTATAGTCAGCTTAGTGTTGGGATTGGTTTTTACAATACCTGCAAACGCCTGAAGTAAAATTGAATAACCCTTTTGCCAGGTCAATCTTCCAACAGCTATAAAATGAATGGCCTGTCCTTCTTTTTTCCCTGCCTTTGGTTTAAAAAAACCGGTATCCACGGACCTCCTTATTACTACACATTTTTCTTCGGGTGCACCCAGTTTTACCGCTTCCTCCTTCAGAAAATCGCTCACAAAATGAAGCGCTGTTGCCTTACTGTATATACTCTTTAGTTTTTCACTCCAGGCACTATCTTGCTGTGGTCGAACACTCGTCTCAAATCCCCGAAAGGAAAATACAGTTTTATGATTTTCTAAAATTGGCTGGTATTGATCTACTTGTTGTGCATTCAATATATGAATAACATCCGGAGCAAACTGTACCACTGGCACCAATTGCCAATTCACATTTTTTAAAACGGGATTAAGCATTTTTAGTAAGTAACGAAAATACTTCTCCGTGCGTCCTGCTTTCAGCACTACTATGCCTGTCTCGCGACTAAAACAAAACTTATCTGTAAAACCTTTAATAGCAATTGATTTCTGATTATTAATCCTAAAAAACCATTCTTTCAAAAACGGCTGATTGGGATTACCAAAATTATCAAATACAATGGCCACCTTTCTCACCTAGTTCAATGCCCTTTCACGAATCAAAAAGTAATGCTTCCCATACGACACACTAAAAAATTCTTTCACTTTGGTGAACCCACACTTCAACAATCCTTTTTGATTCGCTGTATTTTTAGCACCCGTATAAATAAAAAGTTTTGACTCGCCCACCCGCGAAGCGTCTGCTAAAATGGTTGCATAAACAAAACTGTTAATACCTCTGCCCCTGGCCCAATCTGAAACTCTTACATGATAAATCCAACCCTCGTCCGGCTTCACTTCTATTTGCTTATTCGCCTGCTGAAAAAAATGAAGTCCTGAATATTGAACCCAATGATAGCTACAGATAGTATCATCCATAAACCCAGCGTAACACACATCACCTCTTTCAAAACGAACTTTGATCTGGGCTTCATTAACATTCCAAACTTTCTGCAACAAATGGGCTTCATCGCTTTTTAAGGTGCGCATCTGCAGGCCTGCCGGACATTCC
>JAGQYK010000114.1 GCA_020436125.1 Cyclobacteriaceae bacterium | reverse complement strand
GCCGGAGTTTACACAGATCGACTGCGAGATGGCTTTTGTGGAGCAGGAGGACATTCTCAATATTTTCGAAGGGTTGGTGCGTCATCTTTTCAAAAACGTGAAAGGAATTGACATCCCTGAAGTACCGCGCATGAGTTACGAACATGCCATGAAGTATTATGGATCAGACAAACCGGACACGCGTTTTGACATGAAGTTTGTCGAGCTCAATGATGTAGCCAAAGGAAAAGGCTTTGGCATTTTTGATGACGCGGAATTGGTAGTGGGTATTTGTGCAAAAGGATGTGCCGGATATACGCGCAAGCAAGTCGATGAACTGACAGATTATGTAAAGCGCCCTCAGGTAGGTGCTAAAGGAATGGTGTATGCGCGTTACAACGAGGATGGCACTTTCAAATCATCTGTAGATAAGTTTTATGATCAGGATGCATTAAAAGCATGGGCAGAGAAAATGGATGCAGCGCCCGGTGATCTAATGCTATTGATGTCAGGAGAAGAAGAGAAAACAAGAAAAGCGTTGAACGAACTTCGTCTTCATCTCGGTAATCAATTGGGTCTTCGCGATAAAAATACGTTTGCTGCACTATGGGTACTTGATTTTCCTTTGTTTGAATGGGATGAGGACACACAACGTTATCATGCCAAACACCACCCTTTCACATCACCAAAAAGAGAAGACATTCCTTTGCTGGACAGCGACCCGGGAAAGGTACGGGCCAACGCATATGACATGGTCATCAACGGAACTGAAATTGGTGGTGGCTCTATTCGTATCCACGACAGGCCTACTCAGCAGTTGATGTTTAAGAAATTAGGATTCACCGATGAGGAAGCAAAAAAGCAGTTTGGCTTTTTAATGGATGCTTTTGAGTTTGGTGCACCTCCGCACGGTGGTATTGCTTTTGGATTTGATCGCTTGTGCTCCATCTTTGGTGGTGTGGATTCTATCCGCGACTTTATCGCTTTCCCTAAAAACAATGCGGGAAGAGATGTGATGATTGATTCGCCTTCTACTATTTCTAACGAACAGTTGGATGAGTTGGGGATTGCATTAAAGCCTTCAGAGAAATAGGGCGAGTTGGGCCGAAGTAATTTTCCGCTCATGAACGATTGGCGCTGCTTATTGCAATGATGCTTCGTGCCTCAGCATTGCATAAAGCTTCTTGTTTTGCGCGACCTCAGTGCCTAAATTGGTCTTTCATTAAAAGAATTCAAATGATCAACCGTCTAGGCCTATTTGTAGCCATCCTCCTTGTTGCTTTTACAGGTTTTGCACAAAAAAGAAAATCAAATACACCCGAAGTTTACTACCCAGACAAGCAATGGCAAACCAAACAACCTGCAGATGTGGGGATGGATCCTGCCTTACTCAAAGTGGCTATAGATTTTGCTGTCGCCAACGATGCCAGTGCTCCTCGTGATCTAAAGCTTAATCACTATAGAAGTTTTGGAAGAGAACCTTTTGGTGATGCCATCGGCCCCATCAAAGATCGAGGTGATCAAACCGGTATCATCATCAAAAACGGATATGTGATTGCTGAATGGGGAGAGCCTTATCGGGTGGACATGACACATAGTGTTACTAAAAGTTTTTTATCAAGCGTTGTAGGATTAGCCTACGACAGGGGTCTCATAAGCAACATTGATGATGAGGTGTACAAATACGTTCCTCCTATTTTACCCTACCAACCTATACAATTGGGCAACAAGGCAGACGAATTTGATAAAAAATCTGACTTCATCGATTTGTTCAGCACACCGCATAACAAAACCATCACCTGGCGACAAATGCTGCAACAAAACAGCGACTGGGAAGGCACCCTGTGGGGCAAACCAGATTGGGCCGATCGTCCAAGCGCAGAATACGGAGAATGGTTAACCAAAAGAAATACACCTGGCACCGTGTATGAATACAATGACACGCGTGTCAATGCACTGGCATTGGCGGCACTCAGTGTATGGAGAAAACCACTGCCTGAAGTATTAAAAGAAAACATTATGGATCCTATTGGTGCCTCCAACATGTGGCGTTGGTATGGTTATGAAAATTCCTGGATTGTGTTGGATGGAAAAGCAGTACAATCAGTAACAGGCGGTGGCCATTGGGGAGGTGGTATGCACATCCATGCCTACGACATGGCTCGCTTTGGTTACCTCACCTTGCACAATGGAAAATGGAAGGATCGTCAGCTGGTGTCTGAAGCGTGGAATAAAATGGCACAAACACCATCAGGTCCTCAAGAGACCTACGGTTTCATGAACTGGTTTTTAAATACTAATAAAAAGTTCTTGCCCAGTGCACCTGAAAAAGTATTTGTTCATATAGGCAATGGCACCAACATGGTGTACGTTGATCCTGATAATGATATTGTAGCTGTAGTGCGCTGGATCGAAAACAGTCAAATGGATGAGTTTGTAAAAAGAATGCTTGCCGCTAAAAAATAAAACATGATCAGAAGAATATTCACTGTCTTTGTTATCACTGCTGTAATATTCTCTTGCAGTCCATCCAGCAAAGAACTGTACGAAACTGCATCTCATCGATTTGATGAAGGAGACTTTACGGGAGCTATCAGTCTCCTGGATTCTGTAATTGCTATGGACGATAAAAACAGTGATGCCTATTATACCCGAGGTAGTAGCAAATTTAACCTTAGTGATTTTGAGGGAGCCATTGCAGACTACTCCAAAGCCATTGAACTCACACAAGAAAATACAGACGCAGAATTGTATTACTATCGCGGTGATGCCTACCTCAGCATAAACGAGCATGAAAAAGCCATTCAAGATTTTTCTATGGCAGTAACCATCATCCCCGATTATGGTGAAGCCCTCAACCTCAGGGCAGATACCTGGATGTCATTGGGAAATATTGATAGTGCTGTCCTGGATTATTCGCGTGCCATTGAAATGAGGCCCGCATTGGCTGGTCCATATTATGGAATGGGTAAATACTATTCCAACTTACCAGACTATGGCCAAGCCATCGCTTATTATTCCAAAGCCATTGAATTAGGGGCTCAGGCAGACTATTATTTTAACAGAGGATTAATATTTTATTTGGAGGGTGACTTCAAAAACGCCATCAGTGACTTTACTAACACCATAGAAATGAATGCCCAATTCATTGAAGCGTATGTAATGCGAGGCAATGTAAGAGATGAAGCTGGATTTGGTGCTGAAGCGTTATTGGATTTTGACGAAGCCATTCGGCTTGACCCAGAATATCCGTCCGCTTATTTCAATAGAGGGATTACACGCAAAAGTCAAGGGGACTTGGCTGGTGCCTGCGAAGACTTTAACAAAGCATTGTCGATGGGTTATGTGGAAGCCATTGCCAAGACTGGCGACTGCCCCAGCTAATCCAACAACCGCTCTGTCGCTTCCGCGTTGATATCAATATCATCCTCCCCTACATTGTCGTAAGGATTCTCCAAATGATCCTGAATATTATCGAGGCTCACCAAAATGAAACTGTAAAGGATAGGCATCACATACACCAGCTGCGGAGAGTAAGTATTAAAACTATACGCAAAGTAGGGTCCGTATATAATAGGAAACACATAGATAAAAACTTTGCTGTAAGCGCGCAGCGTAACCGGAGTACGGTAATTGTGAATCACCTTCATGTTGTCAAAGGCGATAATCATTTTACTTACGTACTGACTTATCCTTGATATCTCACCACTTTGCACACCCAGGTTGCGCATCTCCATGGTATAGGAAGACAGTTTTGAAAACAGTTGGTATAAGCGCACTTCGTTATCGTGCCACTTGTCCATTTTTCGTTCTGCCAGCATCTCGCGCATCAATAGCAATAGCTGCTTGATCAATTCTCTCATGCGCTGAGGAAGGTCACTGCTTTTATCGGTAGTCCAATCACGGGTAGCATAGTAAAGGGCTACGGCATGACCTTTAAAATCTGCAAGCCGTTGTAATGCATTCTCTCTTCTGTTGTAAGCCGAGCCGATGGAAAACACCACCGGAAAAACAATAGCCACACCCACCAGCATATCCGGAAAGGCCGCGACAAGGTTAAAATGGTAACAGAAATAGGTACTGATGATGGAAAGCGCGGTAACTATAAATGTCTTATAGTTAATAATCAGCGAAAAGCTTTTGAGGATGCCCTTCATAGCGATAGATTGAAAGAGGTTTAGAATATGAAGTCAATATTAGATAATTATTAATTTATTTTAACAAACCCGATCATAACAAACTAAAATGACCTTTCAGGATAGCTTTCAAAAACTGGCCACATGGCAACCGGCCAACGCACTGCAAATCACAACCATTGATGCGCATACAGGTGGCGAACCATTAAGAATTATCACGGGCGGACTTCCCCCTGTTCTAGGAAGCACCATTCTGGAAAAAAGAAGGTACATGAAAGAAAACCTCGACCACATCAGGAAGGCTTTGATGTGGGAACCGCGCGGCCATGCGGATATGTATGGGTGTATCATTACTCCGCCTGTTACTGCTGAAGCAGATTTCGGAGTGCTGTTTCTTCACAACGAAGGGTACAGCACCATGTGTGGTCATGGTATTATTGCGGTTACTAAAACGGTGTTGGAGTGCGGAATGCTGCCTATAAAAGGAGAAGCAACTTCCGTGAACATTGATTCACCGGCAGGGCTAATCAGGGCAGTGGCTAAAACCAAAAACAACAAAGTAGAAAGTGTTTCCTTTATCAATGTGCCGTCCTTTGTTCAGGCATTGAACCAATCCGTAGAGGTGGAAGGTATAGGAAAGGTAAAGTATGCCATTGCCTATGGCGGTGCCTTTTATGCTTACGTGAATGCGGACGAAATAGGAATAGGCATGTCTGCCAAAGACCACGATGAATTGATTGAAAAAGGAATGGCTATTAAGCGTGCCGTGATGAAGACGTTTACCTTCAAGCATCCTTTTGAAGCTGATCTCAACTTTCTTTACGGTACCATCTTCACAGGTGCTCCTTTAACTAAAAATGCGGACAGCAGGAACGTGTGCATTTTCGCGGAAGGCGAAGTGGACCGAAGTCCAACAGGAACTGGGGTGAGTGGGCGCATGGCCTTGCACTACGCCAAGGGCGACATCAAGATCGGTGAAACCATGGTCATAGAAAGTATTGTGGGAAGCTCATTCAAATGCAAAGTAAAAGAGTTGACCAAGTTTGGCCCTTACAATGCCGTGATCCCAGAAGTAGAAGGCACTGCTCATATTACAGGTAAGCATACTTTTATAATTGATCCAGAAGATCCGTTGAAGGATGGGTTTATTTTTCGGTAGTTGGTAATCAGTGGACCGGTATTCGGTAATCGGTAATCGACTGGGTTGCTCCCAATTAATAAGTACTTGTTAGAAGTTGGCGTCACTCAGAGCGATAGCGAAGAGTCTCCTATTACAATGAGATTCTTCGGTCGTCCTGCGTCCTCCCTCTGAATGACGGTGTAGTTGCCCGGAAGTAACTTCCGCGTTAGATGAAAAGTATTCAAAACCCCTCATCCCTACTAAAAACTAATAACTAACCACTAAAAACTACTTATTAATTCCCTATATTCATTCACAAAAAATAAGAAAGTCATGCTTCATAAACTCCCCTCCTTCCTGTTCCTTGCATTGTTTACGCTACAATCATGTTCGGCACAGCCCCAACAAGACATCAACAAAGACGCTTTTAACCTGATAGAAAAATGGATGGAGGCGCAACGCGATTACCAAAACCTTCCAGGCATTTCCGCTGCCATTGTTAAAGATCAGGAAATCATCTGGAGCAAAGCCTATGGAATCGCCAGCGACAATGTGAACGCCTCCCCTTCTACATTATACAGCATTTGCTCTATCTCCAAATTATTTACATCCGTGGCCATCATGCAATTGTATGATGCGGGCAAACTCAGGCTGGACGATGAAGTAAAATCCGTTTTGCCTTCCTTCAACATTAAACAACAGTACGAAAACAGTGGCCCCATCACTATTCGCTCACTCCTCACCCACTCCTCTGGTTTGCCCAGAGAGGCAGACGCTCCTTACTGGACAGGCCCTGACTTTCCTTTTCCCACAAAAGAAGAGATCAACAGCAAACTGGGTGGACAAGAAACTTTATATCCCGCTTCTACTTATTTCCAATACAGTAATCTGGGCATGTCGCTGCTGGGAGATGTGATTGAAGAAATTTCAGGGATACCTTATGAAGAGTACGTAGAGAAAAACATTCTGCAACCACTGCGCTTGGCGAGCACCCATCCTTATATGTCAAAAGAGCAATGGGGAAAAGAGTTGGCCATTGGTTACGGAGCCATGAAACGCGATCGCACCCGCGACAAAGTAGAGTTGTTTGACGCGAAGGGCATTACTGCGGCTGCAGGTTACTCCTCCAACGTGGAAGATCTTGGCCGTTTTGCTTCATGGCAGTTTCGCTTGTTGGAAAAGGGGGGAACTGAATTGATAAAATCTTCTACCCTGAAAGAAATGCAACGTGTGCAGTGGGTAGACCCAGACTGGGGAGTACATTGGGGATTGGGTTTTGTGGTATCACAAAGTGATGGCACGACCTTGGTCAGTCATGGTGGCTCCTGCCCCGGCTATCGTACTACGCTGCAGATGGATCCTAAAAATAAAATGGCCTATACTGTGATGATCAATGCAGGAGGAGAAAGTCCTGAGAAGTTTGCGAAAGGACTACGACTCATAATGAACAAAGTGCCTAAGGATATGAAAAGTAAAAAGTCCAGCGTTAATCTTGAGACCTATGCCGGTCGGTACAGCGCTCAGCCATGGGGTTCGGAAACGGTAGTTGTTCCCTGGTATGGCGATCTGGCTATCATGGGACTACCGACAGACAATCCTGATGATGCAATGACCTTGTTTCAGCATGTGAAAGGAGATACTTTTAGGCGCATACGCGATGACAAAACGCTGGGCGAGGAAGTCACCTTTGAAAAAGAAGCTGGCAAGGTGATCAAGATGTGGAGGAATAGTAATTTTTCAATGAGGTTGGATTAATTGGTAGGCCGGTATTCGATGATCAGTATCCAGTGGGTCGGTAATCGGTGGGCTCCTCATAAGCACGAAAGTACCTTCCTCGCTAGTTGACAATTTCCGCGCTGGTGGGTCAAGGTTTCAATACTTCAAATACCAATCAAAATTGTCATTCAAAATATTTTGCTTTTCTGATCTGATAAAATCAAGATAGGCCTGACTGGTGGGTGATAATTTTTTCCCCTTAAGCCAAATTAATCGCCACTGCGTTTTTATGGGAAGTCCTTTAGCTTTCAGTATGTGCAGTTCTTTATTAATTAATTCGTTTCGAATACCAATCAATGGCATAACAGAGTAGCCAAGCCCAGCAATAATAGCTTGTTTGACAGCTTCATTGGAGGTAAGCTCCATTCGTTTTCGGTATCCCTTCCCTTGATGTCTTTCAAAATAATTTTCCATCGCCAAACGGGTTGCTGACCCTTCCTCTCTATATATAAGAGGTTTCTTTTCATCTCTTATCGCCTGATTCCCCACTAAGTACAATTTATTATCAATTAATAACTCCTCTTCGATCCCTAGCTTTTCAGGAACCACGGAAACCAATGCAAAATCAGTTTCATTTTGTTTAAGACTTTCAACAACTCTACTTTTGTTTGTCACATCCAACACTAAGTCAATTCCAGTATTTTTTTCCAGAAACCCAGATAGAAAATAAGGTATAACATACTTACCGGTAGAGGCAGAAGATATGGTAAGCTTACCGGTCAAAATTCCTTGATAAGCTTGCGTTTTATAATTGATATTATCCAATTCCTGGATGACCCGTTCTGCAATTATTGCTATTTCCTTTCCAAAATCAGTAATGTACAATTGACGACCGATCACCTCTGTGAGCGGTATTTTAAACTGATCCTGCAAATTTTTTAACTGGATAGAAACAGCAGGTTGGGTCATAAAAAGCTCTTCTGAAGCTTTAGTAATGCTTTTTGTTTGAATCACCTTGAGAAATATCTGTAACTGATGGATGGTGTAGTTCATAATTAATTTTTATGTATATCATAATAAAGATAAATAAAAATATATGAATACAAATCACAAACTTTGCCCCGTAAACAAAAAATACGAAAACAATGAACACAGAAATGACAGAAACCGTAAT
>JAGQYK010000113.1 GCA_020436125.1 Cyclobacteriaceae bacterium | reverse complement strand
TTCATCGGCCCGTTACCTATAGTAATTACATCATAGGTAATAGAATAGGATTTTGATCCATAAGTAGGATGGGAAACAGTATGTTTTAATACATACTGCCCAGGGGTACTATAGGTGTATGTAAACTGAGTAACGTTATTACCTAATTTTACATCGTTTACATACCAATCATGTGTAACGGGGGAAGAACAGTTGAAGCCAGCTGTATAGGTTACCTGAGCGCCTGTTACTACCTGATGTTTTTGATGAGTTGTTGAAAATGTTGCATTCAATTCCGGGTATTCCTGAGCATAATAATAATAGTCTGATGTTTGTCTTAAATTTTTATCCTGATCTTTGATATATTTAAGCCTTCCCAAATTATCGTACTCATAATACATGGATGTTCCCCGCGAATCCGTAACAGACGTTTTGCCATAAAGTGGATCATAAGTGTAGGACGTAACACTTGCTGTTTCAGGATAGAAGGCTATGTCGTCAACTGCTATTGTTGCATTACTCTCCATTGTTAATTTAAAAACGGAGCCTGTAGTAATCGCATTAAGGTCAATAATGCCCTCAGCATATTTCCATTGTCCGATATCACCAACTTCATAAGGCACAGCAGCAGAACCAACCAACGTTGTTCCATTATAAACCTTGAAGGTTAGCTGTGCTGTATTACCACCATTGACAAAGCATGAATACCTATAATATCTGCTGTTCCCCTTTACAATATTGGTACGTTGCAGCAACGTACCATTTATCATTTGTAACGCTTTTCTCCCACTACGGCCGGTGGGTCTGCTCAATCCTGTAGGTATTATATTAAATTCACCCCCCGTATAAGTTTCAAACCCTGCAAATAACGCCTCGTCTGCGGCTGCATTCCTAATCGTTGCAATGGGTAAGGAATTCTTGAATCCCAAGTGGACGGATGAAATATTTTTTTGATTATCGCTTAAGGCCAAGGCATTTCCATAAAAATCATATTGATCTACATTGTTTAATTGTCTGTATACAGATGGGCTGAATTGCAATGCTTGATTCGATCCTGATGCTGGAACTACAGTTGCTTCTGAAAAACCCGTTGTTCCGTTAAAAACTCGAGATGCAACAGGCAATGCAAACGTCTTTGTACTTAGGGAATCGGAGAAACTTCCATAAAGATTAAGTGTAGCGCCAGTTACAGTTTCAGAACCATTAATCACTGAATTAATAGTTTCAACCACAGCTCCATGCTGGAAATCATCATTCAGTTTTTTAATCATTTGTGAATTGACATCACCGGAAGGGTTAGTCAGGTTAGCAAAATCTTTTGCGTATTTATATTTAGTTTTGTACGTAATACCATCACTATTCTGTTGAGTTAGATAATCCAATAAGTAATGGGTTGAATTAAAAGTGTAAGTTGTGGAGGACTCAAGTACTTTGGAAAGGTCTGCCATATCCATTGTCCTGTCCGTCTCAGTAAGCACCAGCTTATTCTCGTTAGTAAAAAGAGTGTATTGACCAAAAACGAATATATTGGAAGAACCTAATGCAGCATTTCCACCAATTTGGGTATCATTCAACAACTCGTAACGAATACCTTTAACCGACTTACCCAATGAGGCAGAAGTGTTTAACCTTTGGTAGGTGTATGTTTTTTCGTGAAGCAAAGAACCCAAGTTGCTATACTCGGAAACTTTGTTTATTAAGCCCCGTTCAAATCCAAAACCCTTATTGGGAGCAAAAGGATACCGATAGTAGTCATTCGTTAGCAACCCTTGCGAGGAACATGAGCCTGAATAATTCCGGGCAACTTTATTTTTAGTGGCTGTCCAGTCAGGAGTAGCAGTTGCAAGCGGATACATTCCGGGCAAAATATACTCATAGACAGTTTTCCCCTTACCCACCTGTCGTATTGTGGCTCTTTCATATAGCAACATAGGTTCTGGAGATTGGTCATCACGCGTGGCATATAGTTTTGTAACATCATGATAACCAAAAGCAGGTCGGTACACCCACTTCCCACTTGACTTATTGTCGGTAGTCTTGTATTCATAGTTAAGTACAGTCGCAGGTGCCCCAACAACGTTCTCATTAATGTCGAGTTGAGCTACTCGCAGGCCAGGTCCATAATTGTCCTGATTAGCTTCTACATCAAAATAGGAATTAGGCTCATAAGTTATGGTAATGTCTCCACCTGTCGGATAGGTAATCTTTTTTAAAGCCCCGTACATCACCTTTGCGGGGTTTACACTTCTATCGGTTCCGCCAGTAATAGTTGCTGTCGCACTTAGCCCTGGAATAGGATAATATCTATATTTCTCCGCTCCACTTTTAGATGCATAGTAGTAAAGGGTAGGTTTTTTTGAAGTAGCGGCATCATTAAAGTAGCCCCACATATCTTGCTTAGTGGTATCATTATGAAAAGGGAGCGTTGTTTGAGCATAAGCCCAACCAGATTGCCATGCAATGTCATAATATTCAAATATGTAAGCAGGGAAACTGTCACAGTTAACACTGGCTTCCCTTACCTCATTTAAATACATTCGTTTTTTTGAGCCCAATGCATCACTAGGGTTTTTAACAAACCTATATCCAAGGGTAAATACCTTTTCGTCATTAAATACATTATCTTTTACAGTAATCTTTGTAAGCATTTCGTTGGCATACAGCCATTCAAGCACAATCGATTGAGAGGCTCCATTAATAGCTGTAACATTCTTACGCTTTACTATATCAAGCATATAATACTGTTTGCTTACCTGACCTGTTGACGTACCCTGATAACCAATCATGACATCTTTTATAGAATTACTGATAAGCTCTGGCCCACGACTGAAAGTGATAATTTGACCGGTAGGTGATTGTATACTAGAGAGGTACCAGCTTGAAGTAAATTTTAAAGGTTTTTCATATCTCTTTTTTTGAACCAAGTATTGTGAAATAACAGTTCCAGCAGTATAATACTTAGCTTGTCTGGTTGTCGTTTCCCCTGTCCCAAATGTGTATTTAGTACCATCGTTTTTGGTAACAACAATACTGTAAACTGAAGATGCAGTTGGGGTCGTAGGTGTGGTGTTATTTATAACAATTTGAACATCCTGGTAAGGGATTAGCTTTGGTAATTTATCTGGCCCAAAGACAAACTGCCCGCTCAATCCTGGTGCACTAAAGGAATAGACGTCAGGTTCTGTATCCTTATTGAAAGCAAGGTTATTTAGAAACGTCCAATCCCCTTGCTCATCGCTACAATAATTGAGATCGTCATCAGAAGTAGAGGTATGATTATTCACTTCCTGAGCAATCGTTCCAGATAACCACCCTCGTCTAAGGTCTGAAGGGTCTGCCCCATTCCCAAAATAATCATCAGGAATGCCTCTTACCTCTCGATAAACCGCCCCGCCAGCGGCAAGATTCCATCCTACCCCTGCATGGCCCTCCTTTTCCTCTACCTTTATTCCACCACTATTGTAAACAAGCGCAACTGGAACCGACAATTGCCCATTAACCAAATTCCAAATTGGAATAGTAACATCCGCTCTTCCAGTTAAAGGATCTACAGGAATAGACGGCTGTCCTAAAAGATCAATAAATGATAAGGTAGCAAAAATGCAGAGTAAGTATTTTATCTTCTGTAGCAACATAAACTTAGGTTTTGAAAAACTTATCTGTTTTACAATAACCCAATTTATAGTACAGCATGAATCCTTTGAAAGATTCCTAACTACCCTTGAATAAGCCAACCCACCCCATACTAATCAAAGTAATTGAAAGACAGTGGCTTATACTCCATAAGTATTAACATGACAAGGATTAAGTAAGGTGAAAAATGAGGGATTTCCCCTATGCTAATTGCTAGTGATCAACCCATTCTCATAGGCATACTTCACAAGGCCTACTGTATTCCGTGCATTTAATTTCTGCATCATATTCATGCGATGATTTTCTACTGTTTTTTCACTAATAGAAAGTCGTACCCCAATCTCCTTGGTAGTGAGTTCTTCACAAATGTGGAGTAGAATTTCCTGCTCCCGTTTGGTCAGTTCTTCCTCCAGGCGCTCTCTTCCCGATTTCTTTTTTGACTTTGCATGGCTCAATGCATTCTCAACTATGCTGTTCCTATAAAAATCACGATCAACCACTGCCTCAATGGCATTCAAAACTTCCTGAGGTTCGCAATCTTTCAATAAGTAGGCATGAACACCCAGGTTCATCAATTCCAAAATTTTTCCTGGCGAATCATTGATGGTGAGCATGATGATTTTCAATTCGGGATAGCGTTTCAATAATACCTTAGCAGCCTCCTCACCCCCCATTACTGGCATATTGATATCCAGCAGCACGACATCAACAAGGTTCGACCTTAACTTTGAGAGCAAAACTTTTCCATTCTCAGCTTCAATGATATAAGAATCAATTCTGTCCATTGATTCTAAATAAGCGATAGTTAGCTTTCGAAAAAGCTTATGATCGTCCGCTATACAAATTTTGATTGATCTCATTAAATATTGGATGAGTTATCTCAGCCATAAAGCCAAGTCTTTCACGATCTAAAAACACTTTTGCATTGATGGATTTTAAGCTGCTGGCAATAGATTTTAGCCCTATGCCACCTTTATCTTTCTTCCATGGCCCATAACCTACGCCATTATCCTCTACTTTAATTATAAGCTCTTGATCACTCCATTCCACATGGACATTTACGAACCATGCAAATGAATGCTTTACTGCATTTCCTATTAATTCCTGAGTTGCCCGATACAGGACCAGCTCATTATCGATATGCAACCGAATTGAATGTCCCGACTCTGTGAACGATATTTTTGTTAATTTGGGATTACTCAATCTTTCGCACAACTCATCAATTGCAAATCCTAATCCATATTGTCTTAGACTGGGTGGATAAGCATCTTTTGAAATATCCCTAACAATAGAAAGGCTTCTGTTTAACTCTTTTTGCATGGCTAGCAACATGCCAAAATCTCCCTCATACCTTGTACGTCCCAATGCATCCACCATCAATCTCATGGATGCCAGACTATTTCCCACCTCATCATGTAATGTCTTGGAAAAGGCTTCCTTGTCCTTTTCATAAGACTGCCTCAACAAAGTTAACGCAGTGTCCAATTCAATTTTACTAGAGAGTAATTCACGATTCCGGGCTTTTTTTTCAAAATAGCCTTTGGAATACTTTTTTAAGTAGAAGATTGCTACAAAAAGGCAAGAACTAATCAGTACCAACGGAATCCACAGCCAAGGCATATCAAAAAAAGACTAAAACCCTACAAATTACTCCTAAAACGACAATTATTTAACTAAAGAAAATACTTCCCTATTAATATAATACAACCTTCCCAACAAAAAAAGCCGCCCCTTTTCAGAGGCGGCTTTCAGTTCCTGACGCATCGGTCAGGACAGTTTAAAAAAATGGGTTTTATCAGTTTAAAAAATAAGGCATCCCGGTACCGGAAAAAAATATTTACCACCAACAACCACTACGAATGGAGTAAAAACCTGTCATACCGGGAATGCCATTTCTTTGGATTCATTTAACCACTAAATAAATCGTCATGTCTGAGCTTAGTCTACATTATCATGTAAAAACTTATTGTTGCCAAGAATGCTATTCTCGTCATTCAGGTTATACCTGGAGATATAAGGCTCCGATGAATGAGGTGTATTGCTCATTTTAACGCCTCTCCTCAAATAAGCCGGCAATGACCATTTCTCATTAAATTCCTCTTTGGTCATTTCATGCTTTTTGGCTGCTTTCAGTTTTTCCCTTCTGTCTTTTGCCTGCTGTTCCAGTCTTTCCTTTGTCTTACGGTATTCCATCATTCCTTCTTCATTCAATACCTGATCAGACGAAACCTCATTACCTAACTCAAATTCATCTTCCTCTGTACTAAACAAACTCTCTTCTCCCTCCTCCTCTTCTGACTCATCGAATAAGGTTCGCTTCTGTACCGGCTCTTCCTTTTTCTCAAACAAGGTAAAAGTGTAACTCCGCTCCTCCTTTTCGTCTTCGTTCCTTTTCGGAGTCTCTTCTCTCTCCTCTTGTTTCGGTTTCTCTGACACAGTCTTCAAAACAGGTCTATCCTTCTTCTCATCCTTAAGTTCTACTTCATCATCTCGGTGATTGACAGAACTATCTATTTGTTCAAACAAAGTACTTTGGGAGCGATCCAGATCATGCACTTTCTTTTGCGCTTCGGTCCTATTGACAATGGTCTCCGCAGCAAAATCTGTAGCAATCACAGTAACTCTTATTCTATCCCCTAAGCCAGGATCTACTCCATGACCAAAGATCACTTCAGCTTCATCTCCCGCTTGCTCTTGAATGTATTCTGTAATCTCACTCAATTCATCCATTTGAAGTTCCGCTTCTTCACCAGAAATAATGGAAAGCAAAATTCTCTTCGCCCCCATAATGTCTCTGTTATCCAATAGCGGAGAAGCCAGTGCTTGCTCTGCTGCGGTTAGGGCTCTGTTTTCACCCCTTGTTTCTGCTGACCCCATTACAGCCGCACCTGCGTTGTGCATCACCGTACGTACATCCTGAAAATCAACGTTCACATAACCAGTCAGCGTAATGATCTCTGCAATTCCTTTGGCAGCAGTAGTCAATACGTTGTCTGCCTGTGCAAAGGCCTGACCGATAGAGAGGTTGCCATAAATCTCTCGCAGTTTATCATTCAAGATTACAAGCACAGTATCACAGCTGGCACGAAGTGCTTCAATACCAATCTGTGCTTGCGCTAATTTTTTCTTTCCTTCAAATAGAAACGGAACGGTGACGATACCAACAGTAAGGATATCCATATCCTTTGCAATCTTTGCCAGCACAGGAGCTGCTCCTGTACCTGTTCCTCCTCCCATTCCTGCTGTTACAAATACCATTTTGGTACCTGCCAGCATTTCACGGATTTGGTCTTTACTTTCTACTGCGGCTGCACGCCCTACCTCCGGGTTGGCACCGCATCCTAACCCCTCGGTTAGATTGGCTCCAATTTGTAGTTTATAAGGTATGGGACTACTATTGAGCGCTTGCGCATCGGTATTGCACACGACAAACTCGACATCTTTGATGCCTTGTCCAAACATGTGGTTAACCGCATTACTTCCTCCACCCCCAACACCTATTACCTTGATAATGGATTGGTGGTGTTTGGGGAGCTCGAATTTGTAAGCTATTCCAGACATGACGATTATTGTTTAGTGGTTATTCTTTTTTAGTATTCATTTTTCCCATCCAGATCATCAATCAACAACCCTTTTGTTTTGTTAAGGATGCTGGTGAAAAAATCTGATGAGGAAACTCTCTTTGCTTTACCTGTTTTTGGAACTCTCGCTTCTTTGTAGCGTTCCTCCCGCTCATCTAAAGAACGGAAACCTGATAGCACAAGCCCAACCGCAGTGGCATACATTGGACTCTTTACTACCTCAATTTTACTTTTACCTAAGTGTTCATTAGGATATCCGATACGTGTATCCATTCCGGTCATGTACTCCACCAGTTGTTTCAAACAACTTAATTGAGAACCACCACCAGTAATGACAATACCTCCAGCCAATCTATTTTCAAATCCTGAATTAATTATCTCGCTATGTGCCATCTCAATGATCTCCTCCATTCTCGCCTGAATAATGTGAGACAGGTTCTTAACGGAAATTTCTTTGGCTGTTCTGTTGCGTATACCAGGAATAGAAACAATTTCATTAGGGCTTGCTTCTTCTGCTATGGCTTTACCGAAGCGGGTTTTCAACTGCTCCGCTTGTTTCGCCATCACCATCAACCCATGTTGAATATCTGTTGTTAAAATATTTCCTCCAAAAGGAATGACAGCCGTATGGCGAATGATATTATCATAGAAAATAGCTACATCTGTTGTACCACCTCCAATATCAATCAAGCATACACCTGCTTCTTTTTCTTCTTCACTCAGCACAGCCAGACTAGATGCCAATGGCTCCAGTATTAAGTCCTCTATTTCAAGGTTACCTCTGCGCACACATTTATTGATGTTATTGATTGCACTGGTCTGAGCCGTGATAATGTGAAAGTCCGCTTCCAGTTTGACACCCGACATACCAACAGGATCCTTAATGCCTTCCTCATAGTCCACCATGTAATCTTGAGGCATCACGTGAATAATTTCGCTTCCAGGAGGAATGACAATACGATACATATCTT
>JAGQYK010000112.1 GCA_020436125.1 Cyclobacteriaceae bacterium | reverse complement strand
CAAGCCTGCTCCAAAATAATACAGGAATGATTGAAAAATTCCGATTTGAAATTTTAGCTCCGCCTTCAACCTGTGCTATTTTTTGTATTGGCCCCTTCTCAGGAATTCGTACACCCGGGTAGTTACTAAAGTAGTAATCCAATTCGGGGGTTTTAGTTCCTTTAGAAATTCTACCAAAAAAGGCAATATCCGAATTTAATGTATAGGTCGCACCCGATGAAAAAGAAATTGTTTTGTAGTTAAAATCAAAATCATCTGCAACCTCTGAGGGCACGAGGATAGTTTTGTCATAGGCCGTTCCGGGGTTATTATCAGCTCCACCAGGTACAGAAGATGATGTTGGATCGTATTTACTTCCCTTGATGTTTTGACTTTCGATCCTGAATCCCACATCTACACTCAAACTATTAGAAATATTTATTTTGTCCGACAAAAACCAGTGAAGCTGATTTACCGCAGCATCACCCTTCTCTAAAAAAAGTCCACCATAGTTGCTCACCCCTGTATCATCACTTAAATGCAGCGTTTCCTGTCCGGGGTTCTCTAACGTAACTTTCATCATCCGAGGACGTGCCTCATAAGTAGCATAGCCGAAACTGGCTCTGGTCAGTGTGCTCACGTTGCTTTTCGCGAAAAATACTCCACCATTGATATGGTGATTTTTAAAGTGCCTACTCATCAAGAATTGATCGATGAACTCTGTATTTCGATCATCTTTGTACCAGGCAGAGATTCCGAGGATAGCGTCAAAGGGAAGACTACCAGATAGGTAAGTGAAAGAAGGGTTACTGCCATTTAACACTCCCGCGTTATCAATTCGAGCTAGTTCTATCTGATTCTTGGAATCATAGAAAGCTACCTGTCCAACAGGAAAATCAGCGCCACTTATAAAATACGGAAGTGGTGAATTAAGGTCGACCTTTGCATTGGAAAGGGAAGTTTGCCAATTGGCACTTTTGACTGACGCCTTGAAATTATTTTTTAACTCCCATTTGCCTATCTTCTTGTTAAGAATGAACCCAGCCGTTCGATCAATCGTATTAATTCCATTAGAAGGATTGAATGTATAGGAGCCACCTTGACCATCCGGAATTTTTGTTTCCAAATCAGGTAATAGCTGGGCAGTGTATTTAAGGTTCTGGTCGTAAGCTGCTGTTGGGTCAGCCCAATTTTCAGCCGTAACGCCTGTCCATCTATTGACATGGTCATTAAGGTATTTTACATGAAAAATCATTTCTCCCCGCTTAATTTTCTTCTTCAGTGAAAATTTAATTTGCCCCCCATGGCTGAATTTTTTGTAATCGTTATCCCGTGCACCTTCATCTTTGCGGAAATGACCGCCTATGCCATAACTCCACTTCTCCTTTAAAGGCCCACTGACAAAAACATCCGAGCGAAGGAAGCTATTTCCGTTAGCATGCCAACCAAAGCTTTGGTCCAATTTCCCACTCCAATGTTCACCATTAGTTTTGCTTACAGAATTAATAACACCACCAGGGCTATTTCCAGCAAATATGGAGGAGCTCCCACCCCTAAGTACCTCAACATGGTCCACCGTATTGTCTGGTCTATAAAAAAAGTCAGGAGCAAAAGAGGCAAACTGTACGGCTGTTACAGGAAGCCCATCTTCCTGTAAGGAAATATAATACCACCCCAGGTCATCTTCAGCTGAAATAGAGATGCCGCGCGCATACACTCTTGTAAACACTTCTCCTGCAGAAGCATCAGCATATATACCCGGCTCTTCTTGCAGTAAACTTGCAATACCTCTCCTGTTTCTTCCCATCTGAGTAGCACTGAGTGTGCTTATGGCTATGCTCGACTCTAAATTTCTGGAAGGCTCAAAAGTTCCTGTTACCACTATTTCGTTCAAACCCATTATGTCTGGCTCCAGAATGACGCTTAATGAATGTAATGCATCAATACTGATTACTTCGGTATAGGTTTTGTAGCCTACGTGTGAGACCGTCACACGGTAAGATCCCGCATTATCCAATTTCACTTCAAATTCTCCATGATGAGCAACTACTCCATAAGACTGATGGTTACCATCGAGTTTCAGTACCACTACTGATGCACCATCCAGTTTTTCCCCCGTTGTATCACGAAGTTCACCCGTAAGTAATTGAGAGAAGCTTACTAAAGGCAGGAAAAGGAATAGTGTAATACAACGTACACAAGTAGTCATGTTTACAAATCAGGATTTTAAATACTGATAAATCAGGGAAGCAAGTCCCATTAACAAACCAATAAATTCCCTCGTTTCTTCAATGTAAGGTTTTTGATACACCATCTCACCAAAGATTTCACCCTTTTCCGGAAGACTTATCCATTCAATAAATCCCGGCAAGTATAGGAAGGAAATAGCGGTGATTATCAAACCCACACCCACTACAACATTTTTATTTTGTTTATTAATTACCCCAAGTAACGAAACGGTTGCAATGGCTAAGTAAATTGCGCCCCAGTATAAAGGATCAGGGTCATTCCACTGGAGCAATGCAAAGCTTAAAAAATTAAGAAAAAGAATAGCGCTAATTATTCTTACCCTATCCATCATTCTGACAATAAAGTAAATTCAGGGAGCTGAAGTATTTCTCCTCCCTTCATTGCAGATTCGTGAGCGAGGATTCCGACACAGGTAATATTCGCTGACTCGATGGCATTAGGATAAGGTGCTCTTTTATCAATAAGTGCGCTTAAAAATTCATGTACCAAATGCGGGTGTGACCCCCCATGGCCTGACCCTTGAATAAATGACAGGTGTTGATTTTCATCTGTATCGTAAACGCCATGCATTGTAAACCCTGCTATTTCCTCGGGAAGCAAATGTGAATAGTCAGGAATTTTTACCCTTTCTGGCGTTTCCCCCGTATGCACCACTGAGTCTTCATGTTCAATAAGCGTCCATTCAAAAGACTTCAAAGAACCGTACACATCAAAACTTTCTCTGTATTGTCTGGCTGTATTAAATAGTGAACGTGTTATTTCGGCCGCCAGATCGGAATTTTTAAATTTGATGTGACAACTTTCAATGGCAAAAGGGGAATTATATTTTGGTATCAAATGCTCATCGATGGTTCCGGAACCAATGCAGGATACATATTCTGCCTGATCCTTGGTTAAGGCCAATACCGGCCCCACGCAGTGGGTTGCATAATGCATTGGAGGTAAACCCTCCCAATACCCAGGCCATCCAGCCATTTCCTGTTGGTGTGATGCTCGTAAAAATTGAATTTTTCCCATCTCTCCCTTGTCATACATCTCCTTAACAAAAAGGAATTCACGGCTATACACAACGGTCTCCATCATCATGTAAGTAAGACCCGTTTCCTTGACCAACTCAACAATCTTTTTACAGTCCTCCACCGTGGTAGCCATTGGCACTGTACAAGCAACATGTTTCCCCGCCTTCAATGCTGCTATTGATTGCTCAGCATGATTCTGGATAGGTGTGTTGATGTGTACTGCATCAACATCCGGATCTTGAAGGAGTTCATCAAAATCAGTGTATCTTTTTTCAATCCCAAATGCATCCCCTACCTGATTTAATTTTTTTTCATTCCTTTGACAAATTGCATACATGTTGGCACTGGGATGTTTTTGATAAATAGGAATAAACTCAGCTCCAAATCCCAATCCAACGATGGCAATATTTATTTTTTTGTTATTCATTTTTATTCCATTTTAGTATTAAACCACTTCATCACAAAGACGCTCCAATCACCAACATTTAGTTTACTGCCACTCGATCCTCCAGAATGATTACCTTGTATCCACCTTTGGATTTGAAGTAAAGCATCAAGGAGAGATAGGTCATCAGCATGATTATTGGAAAAATCGCCACCACCAGTAGCGCCTCTTTTTTAGCTGTTTCCTGAATCTGATTGAGTTGGGTAAGGTCATCATCACTTGCCAGGGCAAGCTTTCCCTGATCGATGGATTGATAGACTCCGAAAATACTTTCCTTTTGCTCTGTTGCATAAACAGCATGAAGATTAGGATCCACCTGCATCAATTTTCTATTGATTGATTCATCCTGAACAAATCCCAGAATGACCGCACCAAGCACACCCGCAGCCATCATTCCTACTCCACCCGTAATATTCAATGTCAGGGCACCACCCTTTGGAAACCTTTCAGAAACAATTGCCAACATGGTTGGCCAAAAGAATGTTTTACCAAAAGCAAATAATGTGGCTGCCACTAAAACCATAATACCTGTTGAAACTGAAAATAGCAGTAAGCCAAAACATGCAACAGCAGAAGATACGGCCAGCAGATTGAGTGGTAAAATCCTATGGACGATGACACCCGAAAACAATCTGAGCACCATCATAATAGCAGATGTATACACCAATATCCACCCCGCCTGAATTCCAATATTCCTCATTTCAGGAGCCATCAATTCAGATATCCAGCTGTCGGTGCCCAGTTCTGTAATTGCCAATGGCACCATTAAGAGGATCAAGAGTATAAAAATGGGTTGCCCCATACTGCGCACATAGTAGGTATACAGGCCTGTGATCACCAGAATAATTATAATACTCAGGTAAAAAGGCCAATTAAAAATCGTTCCGATCTGAAATACAATCAGGGTATTGACAATCAGGGCCCCAAGTCCTCCCACTTCCTTCAACATTTCCATATAGGATACTCCTGCCTTTACTCTTTCGTTTATCGGAAACTCTCTAAAAAACATCATTACTCCATAGGCCATGGTAGGTAACAGGATAAGTATCATTTTGAATTTCCAACTTGCTTCATCCCCCAGTAAGAGCGCCATAATTCCACCTAAGACCAATCCACCAGGCCAGCCTGCATGAAGGATATTCAGCCATTTTGTTTTTTGTCTGGGGAACATCGTGGCTACTACAGGATTGACAACTGCTTCAACCGTTCCATTTCCTATTGCCACCAAAAATGTGGCGATATAAAGTGACCAATAACCGGAAGCGAAGTAGGTTAGAACGGCTGATAATACATGGCAGACAAACCCGAAGATCATGGTATTTTTATAACCTATCCGATCGACAATAAGACTAAACAGGACAATGCTGATGGCAAAAGGCCAAAGACCAACTCCAGCAATTTCACCAATCTGGGTATTGGTGAGATTGAATTCTTCACCCCATTGAGGTAATGTAAGTGCACGGAGAATGAACCCAAATGAAGTTGTAACCAACGCAATAAAACAGGCCCAAAACAATTTCATGTCTATTTCAGGAGCCTTCGAAGTATCTGTCATCTGATTTCTTTGGGATTAATTAATGCTAGGCGAAAATACACTGGGCAAATTTTACCACGCGAGTAAATAGCTGATCAATAAATTAAATTCATCTTCAGGTATTGTCTCACCAAAATTGTCTGGCATGAGCGTATATCTGGAAGCTTCTTTTGAAACTATGTCCGCATTTGGAATAGAGAATTCTTTTCCCGTCATATCGGCCATCACCATTGTTTCCCCCTCCTCTCTGCGCAACAAACCTGCAATGACTCTTCCATCCTTCAATTTAATGGTGTAGTTTCTGAATGCTTCAGTGATATTGCGGTTGGGGTCAAGTACTTTTTCTATGAGTGCTTCAGCTCCTCTTTTGCCCACCCCATTGAGTTGAGGGCCAATACTTGTTCGGCCACCTGCTCGATGACATGCACCACAGTAGCGGTAAAAAATTACTTTACCACTGTCTAGATCTGCATTTGTTTGATCAATGCTTTCAAAGCTTTTTAGTCGTTCCGCTATTAGTTTTTCCTTCTCTTCACTTATGGGTGACAAATTGGCCACTATACCCTCATAGGCGCTCCTTTGGCGATCAGAAATATTTAGCAATATCCTTTCTTCGATTTTTGGATCGATCAAAGTTCTGGCGGTTACTTTTCCTTCCTGCACCAATTGAAAAATAATATCTTTACCTTCAGCAGAACTTGCCAGTGCACTTACAATTGCTTTTCCCAGATCAGGTGGAGCATTGTCAACCGATGCCAAAATTTGATTCACCTTTGCGCCTGGAAAATCCCCTAAGACTTTCACCACTTCTTGTTTAAACTCAGGTAACTCATTCTCATTTTTCAATATGTCTTCAGCCAATTCCATATTGCTCTCAGCAATTTTCATCAGTGCCCTAAATGAGGATGTTTTCAATATCAATTCACTCCTATCCACAGCATTATCCTGCAGTAAGTAGGCACTTAATTCTTTTTCCTTTGATTGAATTTTATAATCACCTATCAAATTGGCGGCTAGTTCCTGATAAGACATGACTTTCTTTGATTTTTCAGCAGAGGTCAATGGATACCTATCAAATACATTCTCCACTATTTCAACCGCCCACGAATTTAAAAGCATCCTATTAACTTCTTCCTCCCTTTGTGTTAGTCCCGTTTGCATACCTTTAAACGCAGACGATACCAACTCAATATCCTGCGCGTATTTCTCTCTGGCATTTTTTATGATACCACCTAAAATACCCTTTGGCGCAAAGCGGGCCATATGTCTGTATGCAATATTAATCTTGTTGTCTGGCAACGATTCGGAAATGAAATAATCTGCAAGAAAAATCGCAGCCTCTGGAGCATAAACATCAATCAATACCCCTGCCATTACGTTCTTTTCATGCTGCTTCCAATCCTGCGTAAGGGCCTTCTTAAGCAGATCGTTATTCCGCAATAAATTTCTGGTGACCAAACGTGCTGTATAGATTAAATGGGTGTCTATTGTATCCGTCTCCGCATGAACCTTTAGTGCTGATTTTAAAGCGGTCATATCTGGATGCTTTGTCAACAACTCTACTGCCGCTCTCTTTACATGCACATCATTGTCATTGAGAGCTGCAGCAACAATTGGGTTGAGGAAGTCAGGCGGAAAATTTTCCTCCCTTAAAATCCGCATGGTATGCAATCGGATTTTTGGATCATGATGATTGGCCGATTTCTGAATTAGTTCATTCGATACCCCCCCTAGTCGCTGCAATGCCCATAGGCTATGAATATATTCCCGTGGTAAGACTTCATCCTTATTTAACAACGCTATCAAATTGTTAATACTTGTATCTCCCACCCTATCTACAATCTGATCCGTTGCCATCATTCTTGTGGTAAGATTGTCTGACTTCAATGTTGCAATGAGTTCGTCAATGGTCGCAGCATTAAGATTCTTCACCTCATTTTGATTGCCATTATAAGTGATCCTCCATATCCTGCCTCTTTTTTTATCTCGTTTGGGATGACCAAGAGGCACCTCATAGTGGCCTATAATGGCATTATAAAAATCCGCAATGTACAAGGCTCCATCGGGTCCCAGCTTAATGTTAACCGGTCTAAACCAAGGGTCTTCGCTTTTGATAAAATCTACTTCACTTTTTCCCACCGGAGTAGACCCATTCAAAGTCCATGAATATCTGTGCACCCTTGATTTAACTGCATCACCAACAAAGAAATTTCCCTGAAATTCTTCCGGAAACATTGTATCCCCATAATAGGCAATACCACACAAAGCGGTTGCTTCATCTTCAAAGGATTTCATATCTGGTCCAAAGCCCATAATTTCTTCTTTGCCAAAGTGCGGATAATCTCCGCCCCGAATAAGTTGATGCAAAGGTGAACTGTGGCTATCTGTGGAATAAACATATCCCAGATCGTCATATGCCAAGCCAAAAGGGTTTATCTGACCAAAAGTCGTTTGTTCAATATGGCTTCCATCCATTTTAAACCTGAAGGTATTTCCGGAGATAAGTGTAATTGAATCCCCATCTGTACCGGCTACCCTGGATCGATTTGTAAAGCCATGACAGGCATGTACCCAACCATCATATCCTCTTATAAAATTGCTTACCATACCATGGGTATCCACAAAACCAAAATGGCCTATGGCAATGCTACTGAGATCCACCTTTCCATCACCATCAGTATCCTTCATGTTATAAATATTAGGGATGCTAAAACCCAAAGCACCTTCTTCAGTTGGCAGCAATCCGATTGGAACGTTGAGGGTGTCACTGAAGTGAATAAAAGTGTCTGCCTTTCCATCCTTGTCGGTATCTTCCAGGATAGAAATTCTATCTTGTCCAAAGCCAGATTCATTCGGCAATGGATATGTTGAAGATTGCGTTACCCACATTCTACCTCTTGCATCGAAGGTCATATTCATGGGCTTTCCAATATCCGGTTCGGATGCGAAGAGTTCTATTTCAAAACCATCGGGAAGTTTAAACCCGGCCATTTCTTCTTCGGGAGTCCGAGCTTCTGTAGATCTGATATTTTC
>JAGQYK010000111.1 GCA_020436125.1 Cyclobacteriaceae bacterium | reverse complement strand
GTAATGATAAACGTTATCTCGAGAATTTATGATTAACTTTAAGTAGAATTGTAATACTGGTTACTTGGATAAAAAGGACGTTGCTAAAAGTTTTAAACTGACCGATTATAATAATCAGGAAGCGTGTGAGCATATATTTCCATTAATATACAAACAGCTCCAGGTCATAGCCCGAAGTATCCGTTTTAATTTCAATGGAATAGACACGCTTAACACGACAGCAATTGTCCATGAGGCATATATTAAACTTGCTTCAAAAAATACACCATGGGAAAGCCGTTCTCATTTTTATAGCGTAGCAGCCAAAGCTATGCGCCAGGTGCTTCTTAATGCGGCAAGAGGTAAGAGTAGTGAAAAGCGGGGAGGATATATCCCAGTTATTAGTATTGATGATTTAGGTGATAGTGTTATTTTATCATCTGCGGCTTCCGAAAAATTAATTGACTTTGATAAATTGTTAGTTAGACTTGAAGAGAAAGATTCCCTCTATGGAAGGATTGTTGAATGCCGTTTTTTTGCAGGGCTAGTATAGTAGAAACTGCGCATGCTTTACATGTATCTCCTGCCACAGTGAAACGCAAATGGCAATTAGCCCGCGACTGGTTATACGTACATCTCCCTAACAACCTTCTCTGATTATGTCTTATTCGATGGAGTTACTGGAGGACATCTATGAAAAATGTCTTACCCTGCCAGAAAGTGAACGCGAAACTTATCTTGATAATGCCTGCAAAGGCAATAATGAGTTGCGAGACATAGTGATTCAAATGTTATTGAATAGAGAGAATTCTGTGCGTTATTTTCAAGGGATGCAACAGACTATTATGGGTGGTGTGTTGTCAAACCAGCAGCCTATCATGGATGAAGGAGACATAGTGGGCAAATATCGTATTGTTCGTTTGCTGGGCAGTGGAGGTATGAGTAATGTTTACCTAGCTGAACGGTCCGATGGTGAGTTTGAACAGAAAATTGCGATTAAGTGCTTTTTCGATAAGGAAGTATTTGACACCAATCAATTGGTACATAAAGTCGAACAACAAATCCTGTCTAAGCTAGAGCATCCTAATATTGCAAGGATTCTTGATGCAGGAATCACTGATAAAGGTGTTCCGTATTTTATGATGGAATACGTTGACGGGATTCCAGTTGACGTCTTTGTTCAGAAATCAAATTTAAATCTTAATAAGCGACTATCAATTTTTAAGCTGATTGCTGAATCGGTAGCTTATGCACATAGCCGCCTGATACTTCATCTTGATATTAAGCCATCTAATATACTCGTTAATAAAGCAGGGCAAATTCGCTTATTGGATTTCGGCATTTCTTCTACAATTGGTGCAAAGGAAGACTACAAAAGTGTTTTTGTTGGTACACCTTCTATAGCTGCACCCGAACAAATAGAAGGTCAGCAACTAACTGCTGCTACAGATTTATATCAACTTGGTGTATTGTTGCACTTACTCATTGCCAACAAACTTCCCGTTGCCACGGCTAATGAGGAGGTGCGTGAATTGACCAGAGGTGATTTGTCCGGGGCGGTGGTAGAAAGGGTAATAGCTGACGAAATAAATTTTGAACTTAAAGCTATAATTGAATGCTGCCTGGCAAGAAATCCTCAGGACAGATATCAAAACGTAGCTTTGTTATTACAAGATGTTCAAAATTACTTGGCTGGCTATCCGCTAACTGTTGTTAATCGTGGTTCTGGCTATACTGCGTTAAAATATGTGAAACGCAATAAGATGGCCATAATCAGCATTGCATTGATTGGCATTTCCCTGATCGCTGGGACTGGGTTTAGCTTGTGGCAAGCCAATAAAACCAAAATCCAACGGGATCTGGCCATTAGGAATGAAAAGGTAGCCATAGCAAATAGAGATTTTCTGATTGACCTATTTATGGAAGCTAATCCATCTATCGCTAAGGGTGATACCATGACTGTGTATCAATTTCTTGATAAAGCCTACGAAAAAACTGATACGTATAACGGATCTGCAGAAATTAAACTTGAATTACTGACTACCTTAGGTAGGTCGTACCGTTCGATGGGTAATTTTGAAAAATCAAGAAAAGCCCTTCAGAAGGCGTATGCTGTTGCTAAAGATTCGTCATTACAAATTTCCCCGGCTTATATTCGAGCTGTTGAGCAACTAGGACTTTACCAACGAGATATAGGGCACTATGATTCTGCTCGTATCCTATTGAATGATGTATTGTCTATGTATGAAGAGATTAGCTATCCAGAAGTAGATAGTTTTTATACGGCATCCCTTAAATATCTTTCTTATGTATATAAGACTGAACAAAAATTGGATACAGCTAAGCAGTTAATCGAGAAAGCCATTCGATTAGAGGAGCAACTTTGGCCTAGTCATAACAATATAAACCTTGCAGAAAGTTATTATATACTGGCTGCTATATATAATGATCAAAGCCATTTTGAGAAAGCAATAGAATACCAGACTAAATCACTCAATCTATGTGAGTCACTCATGGGTTTGTATTTTCCAGGCACATTGGCAAACACAAATATGCTATCAAGTATTTTAGCAAAGGCAGGGAAATTGGAAGAAGCTTTATTTTATAATGTAAAGGCAAAGAATATTGCGTTCAAGTTGTTTGGTGATGCCCATCATGAAACTGCAACGATTATTGATAATCTAGGTGTTGCACATTTTAAGCTTGCTCAATATGATAGTGCATATTATTATTTTAGGAATGCCCTAACTATTCGCAATACACTCTATAACAATGATTTGAATATAAGAACTCATGCTTCATACAATAATTTGTTATCGCTATTCGCAACAACTGGTGAGCAGGATTCCGCTAAAATTTATCTTGCTAATGCAGTGCGGGTTAGTACATCAGATAAAAGCAATGCTAGGCAAAGATCGAATACATATAAGTGGGCTGGTTTTTTTTATGGGCAGTTGAAGGATTATCCGCTTTCTAAAAAGTATTATCAGATATCATTGACTGAATATAAATCTTATCTACCCAATCACAATGACCAGGTAATAAAAGCACAAAAATCATTTGATAGAGCAGACTCCCTAGACCGTGGAGTAGTAATAAAAAAAGGCGGACTGTAAAACAGCCCGCCTCAGAAGAAAACTAATGCAACGATAATTGCAATTAGTTTTAACCTGTCGAATGTTTATTAATCCTGACGAATGTCGTCTGAACCATTGCTGCTAAAGGTATTGGCACTTTGTGTTAGTGTAGCCACACCAGATGCTGCCCGTATGCCGTAGGTTTCACTATTGGATATTGTACTATTAGTAATGGTTAGTTTTGATCCAGCACCATCACCAAACATATAGATATTGGCGCCACGACCTCCGGAGCTGCCACCGAAAGAAACTTCTGCATAATTAATTAAGTTCTGTACAGATGGAGAGGCAATTTCAAAACCAAACCAAGCGCCAGCAGCAGCGGTCAATCCGCTAAATTTGATTTTATTAGATGCGGTTCCATTTGCAATAATAGCCCCGTCAGATGGCACCCAGAGTCTTTTACCTGCATCGAACAAACAGGTTACTCCCGCTTCAAAGGTAACTGTAGCACGAATTTCAGCGCTACTATAAAAATGATAAGGGATACTTAAGGCCGGAATGGTTCCAGCATTGTCAAATCTTGCGTTGGTGCCGGAGGATACTTCAATAGCTTGTATTGCATTGTTGGTAAATACTGAGTTCTTATCTAAGACGTAAAGATTTTCAGCGCCAATGCGCATCGGAGCTTTATCATTGTTATTAAAATTATTGTTTTCAAAAGAGGAGATAACGCCTGAGTTTCCATCAATATAAATGGCATAACCTGCTGATTGGGAGATACTCGTATTTTTAATGCTCAATTTAGCTGCAACATTACTTTGTAAATGCACAGCGGTTTTCTGTGAACTGAAATTAGAACTACCAGTATGTAGTATATCTACATAATCAAACTTATTATTCACATTGTTAGAGGCAATACTAATACCTCTCCAACCACCTTTTACTTTATCTATACCGCGGAATATGATATGCTTGGAACTGGTGCCCTCTGCTTTTAAATAGGAACTGTTTCCATTAAACCATAAGCGTACATCTCCTGCAGACTCTACGACTACACCAGAATCAAATGTCACACCAGCTGTGACTTGTATATCTTGAAGTGCAAAATAATCCGGATAGATAGGGTCGTCAAATAGATTAGGATGTACTGTATTCTCACTGATAGATGTTGGTAATACACCACCAATGTAGAGTGTCACAATTCCAGAGGCGATTCCGCCACGTGCATCATCCACAGTAATTTCCACCTTGTATAAACCGGCTGTTGCAGTGTTGAAGGTAGCATTTAAATCATTGGTGTTGGTGAGTTCTGCACCAGATCCACTAGGTGACTCTATAATATTCCACGAGTAATCAAGAGCGTCTCCATCTGGGTCAACAGCAACTATTTGGATGATCTGATTTTCACCAGTCATTCCTGCGATATCATCACTCACTTCGATAGTAGGTTGACTATTAGGTGGTTGTGGATCGTCATCCGAGCAGGAAGTGTAAAGAAAAGCCAATGCAATTAGACAAAGAGTTTGAATTGAATGTTTCATAAGTAGTTTAAAGTTTTCTTCTATAACTCAATACACCAATTATATTGAAAGTGGCTCACAAAGGATAAATAACTTTGAAATAGAAAATATTCATGAGGAAAAATTCCTCAATGAAATAAGTATTGAGATGAATTCTACTGAATGGTAAAGGTGTATTTGTACTACATTTAATGCCCAATGACTTTGGGCTTTTACTTTAGAATTGTGCTAAGTACTCCTTTGAGGTCATTAAGTGAAGGCTGACATTGAATGGATACCTTCTCTTTTTTAATAATCTCATTTAAACTTTCGGGTATTTGGATAGAATGTCCAATGGATTCATTCACCGTCTCACTAAATTTCGCAGGGTGTGCGGTTTCTAAAAATATACCCACCTCTGTTTCTTTTAGTTCTTTTTGAAGGGCCATGTAAGCGCATGCGCCATGTGGATCTAACACGTATTCTGTTTTCTGATACACCGCAGTAATGCAGTTTTTAATTTCGACATCGTCATACGAATGTCCTACCAACTTGTCTTTTAATAGATCAAAATTCTGGTTAAATACTTCTAGTACTCTAACAAAATTACTTGGGTTACCCACATCCATTGCATTGGCAACTGTGAGTACTGATGGTTTGCTTTCAAACAATCCGGTGAGGATATATTTTGTTATTACATCATTGCGATTGGATGCGACTACAAATCTGTGTACGGGGAGCCCCATTTTCCAAGCAATCAAACTTGCAGTCAAATTGCCCAGGTTACCACTAGGTACTGAAAAGGTTAAGCCCTTTGACTTGTTCTTCAATTGCCTGAAAGCAAGAAAGTAATAAAATGATTGAGGCAATAGTCGCGCAATGTTAATAGAGTTAGCAGAGGTTAGACCATACTTATTTTTTAAGTCACTGTCAGCAAAGGCTTCTTTTACTAATTTTTGACAGTCATCAAAAGTTCCATCTATCTCCAGTGCAAAAATATTTTTCCCCCAAGTGGTTAGTTGTTTCTCTTGTGTGGTGCTGATTTTTCCTGATGGATATAAGATTACTACATTGATTCCTTCAACACCAAAGAATCCGCTGGCTACAGCCCCTCCTGTATCACCTGAGGTGGCCACTAGAATAGTTGCTGGTTTAGCATCCTTCTCTAAAAAAAACCGAAGTGTTCTGGCCATGAACCGGGCGCCCACATCTTTAAACGCTAATGTAGGTCCATGGAAAAGTTCTAATGAATACGTGTCTTTTTCTACTTCAATCAACGGAATTGGAAAATCTAAAGTCTCACTAACAATTTGTTGTAGTTTGTCTTCTGGTATTTCATTCCCCACAAATTGTTTAGCTATTTGAAAGGCAATCTCGTGAGGAGTCAGTTTTTCTATTGATTCGAAAAAGGAGGATGGTAACTTTGGTATTGCCGCTGGAAAGTATAGACCATTGTCTGGAGCCAAACCTTGCAGCACTGCTTCCTCGAAACCTACTTTTGGTGATTGTCCATTGGTACTAAAGTAGAGCATTAGTCTAAAATTTCGATAGTTCCTTTTTTGTTAATGGCCGAGATGTAAGCGTCATAGTTTATATTAAAATTTCCATAAGCACTTTTCATTTCATCCAGTACCTTTTGGGCAGATGTTTCACCCTTGCATAAAGCAAAAACAGAAGGGCCAGATCCGGAAATTCCAGCTCCTAAAGCACCAGCATCCAATGCAGCTTTCTTAAGTTCTTTAAATCCTGGAATGGTACCCTCTCTTGCAGGTTCAATGATGATATCATGCATAGATCGGCCAATTAGATCATAGTCGTGTTGTAATAAACCTGCGACAAGCCCAGCCAGATTCCCTGTCTGAGTCACTACATCTTTAAGCGGTACTAGGACAGGAAGAAGTTTTCTTGATTCGGAAGTTTTGATTTGTACATCAGGGTGGATGACCACTGCATATAGATCAGGTGGTGTACCTAGTTGTATTACATCAAGAGGATCATTGCTACGCACAATTATAAAACCCCCAAGTAAGGCAGGGGCCACATTGTCTGCATGGAATGCGCCACTAGCGATTTGTTCACCCTGCATGGCAAACGGAACAAGATCAAAAGTATTTTTAATTGGAACTCCAATTAACTGATTGACTGCAAAAGTGGCGGCTACGGCACTTGAAGCGCTTGAACCTATTCCGCTACCTGGTTTTATATTTTTGTAAATGGTAAGGTCTATGCCAATCGTAGGGTCAACATGATCCAATAATGACTGAGCAGCTACAGAAGCTACATTTTCCAATGGATTGATTGGAAGGGTATCACATCCAATTATCTTTTTAATTCGTGCCCCTGGTTTTTCACTTAACTCAGCTAGAATAATATCTCCTGGTTTTTCTATTGCAAAACCGAGTACATCAAATCCACAAGTTACATTGGATACTGACGCAGGGCCGTACACCCTAATTGATTGACTCATTATTTATTTAAGGACGTTTATTTATCTATCGCAATTTATTCTTTTTGAAGAACAATCGGATTAGACTTAAAAGTAAGCTATCTATTTGTTAGCTTTTAATCTTGCGAGTTCGGCTTCTGAAGCGATGAATCCAAACGAAGCAAAACTCTTCCCGGCAACTACTTTCTCAAAAATTTCAACTGCTTTGGTTGTATCACCATTATAAAAATACCAGTTGCCCACTCCATAACCTTGGGTGGCTAATGATAAGTCATAATCCTCAGCCGTAGGATCAACAGTTAACACATCCTCTGGTTGTAGATTACCCTGATACATTTGCAAACGCTTATAATAAGAATCGTTTTCAATGATTGTCATAGAATCAGTTATATTTCCTAATAGCCCTTCAGCCAGTTCATCCTTTCCCTCCCTTCTATAAGTCATATAGAACCAATCTATGGTTGCAACTAATAGGTCGTCATTGTAACTTGCCTTTAAGCATTCAATATAAGTCTGTTCGGCTTTTTCGAAGTCACCTTTAAGATAATGCGCAAGCCCTAAATGATACCATATATTAAATTGAGTCGAGGATAAGGGCTGGTTAAGTTTATTGGGTGAACCATCTGGCTCAATTTCAGGTGGGTTGGGGGGCATCAATTGAGAAGCTTTTGTTAAATCGTCAATAGCTCTATCAAATAGGCGCATAGAAATAAATCGATGACCACGGTGCCTCAATAATTTGTATGACTCAGGATATTTTTCAAGTCCCTCACTTAGTACTTCTATGGATTCGTTAAAACGGGATAGGTATCCAAGTCTTCGTCCATACCAAATGTAGTTTTCTTCTGATGGATCATTGATGAAGTTGGCTTTAGCAACAGAAAGATTACTATCCAGTTTTTGCTGTAATTCAGGGCTTCTTTCTGGCTCAAAATAAGTTGTTCCAAGCAATGAGACTACCTCTGGTGCTTTGTCTACTTTCTCCTCTTTGGGTGCAGAGCATGAAATTAATAGCGAAGTAGCGAATACGGACAATACGATTTTTCTCATAGAATTTTCGAATTGATTATTTTAAGCACTTGAAACTAATCAACCTTTCTGAATTAAAGAAATGATAATGGGCGACTGGTTTTATTTAAGTTTTAGGCGGAGTAATTCTGTTTACCAACTTGTCATTAAACTCTTTTAATTATTTTTAAGGAAACGATTTGACTACCTATGAAAAAATTAACCTCTGTACTAATAATACTCATTACGCTCTCCATCTCGGCAATTGCCCAAAAATCTAAAAAGGATGTGGTTAAAGCAATTGACTCGAAAAGTGAGGAATATTCTGCCATTGCAATGAAAATTTGGGATTTTGCGGAGGTAGGCTTTCAGGAGACAAATAGTTCTGCATTATTGCAGGAAACCCTCACAAAAAGTGGGTTTAAAGTGGAGGAGGGGGTTGCCGGAATGCCGACCTCATTTATAGCCAGTTATGGTCAGGGCAAACCCGTTATTGCGATATTGGGAGAGTTCGATGCTTTACCAGGAATTGCTCAGGAGGCGGTTGCTGAGAAAAAACCGATAGAAGGCCAGGTAGCTGGTCATGCTTGTGGTCATCATT
>JAGQYK010000110.1 GCA_020436125.1 Cyclobacteriaceae bacterium | reverse complement strand
TCTGATTCAAAAGGTAATCAGTGCAAATGATTTCATTTTTGCATTTCTTACGGTAGGCACGATCATGTTCGTGTCTTATTGGATATCTAAAAGACTAACTGATAACAAAATTCCAGGAACAGCAATCGCCATTATGGCTGGTCTGGCACTTGCAGCCTTAGGTGGCAGGAAAGGGATAGCGGATATTCCAATTTTTTCAGGTATGGCATTGTTGGGAGGGGCAATGATGCGCGACTTCTCAGTGGTCGCAACCGCCATGGGTGCCAATTATACGGAAATAAAGAAAGCTGGGTTAGCCGGAATCATCTCACTTTTAATTGGAGTTTTTGTAGCCTTTTTTGTCGGTGGCACAATAGGGTATGCTATGGGCTACACTTCAGTGCAGGATTTTACTACGATAGGCGCTGGAGCTTGCTCTTTTGTGGTGGGCCCTATAACGGGTTCAGCCATTGGTGCTCCATCTGATGTTATTGCTATTAGCATTGCTATAGGAGTGGTCAAGTCAATAATGATTACGATAGGAACGCCCATCATCGCAAAGCATATAGGGTTGGATAACCCTCATGCGGCAATGGTGTTTGGAGGATTAATTGGTACAACTAGCGGAGTAGCTGCGGGTCTGGCAGCTACTGACCCAAAGTTGGTGCCATATGGAGCGCTTACAGCAACCTTTTATACAGGAATTGGTGCGTTACTCTGTCCTACCATATTTTATTTTATAGTGCAATCGATACTTTAGGGTTTTAATCTACATGCAATGGAAGAAATAATCAATCAATTAAAATTGAGTATAGAAGATGAAATATTTTCACGCTCAGAGAAGAAATCAATCAAAGCCCTGATAAATGAACATCCGCTAGATGGTGATCAATTGAATTTTTTGAGGAGTAAAATATACGAGATAGCCAATGAGAAAGCCACTCCCAATAATTATCCCTTCATTTTGGAATGGATCAAGAATGCCAATAGCGCCTTACTTACCAAGTCCAATACAACTGAAAAGGCAGATGCATACTTCAGTCCTGGGGATGCCTGTAGAAATACCATTATTAATCAAATAATGTATGCCGTCAATAAAATCAACATCTGCGTATTTACCATCAGTGATGATAGAATTACCAGTGCCATTCTCGATTCACACAAAAGAGGCAGGGAGGTGAGAATTATTACCGACAATGATAAGTCATTGGATCTTGGATCCGACATCGCTCGATTGGCAAAAGAGGGTGTTGCGGTAAAAATGGATGATACCCCCAATCATATGCACCACAAGTTTATGGTGGTAGATGATAGCGCACTGATTACGGGGAGCTATAACTGGACCTTGAGTGCAGCTAAGTATAACCATGAAAATGTTTTATTAACTAAAGAGGGAGGAGTGGTGAAGTCTTTCATTAAAGAGTTCAGTCAGCTTTGGAGTACGATGAATGATTATAAGTAAACCATACAGTTCAGACGTATGGTTGTAGGTCAGCAATGCGATAAAGTAGAATAATTTACTATCTTTTCATCTTTTATCAACTACACATTGCCTAATGGATCAATGGATTGCTCTAATTGTTGTAGCCTTTACAGTGGTTGCCGTACTATGGCTAAACAAGCAGAAGGCTGCCTGGATTCAGGCATTACTTAACTGGTTTCCTGCTATCTTGTTTGCCTATGTCATTCCGGCTGCAGTTACGCACACTACTGGATTGGATTTATCAGGGGTTTTTCTCCATTCCCTAAGTCGTAATTGGATAATACCCTTTGCCATTCTTACCGTCATGAGCGCCTTGTCAATTCCACAGTTAAAAATGGTGGGAGCAAGGCCAATTATCTTGTTTGTGTCAGGGTCGTTTGTAATTGCCACCTTGCCAGTCATTTTAGTACTTCTTGCCCAATTCGTTATGCCTTCTGGTCACGATCTTTTCATCACGCAAGAATATTGGAAGGGGTTGGTGCCGATTGTCGGAGGCTGGATTGGAGGCAGCACCAGTCAGTTGGTATTGAAAGAACTAGTAGGCACTCCAGAATCATTGTTTCTTTCTGTACTGGTTTTAGATAATATTCTTGTCAACATTTGGACCATATTGATGTTCCAATTCATCAAGAGGAGCGATCAGTTGAATCGCTTTTTTGGAATTACCGAAAAGATTCCTGATTTCGTGGCAGATGAAATTAAACCCAATAGCCGGACGGTAGGCTCAATAATTATAACCGTTAGTGCTATCATTTTGGTAACGGTACTCACCAATTGGTTGGTGCATGATTTTTTGTGGCGCGTCATTACACTTTCTATAGTAGGGCTCATGCTGGGAAATTTTATTTCCAGATGGAATCACCCTTTTGTACTTAAAGTAGGAGGGATACTCATCATATTGATTATGGCTATCCTTGGGTTAAAACTCGACTTCAGTGGCCTGTCACTTCCCATTCCGTTTGTGATAGTAGCTATGATTTGGATAGTCGCTCATTATATTTTCATGATGATTGTGGCGAAAATACTCCGCTTGCACATGGCTTGGGTCCCTATTGCCAGTATGGCCAATCTTGGAGGTATATCAACGGCTCCGGCAGTAACTGCCGCATACAATGAAGAATGGATGCCACATGCTATTTTGCTAGCGATTTTGAGTATGGTTTCCGGTACAGCCTGGGGCATGTTTACTATTTACCTTTTTGGATTATTGTAATGGGTTACCTTAATGGATTTTTTTAGATAATTGAACTATTTATATAACGACTTGTTATACACTTACTTAATGATTATTCCCTAGGAATGTAGTCTAATTTTAGTACTTTTGCTGGCGGTTTATGCGTATTTCTCTTGAAATTGCCCTCCGTGGTTTACTAGCCAGCCTAAGCACAAAATCAACAGGTTTAGACCTACTGATGAGTAAAATTGGAGCTACAAACTCTAGAGTGATAACTTTTTGGGAAAATAAACGTTAAAACCACTATTTTTTACATAAACAATTAATTTTCAGATTAATGCGTCAACTCAAGATAACCAAGCAGATAACCAATCGTGAAACGCAATCGCTGGACAAGTACCTCAGTGAGATCGCCAGGATTGATTTGATCACTGCTGAAATGGAAGTGCAGCTTGCGAAGCGGATAAGGGAAGGAGACAAGGTAGCGTTGGAGAAAATGGTGAATGCCAATTTGCGCTTTGTGGTATCTGTTGCCAAACAATACCAAAATCACGGTTTGACCCTAAGTGACCTTATCAATGAAGGAAACCTTGGACTTATTAAAGCGGCTACTCGTTTTGACGAGACGCGCGGGTTTAAGTTCATTTCATATGCTGTATGGTGGATACGTCAAAGTATTCTACAGGCCTTAGCGGAGCAATCAAGAATTGTACGCCTTCCGCTGAATAGAGTTGGATCATTGAATAAGATCAACAACGCATTTTCAGAATTAGAACAAAAGCATCAGCGTGAGCCAACGGAAGATGAGTTGGCCGATGTGATGGAGATGACTCCTGATGAGATCAGAACGAACCTGACATTCAGAGCACGTAAAGTTTCTATGGATGCGCCTTTTGCGCAGGGTGACGGAGACGGTACCCTACTCGATATTATGGAGGATGAGGATGCCGATGTACCGGATTCAGATTTAATGATCAAATCACTTCAAACAGAAGTGAAGAGAGCGCTAGCCACTTTAAGTGAGCGTGAATCGGCTGTTATTTCTTTGTACTACGGATTGGCGGGCGGCCATGCTGTAACACTCGAGGAGATTGCAGATCAGTTTGATCTTACTCGCGAGCGTGTACGCCAGATCAAGGAGAAGGCTACTCGTAAGCTGAGACAATCATCCAGGAGCAAGGAGTTGAAGGCCTATTTGGGATAATGACTTCAATCATAAGTTAATTAAAAAAGGGATTCATACGAATCCCTTTTTTTGTTGCTCTTACTGATAAGCTATTAGGTTCGGCACTGACCATTAATTTCAAATTGGAGTAGCCCAAGAGGGGTCACATTTTTTTATATTTTTTTTGACTGCTCGAAAGTAAATGTATACGCTGATCACTGTAAAAATGTTGACCTGAAGGCTGGTTTGCGGCATCAAGTATGACATCGAACTTCTCATTAATATTTTGGGCGAAACCTAACAAGTGTTGGGGTGTAAAAAATTGTAGGATAAAATTATTTTATGATTTACGTTTGCCACTTAAAACAAACTAATACCATATGCAAAAAATCTACTCGATTACTGTTGCCCTATTATTGTTCGGGTTGACTGCCTTTGCGCAGCAATCCGTTTCAGGTAAGGTGACGGATGCGAATGGCGAAGCACTCATCGGAGTGAACGTCATCGAAAGGGGGACTTCCAATGGAACGATTACGGATGTTTCAGGAAATTTCTCCATGCAAGTTCAGAGCGGTGCAGCTCTGCAATTTAGTTTTATTGGCTACACTTCCGTTTCTGAAACGGTTGGTGCGCGGTCAGTAATCAACGTTACCTTAGTGGAGGACGTTACACAGCTAAGTGAGGTGGTTGTAAGTGCCTTGGGTTTTGAACAAAACAAAGACAAGCTCGGGTCAACCAGTGCAGTTGTAAAGGCTGAAGATGTAGCCAGATCTGGTGAGACAGGCTTGTTGAACGGAATGGCTGGTAAAGCAGCCGGTGTACGTATTGCCCGCTCTAACGGAGACCCAGGAGCAGGATCTACTATACAGATCAGGGGAGCCAATACGATTACTGGGTCATCAGATCCTCTCTTTATTGTTGATGGTATTCCGGTAAGTAACTCTTCATTGGTTGGTAATAGTGGTTCTCGTGCAGGGGGTACTTCCGAGCAATCGCGTATTAACGACCTTAATCCGGAGGATATTGAATCTATACAAGTATTGAAGGGTGCATCAGCAGCTGCTTTGTGGGGTTCACGTGCTGCCAATGGGGTGGTTGTAATTACTACAAAGAAAGGCAAGGCGGGAGATAAAGTGAATATCTCTTTTAGCTCTACCTATTCTGTTGATCAAATCAACAGACGGCACCCATTGCAGGATAAGTTTGGGCAGGGTAGTGGTGGCAACTATAGCCCCACAAGCGCCAACTCATGGGGAGATAGAATTGCTGACCGTTCGGGTGCTGCTGACGAAGTGAATGAAACAGGAAGGTATTTCAAGGCAGATGACGGAACAATCTATTATCCTATTACTACCAAAAATTCTAGAGAGACATTTCTAGACGAAAACTTTGATGCAGTTTTTCAAGATGGTAGTTTTTGGGAAAACTCATTGGCGGTGAGTGGTGGAGGAGAAAAGTCAAACTTCTACTTTAGCTTGGGTGATCTGGATCAAAAAGGTATTGTGAAAAATGCCGATTACAGAAGAACTACACTTCGATTAAATGCCAATACCCAATTCAATGACTGGATGGCATTGTCATCAAAAGCGACTTATGCACATACCTCATCGAATAGGATTCAGCAAAGTTCTAACGTAAATGGTCTATACTTAGGTCTACTTAGAGGTGCTCCGGATTTTGATAATCGTGACTATAAAGGAACGTATTTTGATAACAATGGAACAGCATTCCCGGGTCGCCAACGAACTTACAGAAGGTATTTAGGAGACAATCAAAATGCTACCTATAATAACCCGTTATGGACGACCAATGAATTGAAAAATCCATCTTTGGTAGATCGTTTTATTGTTTCTTCTGAAATGACAATTTCTCCCCTTAGTTGGATGGATGTTATTTTAAGAGGAGGTGTTGATAGTTATACCGATCGCAGAGAACGCTTTTTCCCAATTGGTTCCGCAGGTAACGTGCCTTCAAGGGGAGAATTAGATGCTGAGAATTTCAAAGAAACAGAAGTGAACTTTGATGCTATTGTTCGTGGTACTCGTTCTTTGACGAGTGATATTAATTTGAATGCAACCATTGGCTGGAATATTAATGACCGTAAGTATGCCCGTGATCGCGTTGATGCTCAACAGTTTTTGATTAATACTGATCTGAGAAATTTTAATAATTCATCGCTTTTCTTTCCTGATAATACCTATAGGCATAGAAGATCAAATCGATTATACTCAGTGTTGGCATTTGACTTTTATGATCAAATATTCTTGAACCTTAATGGTACACAGGAGGCAGCTTCAACAATTGCAGGTACTTTCTTTTACCCTGCTGCTGATGTAGCGTGGCAGTTCACTCAATTGCCATCTTTGTCTGGAAGCTCTGTGATTTCTTTTGGTAAATTGAGATTAGCCTATGGACAAGTAGGTGTTGAGCCGCAAGCATATCGTGATAGGACTACCTACGAAAGTTTCACTTACAACGCATATGATGATGGATTGGATCCATTGTTATATGGTGGTGGATTTAGGTATAATGATGACAAAGGAAATGCAAATCTTAGACCAGAAGTAAAAACTGAATTTGAAATTGGTACCGACCTTCGTCTTCTAAAAGATAAATTGGCCATTGGGTTTACTTATTACTCTAATGAAATCAATGATTTATTGTTCGAAGTGGGGTTAGCACCGGCTAGTGGTTTTAATAGTGTTTATGCCAATGCAGGTACAATGACGAATAAGGGAATTGAATTGGATGCCAACTATACGGTGTTCAAAAATCGTGACTGGCAAGTAAACCTATACGGTAACTTTAATAATAACAGAAATCTTGTTACTGATTTGAAAGGTACCGAATCTATTGAGTTAACAACTCAGTCCATAAGTTCTCGTGCCGTTCAAGGTCAAGCATTAGGTGTTTTATGGGCCACACGTGCTCAACGGAATGATGATGGTTCATTGGTATTAGATGCAAATGGATTTCCTCAGATTGATCCCGATCAAGGTGTGGTTGGTGACCCTAATCCAGATTGGAGAGGTGGTCTTGGTTTAACTACATCTTACAAAGGCCTTTCATTGAATGTTCTGTTTGAAACATTCCAGGGAGGTGATTATGCAGATCGTACTCGCTTTGTGTTATACCAGTTTGGAACGCACGCTGATGTAGGCAATGAAGTCACTTTAACTCAAGATGTGGTGAATTCTGCAGGAACAGTGTTTACCGCAGGAACGACTGTAAGGGGTAACATTGAAGACTTTGGCGCAGGACCTGTTCTTAAAGATGAACAATGGTATACTTCTTTAGGTGGTGGTCTTGGTGGCTCTGCCATCAATGAATTGGCCATTAGTGATGGTAGCTGGACACGCCTTCGTGAAATCAGTTTGTCTTACAAATTGAATAATGCCTTTGTAAAACGGATGAAATTAACATCTGTCGACTTGGGAATTACAGGGCGTAACCTTAAGCTTTGGACTGATGTTAAAGGTATCGACCCTGAGATCAACCAATCAGGTGTTGATAGCGGATTTGGTATTGATTACTTTACCAACCCAAGTACTCGTTCATGGCTATTTTCAATAAAAGTTAATTACTAAGTCTATGAAAAAGATATTATTAATATTAATTCCACTTTTTGTTTTTACAAGGTGTGAGAATATTTTGGAAGACATTAATATCAATCCGAATGAACCTACTGAGGCTCCTGCGGATTTGTTATTGATTGGTGCTGAACTGGCTAATGTTACAGTTCAGGTAAGTCACTTACAGCGTATTTCCGGAATGTGGTCTGGTCAGTACAGTGGTAAACTATTACTTTATAAAAGTTTAGGAGAATACAATATCAGTACTGAAGAAACGAATGCAACGTGGAGTTATATCTATCAGGGTATAGTTAAACAATGCCGCCTTATGCAGACTGAATTGGTTGATTTACCAAACTATGTAGGGATAGCCAAAATTCTGGAAGCTCATGCTGTAGGAACAGCTGCTGAATTATTCGGTGATATACCTTACTCACAGGCTGCTGATGCATTAGAAGAAGTTGAAGATCCAGTTTTTGATGATCAAGCTGCCGTGTTTGCAAGCCTTCAAATTTTACTGGATGGTGCCATTGCAGATTTGAATAGTTTGCCTGGTAATCCTTCTATTTCTAACGAGATTTTTCATGGAGGAAATAAAACCAAGTGGATACAAACTGCTTATACACTAAAGGCGCGCTACTATATGGATACCAAAGAGTATGCTAATGCCTATACAGCAGCGCAGTCAGGTATAGCCATCAATGCTAACTCCATGAAGTTTAAGCCAGCTGGTACTTCCGCCAATGGAAACACCAATTTGCTGAACGTATTTGTGGGTGAGCGTAATGACTATATGAGTACTGCTGGTACTTTTCTTGAAGGACTTATTGCTCCTGGCGGTGGTAGGAATAATGCAAAGACCAATGAGCAGGCTCGTTCTAAGTATTATACCATAATTGGTAATGCGCCAAGTAGCGAAGTGGGTGTGGCAAAAGCTACCTCTCCAATGCCATTGGTTACCTATGAAGAGAACCTATTGATTCTTGCCGAAGCAGGAGCCAGAACGGTTGATTTTGCAACAGGAATGGATCACCTCAATACCTTAAGAGCACATCTTGCATCTGGGGCTGCGTTTGCTAAGGTGGCTGCCTCTGATGCAACAACCTATGATCCATATGTAACTGCTGACTTTGATGCGGGTGGAATGGAAAATGCTGATAATATTACTCCATTGAGAGCGCTTCTTCGAGAGATCGTTGAAGAACGTTACGTTTCATTATATGGTACTTTCATGCCATTTAATGATGCGAGAAGAGTTAGAAAAAGTGACAGCGATTTAACTGTTCCTTTTCCTATTGTCAGCCCAGTATTCACTCAGTTTCCTGAACGTTTCCCTTATGCTCAGGATGAGTTAAATGCTAACAGTAATGCACCCTCACCAGAGCCGGGAATTTTTGCAGTAACTGCTGTTAATAAGTAGTTTAATTTGATCAAATTTTAAAAAGGCTGCCCGAGGGGCAGCCTTTTTTTTACTTTAGACAATCGTAAA
>JAGQYK010000010.1:41570-76062 GCA_020436125.1 Cyclobacteriaceae bacterium | reverse complement strand
ACAATTAGGTTTCGGGCAAAGGACCCTTCTATCTTTAAAGAACGATAAAATTCACTAAGATGGTGGTGGAGCTTTGCCAATTGAATTTAATTTTGAAACAATTACGCAAGGTACCGCTTTTTGGTAACCTGAAAAGCAAAGTTAGTGGCGCTTAGATGATTGAATTAGATCGTTGATAGCATTTTACTAATTTTACGCTTTATCTAGACCCTCAGAATTGAAAACAAAAACATCTTTAGTAACTGGTGGAGCTGGCTTCATGGGAAGTCATCTATGTAGACATCTTTTAAGCCTTAATCACAGAGTTATCGTTCTGGATGATTTGAGCGGTGGATTTATTGAAAATATACCAGAGCAAAGTATTTTCGTAAAAGGCAGCATAGTTTGTACTGAAACTGTAACTAATCTGTTCGAAGAATACTCCTTCGATTACGTGTATCACTTAGCTGCCTATGCTGCAGAAGGTCTAAGCCATTTTATAAGAAAGTTTAATTACGAAAACAATCTTATTGGAAGCATTAATCTTATCAACGCAAGCATAAAATATAAAGTGGAATGCTTTGTCTTTACATCCTCAATTGCGGTATACGGCAGGGGGCAATTACCCATGCACGAAGACATGACACCTCTCCCAGAAGACCCTTATGGAATAGCTAAACTTGCCATCGAGCAGGATCTAAAATGTGCCTACGAGATGTTTGGACTAAAACATGTTATTTTTAGACCTCACAATGTATACGGAGAATACCAAAACCTTGGTGATAAATATCGAAATGTGGTTGGCATTTTCATGAATCAATTAATGAAAAATGAACCCCTCACCATTTTTGGAGATGGTACGCAAACACGGGCATTCAGTTATGTTGGAGACATAATTCCCATTATTGCCAAATCAGTATCAGTTCCAAAAGCTCAAAATCAAATTTTTAACATAGGGGCGGACGTGCAATTTACCGTTAACCAATTAGCAAATGAAGTTTGTAAAGCATTAGGAGAGGAAACAAAAATAAACTACCTCCAAGCTCGTAACGAGGTAGCGCATGCTTATTCCAGCCACGATAAGGCCGAAAGTATTTTTGGTACCTTACCATCAACACCGCTACATGAAGGATTAAGTAAAATGGGAGCTTGGGCGCTGAAGACAGGGTCCAAAAAAAGCAACACATTTTCCAATATTGAAATCACTGATAATTTACCCCCTTCTTGGATTGAATAATCAACCCTTGTGAAAAAGATTCTATTCATTGACATGCATCGTGAAGGAAGATCCCCTTCGCAAAGGTTTCGCTACGAGCAATATCTAAATATTCTTGTTGATCATGGATTTATGATCGAACACTCCTTTCTTTTAAATGAATTGGATGATTCTATTTTCTACAAGAAAGGCAAGTACCTGGCGAAAGGTTGGATACTTTTCAAAAGTATTATACGAAGATTTTATGATCTGGCAAGATCTAACAGATATGACTATATCTTCATACAACGTGAAGCGTTTATGTTAGGTACAGCATTTTTCGAATGGGCTTTTTCAAAAACAAAACCAAAGTTAATTTATGATTTTGATGATTCCATTTGGCTAAATCAAGTTTCAATCTCAGCACCGAACAAAAAACTAAATTTTCTCAAGAACCCCGCTAAAACGGCTCAAATAATAAGAACAGCAGATGTAGTAGTTGCTGGCAACCAATTTCTAGCCAATTATGCATATCCTATCAATTCTAATGTAATAATAATACCTACAACTATTGATACTAGTAAATACATTCCCTCAACGAAAAAAAGCACAGCCAAAATAACCATTGGATGGAGTGGAAGTAAGACAACAATCGATCATTTCTTAGAGGCAGTTCCAGTGCTTGAAAAAATAAAAAATAAGTATCAGAATAAAATTGAAATCGTAGTTATAGGTGATGGTGCTTTTAAAAATCACAAACTTGAAATCGTAGGTAAAAATTGGCGACTCGATAAGGAAGTAGATGACCTTCAAAATTTCGATATTGGCATTATGCCGTTGCCTGATGACGAATGGTCAAAAGGTAAGTGTGGCTTGAAAGGCCTTCAGTACATGGCTCTAGGAATACCTACAGTTATGTCAGCTGTTGGAGTTAATACTAACATTATTCAACATGGAGAAAACGGATACCTCGCTTCAACAGAAGAAGAGTGGGTTAATTGCCTCCAAAACTTAATTGATGATGAAGAGCTAAGAAAAAGACTAGGTCAAAATGGCCGAAATACAGTCATAAATAAGTATTCAACTGAATCTCAGGCTGTAACTTTCCTCTCCCTTTTTGAATAATTCAATATATACCCTAAGGATAAGGCGTAAAATGGTAGCATGGGGATCTTATACCTGGCTAATGTCCCAAAATTGAATGTGGAAATACCCACAGCAAATGCAAATGTTAAACTAAAAACTAAGCAAAAGACTATTATTGGGTCGCCCATCGATCTAATGATTATAGATCTTCGATAGATAAGCACGTATAGCGTGAGTATTGTAAACACAAAACTTTCAATGGCGGATAACAGCATTAATGGATTTCGAATTTCCCAAATATAGGGCCTAAACAGTGACACGTTTATTGCCTGAGGAATTTTATAAAACATTCCACTCAAGGTACCATCTAATTCGCCCAGACTGTATCCACTCCCCGCATCACGACCAGTATAAAATCCAATATCATACGCTGTAATTTTAGCAGTAGCTGCTAACCTATCAATTGCGTATCGTGGATCATCTTTTCCAACCAAAATAATAGAATAATAACCACACAGAATTAACATAAAGGCTATTATCGGCATAATTAAAACCTTAAGCGCAAGTGATCTTATCCTTGCCAACCTCCCCGCAAAAACCCAAAGCAATGCGGCTGGTAAATAACAAAGCAGAATATATTTTTTGACATTGAATAGAATAAATAAACCAGTCAGCAATAATATGAATCGAATGACCAAGAATTTTCTGGTGATAAAAATCTCCCCCACCGAGTAGGTTAAAAATCCAACTGCCATAAAAGTTAAAGTGTCCTTCATGAGGCCAGACCCCCAGAAAATTACAGAAGGAATAAAAAGTATTGAAACTGCCTGCCACTTAATCAGCATTTGTGATCTCTTATAAAATGCAAGAAATAAAAGCCAACTCCCGACAAAACTTAAAACAGCAAAAAGCACTGCAGTGGCAGAATAGGATGAGAAAGTAATAAGATCAAAAATTGAAGCAACCTTAACAATAAAATATGAAGCCGAGTCCCCATAAAAAATTATCTTTGAAGCATAATTGTAAGTCCCACTAGAATACGTCCCATCTGACAACAATAGTTTAATTCCAATAATCGGATTTTCTATAAAGGCCTCCCATACATGCCTACTCCCGTGCGTATGAAAATTGAAAGTATCCCCCCCACCATAATAAAACTGATATAAAAACCCTACAGCCAAAGCGCCAATAATCCTTACTGTAAGCGCTGGAATGAAATACCTTCTGTTGACTGAATCTGTTACCCTAGGCCTTATCCAGTAAGCCCCTGCGTACACAAGGAAAATAATAATAGGTGTAACTATGAGATCGCGGAGTTCCAAAACTTATGTCTTCAGATTTTAAAGATACTCAATCTCCCTTCTCCAATGCCTTCAGCCTCTTTTTTGCATCCTTCCAGGCTTCGTCTTTGCGGTTGGACTTCTTTTTCACCTCTGTAAAATACCTTTTTGCAGTTGCTTTGTCGCCTTGCTTCTCGCTGATCTCGCCTAATGCTATAAGCGAAAAAAGATAATACCCTGAATCAGTGGCTTCAATTTCTGTTGCATACTTTACCACCATCTCATAATATTTCTTCGCTTCATCCAGTTGCTTTTGGCGCTCGTACATCTGACCAAGAAAAAACGCTGCATACCTGCCACTCGTGGCCTCATATCCCACCATCCCACTATCGATGCGCTGAATGATTTGTTTGCTCTGTTGCTCCATCTCCGCTGAAAATCCTCCCCTTCCGTAGAGCATGCGGGCATAATAGCGATGAAAGTAGGGGTTATCTGGATAGGTTTGATGGAGGTACTCCGACAACTGAAAGGCTCTGGCTGTCTTGTTTTCGTAGCTATTAAGTATTCTCATCAACCAAACCATCGCTTCCGTTCGCGTATAGAAAGCATTGTACGACACTTCCGTCAATTGATCCAGACCCAATTGTTTATCCCCTTTCTTAAAGAACCATAACAATGGCTTTAGTGCAGGATAATTCTCTGGCACCCAAACTGAAAAATAATTGTATAAAGCGTCTCCAAACAATAACTCCACGCTCAAATCCTGCTTCTCTTTACTTTCTTCCATGTAGTTCAAGGCAGTTTTCCCTGCTACAGCGGCTTTTCGCCAATCCTTTCGCTCCTCATCTGAATACAATCGTCCTTTAAAACCGTAAGCCGCAGAAAGAAAAAACGCTGCTTCTATCCGATACTCGGGTGATTTTTTATGAAGGTTTTCAGCTACCAAAATAGTACTGTCCATGTAGGCCAAAAATCGCTCATCATATTCCTTATTCTTCGTATTGGGCATAATTTTCCACCACTCGCTAAGTCCCATCAAAAAATAGGGAAGTGGGTGCCAAGCATATTTCTGCTTAAACCACCGAAACTGCTGCTCCGCTTTTTCAAACTTAAAATTATACAAATCGTTGAGCGCCTCAGTAACTTCTATCTGAACACGTATGTCATTGATGAGAATAAGTGTCGTATCTTTTTTTTCCTGAGCACTAACATTTAAGCCCACAAAAAGAATAGAAAAAAGAATATAAATTTTAAGATTACTCACTATAGCTTTGAACACTTAAAACGGCTTCAAATAAACAAAATATTAACGCCTAAACAGTAAAAACCATTCATGGAAACGACCTCAGCATACAATTCGTTCTACGAAACTGACAAACGGTTAGCTTTCCTACTCCTCTGCCTTCTCACTTTCCTCCTTTTGTTTACAAAAAAATCATTTATTGAAAGCGAAACTGCCGTATTTGAATTCCTACAGGATCGACCAGAAGGTAGTTTTCTTCAGATTTTTACGACTATCCAATACCTCACTATCCCCCTGGTTTACTTGTGGAAGTTTACCATCATCTCTTTTGTTATCTGGGTAGGTTGCTTCATGTTTGGTTACAAAGTAACCTATAGCAATTGTTGGTCCATCGCCCTTATTTCCGAGTTTATTTTCATTATTCCTGAATTCATCAAGATCATTTGGTTCATGTTTATCGATACTGACCCTGATTATAATTCGGTCCTCAACTTCTATCCATTAGCAATCATCAATCTTTTTGATGTGGAACAACTTCAAAAAAGGTTTGTTTATCCCCTCAAAGCTCTCAATCTTTTTGAGGTCGTTTATTGGGTTGCACTCATCTATGGAGTCCATGTATATGCCAAAAAGAAAAGAAACACGGCCGTCTTTATCGTGCTATCTTCCTATGTCCTGCTGTTTCTAATTTGGTTAGCTTTTTATTCAATTGTTTATAATTAACTATTTGCCCTCAAAGAATTTCTTGATCTGCTTGACCACCCAATTAACCTGTTCCTCCTCCAAACCGGGCCACATGGGCAAACTCAACACGGATTCTGCTAGTTTTTCACTCACAGGAAATACCCCTTTCTTAAAACTCATTGAGTCATAAGCACCTTGCAAATGAGGCGGGATAGGATAATGAACAGTTGTTCCTATTCCTTTTTGAAAAAGAAAAGATCTCAACTCTTCACGGTACTGCGTGCGGATAACAAACAGATGATAAACACTGGCATAACTTGCAGTTGGAAGTATAATATCACCTACTCCTTTTAATTGCTTTAAATAGGATTGGGCTATTACCCTCCTTAACTCATTCCATTCATCCAGGTATTTCAGCTTCACGCGAAGCACAGCAGCCTGCAACTCATCCAATCGAGAATTGATTCCTACCACTGGATTGGTAAACCGATCAGTAGATCCATAGTTTCTCAGGCTGAAAGCGCTTTCTGCCAACGCCTTGCTATCAGTGGTTATCGCTCCGCCATCGCCTAGTGCACCCAGATTTTTTGTTGGATAAAAACTGGTGGCGTTACAGTCCCCGAAGCTTCCGGTCTTCTTTTCTTTCCAGGTTGCCCCGTGCGCCTGAGCATTGTCTTCAACGATATAAAGGTTGTTTTCCTTGGCAATGGCTGTCAGTTGAGACATATCGCAAGCTGCCCCATAAAGATGAACTGGCATTATAGCTTTGGTATTCCCCGTTATCGCTGCTGTGACGAGTGAAGTGTCCATTAACATATTACCCGAATTAGCATCCACTGGAACTACCTTTGCGCCCGTACGTGTAATCGCCAACCAACTTGCGATATAGGTGTGAGCCGGAACGATAACTTCATCTCCTGGCCCGATTCCCAGCAGGTGTAAGGAAAGATAGAGTGCATCCAACCCGTTGGCCACTCCTATGCAATATTGGGTACCACCATAAGTAGCCAATTCATGTTCAAAGGCCTCTAATTCTGTCCCTAAAATGAACTGACCTCTCCGGTACACGCCCTCCATAGCCTTCTCTGCCTCATATTTGATCTGATCATGAGCGTATTTTAGAGAGCAGAAGGGAACAGACATCATATTTTTCTCGTACTAAAGGGTAATTTATTGATGCCAAGCTACATAAACCACAAAATGGCCTCAAAAGACTGTGAACAATATTCCTTATTTTCGCCACTTCAAATTGAATTTTTGATAGCATCTCATGAATTTTCAAAGAACGAATAACATTACAGGCTGGATTGCATTTGCGATAGCATTAATAACTTATTGGCTCACTTTTGAAGAAACAGCCAGTTATTGGGATGTCGGAGAATTCATTGCGGTGGCTTACAAACTGGAAGTTCCGCATCCACCCGGAGCTCCCCTTTTCTTACTTCTAGGCCGCCTTTTCTCGTTTCTGGCCTTAGGCGATGTTACCCAAGTAGCTTATTGGATCAACTTTATGAGTGTATTGGCTTCCGCCTTTACAATCCTTTTTTTATTCTGGTCCATTACTCTTTTTGGCAGAAAGATGGTCAACATCGACAAATCTGATTCATCCACTTCAGCAAAAACACTTCTTTTGATGGGAGCCGGCCTTATTGGTGCACTTGCTTATACTTTCTCCGATTCGTTCTGGTTTTCTGCGGTAGAAGCCGAAGTATATGCCATGTCGTCCTTTTTCACCGCTTTTGTGGTTTGGGGCATACTGAAATGGGATGTTATTGAAGATGAAAGCAAAGCCAACCGATGGCTAATTCTTATCGCCTATATGATGGGGCTTTCCATTGGTGTCCATATGCTCAACCTTGTCACCATTCCAGCTCTAGGGCTGATCTACTATTTCAAAAAATATAAACCATCCCGTTGGGGCATTGCCGGAGCTTTGGTGTTGAGTTTTGCCATCATCATTTTTATCAATGATTTTATCGTGCCAGGGCTACCTACCCTAGCAGGAAATTTTGAAATATTCTTTGTGAATACCATTGGGCTGCCATTTGGGTCTGGCGTTATCGTATTCTCGTTGATAATAATAGGAAGCCTTGTATTCGGAATTCGCTACAGTCAGATTAACAACAAGCCAATCCTTAATACCTTTTTACTTTCTACTACATTCATTTTGATTGGGTATTGCTCGTATGCAACTATTGTCATCCGTTCTAACTTCAATCCACCGATCAATGAAAATGCACCGCGTGATGTAATGAGCTTCGTGAGTTATTTGAAACGTGAACAATACGGAAGTCGCCCTCTTATGTTCGGGCCAACATTTACCTCTCAGCCAATTGACATCAAGTATGGCGCTCCTGTATATAAAAAAGGAAAGGACAAGTACGAAATAGCAGACAGGAAATTTGAATATGTATACGACCACGAGACTTTCTTCCCTCGTGCATGGAGTTCCGATTATGCTGATTCTTACAAAAATATTATTGGCCTGAAGGAAGGGCAACAACCCAGCTTCTCGCAAAATATTTATTTCATGTTCAAGCATCAAATTGGGTATATGTTCATGCGCTATTTTATGTGGAACTATGCCGGAAGAGAAAGTGATGAACAGGGAGCCGATTGGTTGGGACCCAACGGATGGTTTGAAAAAGTACCGACAGCACTAGCAGAGAATGGTGGTCGAAATAATTTCTTTATGATCCCCTTTGTTTTAGGATTGATTGGGATGTTCTTCCAGTTTACCAGAGACACAAAGAATTTTGCTGTCGTAGGGCTTCTGTTTATAATGCTTGGTGTGGCCATCGTTGTCTATCTCAATTCTCCTCCGGTAGAACCGCGAGAGAGGGATTACATTTATGCGGGCTCGACCTATGCATTTGCATTCTGGATCGGGTTTTCTGTAATCGCTATTGGCGAAACATTGGGCAGGTACCTCAAAAACCTAAGAGCATCTGCCATTGCCGCTATCCTTATCAGTGCTTCTGCCCCAGCCATAATGGCTGCAGAAGGTTGGGACGACCACAACAGATCGAATCGTTTCTTCTCTGTAGACTCAGGTAAGAATTACCTCGCCTCATGTGCAGAGGATGCCATTCTTTATACTGGTGGTGATAATGATACATTCATGCTGTGGTATGCCCAAGAAGTAGAGGAGTATAGACAGGATATGCGCGTAATCGTTTTGAGCTATTTCAATACTGATTGGTACATCGAGCAATCGATGCGTAAAATGAATGACAGCGAGCCTTTAAAGTATACCCTTAGTCTTAATGATTATCGCCAAGGTGGACCTAATGATTATCTGCCATTCATGGATTTGAAACTCAATGCAATTGACCTCAAACAATACCTGGATTTGCTAAGTAAGAATCATCCACAATTACGCAGTGATGACAGGAACATAGTTCCAAGTAAATTGCTCACCCTAAAAGTAGATAAAGCCAAAGTATTGGCTTCGGGCATAATTCCTGAGGGAATGGATAGTCTGGTGGTGGATCAAATGCAATTCAGGCTGACTGGTGGTGGTCTGGAGAAAAAAGATTTGGCGATGCTTGATGTATTGGCAACTAATAACTGGGAAAGACCAATTTATGTCAACCATACTTCTCTTTCTCAATTCAAAGTAGACCTGACTCCTTATGCGATTCAAGAAGGCAATACCAGCAGAATACTCCCGATTAGAAATCCGAATCCAAGGAAAGATTTTGTTAACGCTGACCTCAGTTATGACAATTTGGTTAATAAATGCTCATATCGTGGGTTAGATGATCCTACTATTTACTACTCGGAAGATTATAGAAACTTTGTATTGAATCACCGCAGTGCATTCAATTCAGTTGCCCAAGCACTTATTGACAAGGGTGATCTGGATAAAGCAAGAAAAGCATTGCTGTTTAGCATTGAGAAAATGGCTGACGTAGCGGTTCCTTACGATCACACAGCTGCCGAAACTGTTAACCTGTTGTTCCAGGTGGGTGAAAAGGAAAAAGCGCTGGAGATTGCCAATATTATTGGTGAACGTGCAGATGAGATGGCGTCCTATCTGATTAGAAAAGGTGGTGGTCTTACCATCGAATTGAGAAAGAACATTTACATCATCGGAGAGCTACAAAGCACACTTCTGGAAAATGGAGAAAGTGACTTGGCCACCAAGTTTGAAGAAATGTATGAACGTCATGTTCGAGATCTTCAAATCAATGAGACAGCACCGCAGGATTATTAATATACCTTAAGCTATTGTCTCTTCTTGAGGCAATAGCTTATTTCTGCACAAAAAGAAACAAGTCCAAAGCTTTAGACGCTTGGTCAGTTACAGGATAGTTTTCATGAGTGATTGCACTCACCAACTTATCATCCGCCTCTTTTAGTTTATTTCTATTCCACCGGTTCAAAAGTTCATACGGAATTTTGTAAAGCCCGGCTGGCAGTCGTTTTTGAAGGTTCAAAAAATCAAGTCGTGCTATTTTTTCAACTGATTTTTTATTTCTCTCATAGTAGGCCATTACCTTTTCATCTCCGGCAATACCCTTCATAGTGGCCTTAGGGAAATATTTCTGAGCTAACGAGAGCAATTCGTCAGATGTATACTCGCGAATGTGCCAGGGATTACGTGTAAGCGACATCACTCTGTTGGGTGTAGTAAGGTAGGCTTTCCCTCCTGGTTTCAACACCCTGTTTATTTCTTTTAGAAAAAAGGCATCATCTTGAATATGTTCAATCACCTGAAAACTTATTACTGTATCAAAGCTATTACTTTCTAAAGTATCAAAAGGCGGTATGTTGCCGCTCAAAAACTTCCCCTCAGGATATTTGATTTTCAGCTTATCAATTACCTCCTTGATTTTATCAATTGCGGTATAACTTTTGGCTTTCTTCATTACCAATTCAATCCCTCTTCCCTCTCCACATCCTACTTCGAGCACATCACCAATTATGTAATCTTCCACCGCAACATATGCCTTCAGCAATCGTTGATGAAGTGGATTGTCTGATGGAAGCTGATCCGATGTAATCTCTGTAGTAAATACCTTGCTCATTTAGACTATTTATGCCCAAAATTAAGCCAATCCATTAGATTTATCGTTGTAATTTTAAATTCGAACAAATCATCAAAATGAAATTTAGCCTTGCTTCTTTTCTTCTCATCATCAATTTCATTGCAGGAGCACAGTCTCTGACCAATGAAAACCTTAATCACCTTTATAACCCCGCTGATGAAGTTGATTTAGAATGGAATATGGTGAAGCAGAATGGGCAGATGAATATATATTATGCCCTTACCATTACCGGCACAGGCTCTTCTCCTGAAATGTATCGGATGCAATGGGAAGAAAGAGATTCATTCTCTCAAAGAAGTGGTAAGGTCATGAGGTCAGATTCATTATTACTTTCCCCCGGATCAAGAAAAATGGGTGTTTTTGTAGTCGACCTAAAGAATGATCCTTGGATGTTGCTACTAACCATAACAAAAGTTACCACCTCGACTACTTGGTCTTATCCTTTTATGATTGAAAAAAACTATCCGGTAAACGGATTAATAAAAAGAGGAGAACAAATAGTATTAAAACCCTATTTAGAGTTAGGAGAACAATATACCGTTCAGGGACCTTCAATGGCAAGCAACCTTTACGTGTTTCGATATCGTCAAAGTTTTAGTTCCGCCTTCCCGCCTTTTTCAAAAAGTACAGCTGGCGCTGACCCCATTTTACTGCCCGATTCCAGCTTCACCATCTCCAACGGAAGCAGTCTTACTTTTTCTCAAGAAGGATTGTATTTAATACAATCGGACACTACCGCAGCTGAAGGGTTTTCTTTTAGGGTACACACTTCCACTTTCCCAAGATATACGCGTGTTCAGGACCTGGTTGATCCACTGGTGTTTGTATCCACTCAGGACGAGTTTATTCAACTTCAGCAATCCAATGGCGATAAAGTAGTTTTTGATAAAACTATCATTGGTATTACGCGGGACAGAGACAGGGCAAAACGCTTTATGAAAAGTTACTATACACGAGTAGAGCTTGCCAACCAATACTTTACATCATATAAAGAAGGATGGAAAACCGATCAAGGAATGACGTTTATCATTTTTGGTTTGCCCGATGAAATTCGCAAGACCAGCCAAAATGAGATATGGTATTATAAGGACTCCCGAACAAAGTTTGTGTTTATCAAAAAGGGAAGCATCTATTCCCCCAACTACTACACCCTCATGAGGGATGATCGATTCACCCAATTATGGTACAATACCATTGATCTCTGGAGGAAAAGCCGGTTCTAAAATCGCATCTGCCCTTGATTGTTATTTGTTTTAAGCTGTCCTTTTTGGAACTTGCCGACCAATGAAGAAAGCAGAAATGATCTTTGGCACTCGTGCCGTAATGGAAGCCGTGAGGGCAGGTCGGGAAATAGAAAAAATTTTTATCCAGGCTGGACTAAACAATGATTTGGTAAAAGAACTAATTGTTGTTGCTAAGGAACACGATGTGCCCTTATCGTTTACACCTCAACAAAAGCTAAACAAACTCTCTACTAAAAACCATCAGGGAGTTATCTGCTTACTCTCGGCTGTCAAATATGCAGTAGTGGAAGACCTGATAGATCATGCCTATGCCAATGGAAAGGAGCCATTTTTTCTCATTCTAGACAGAATAACCGATGTGAGAAATTTTGGTGCTATTGCTCGAACGGCTGAGTGCGCAGGTCTTACAGGTATAATCATCCCCGATAAAGGTAACGCACCAATCACTGCCGATGCGATGAAAACTTCGGCTGGAGCGCTCAGTTTCCTTCCTGTTTGTAGGGTCCGCGACCTCAAAAAGGCCATTCAAACTTTGAAGGAAAACGGAATACAAATTTTGGCATGTACTGAAAAAGCCACTCAGCCACTGTATGAGGTGGATATGAAATCGCCTATTGCATTGTTATTGGGCTCAGAAGAAGATGGTATCACTCCTTTATTACTCAGAGATGTAGATCATCTTGTTAAAATTCCAATGTTTGGAAACATTGGTTCATTAAACGTTTCTGTTTCTGCAGGAATTGCACTTTACGAAGTGATCAGGCAAAAGAACTATAAGTAGTCATTACTATTAGGCTTTGCTTTGAGGTCGTTAACAAACCTTCTAAACAAATCCTCCTGATCTTTTTGGCACACTATAATGACATTATCAAACTCTCCTACCAGGTAACCATCCAACCCCTGTACAACTATTAACTTATCTTTCGATCCCTTAATTACAGAGTTGCGTGTCTCATACACCATCGCATTGGCGTCAATCACATTCTTATTTTCGTCTTTCTTATTAAGCTCATACATGGAGCTCCATGACCCAAGATCAGACCATGCAAAATCACTGAGCCAGACATACACATTGTCTGCTTTTTCCATTACGCCATAATCAATGGATATATTCTTACTTTGAACGTAAGCTGTTTTGATGGCCCGTTTTTCCTGGTCTGTATAAAATTTGGAGGAAGCCTCCTCAAACACCTCTGCTATTTCTGGTTGATATTTCTCCATGGCGGCTATAATTGCCTTCACCCCCCAAACGAAAATTCCTGAATTCCACACAAAATCACCGCTATCAATAAACTTCTTAGCAAGCGCCAATGCTGGCTTCTCTGTAAACGTTTTAACCTTCTTTATAGGGGATTTGCTGTTCAGGTACTGTATATAGCCATACCCTGTCTCTGGCCGCACAGGGTTAATGCCCATCGTTATGAGCTTATCCTGATCCTTTGCATAAGCCACAGATTTATTTACAGTTTCCTGAAACTCCACCTCGTTGAGTATTAAATGATCGGCCGGGCTCACCACCACTACCGCATCAGGCGACTTCATAGCAATCCGGTAACTGGCATACGCAATACAAGGAGCTGTATTTTTTCTCATTGGCTCCACCAATACCTGAGCATCGTCAACGCCCAGTTGTTCCTTGGTGATATCCGCTAATTCTTCGTTGGTTACAATAAAAATATTCTCTTTAGGGCAAAGTGGTAGAAATCGTTCGTAAGTAGATTGAATCAATGTCTTTCCAGTACCCAGTACATCTAAAAATTGTTTAGGCTTCGAATTGCGACTGTAAGGCCAAAATCTTGTACCTACACCACCGGCCATCAACACCACAAAAAGTTTTTTATCCATTATATATAATCAGATAATTAAACAATCCCTTCTTTTAAAAGGTCATGCAAATGGATAAAGCCATGAACCCTACCCTCCTTAACTACGACCAACTGTGTAATGCTATTTTGCTGCATTAATTGAAGTGCCTTAACGGCCAATTCCCCCGATTCAATTGTTTTCGGGTTTCTGGATAAAACGTCAGAAGCCATGGCAGTGTCTATTTGGATGTCCTTTTGGAGCATTCTTCTCAAGTCACCATCAGTAATAATCCCCAACAGCGACCTGTTCTGATCCACAACTGCTGCTGCCCCTAGTCTTTTAGAGGAGATTTCAAGAATGACGTCTCTTAGTGGGGTGTTTTCCTCCACCATAGGAATTTCCTTGCCTACCATCACATCATCTACCCGCAGATAAAGTTGTTTTCCCAGTGCCCCTCCAGGATGAAATTGAGCAAAGTCCTCACTTGAAAAGTTTCTAAGATTAAGTAAGCAAACCGCAAGCGCATCCCCCATTGCAAGGTGGGCGGTCGTACTGGTAGTTGGCGCCAGATTATTGGGGCATGCCTCCTCATCAATGGTCGCATTAAGTACATAGTCGGCTTGCTGTGCCAGATAAGAATCAATGTTGCTCACTAATGCAACAAGTTTAAATCCCCTTCGTTTCACAAGTGGAACTAGCATCTTAATTTCAGGAGTATTGCCGCTCTTTGATAAGCAGATAACTATATCATCATTCTGAATCATGCCCAAGTCGCCATGTATGGCATCTGCCGCATGCATAAAGAGAGAAGGTGTTCCTGTGGAATTAAGTGTTGCCACAATTTTGTTAGCTATTATGGCACTTTTACCAATACCTGTAATAACAACTCGACCCTTAGACTGGATGATTTCTTTGACACAAGTCTCAAAATCATCATCAATAAATTGGGTCAATTTTTCGATAGCCCGAGCTTCATTTAATAATACCTCAGTAGCTACTTTCTTAATATTTTTTGTTAAATTCAATGCTCTTACCTAGTTAGAAAACAATGGATGCAAAGATAAGTATTTCATTCGTTATTATGTTTTGTTATTTATGATTGTCGCAGAAGAGAAAGATACTTTACGGGAGAAACTCAAAGAATTATTTGGATACACCACATTCAGAGGAAACCAGGAAGTTGTCATCAAAAATATCCTTGACGGAAAGAATACGTTCGTGATCATGCCGACTGGTGCTGGTAAGTCACTTTGTTACCAGTTACCAGCAATGATTAAAGACGGCATGGCCATAGTCATTTCGCCACTCATTGCCTTAATGAAAAATCAGGTTGATCAGCTCAACGCCTACGGAATAAATGCACGCTTCTTAAATTCAACGCTTAGCAAGTCTGAAATCACACGACTTAAAAAGGATTGTATCAATGGAGAAATCAAACTACTATACGTTGCTCCTGAATCGCTAAACAAAGAAGAATACATTGAGTTCCTACTTAAAACCAATGTCTCATTTGTTGCCATTGATGAAGCCCATTGTATCTCTGAATGGGGTCATGATTTCAGGCCTGAGTACAGGAAAATAAAAACCATGATTGCGCAGCTGGGAAGCATGCCTGTAATTGCATTGACTGCCACAGCAACACCAAAAGTTCAAATCGACATCCAGAAAAATTTACAAATGGAGGATGCCGATATTTTCGTCTCCTCCTTTAATAGGAAAAACTTATACTATGAAGTTCGTCCTAAAAAAGAGACCAAAAAGCAACTCATTAAGTTTCTGAAAGAAAATAAAGGCAAGTCGGGTATCATCTATTGCCTCAGTAGAAAAAAAGTAGAAGAGATTGCACAACTTCTTAATGTAAATGGATTTAGTGCAGCTCCTTATCATGCAGGACTAGATCCTGATGTACGCGTAAGAAACCAAGACAACTTCCTCAATGAAGAGGTAGACATTGTTGTTGCTACAATTGCATTCGGAATGGGTATCGACAAACCAGATGTACGGTTTGTCATTCACTATGATGTGCCAAAATCACTGGAGGGGTACTATCAGGAGACGGGTCGTGCAGGAAGAGACGGACTGGAGGGCATATGCCTTATGTTCTACAGCCACAATGATTTGAGTAAACTTGAAAAGTTTAATAAAGACAAACCTGTTCAAGAGAGAGAAAATGCACGTATCCTTTTGCAAGAGATGGAGTTCTATGCAGAGTCACCTATTTGCAGAAGAAAACAATTGCTCCATTACTTTGGCGAAGAATTTAAAGTAGATAACTGTGGTGCATGTGATAATTGTGTGCATCCACGAGAGCGTTTCGATGGTACAGAAGCAGTAAAATTGGTATTGGAAGCCGTCAAAGAAACAAACGAACGCTTTGGCCTAAGTCACCTCGTCAATGTAATCCGAGGTGTGGACGATGAATATGTAAAAAGTTATAACCACGAAGAGCTACCGGTGTACGGCAAGGGGGCTGATGAGGATGCCGATTTCTGGAAGTCGGTTATAAGACAGACGTTGATTTATCAGTACCTAGAAAAAGACATTGATAGCATAGGTGTACTTAAAATCAAAGACAAAGGATTAAAATTCTTAAAGAAACCAGAGCCAATTGAATTAGCCAGAGACCATGACTTTACCTCTGAGGGGGGCGATGAAGAGGAATCAGCAGAAAGAGCTCCAATTAATTCAAAAGCTTATGATGTAAGACTTTTTGAAATGCTTAAGGCACTCAGAAAGCAGATAGCCAAAGAAAAAGACTTACCTCCTTATGTCATTTTTCAGGATCCTTCTTTGGAAGAAATGGCCACAACCTACCCTACCTCAAAAGAAGAGTTAGCATCTGTCAACGGAGTAGGAATGGGCAAAGTGCAGAAGTTTGGCAAAAGCTTCCTTGAACTCATTAAAGATTACGTAGATGAAAATGAAATTGAAACTGCAGCAGATGTTGTAGTTAAATCCTCGGTCAATAAATCAAAAATTAAAATATTCATTATCCAGCAGGTTGACCGCAAAGTGGACCTAGAAGAGATTGCTGATTCAAAAGGAATAACGTTTGAAGAACTATTAACTGAAATAGAAAACATTTGCTATTCCGGCACAAAGCTTAACCTGGATTATTACATAGATGATATGTTGGATGAAAGTAAGCAAGAACAAATCTTTGAGTACTTTCTCAACTCAGAAACAGACAGTCTGGATGAAGCATTGCAAGATGAGGATATGACAGACTTCTCAGAGGAGGAAATTCGACTGATGCGGATTAAATTCCTGTCAGAGTACGCCAACTGATTTTCAAGTGATTACATTCTAAATTACCTCAAAGAGCCTATCTTTGAGGTTTTTACTTTTAGGTAACATTGAAATGAACATATTGATAATTGGAAGTGGTGGACGAGAGCACGCACTGGCGTGGAAAATAAAGCAAAGCACCCATTGTAATCAATTATATGTAGCCCCTGGCAACGCGGGCAGTTCAACCATTGCCCAAAATGTTTCAATAGATGTTGAAGACTTTAATCAGCTTGGCCAGTTCGCAAAGGATAAAGACATTGACCTAATCGTAGTAGGTCCAGAGGGCGCTCTAGTGAAAGGAATCCGTGATTATTTTGAAGCAGATCCTACATTGAATAAAATCCTGATGGTAGGCCCGGGAAAAAGCGGAGCAAGACTGGAAGGGAGCAAGGATTTTTCAAAACAATTCATGGTAAGGAATGGTATTCCCACAGGAAAAGCAGAAACTTTTGTGGCCAGCCAATTGAATGAAGCTTACACCTATCTTGATAGTATCCAACCACCTGTAGTACTAAAAGCGGATGGATTGGCAGCTGGCAAAGGCGTGGTTATTAGCCCCACCGTAGCAGAAGCCAAAAATGTAATTCGAGAAATGCTGGAAGAAAAAAAATTTGGTGAAGCCAGCGCAAAAGTACTTATAGAAGAGTTTTTGGATGGGATCGAGCTTTCTGTCTTTGTCATGACGGATGGAAAGAATTACGCGATCCTTCCGGAAGCAAAAGATTATAAGCGAATAGGAGAAAAAGATACTGGCCCCAATACCGGAGGCATGGGAGCTGTCTCTCCCGTTGTCTTCGCAGACGCGGTTTTTATGAAAAAGGTGGAAGAAAAGGTAATTAAGCCTACCATCGCTGGACTCAGCAAAGAAAATATTCCCTATAAAGGTTTTGTTTTCATTGGACTAATGAACATCAATGGGGAGCCTTTTGTAATAGAATACAATGCACGTATGGGTGATCCGGAGACTCAAGTGGTATTACCCAGAATAGATGCAGATTTTGTTGAGCTTTTGGTTGCCACCGCAAAGGGTGAACTTACCTCAAAACCGGTGCCTCAGAAAAAAGAAGTGGCCATGACAGTAGTGATGGTGGCAGAAGGCTATCCTGGAGGCTATGAAAAAGGAAAAGTGATTGACGGATTAAGTAAAGTAGAAGATGGGTTAGTCTTCCATGCAGGAACAAAAAGTAATGGAAATGATGTAGTCACTAATGGAGGAAGAGTACTTGCTGTGACCGGAACTGGTGCTACTTTGGATGAAGCCTCAGCAGCGGCTTACAAATCCGTTTCGCGTATCCAATGGGATGGATTATATTTCAGGAAAGATATTGGTGAAGATCTGAAAAAGTGGGCGAGCTCACTTTCATAAAAATATAACTATGGGTTGTGCATGTGGAACAGAGAAGGATGGTAAAGTAGGCGGCTGTAATAATAACGGAGCATGCCAAACAGGCGGCTGCAACAAAATGAATGTCTTTGACTGGCTGTCAAATATGGATATGCCAACCAATGATCGAATGGACATTGTAGAGGTTCGATTCAAGGGAGGTCAAAAAGACTTCTTCAGAAATACAGACCGTCTTGACTTAACCACTGGCGATGCCGTGATTGTAGAAGTACCCAATGGCCATCATTTAGGGCATGTTGCCATGCAAGGTGAGCTGGTGCGTTTGCAGATGCAAAAAAAGAAGATTCCGAATGACAAATCAATCAAAAAGGTCTACAGAATTGCTCATCAAAAAGATCTTGAAAAATATGAAGAGGTAAAGAAGAGAGAACACCCTACCTTATACCGTACCAGAGAAATCATTCGTCAGATGAAGCTCAATATGAAGCTATCAGATATCGAATATCAGGCGGACAATACTAAAGCAATCTTCTTTTACTCAGCTGAAGACCGAGTTGATTTTAGGGAATTAATTAAAATATTAGCAACTGAGTTCAAGATCAGGGTAGAGATGCGTCAAATTAGTCTCAGGCAAGAAGCTGGAAGGCTTGGAGGTATTGGAGTGTGTGGACGAGAATTGTGTTGTTCAACTTGGTTGAGTGAGTTTAAAAATGTAGCCACCAGTGCTGCCCGCTATCAAAACCTCTCTCTCAATCCGAGCAAACTGTCAGGCCAATGCGGACGGTTAAAATGTTGTCTTAACTACGAACTGGAAACCTATATGGACGCCCTGAAAGGGATTCCGAAAGTAGAAGAGTCGTTAAAAACAGAGCAAGGAGATGCTGTGCTTCAAAAAACAGACATCTTCAGAAGAATAATGTGGTTTGGATACAATAGAGAAAATACATGGTTTCCAATAAACGTAGATCGTGTCAATGAAATCCTGCGGATGAACAAGGAGGGTAAAAAGCCTGCAAGCCTGGAAGAAAACGCAGTAGCTGAAAAAATTCCTATCTCATCACTCAACAGTGATCTGGAGAACATGGACAAAAAATATACGACTAAGAACAAAAAGAAAAAAAGGAAAAATAAAAAGAGAAAACCAAGGCCACCTAGAAACAATCCATCAAATCAGAAGAAAGAATGAGACGATTTTTAGTTTTGATGTCATTGCTGGTTTTATTCTCCTGTGACCAATCGCGTATTTACGAACAACAAGTTGACTTTTCGGAAAAAGCCTGGTTAGTACAAGATAAGCCGCACTTCGAATTTGAGATAAAGGATCATACCCAGAACTACAACCTTTACTATACAGTTCGCAACTCGTTGGATTTTCCATTCTCAAGAATTTTTGTAAACTATACTTTAGCAGATTCAACTGATTCGCAGTTGAGAAAAGATCTTCTTTCTGCCTACTTGTTCGATCAAAAAAGTGGTGAGCCCTTTGGCAATAGTAGCATTGGTGATTTGTTTGATCATCGCTTTCCCATTGTTACTAATTATCATTTCGACAAGCCAGGGATGTATGCTATTACCCTTGAGCAATTCAATCGATTAGATACCCTGAAGGGCATTCTCTCAGTTGGCATTCGAGTAGAAACCGCTAACAACTAAGAGTAGGATAAGCACAAAAAAAGCGGCCTATTAAGTAGGCCGCTTTTTTTAATCTATATGGCTAAACTTCTTAAGCAACACTTGGGTTTATCGATTTTTTCTTATCCAAGTCATATACAACCGATGCTGCAACGAAGATGGATGAGAAGGTTCCCACTAGTATTCCAACGAATAAAGCAAAAGAAAATCCTCTTAGTACTTCACCACCAAAGAACAACAATACCAACACCACAATCATGGTGGTACCTGATGTAATCAAAGTTCTACTTAGCGTACTATTGATGGCATCATTAAATACTTTCAGCCTGTCATGGGTTGTGCCCAGTCCGGTATACTCTCTGATCCTGTCAAAGATGATCACTGTATCATTGATTGAATATCCTATGATTGATAGAAGCGCTGCAATAAACACTTGGTCAATTTCAAAGGAGAATCCAAAAGCACCAGCTATACCAAATATGGCCACCACAAAAAGGGCATCGTGAGCGGTAGCCACAATCGCACCAGTACTGAATTGCCATTTTTTAAAGCGAATAAGGATAAACAAGAAAATAGCCACCAGAGAATAAATTCCTGCTTCAAAGGCTGAGTCCTTAATGTCATCTGCGATAGTCGCCCCTACTTTTGAGGATGATAGAATAGAAAAGTGTGTCTCATCCACCTTAGCATCGTTATCAATGAATTCGAGCCCTGTGAACTTCTCTAAACCATTTACAAGTGCATCCTTTACTTTAGTATCTGCTACATCAGACTCATCTTCAACCAAATAAGAGGTAGTTACCTTAACTACATTGCTGCTTCCGTAGGTTTTCACCTCCGTACCCTTATTATCAAATCCCTCTGTTAGTGCAAGCTTCATATCTGTAGCTACTACAGGTGAGTTAAACGCAACCACATACGATCTTCCTCCTTTGAAATCGACACCCAGATTCAATCCGTTAATACCAATAAGGATAAAACCAATTAAGGTGATTGCACCCGAGATGGTATAAGCTAATCTTCTATACCCAATAAAGTTATAGTATTTGCGCTCACGGATATTCTTAGCAATTACCGAATCAAATGAAACCTTGGCATGATCTCCTTTTCTAGTCATCCACTCCACTACTACTCGCGAAATGTAAACTGCAGAGAAAAATGAAGTTGCGATACCAATCATCAAAACAATGGCAAAACCTTTTAGTGGCCCTTGCCCAAATACGAATAGGAAGATGGCGGTAAGCATGGTCGTTACGTTAGAGTCAAAAATCGTATCGAATGCTCTGCTGTAACCTTTCTTAATCGCCTCTTTGAGCATACTGCCCATTTTTAGCTCTTCCTTAATCCGTTCATATATAAGTACGTTGGCATCCACTGCCATACCCATCGTAAGTACTATACCAGCAATACCTGGAAGTGTAAGTGCAGCGTTCAACTGCGCCAAAATCCCAAGGATAAAAAAGATATTGAACAACAAAGCAAGATTGGCTACCCAACCACCTTTAGAGTAATAGGCAATCATAAATAACGCAACAATAGCCAATCCACAAGCCATAGAAATCACCCCTTGGCTTTGTGCCACTTTACCTAGTGTTGGTCCTATGATAGCTTCCTCCACAATTCTTGTAGGCGCTGGCAAGGATCCTGCTTTCAAAACATTTGCTAGGTCTTTTGCCTCCTCCAATTCAAAACTTCCAGTGATTTGTGAATTTCCATTTGGAATCTCGCCTTGAACGGTAGGTGCTGTATACACATAGTTATCAAGAACAATAGCGATTCTTCCTGGAGGTGATTTAGCTGCTGCTGCTGCCGTAATCTTAGACCAGGCACGAGAACCGGCCGCATTCATTGTCATGCTTACTGCTGGTCTTGCAAATTGGTCATAATCAAGTCTAGCATCATTAATTACCTCGCCTGTCAATAGTGGTTTTCCATTTCTCGACACGTTGACAAAATTTAAGCGAAGGTCATCAACATTAGGGGTAATCTCTGGTTCAGCTTTTACATCCCAACGGTAAGAGATGTTACGTGGTAGCAAAGCTTTGATATCAGGACGAGAAAGAATTCTGTTAATTGTTGCTGTATCTTTTACATCATACAAAAACGGAATACCAGGATTACTTAAAGCAAATAAAGGAGAAAGATTAGAATTTGTAATCGAATCCAATGGATTGCTGGCACTGTCTTGTACCTGGCTTAATTGCTCCTCTAACAATGACTTTGTACTATCAGCTGTATCAACCAATGCATCTTTAAGATCAGCAGTAGTATTTGTAGTCTCCAGTGCCTTAGAAGCATTCTGCTCCTTCACCAATTTCTCATTGATTGCAAATAGAGACTGATTCAGTTGCTCATCATTGTATTCTATAATTTCCCAAAACTCAAGTTGGGCTACGCCTTGCAATAATTTTCTTACCCTGGCTGGGTTGTCAGCACCAGGAATTTCAATTTGAATTCTTCCAGTACCCTGAAGCCTTTGAATATTGGGCTGAGAAGTACCGAACTGGTCGATACGGGTTTTAAGAATGGTGAACGAACGATCAATTGCACTTTCTATCTCCTCATTGATAAATGCCATCACCTTGCTATCGTCATCAGATAAGCTCACGCGGTCTTTATTGGCAGCAGAAGCAAATAATGTAGCTAAGTTTTGATTAGGATTAGCTGCTTTAAAAGCTTCATAAAAAAGCGTACTGTAACTTTCCTGGCTAGACTTTTGCATTTCAGCAGCACTCTGAAGAGCGGAAATAAACGCAGGATCTTGGTTGTTACCACTTAACCCTTTTATAATATCCACCGGAGAAATCTCCAGTGTTACATGCATTCCTCCTTGCAAGTCAAGACCAAGGCTCAACTCGTTTTCTTTTACTTCTTTGAAAGTGTACTCAGCTCCAAAAAGATTGTACACCGGCTTGCTCCACAACGAATCCATGTAGGATTGTTTTCTGGACAAATCCACAGAACCATTTGAATTGGTGGCATAAGCGATTGCATCTTCCTGCACTTTCCTTGAAACGAAAGTGAACGACAGGTAATAAAGACACAACGCAGTTATAATTATAGTAAGGACTACTACTACTCCTTTGTTACGCATTGTTTATAAAATTTAAAAAATGAAATGTTAATTAGAAATCAATAAATGGCGGCAAGCGCCACCAACCAGAAGATTGGTTTACGGGGCATTGGGCGAAATGATAGCCCTGAAGAGTACGATCAAATACGCTGATAGAATGTGATCATCACACTCAAATTCAAGAATTTTAGGTTCTTCGTTGACAAAAATCTCCAACAAGGACCTGTCTGCATCGTTTACCTGAACGATGCCTCCGGGCACTACATCAGAGGGAGCAGGAAGGATTTTTACATCTTTATCCTGATCTGTTTGCTCCGTTTGCGCTTTTTCAGGAGCCTGCTCAGGAAGAGCCTGAGATAGCACTATGGCTATAGTGGCCAAAATGCCCACCACAATCATAATTACTCTGAAAAAAGATCTATTTCGCATAGGGGGTACAAAAGTATGGAATCGCCATCAATTTGCAATACCACTTAATTTAAGCTTTACAAAACCTGTTAGTACATCAATGGCCGCTTTGAAATCGCTGTTGTTAGGTATCACCAGATCTGCCTTGTGTTTTAGAGGCTCAATTAATTCATCATAAACAGGCATGGTATGATGCTCATACCTATACAGTACATCATCCAGATCATACCCACGCTCCTCTTTGTCTCGCCTAATTCTGCGTCCTAATTTTATGTGATCCTTGGCCTCAATGAAAATTTTCAGATCAAGTTCCTTTTCAATTTCTTCAAAGTATTGAATAAAAAGCCCTTCTACCAGAAGGATAGGCGCAGGCTTAAAAGTCAATTGATTGGGCTTTGCTTGGGGGTTATTAAATGTATACTCTTCTTTAACTACAATTTGTCCCTGTTTCAATTTCAGTATATCAGCTTTCAATGCGTCATAGTCAATGGACTTGGGCAAATCAAAGTTTTCGATCCCATTGTTATCTCGGGGTTGCTGGTCGAGAGGTTTATAATAGTGATCCATCGAAACGAGGCAAATCTCATCTGATGTGAAATGATCAGCCATATCCTGAATGAACCGTGTTTTGCCAGATCCACTTCCACCAGTAATACCAATAGTAAAAGTTTGCATTTAGTGTTGCTTTAAAAAAGCTACCAATTTTCTAACAGCTTCTCCACGATGACTGATTGCGTTCTTTTCTGTTGAAGTAAGTTCTGCCATAGATTTATTCATGCCTTCCGGCAAAAACAAAGGGTCATACCCAAAACCTTTTTCACCTCTTTTGCTCTCTAGTATCTCACCGTTGGCAATGCCTTCAAACTGGTAAGTTTGATTATCAAGGATCAAAGTAATAACTGTTCTAAATCTAGCTTTGCGATTCGTTTGATTCACCAGCTTTTCAAGGAGCAGATTCATATTGTCCTCACTGCTACGTTGCTCCCCGGCATAGCGAGCAGAGTAAACACCCGGTGCTCCATCGAGTGCTTCTACTTCCAGCCCAGTATCATCTGCAAAACAGCTGATGTTGAATTTATCACTGACATATTTTGCCTTTTGCAGTGAGTTGCCCTCCAGCGTATCCTGTTCTTCAGGAAGCTCTTCTGTACACCCAATCGCCTCAAGGCTCACTACTTTAAATGAATCTCCTAGCAGCTGACTTACTTCGTCCAGCTTATGCTGGTTGTTCGTGGCAAAACATAATTCCATCGCAACTCAAAAACTACCGTACATTGGTAAGGTCAACATCAAATATAAGATTGGCATTTCCTGGAATGCGTGGTGGAAAACCTGAAGGACCATAGGCATAACCTGACGGAACAAAAATAGTGACGCTGGTGCCTTTGGTAAAGGTTGGAAACGTAAGTTGCCATCCTAATATCAGGTTGCCGAGAGGAAAAGACACCCCCGATAAGTTTCTGTCAAATGTAGAACCATCACTCAACAGCTTGCCTGTATAGGTTACCACTACATTATTCTCTAAACAAGGTGTCACTCCACTTCCTTCTTGAGTGATGACGTACTTAATACCATTTACCTCTTGTATTGGCCCTAAGGTATTGGCTATGTCATTGGCTATGATATAATCATCAATGATCTTCTTATCAATCTCCAACTGAGCGGCATTTACTGCATCCAATTTCGATTGTTGAACGACCTTAGTGCAATCCTCTCCGCCACTACAAGAAGCTATAATTATTGCCATGAGCACAATTGCTCCTTTCACCATTCTAGTCATAACTCATCTTTTTATTTGATGTCAATCATTTCCATATCAAACACAAGCACTGAATTTGGTTTAATCACCTCACTCCTTTGTCTTGGGCCATAAGCTAAAGTAGACGGAATCCAAACTCTCATTTTTGAGCCTTTGTTCATCAAAAGGATTGCTTCCTCCCAACCAGAAATTACTTGTCCGCTTCCAGCTTGTAATGTAAGCGGCTCATAAGGCCTGCCAGGAGTGTATGCATTGTTTGCCTTGGCTACTGATTCGATGCTACTATCGAAAAGCGTACCGTCAAGCAGATAACCTGCATAGTGAATCGAAACTTCATTTCCCGGGGCAGCATTGGCACCACTTCCTTCTTTGGTAAACATATAACGCAAGCCAGACTCTGTAGTTTGTACTTCAGTATTGCTTTCAGCCAAATAACTATCAATTAATGCTATATCTACGGCTAATTGCTCCGAAGTAAGTTTACCCATAACTTCCTGCTCTAAAGCTCTCACTTGGTCTTCATTCAGGATGTCCTTAACACCTAAATAGAATGTAAAGATACTTGCAGAGTCTACGTTGTTAGGTACTCTTCCACCCTGTTTCTCAAATAGGGTTTTAGCTTTGATTGGAAAATGGATACTATCACCTTTTCTCAAAACAGAAAACACTTCTTCAATGCCCTCATCATTTGGATTGACTTCATTAATGGGCAAAATCATTGGAATTTTTTGCTCTTTGGTATCATTCCACACCGAGTCCTTAGCATCTTTAATCATCATATTGATCAGAAGAAACTCACCGACCTTCCCCACTTCTCCTTCTCCTTCTCTCACCATGGTGTACTTATACCCCTTTGGAGTTTCCTTTGTATTGGTAGAGCACGCTGCACCTATCAACAACAGACCAATTAAAAAATTATTAATTTTCATACGTTACTTATTTTACTATTTATGTGTCTTTAAATTTTTTGATGAACTGAATCCCAGACCGCTAATCGTCAACCTCTAACTGAGATTTATAATCGGGTAATATGGATAGAAACTTTTTTAAGGTTTCATCCAAAGAAAGTTTGGATGATCCCCCGGCCGCATTCCGATGGCCGCCTCCCTCAAAATATTTTCTGGCAATCTCATTAGCAGGAAAACTACCTAATGATCGAAAAGAAAGTTTTATCTCTTCCTTTCTATCATACATTAAAACCGAAAGCCTGATACCTTCAATAGAAAGTCCGTAATTGACCAAGCCCTCTGTATCACCCGTCTTCGTATCAAATTGCTTCAGTTCGTCTGTATCCAAACAGATGTACACGGTTCTATATTCTGGAATTATGATTAATTTTTGACTGAGCACGAAACCAGTCAGCTTCATTCGCGCAAGGGTATTGGTATCGTATATCTTCTTAGAAACCCAGGAAGGATTGGCACCAGCACCTACTAATTCGGAGGCAATTAAAAACTCCTTCTGCGTGGTATTAGAATGTCGGAATCCCCCCGTATCAGTGAGCAACCCTGCATACAGGCAGTTAGCAATGTCCTTATCAATGCTTGACTTTTCCCCCAACATATTGATAAGGTCAAAAATCAAACCTGCAGTAGATGCGGCTTTAGGGTCCCAATGCTCAAAATCCGCAAAGTGTTCCGGCTCCAAATGGTGATCTACTAGCACCTTAGTGGCCTTAGCCTCCCTGACCATATCTCCCAAAGCGTTAATTCTATTCAGGTTTGAAAAATCAAGGCAAAAGATAACCTCTGCATTGGAAACAAATTGCTGAGCCTTTTCCTCTACCGATGAATTATTTTTTTCAATAGCAAGCACTTCTTCATTCCCTGGCATCCAGGCCAGAAAACTGGGATAATCACTTGGCGTAATCACCTGAACAGCATGTCCCTTTTTCTTCAAATATCCCGCTAAACCCAATGAAGAACCCAATGCATCAGCATCTGGCTTAAAATGGGTAACGATTACCACTTTTTTTGGCTCGCTAATAAGGGATTTGAATCCTTCTAGATCTTTCATGAGAGGGGCAAAAATGAGTATAAATGACAGGAATACAAACTGCTAATTTTAGCTCCATGAGTAGGCCCGTCATCTGGTGGATGGATGTAATGTGGTATTTTAAGGTTATACCCATAGTTTCTTTGATTTTTGGTACTGGCATCCCGAGTTCTAATCACTATTTTTGCGCCTTGCCTGCATAAGCAGGAATCAAACTCAATCAACTAACCCAAGTAAAACAAAACAAAATGGCAGGGAACAGAACTTTTACCATGATCAAGCCTGACGCGGTAGGTGCAGGAAATACAGGAGCAATTATCAAAATGATTCAGGAGGCCGGATTCAAAGTGGTTGCCATGAAAAAAACTCATTTGACACCGGAATTAGCAGGTAGTTTTTATGCAGTTCATAAAGAAAGACCTTTTTATGCTGATTTGTGCAAGTACATGTCATCAGGCGCTATCGTTCCTATGATCTTAGAAAAAGACAATGCGATAGAAGATTTTAGAAAATTGATTGGTGCTACTGATCCGCAAAAAGCTGAAGCAGGGACCATCCGTGCATTATTCGCCAAATCCATCGATGCAAATGCCATTCATGGATCGGACTCAGATGAAAACGCAGAAATTGAAGGCAATTTCTTCTTTTCACAATTCGAACGCTTTTAAAAAAATAATTGTCTCATAGACATCATTTGTCACTTATTCGAAAAGATTGTATGAATACACTTCCTCATTACTCAGAAAAATTCGAGTCCAGACATAACGCTCCCGATCAGGAACAAATCAATGAGATGCTGAAAACAGTGAAAGCCAAGTCGGTGGACGAACTCATCGACCAAACTATTCCTGCCAACATTAGATTGAAGAAAAATCTCAATCTTCCTGCCGCCAAATCTGAATTCGAATTTTTGAATGAATTCAAAACCATCTTTTCAAAGAATAAAATTTATAAATCGTATCAGGGTACGGGTTATTATAATACCATTACCCCAGGCGTCATTCTCCGCAACATCCTTGAAAATCCCGGATGGTATACCGCCTACACACCTTACCAGGCAGAGATTGCTCAAGGAAGATTAGAAGCACTGATCAATTTCCAAACCATGATCATCGACCTCACTGGAATGGAAATTGCCAATGCTTCATTACTAGATGAAGGAACCGCTGCAGCAGAAGCCATGCACTTGTTGTATGCCTCAAGAAAAGGTGCAAAAAAAGACGCTACTAAGTTTTTTGTAGATATCAATACGTTTCCACAGACCATTGATGTACTCAAAACCAGATCGGCACCATTAGGAATAGAATTGGTCATTGGTGATCTAAGTAAATTTGATGTCACTGACACCAACTTATTTGGGGTGTACATTCAGTATCCAGATAACAACGGAGCCATTGCAGACCGTAGCGCATTTATTGCTACAGCGCACGAAAAGGAAGTAGCGGTAGTGATGGGAACAGATTTGATGAGTTTATTGCTCCTCAAATCTCCAGGTGAAATGGGCGCTGACATTGTTGTTGGTAACAGCCAACGGTTCGGAGTACCTATGGGCTTTGGTGGTCCTCATGCTGGATTTTTTGCCACTAAAGAAGAGTACAAGCGATTGATTCCTGGAAGGATTATCGGAGCTTCTTTGGATGCGGAAGGAAAGCCGGGATATCGTATGGCATTGCAAACACGCGAACAACACATTCGCAGGGAAAAAGCAACATCTAATATTTGTACAGCGCAAGTGTTGCTTTCGGTAATGGCCGGCATGTATGCGGTATATCATGGACCCGAAGGCTTGAAGAAAATTGCCTTGCGCATTCATGGATTAGCCAAATCATTAGAGACTGGCCTAAAGTCATTGGGGCTTAAGCAAGAAAATGAAAACTACTTTGATACGCTTAAGGTTGAAGTGGCGGACAAAAAAGCCATTGAAGCAGAGGCCAACAAGCAAGAAATTAATTTCAGATACTTTGAAGGCAACCACATTGGAATTTCAATTGATGAAACAACTTCAGCCAAGGACATTGAGCAGATCGTTTCCATTTTTGCCAATGTGTTAAATAAAAAAACTTCTTTAGCAATTGAAGAGCAACCTATTAGCTGGCCTTCCACCCTGGTAAGAACCTCAACCTATCTGACACATCCGATTTTCCGGTCAAATGGATCTGAACATCAAATGCTGCGGTATATTAAAAAATTGGAGAACAAAGACCTATCAATGGTCCACTCCATGATTTCTTTAGGGTCGTGCACCATGAAACTAAATGCCACAGCAGAAATGATTCCTGTTACCTGGCCAGAGTTGGGCAACATGCATCCTTTCGCTCCAGCTGATCAAACGCAAGGATATCAGACCATGATTAAAAACCTTGAAGACTGGTTGAAGGAAATCACTGGCTTTACAGGTGTATCCCTTCAGCCTAACAGTGGCGCACAAGGTGAGTATGCTGGTCTTATGGTTATTCGCGCTTATCATTTGAATAATAATGATGGTCACAGAAATATTGCGCTTATTCCAGCTTCTGCACATGGCACTAACCCTGCCAGTGCTGTAATGGCTGGCATGAACGTAGTAGTGGTGAAGTCAGATGCAGAAGGAAAGATCGATGTGGCAGACCTGAAAGCAAAAGCTGCACAGCATAAAGACAATCTTGCTTGCTTAATGGTAACCTACCCGTCTACACACGGTGTGTTTGAAGAATCCATTATTGAAATCTGTGAAACCATTCACAATAATGGTGGAATGGTATACATGGATGGAGCCAATATGAATGCCCAGGTAGGACTTACTTCACCTGCCAACATTGGCGCTGATGTTTGTCACCTTAACCTTCACAAAACATTTTGTATTCCTCACGGTGGTGGTGGCCCTGGCATGGGACCTATTTGTTGTAATGACAAACTGAAGCCTTTCCTACCCGGTCATGCCGTTATAAAAACTGGAGGAGACAAAGCCATTTCAGCCATCTCAGCCGCGCCTTGGGGAAGCTCTAGTATTTTGGCAATTTCTTATGCCTATATCGCAATGATGGGGGCTGAAGGATTGACCAATGCTACCAAGATGGCTATTCTAAATGCCAACTATATCAAAGAACGCCTAAGCGAACACTATAAGATTTTGTATACAGGAGCAAACGGACGTTGCGCCCACGAAATGATTGTAGACTGTCGTGATTTTAAGAAGGCAGGAATTGAAGTGGAGGACATCGCAAAGCGATTGATGGACTATGGTTTCCATGCACCAACTGTTTCTTTCCCGGTGGCTGGTACTCTGATGATTGAACCAACAGAAAGCGAACCCAAGGAAGAGTTGGATCGCTTTGTAGAGGCCTTGATCGAAATCAGAAAGGAAGTACGTGAAGTAGAAGAAGGAAAAGCTGACAAAGAAAATAATGTGCTGACCCGCGCACCACATACAGCGGGAGTAATCACTGCCGACAATTGGGATAGACCTTACAGTCGTCAAAAAGCAGCTTATCCACTGCCATTTGTGAATAGCGCCAAATTCTGGCCTGCTGTTAGTCGCATCGACAATGCTTACGGAGATCGCAATTTGGTATGTAGCTGTTTGCCTATTGAGGAATACGCCAGTTAATTAAACAAATAATCGAAAACGAAAGCCCTGAAGTGATTCAGGGCTTTTTGTTTAAGGACAGTTTAACAATTCACTTCAATCCATCCTGATCAATTAAATAAGTAAGTGCCGCCATAGAAGCTGCCCCTAACTCCAACTCACGTTTATCCACCTTATCAAAGGTGTCTTCCTCTGTATGATGATAGTTGAAGTAGCGCTGAGAATCGGGTAAAAAGCCAAACAAGGCAACCCCCTGTGGACCTAATGGACCTATATCTGCACCTCCACCGTCCTTGCTAAAATCAGTCAATCCGTAGGGAGCCAGCATGGGAGCCCAGCCTCTTACCTTCTTTTTTACTTTATCAGTCGCAGACATTGTAAATCCTCTTGGCGTAAACCCTCCACGATCAGACTCAATGGCTCCGATGTGTTTTTCCTTATTGACTTTCGCTAATTCCGCGTACTTCGTTCCCCCTCGTAGTCCATTCTCTTCATTCATAAACATTACGGCACGAATGGAACGCTTGGGTTTATACCCTATCTCTTTAAATATTCTTAATACCTCTATACTCTGCACACAACCTGCCCCATCATCATGAGCGCCTTGTGCCAAATCCCAGGAATCTAAATGACCACCTACTACTATGATGTCTTCAGGATTTTCAGTTCCCCTTAACTCACCCACCACATTAAATGAAGGAACATCTTCTAAAATCTGGCTGTGCGTTTCGATGTATAACCGTAACTCCTTATCCTCCTTCAAAAGCGAACTCAATAAATCACCATGGGCTGTACTAATAGCTACGCCCGGAATTTTAGTTACTCCATCTGCATAGCGCATCCCTCCGGTATGTGGGTACTCTTCAATATTGGATCCCATCGAACGAACTACCGCAGCCACTGCGCCATATTTAGCAGCCTCCGCAGCTCCTGATCCTCTTTGGTTGGATGCACCGCTATAGGCATCAAAGGTATCTATGTGAGTGGGGTCCATCGGACGGCTGAAGTACACAATCTTGCCCTGCACATTCTTTGTCCCGAGCTGTTTTAATTCTTCAAAGTTTTTCACCTCCACAATCTGCGCGCTGATTCCTCCATTGCCCGTCCCTATACTCCCGCCTAGTGCACAAATGTTCACATCTATATTTCCCTGCTTTTTGGAATTCACAATTCGTCCTACCTCTTTTTTTCCACGTACCCAATGAGGTACCATTACTGGCTGTAACCACACTGAATCAAAACCGTAGGCAGTCATTACCTCTCTGCTCCACTCCACCGCAGCTGCAGCGCCTGGAGAACCTGAAAGCCTCGGGCCAATTTGCGTAGTCAAATGTTCCAGCATTTCATAAGATTGCCCGTGGCTAAGGGCTGCATCAAATATTTTTTTTATTTGCGCCTCCTCATTATTCTGACCAACTGCCAGTAAAGAAATCAGAGACACCAAAGAAGCGAAGAGTAATTTTTTCATATCAGCAATAGTTTTCAATAAGGTTCAAGATAGTTGATTTTCCTCATTGGCATAGAATTGAACATCAACTACATCTCTGAGTTTAGCTGTATTCACTTGAATACCAGCATTAAAAACAGCAACTTTGGTTACTAATCCAGAAAATTATGGGCTTTTTATTTGATTCATTTGAGGGGTGGAAAAAATATTGCGACACTAACAATGTTTCGTTGGTGCGAGCAGTAATAGACTATGAGATAGAACAAAAAGGAAGAACAGAAGAAAAAATCTGGGAAGGCCTTGCTCAAGCCTGGGACGTGATGAAAGATGCCGTTCATACCGGCTTGAATGAGGACATGACCTCCCGATCGGGTATGATTAACAATGGCGCAAAAAAAGTATACAATCACAAAGTCACCGTACTCTCCAAAGAGTTTCAAAATCTCATTTCTCGTGCATTGGCGGCCAAAGAAGTCAACTCTTGTATGGGTAGAATTGTTGCTGCCCCAACAGCTGGAGCCAGCGGCATCATGCCAGGCGTTTTATTCACGTTACAAGAGATTCATGATATACCTGACAAAAAGATTTTGGAGGCCATGTTACTGGCCGCAGGCATTGCCTTGATCATGGAACAAAAAGCTTCCATTGCAGGAGCAGTAGGTGGTTGTCAGGCTGAAACTGGAACAGCTGCCGCCATGGGAGCTGGCGCTATCGTCTATTGCCTTGATGGCGATACCAATCAAATATTCAATGCCGTGGCCATCACTGTTCAATGTATGCTTGGCTTGGTTTGCGATCCTGTTGCAGGACTTGTAGAAATACCTTGCGTTGTGCGCAATGCCAGTGCCGCTGCTATCGCCAACAGTTCTGCACAAATTGGATTAGCCAATGTGAGTAGTGTGATCCCCGTAGACGAGGTAATTGAAGCAATGGGCGAAATCGGATCCAGTATGGAAACGCGTTATAAAGAAACAGCACTGGGAGGACTGGCTGCAACCAAAACAGGACAGGCCATTTCCAAAAGAGTATTAATCAGCGATATCGAAATTTTACCAGACGAAACTGAATCCTAGGGTTTCACAAAATCAGGAAGCACTGCCTTACCAAATTCGTAAATGGCAAAAGTAAAAATGATGGCCCATGCTGAAGCACTAATGAACATGTAGAAAATAATTTTACTCCGAGGAGCTCCAAACCCCACAGCAAGTATGGTCCCTCCTATTGGAGTAAGCAATATCGGCATAAGTGTTGCCACGCCCACCATTCCGTACTTTCTCCATATGGTTACAAACTTGCGACTGTTGACTGTAAACTTTTTTTTCTTTCCTCCAATCCTGCTCAACACCCTGGTCTTTAACCACTCACCAAAAAAAGTAAAAGCAAAAACACTTGCCATACTTCCTAGAACTGTAGATAAAATAGTTGTTATAGGATTAAGACCAGCAGCAAAACCTCCTATAGGACCCAAAACAAATTTCAGCATACTCGAAAACAAAACGGGTATTGCCTTTAACAACTCCTCCAACATAGATCAATTCAATTTTTCTCGAAGACCCAAATTTACTGCATCTACAATCAGGAATGATATAAAGTTTTTATTTATAGCTGGTTTGACTTTCCTTTACCATCATTTTACTCCCTTGCTCTTATGAAAATTCTGAAAGAACTATGTCAGGTGCATGCCCCCTCTGGGTTTGAAGCACCCATGAAAAAACATTTGTTGAAATACATCAAACAGAATGCAAAAAAATGGAAGACCCAACCTGAAATAATTGATGGCGAAGAATTTCAGGATTGTTTTATGCTCAAGTTTGGAAAACCAAGAACGGCCATTTTTGCCCATATGGATTCCATTGGATTCAGCGTAAGGTATTTTAATCAGTTGCTACCTATAGGAAGCCCCCATGCTGAAGCAGGCACTCTACTGGTGGGCCACGACAGTAAAGGAGAGATCGAATGTGAATTAGAATACGATAAAGACCACCGTGCCTTTTACAAATTTGGCAGAGCCATTGACAGAGGAACAAGCCTTACCTACAAACCCAATTTTAGAGACACAAAAAGCTTTATACAATCACCTTATTTAGACAATCGGTTAGGTATTTACAGTGCCCTTAGGGTGGCTGAAAAATTAAAAGATGGAGTAATTGTTTTTAGCTGCTGGGAAGAACACGGTGGAGGGGCTGTTGGATACCTTGCCAATCACCTATACAATGAATGGGGCGTAAGACAAGCATTAATTTCTGATATCACCTGGGCAACTGACGGAGTAGCTCTGGGAAAAGGTGTTGCCATATCATTACGCGATAAAAACATTCCAAGAAGATCGTTTGTTGATCACATCATTGCGTTGGCTAAAAAAAGTAAAGCTGAGTATCAGCTGGAAGTAGAGGGCGCAGGATCAAG
>JAGQYK010000010.1:0-41561 GCA_020436125.1 Cyclobacteriaceae bacterium | reverse complement strand
GTTTGTTGATCACATCATTGCGTTGGCTAAAAAAAGTAAAGCTGAGTATCAGCTGGAAGTAGAGGGCGCAGGATCAAGCGATGGTGGAGAGCTTCAGCGTTCACCATATCCATTTGATTGGTGTTTTGTGGGTGCTCCTTCGCAAGATCCACATACACCTCATGAAAAGGTGCACAAAAACGATATTTCGGCCATGATAAAGTTATATCAATACCTCATGAAAGCCCTTTAGTGCTTGCCGTACCAGTGTCAGGTCTTCTTTTTGAGTTCGTATTGAGGAAAAAACATATTTTTGTAACCACAATCGTCAGTGGAGTTGGATGAAAATTAAAGACATTGAGTTTCGCAAGTTCATATCAAGCGAAAAGATAATTGATAAGGTAGCGCTGCTTGCCAAACAGATTGATGAAGACTATAAAGAAAAGAGTCCTCTCTTTCTCCCTATACTGAATGGCTCATTTATGTTTGCCGCGGATCTCACACGCAATATTAAAACACCTTGCAGGGTATCATTCGTAAAACACAGCTCCATGCAAGGCGCCACCAGTTCCGGTCATTTAAAAACATTAATTGGTCTGCAAGAAAGTTTATTCAATCAGGATTTGATTTTAGTGGAAGATGTAATGGACACAGGCCTGACGCTAACGAAGGTAGTGGACGAACTACAAAGCCTCGGTACCAAGTCGGTAGAGATTGTTACATTATTTCGCAAAGCCAAAGCACGTGAGCAAGCCGTGCAGCCAAGATACATCGGATTCGAGATTGAAGAAGAGTTTATTTTAGGCTATGGCCTTGATTACGATGGCTGGGGCAGAAATCTACAGGACATCTACAAGCGCGTAGGTGAGGCCCCTCAGTCGGCAGATTAGTAATTAGAACGCTGAATCTTTATATTCGTCCCCCTTTTATTGTATAACCGTTTAAAATCTTTAGATGATCAATCTTGTACTTTTTGGACCTCCTGGAGCAGGTAAAGGAACCCAAAGCGAAAAGCTGATTAAAAAATATGGTTTCGTTCATATTTCCACAGGTGACATGTTTAGGTGGCACACTAAGAATGATACGCCCCTTGGAAAAAAAGTGAAAGAGATAATGAACAGTGGAGCCTTAGTCCCCGATGAGATCACGATATCGATGCTGAAGGAAAAGCTGGATAAAAACCCTGATGCCAATGGTTTCCTTTTTGATGGGTTTCCACGCACTGTAGCTCAAGCTGAAGCCTTGGACAAATTCATGGCCAACAACAACACAGCCATTCATTTTGTCATTGCATTGGATGTAAATGAAAAAGAATTGAGGGAGCGAATAGAGAAAAGGAGATCAATTGAAAACAGAGCAGATGATGAGGAGGATAAACTCAATAAACGAATCACAGAATACTTTAGCAAAACAATTCACGTCCTCCCTTTTTATGAAAAACAAGGAAGGCTGAATACGATCAATGGTATTGGTGACATTGAAAATATTTTCAATGAAATCTCTTCAGTGATCGATAAAAAATAAACATACTTAACATACCAGCGTGTCCTCACCCAACTTTATTGATTATATCAAATTCAATTCCCGTTCCGGAAAAGGAGGTGCTGGTTTTCTTCATTTCCATCGCGATAAGCTTACCAATAAAGGTGGCCCTGATGGAGGGAATGGTGGAAGAGGTGGTCATATTATTCTACGAGGCAATGCACAGCTTTGGACGCTGCTGCATTTAAAGTACAGAAAACATGTAATCGCTGCCAATGGCAATGGCGGGGAAGAACAAAACCGAACCGGAGCAGACGGCAAAGATGAGATTATTGAAGTCCCTCTGGGAACAGTAGCCAGAAGAGCGGAAACAGATGAGTTTCTGTGCGAGATCAATGAAGATGGACAGGAAATAATCTTAACACCCGGAGGAAGAGGTGGTAAAGGCAATGCCTATTTTGCAACAGCCACCAACCAAACTCCTTCACATGCGCAGCCAGGTGAACCAGGAATTGAAGAATGGATAATTCTTGAATTAAAATTACTGGCCGATGTCGGTCTGGTTGGTTTTCCCAATGCCGGCAAATCCACTTTACTTTCAGTAGTATCTGCTGCAAAACCAAAAATTGCAGATTATGCTTTCACTACACTGACACCCAACCTTGGAGTAGTAGCGTATCGTGGAGATAAATCGTTTGTAATGGCAGACATACCCGGTATTATTGAGGGGGCATCAGAAGGCCGGGGTCTTGGAATAAGATTTCTAAAGCATATTGAACGGAACTCGTTATTACTGTTCATGGTGCCTGCGGACGCCAACGATATTAAAAAAGAATATGCCATCCTTTTGGATGAAATAAAAAAATACAACCCTGAGCTGCTCGACAAGAAGAGAATACTAGCCATTTCAAAATCAGATATGCTGGATGATGAGCTCAAGGAAGCTTTGGCAAAAGAAGTTCCAACCGAACTACCCTCAGTCTTTATCAGCGCTGTAGCCAATCAAGGAATTACAGAGTTGAAAGACATGATCTGGAAGAACCTCCATTAGAACATTTTCTACCGTGTCATAATGACACAATTCTGATTATTGGCAAAATTGTTGTCTTTTTGCCTGCTTTGACGCAATCAGGACATGGAAAAGAATACAGAACACGAAGAACAAATTGATAAAAACGAAGAACTAGTGGGTGAATCCACATCTTCAGAGGATAGAAAAGTCGATTCGGAGCAATCGGAAGAGGACCAGATGAAAGAGGAGATCGATCCATTTAAGAAACTTCAGGACGATTTGTCAGAGGCGAAAGACAAATATGTACGCCTGTATGCCGAATTTGACAACCACAGAAGAAGAACCTCCAAGGAGAAATTGGAACTCATTCAAAATGCCAACGAAGAGCTCATTGTAGCATTACTTCCCATTATGGATGATTTTGAAAGGGCTGAAAAAGCAAGTAACAATGCTGAAAAAGCTGGGGCCGAAGGTTTTCTCTTAATCAAGAATAAATTGGAGAAAGTAATGGACCAGTATGGAGTAAAAATAATGGAGGTTGGCGCTGGTTCCGATTTTGACCCAGATTTTCATGAAGCCATTACTCAGGTTCCTTCCCCAGAGGAAGCTATGAAAGGAAAAATTGTAGACGTTATCGAAAAAGGCTACTTATTAAATGAAAAAGTAATTCGTTTTGCCAAAGTAGTAATCGGCAACTAACCACAAAATACCACCGATGTCAACAAAACGAGATTACTACGAAATACTAGGCGTAAGCAAAAGTGCGTCAGCTGAAGAAATCAAAAAAGCTTACCGCAAAGTAGCTATCCAATTTCACCCAGATAAAAATCCTGGCGACAAAGCTTCAGAAGAAAAGTTTAAAGAAGCTGCTGAAGCCTATGAGGTATTGCGAGATGCCGACAAGCGTGCTCAATACGATAGGTTTGGCCATTCCCGTCCAGGTAGAGGTGGTTTCCAGGGCGGTGACATGAATATGGAAGATATCTTCAGTCAATTTGGAGACATCTTTGGTGGCGGAGGAGGCAGTCCTTTTGATAGTTTCTTTGGTGGAGGTAGTTCAAGATCACGCCAGCGCAAAGGTTCCAACCTTAGAATAAAACTTAAGCTTACGCTGGAAGAGATTGCCAACGGAGTAGAGAAAAAAATAAAAGTGAACCGTCTGGTAAAAGCAGATGGTGTTACTTTCAAAAACTGCCAAACCTGTGGTGGCTCAGGTCAAGTGCGCAAAGTGGTTAACACGATGCTTGGGCAAATGGTATCAACATCAGCTTGCTCAAGTTGTGGTGGTGCAGGGCAATTAATAGATAAAAGGCCTCCGGGGATTGACAGCTCAGGGCTTCAATCCAAAGAAGAACTAATCACAATAAAAATTCCTGCCGGTGTAAGTGAAGGTATGCAACTTTCCATGTCAGGTAAGGGTAATGATGCTCCTGGTGGTGGTCCTGCAGGCGATCTACTTATTCTGGTAGAAGAGCAAGAGGATAAAGTATTGAAGCGTGATGGAAACAATGTCATCTACGATCTCTACCTTAATTTCGTTGATGCTGCTCTGGGTACCTCGGTAGAAATCCCGTCTATCGGAGGAAAGGTTCGAATAAAGATTGAGCCCGGCACTCAAAGTGGTAAAATGCTCAGACTAAGAGGAAAAGGGGTAAAAGACATCAATGGATATGGTACTGGCGATCAGCTGATCTATATTAATGTATGGGTGCCTAAAAAGCTCAGCTCGGACGAAAAGGAAAAGCTGGAGAGCCTTCGCGAATCTCCTCATTTCCAGCCGCAGGCCGATAGCAGCGACAAAGGCTTCTTTGAGAGAATGAAGGAGTATTTTTCGTAAATATTTCTAACCCTACGGTCACTTCTTCCGTATACTCTCTTCTATAGGTTATTTTTTCTCAGGTTTCACACTCAAAAATGCCGTGAAACTTGAAGAGAGGTGATTCCATAAACTTAAACTATGTGGAAGTATTTTTTAATAGCTTCTGTTGGCAGTGCAGTCGTAAGTAACAGTTTTGCTCAAATCAAGAAGCAGTTTTCTGTTGAAGACAGAGAACAGGTGGAGAAAATTGAGTTAAGACTAAGTACCAAAACGGGTAATTGCTTCATTCGTCCAAGCCAAAATTCTGATTTACTTAATATCTACAGCAATCAGGACCTGGGCGATTATGGCCATGCTTTCAGGAATGATATTCAGGGAAATACTGCTATAGTTAGCCTATCACTGGAACAAGAGGGCAGAAAAGGAGTCGGTCAAAAAATATCGTATCAGGTTTTTGGCGGAGATGAGCGCCCCTCAGAGAAATTCTGGAAAGTATACCTTACTGAAAACAAGCCCTATAAGCTGGCACTTGATTACGGACTGGGCAACGCCAATATCGACCTATCGGGCCTTTCTATACAGCAACTGAAGATTAAGACAGGTAGTGCAGATGTAAATGTTTTTTACGGATCTGGCGCAGAAAACAAGATTGAAATGGATACTTTTTTCGTAAAAGTGGACATGGGCTCTCTTACTGCAAGACAACTCAATTTGGCCAGATCCCGCGTAGTAATGGCCGATGTGGGCTTTGGAAATATTATGCTTGACTTTAGCGACAAACCCACAAATAGTAACCATGTGAAAGGAAGTGTGGGTGCTGGCAACCTTGTGGTTCTCCTTCCAAGCGCTGATACTCCAGTAATGGTAAAAATCAACAATTCATGGTTGTGCAGCCTCGAACTTTGCAAGAGCCTCAAACGCGTAAGTGAAAATACCTTTGTAAATAATGCCTACTCTGAAGGTGGTAAAAATACCCTCACCTTCGATCTGGATGTTTCCCTGGGCAAGATTGTCTTTAAGGACAAATCGGAATAAGCCTATTATTTTTTACTGATTACGGTTTCCGCTGTAATTCTATTCCTATTTTTGATACTAATCCTTTAAGATGGACTTGACCTAAGCCTGTGAACCAACTCGTAGTTGAACATGTAACTAAGCGATACGCTAATCATACAGCGTTAGATGATGTAAGTCTCTCCGTCCCTGATCAAAGTATCTACGGACTGCTGGGCCCTAATGGTGCTGGCAAAACCACCTTGATCAGAATCATCAATCAAATCATAGATGCCAACGAGGGAACCATTCTGATCAATGGCGAAAAATTATCACCGCATCATATTGGACAAATAGGATATCTACCTGAGGAACGCGGGCTCTATAAAAAACTGAAAGTAGGTGATCAGTTAATTTATCTCGCAAGATTACGAGGCCTCAGCAAAAACGATGCACTGATCAGAATAAAATACTGGATAGAGAAATTCGAAATTAAAGACTGGTGGGACAAAAAGGTTGAAGATCTATCCAAGGGCATGGCGCAAAAGATTCAGTTCATTAGTACAGTCCTTCATGAACCTAAACTTATCATTTTAGACGAACCTTTCTCAGGGTTTGATCCCGTCAATGCCAACCTGATCCGAGATGAAATTCTTGAATTGAGAGAAAAAGGAAGTACAATTATTTTTTCTACGCACAGAATGGAAACGGTAGAAGAACTTTGCGACCATATCGCGCTGATTAACAAATCAAAAAAAATACTGGAAGGTGCCAAAAAGGAGGTAAAGGCAAAGTATAGAACCAATACCTATATGGTAGAACATAAAGGCATCTTCTCACTAGATAGCGAACATTATGAGCACACTGGACATCGCGACCTTGATGATGGCTACATGGAGACTCAGGTAAGAATTAAGTCCGACAGAAACGCTAATCAACTCATTCAAGATCTTGTAGGCGCAACGGAAATTCACGGGTTCAAAGAAAAAATACCTTCAATGAATGAAATATTTATTCTGCTAGTAAACGGAGGAAGTGATGAATAAAATATTTCTAATTATACAGCGAGAGTTCTTGAATCGCGTTCAGAAAAAGTCATTTCTGATAGCCACAATTTTATTACCCCTTATATTCCCAACTATAATTGCCGTAATGGTTTACGTAGCCAAACAGCAAGAAAAGGGTGCCAAAAGTGAAGTCATTCATTTTGTAGATGAAAGTGGACTTTTCAACCCTGATGATATCAAAAGATATGAGCTAAGGCGGTTTAATGGAAATATTGAAGATGCAAAAATCGCTTTTAGCAACAGTGATGATTTCGGATTGCTTCATATACCCAAAATCAATTTATCTGACCCATCAGGCATAGCCCTTTACACCAAAGTAAATCCGAGCCCAAACGATATAAGCGACCTCGAATCAAAAATTGAATCGCAGATCAAGGAAGCTAAAATGATTAAGTTCAATATTGATCAACGGATATTAGATAGTCTCAAAACAGACATTTCTATACGATCAATAAACCTTAGCGAATCCGGGCAGGAAAAATCCAGTGATTCCAATGTGTTATTTGGTATTGGAATGATTGGAGGTATTCTCATTTACATTTTCATTTTTGTTTATGGCGCACAGATCATGCAGGGTGTTATTGAAGAAAAGACCAGTAAAGTGGTAGAAGTAATTGTTTCTTCAGTACGCCCCTTTCAGCTAATGCTTGGAAAAATATTGGGATTAGCATCAGTGGGCTTGTTACAATTTTTAATTTGGATTGTGTTAATCACCTCCGTTTCTTCCCTCGTTCTTGGTTATCTCGGATTTGATATGCCGCAACAGGAGATGATGAATCAAATGACTACGCAGCCAGGGTATAATTCTGACTTTATGGATGTAATGCAAACAGTAAATGAAATTCCTGTTTTCTACATGGTATCCATTTTTATATTTTATTTTCTCGGAGGCTATCTTCTCTATGGCGCCCTCTTTGCGGCCGTAGGATCTGCAGTGGATAGTCCTGCAGAAGCCCAACAATTTATTTTCCCGATTACTATACCTATGCTTATTTCTTATTTCGCTTTGTTCACCTTTATTCTTGATAACCCCCACAGCTCAATAAGTATTTGGCTTTCAATAATCCCATTCACTTCACCCATTGCGATGATGGGCAGGATTGGATTTGGCGTACCTCCGATTCAGTTGATCGCATCAATGCTCTGTCTCATCGGGGGTTTTATCTTCACCACATGGGTGGCCTCACGCATTTACCGCATAGGAATATTAATGCATGGGTCAAAAGTCAGCTACAAGGTATTGTTCAAATGGTTTATGATGAAAAGTTAATCACGTCATTTGGGTTAATGGCAGGCAGCATTATCTCTCTTCATCCACCTTTGGTCACTTACACCTTTTTTACTTAACTTCATCAGCTATGTCACGCAAGAGCACATTGCCATCAATGGAGTTTTATCAGGACAACGCCACGTTAAAATGGATTATCCTCGCTGTGTCTGTTATTATTAGTATTGGTTCTATCTACTATACCAACATTTTAGTAGATCAACTTAAAGAAAGAGAAACACGACAAATCAAGCTGTATGCAAGAGCACTTGAGCACACACTCAACGACACTGAAAACAACATACTTTTTATTACAGAAGAAATTATTTACAAAAACAACAGCATCCCTACCATATTGGTAAATGAGGAGGGTGAATTTGTCTATTCTGGAAACTTGGACATTGATCCATCGTGGACGCCAAAAAAGAAAGATGAAATGCTGGAACAGGAGCTAAAGGAAATGAAAGCCACCTATCCACCTATTGACATTGTTCTTAAAGACCCGAACACAGGAGAAATTTTCGGTAGACAGTACGTATACTACAAGAATTCTTTCTTGCTTACCCAGTTAGTAGCCTATCCTTATGTTCAACTCTCTGTGATTGCGATTTTTGGCTTTATCTCCTATTTGGCCTTCAACTACTCGAAAGCTGCCGAACAAAACAGAGTATGGGTAGGGCTTGCCAAAGAAACAGCCCATCAATTGGGCACTCCGCTTTCTTCTTTAATGGCCTGGATTGAAGTACTCAGAGATGATCCGGAAATTAAAAATAAGGGCATTGTTGACGAGCTGGATAAGGATATTAGAAAACTCACCATGGTTACAGAGAGGTTTTCAAGCATTGGTTCTGCCCCCACACTGAAAGATGAAAACATCTATAATTTGATCACAAATGTGGTGAGTTATTTAGAGCCGCGCGTTTCGTCCAAAATAAAGATAGAACTCTACACGCTGTCAGAATCGATCATGGCCCGGGCACACGCACCCCTTTTGGAATGGGTCATTGAAAACCTATGCAAAAATGCCGTGGACGCCATCGGCAGTTCCGGTACTATTGCCATAAAAATTTTAAGGGGCAGTGACGGGAAAGTATTTATCGATATTTCTGACACAGGAAAGGGCATCCCGAAGTCAAACATCGCCAACGTATTTAAAGCAGGTTTTACTACCAAAAAAAGGGGCTGGGGGCTGGGGCTCACCCTGGCCAAAAGGATTGTAGAGTTGTATCATGGAGGGAGAATATTTGTGAAAGCATCCGATGAAAGTCAGGGTACAACCTTCAGAATTGAGCTTATCAGCGCATAACGCTAATAGCCCTCAAAATCGCTGTAAATAAGCCATCTTTCAGTCAGAGTTTTTTTGCCTTTGAAGCTGAAACTACTACTTTTGCGGTCGGATTTTAACACCCCTATAATAAACAAATATCGATGGCAAATACCGGAAGAATTACTCAAGTAATCGGACCTGTGGTGGACGTAGCTTTTGACGGAGCTGACGCTAAACTCCCCAATATCCTAGACTCCCTTGAAGTGACCAAAACTGATGGCACTAGAATCGTGCTTGAAGTTCAGCAGCACCTTGGAGAAGACAGGGTGAGAGCGGTTGCCATGGATGGTACTGAAGGATTGGTGCGCGGATCTGTGGTTACAGATAGTGGCGCTCCTATTCAAATGCCAATTGGTGAAGAGATCAAAGGAAGGCTTTTTAATGTGATTGGTGATGTTATTGATGGTATTGCAAAGCCAAAGACTACAAACTCACTACCAATTCACCGTTCTGCTCCTCTATACGAAAATCTATCAACCTCTTCAGAGGTATTATATACAGGTATCAAAGTAATTGACCTTATTGAACCTTACGTAAAAGGAGGTAAAATTGGTCTTTTCGGTGGTGCCGGTGTGGGTAAAACGGTATTGATCCAGGAATTGATCAATAACATTGCAAAGGCATACTCTGGTCTTTCTGTATTTGCTGGTGTGGGTGAGCGTACACGTGAGGGTAATGACCTATTGCGTGAGATGATTGAAGCGGGCATCATTAACTACGGAGAAGAGTTTATAAAATCATTGCATGCAGGTGGATGGGATCTATCCAAAGTAGACATTGAAAAATTAAAAGATTCGAAGGCAACCTTCGTATTTGGTCAGATGAATGAGCCTCCCGGAGCCCGTGCTCGTGTGGCATTGTCTGGTTTGACGGTAGCTGAATATTTCCGTGATGGTGATGGAACTGGAAAAGGAAGAGATATTCTTTTCTTTATTGACAATATCTTCCGCTTTACACAAGCTGGTTCTGAGGTATCTGCCCTTTTGGGTCGTATGCCATCAGCGGTAGGGTATCAACCTACTCTGGCAACAGAAATGGGTGCCATGCAGGAGCGTATTACTTCAACAAAAAATGGTTCAATTACATCTGTTCAGGCCGTTTATGTACCTGCAGATGACTTGACGGACCCTGCTCCAGCAACAACGTTCTCTCACTTGGATGCCACTACAGTATTGTCTCGTAAGATTGCCGAATTGGGTATTTATCCTGCGGTGGATCCTTTGGACTCTACGTCAAGGATTTTGCGCGCAGATATCGTAGGTGAAGAACATTACAACTGTGCACAGCGTGTTAAAGAAACATTGCAGCGTTATAAAGAACTTCAGGATATCATTGCCATCCTTGGTATGGACGAATTGTCTGACGAAGATAAATTGGTTGTTCACCGTGCAAGAAGGGTTCAGCGCTTCTTGTCACAGCCTTTCCACGTAGCAGAAGCCTTTACAGGTTTGAAAGGTGTGCTAGTTGATATTAAAGATACTATCAAAGGATTCAACATGATCATGGATGGTGAGATGGATCAATATCCTGAAGCAGCATTCAACTTGGTAGGAAGCATAGAACAAGCCGTTGAAAAAGGTGAGCGTCTAATGAAAGAAGCTAAAGCATAATAAAGGATGCACTTAGAAATAATTACACCAGAACAAAAAGTATTTAATGGAGAAGTGCATATCGCAACCTTCCCAGGTTTAGACGGATCGTTTCAGATTTTAAATGGTCACGCCCCTCTGGTTAGTTTATTAAAAGAAGGTGAGGTAGTTTATAAATCAAAGGAAGCTACCAATCAACTTAGAATAACAGGAGGCGTTGTAGAAGTAATGGAGAACAAAGTGATTCTACTTGCTGACGGATTAGCCAAATAATATTGATTGTTAATTATGATAAAAAAGAGGCTCTCGGGCCTCTTTTTTTGTTTCCTTCTTTCTTCAATCTATTAATTGATTTTTTCCTATAAACACATCTTTGATGGCTCCAGTAGTTTTACCCGTAAAATAAACTCCTTCCTGAAAAGAAGAAGTAAGCACCCAATCTTCTTCAGTTTTTATCCATGCCTGCGCTGTTGCCTGCGCCCCATCTGTTTTCACAATATTCATTTTAAGTAACGGATCCCCATCAGAAACAAAACCTTCCTCAAACTCATTAACATTCTTAAATCTGATATTATTAAAATACCCATCTACTTTAGATACACTTGCAGGATGATCACCAACAAACCAAGTAGAATCTCTTTTCTCCAATACAAAACTAGAATCCGGATAAACAAATTCGATTCTGTCCACATCTTCTTTATTAACCCTTAAAAAAGTTTTATCGCGCCAATCATTAAAAGATCTATTAAAATGAGAGCCAATAAAACCTTCCGCGGAATACACCTCTTCTTCATCCATCATCCTGATATAGGTGTAAGCCCCGGAGATGCCCTGTCCCTGGCCTTGCGAAAATCCAGTTTTACCAACTCTGAAATCGGTCAGTTTCTTACCATCAGCATAGACTGACACCCTTGTACTATTCTCTCCTACTTCAAACGTATCCCATTTTTCTTTTTTACGAGTGACCATACGTTGTGCTTGCAAATTCATCAGCACACCTAACATACTCTCTACCGTCCCCGCTTCTACTTTTGCTTCCTTGGAATCACTCAAAAGTTTCCACTTTTTCCCACTTTTTATCAATTTGATTTCCTGCCCCAATGCCTTTGCGGGTTGAAGCCGCACCTCCGTAATTTTTGCGGTATCTATTGTTACCAGTTCTTTCCTTACGTTGCTTTCTAACTTAGGAGATCGAAAAACTTTTGAAAGGACAAAAATGCCAATTAGCACAACCAGTGCTATGATTAGAACTTTGTTACTATACTTCTTCATAGTTTTCACTCATTCTTTTCAATCGTTTCATTCTGTTCCGCTGCATACGAACCAATCCATAGCCTATTACTAGAAGTAATGGAGCAAGAAAATTTGAATACTTCAAAATTGTTTTAGTAGAATCTTCCAATTCATCAATCGGCCTAGATGTCACTCCTTTTGTTCGAAGTGCAATCAAGCCTGTATCGTCAGACAACCAATCGATGCTATTGGCCATAAGACTTACATTGTCAGGTTGTAGCTGCCGGGGACGCTGAGGAGAACCTGTTATAATAAAATCACCATCAGAAATAACAACCATTTTGGATTGAGCTTCGCCTGCCAGCTTACCTTCAATTGCAGCTCCTACAATTAAGTTACGAAGAGGAAAATCAGCGTCTGTCCATTGTTTTTGAATATTGAAAAACTGGGGAGCCCCTAAAGAGTTTGACTTTTCAGAAGTCAGCACGATGGGTGTAAACTGTTTGGTAGAGTCACCACTATATCTGATCGAACTTGCAAACTCAAGAAGAACATTCTCCAGGCCTTTTGTAATTGCATGATCTGCAAAATTGGAAATTCGAGGAAGAAAAGGGAATGAGACGTTGGTTTGCATCGTAAAAAAACCTTGTTGCTGTTGCACAGTCACTGCACCACAAGTGGCATCCACCACAAAATTATTTTCTACTACTATGCCTTTTTGCTGTAGCCAACTTTCAAGACCTGTATTTAGAGATGTCCCTGACGCATTCTGTAAATCTCCGACTACTCGGTTCATGGCTATGGCCACATTTCCGCCACGTGCTAAAAAGTTATCGATTCGATTCAACTCCTGATGGGAAATGCTATCTGTGGGTCGGATGATAACCAAAGAACTAATATCATCACCTACCTCTTGTGTATTTAAGTTCACCTCTCTCACAGTATAGAGAACGGTAAGCTGGTTTTGAAGCTGCATAAGTTCGCTGAGAGGAGGTTCTCCATGCCCCTGAAGAAACCCTATCGTTGGCTTATCTTTTACTGAAATTTTTTTAATGGCCGTTGAAAGTGCATACTCCATGGCTGTACCCGGTTGAATCAATGGAATTACATCTGACCTGTCATCCAATGCGACCGTTGCACCGAGAAAAGCTTTCTGCTGTTTTACCTGATCCTTCTCTCTTACATTAATTAACACAGGCTGGATACCATGGCTCATCGCGTCCTGTTCATTGGCTTCATTTTCATTGGGATTAATGAACTCATACAACAAAAGTCCATCCGCCAGACTGGCATACTCAACCAGCATTTCCTGAAAATCTTGCCTCGCTTTGATCACATTAGGGGGAAGGTCTTCAGAGAAGTATGCCTTGATGGTAACAGGCTCTTCAAGGTCATTTAAGATATCCCTTGTCGCCTGACTTAGGGTGTATTGTTTTTCATCCGTAAGGTCAAAACGTAAATGAAACTCATTGGACAGCAAATTGATCACAAGAAGGATCGCAATAACAAGTATTGTTGTTATATAAAGTTTTTGTTTCATAGAACTAATCGATGTTTCGTTTAGTTAATGAGAGCTCGGAAAGAAATAATCCGATAAAAATTAATGAACTAAAATAAATAAGGTCTCGGGTATCAATCACCCCCCGAGAGATACCCTCAAAGTGATTGGACAAGCTAAGTGTATGCAATACCTGTCCAACTATCCCTGAAAAATTACCAGCCAGCACATCAAAAATGATGTGAAAAAATAATCCAATCAGCATTGCCATTAAAAAAGCAACAATTTGGTTATTGGTAGTGCTGCTGGCATATAATCCAATGCTGATATATGAAGCACTCATCAACATAAGCCCCAGATACCCGCAGATTACCTGCCCCAAATCCATATTACCAATATTATTGATGGTAATAACATATGGAAGGGTAAAAGCTAATGCGATAATTACCAACAAAAGCGTGGATAGGAATTTACCGATAACGACTTCTCTATCCGTTACCGCTTTGGTTAGCAATAACTCAATGGTTCCGGTCTTCTTTTCCTCTGCCAACAATCTCATGGTAAGTGCAGGGATAAAGAAAAATAGCGTCCAGTAAGAAACACTAAAAAAAGATTGCAGGCTAGCCTGCCCAACCAGAAAAATATCAGAGCCAAATAACCAGGTAAAAAATCCGCTAAAACCCAGGAACAAAATCAATATGATATAGGCAATCAACGAATCAAAAAAAGATTGCAGCTCCCGTTTTGTTATGATCCAAATCGTTTGCATTTCAATTCATCGTTAAGTTTCTGAAAATATCTTCAAGCCTCGTTTCGATAGGGACTAACTCACTTAGTACCCATCCCTTCTCTACACATAGATTAAATATTTCTCGCTTGGAAGAGGCATCAGTTTTGCTCTGTACCTCAAAGCGATTAGGATTTTTATCTACTAACTCAACACGATCTGTTGTAGGCATTCTTCTCAGTTCATGAAGCACTTCATCTGTACCGCCATCCTCTATTCTCACTTTGATTAACTCTTGGCCAGTGGCCTGTTTACGAAGGGTGTCGGCAGTTCCGTCTGCCACAATCTTGCCTTTATTAATAATTAATATACGATCACAAGTCGCCTCCACTTCTGGAAGAATATGCGTACTGAGAATTACCGTTTTTTCTTTACCTATCTCACGAATTAATTTTCTTATCTCCACGATCTGGTTAGGGTCGAGGCCTGTAGTGGGTTCATCCAAAATAAGTATTTCGGGATCGTGAATCATCGCCTGTGCCAAGCCAACCCTTTGGCGATAACCTTTGGAAAGCTCCCCTATCTTCTTGTGTTTTTCAGCATTGAGACCACACACCCTTACCATTGTTCTTACTCGCTCCTGAATTTTTTCTTTTTCTACACCCTGAAGCGCAGCACAAAATTCAAGGTAATCGATGATAGGCATGTCGAGGTAAAGTGGATTATTCTCCGGGAGATATCCGATGTGCCTCTTAATCAAATCACCATGATCAACTACCGACTTGTTTCCAAAGAGCACAGTACCTTCCCCTATCCCAAGGTATCCAGTAATCATTTTCATAGTAGTACTCTTTCCCGCCCCGTTTGGACCAAGAAATCCAAGTATCTCACCTGTTTTCACCTCAAAAGAAAGATTGTCAACAGCTTTCTGAGGCCCATACTGTTTTGATAAACTTTGTATTGTTATGTTCATTTGTTTAGCAATCAGGTTTACTGAATTTTATACTAAACGGTAATGACTGAAGGCCACTACTCTTACGGATGCAAAAATATATTTTTCAATAAAAAAGAAAAGACCTCCCTATAAAAAGAGGTCATTTTTGAATTTAATGGCCTTTCCAGATGTGCTTCTTGTTGCCTATTTCGTGTTGAAAATCACTAAAGAACCACGATTGCCCACTTTAATTATAAAGCGGAATAGCATGAACAGACTAGCATGAACAATAAGTCCTTTTACTATTCTGAGACAGTAAAAACTGATTGTCTCAGTTGCATCGATAGAGGCATATCCCAATAATAATTACTGCTGAAAAGAGAAATTACGGACACCGCTACGATAAATTTCCAAAAACGAAGTAAAGCCTCTTATTCCATGCTGCTATTTTGACAAAATAATTTCATATTGTAGTATTAATATTCGTATTCATTCAATTCCTATTCATGGGGTATTACCTGCTACTTTGTCTATTATTGATCGTTCCAGAGCAGTACGTATTTAAAAAAATTTCTATGGAGCTACTCACGCGCACTGCCCATGAGGGCAAAATGAGCATCACAAAAGCAAAGATATTTTACAATTCAGAGGGTAGAATGGTAAGCTACTACACTGCTCCTGAAGAAATCTTTATATCCAACACAAAAAAAGGGGATGTCATCATGTATAATGCAAGAGAGAATTCAGTCTTGTAAAGGCAAAATTTTTTATTCAGCACTGAAAACAACCAACTGTACTTTTTCCTTGAGAATAACAAAAGTGATCTTGGATTGGCACGTATGGGTTTCAGAGTGGGTAACACCAGATTTGAAGATGGGCTTAAAATTACCACGTGGCTCCCACCAGCTCAAATGAAAAATGCTATCTCTAAGGTAGAGCTGGTCCACAACAAGAACAATCCTATATTTTTAGGCTACTACAATAGCAATGGTAGCTTTAGTAAAAAAATATACTTTTATAAATACCAGCGGCATTACGGAATCTCCATCCCTACCAACCTTACCCAAATCTCTTTTGTTTCCCCCACCGACTCGATCGTTTCTAAAACAGAGTACAGTGACATCAAGTTTGATGCTGATGTTTCTGATGAATACTTTAATTTCAAAATACCCACCTCAGCCAATGTCATTAAATGATAAGCCTTAGATTACTGGTAACAGTCGCCCTTTTTCTTTCTCTGTATTCGCAAAGTCTAGCACAAAGCAATAAAGACCTCAATCTCATCTTCTCTCATAAACAGGATCTGGAAAATCCAACACGTGACGTTATCAAAAAAAAGAAAAGAATCATTCCTTATATTTTTAAACCAGGATACTTATTTTTTAAACATACGATTTACGACCAATTGGGAATGTCTTGTTATTTTAAGAATCAATGTAACGAGTTTTGCGGTGATCTTATTGAGGAGTTCGGGCTTTTTAAAGGCTACTTCGTTTCATTTGACCGAGTAGTAAGATGTAATCGCTTTGCCCCCATCGAATCCTACCCCTCCGCGCTTACTAGTGATGGTAAAGTAATTGATGAATTGAGGTTCTATCAAAATCATTGATCAGAAAATGCGGCTTCTTATTTTTATTCTAATTATACTGACCAAGCCACTATTGGCACAAGATAATGGAGGGGATGAATTCAAATTTGCCAGCTATCTAATAGATAATGAATCTTATGAAGAAGCATCTTTTGTATTGAAAAAAATACTAGCAGAAAGTGAGGATACTCGCGCTCTAGACAGTGCTCACTTTATGCTTGGTCAAATTTACTTCAGTCAGAAATTATTGGAAGAAGCTGTAGTACATTACGATAAGGTAAGCAATGGCAGTATTCCTCTATCTACACAATCCTTATTTTATAGCACACTTAGTTCCTCCTACCTAGGTAAGTATAGCACTGCCGCTCTAAAACTAAAAAATTATAATAGCACTGACACTAGCCTTTACAACCTGAAGAACTTAAGTCTTGCGGCAGTCAGCTTGTTGGATAGAAATTTCAAGAGTTACGATTCTCTTTCACTTCTTCTTGATAAAGAAAATTACCTAATTGGCGTTCAAGCAGAGGACTTGAACTTTCATAAAAAAAAACTCATCGCTGTTAGTAAGAAATCAGGTCTAAAGGCCGGAGTACTATCGGCACTTATTCCTGGAGCCGGAAGAATGTATGTTGAAAAGCCAGGTCAAGGGATCTATCAGTTAATCATTGCAACTATACTTGGGTTACAAACCTGGGAAAGTTATAGGAAGGATGGCGTTGAGAGTGCAAGGTTTATTATTTATGGTTCATTGTTCACCTCTTTTTATATCGGAAATATTTGGGGAAGCACTATTGGTGTTAAACTATACAAAAATGAAATTAAAGAAACAGTGGATAACGCTATCCTTTTGGATATGCACATTCCTCTTCGTACCCTATTCAGGTAAGGCTCAGCTTGCATTGGCGGATAGCTTATTTCAAAACGGTAACTTTTTAGAAGCCCGAGTAGAATACGAACGTCTAATTTTTTTACAAACAAAAGATGCATCGAGAAATGAGCTACTTTTAAAAAAATCCTTCTGTTATAAAGCAGAGGGTAAATTTGACAAGGCTTTCGAAACGTTAAAAAGAACTGATTATTATAGTGGTGAAGATAGTATAAGGGTTCAGCTCTTCTACGAAAGCATTCTCAATGCTTACTTAAGTGAACAATATGATATTGCCTTAAGTCTTTTAAGTGAAATGAAATATAATTTTGAGAATATAGAAAATTATAATCTAGAGGTACTGGAAATACTAACGCTCAATGAATTAATGAAATGGTCTGAAGCTAAAGAGAAGTACCTTGAACTCGCAGCCAATTATAACTTGCAGTTAGACACCACGGCATACAAGGATATCATCAATACCAAATTAAGAAAACCAGAAAAGGCTGTAAAGCTATCATATTTGCTCCCTGGCTCTGGAATGATTTATGCTGGAGCTCCTATTAGAGGTTTTACCTCTTTGGCGCTGCAAGGAGGCAGTGTAGCTTTAGTTGTACATGGATTAAGGGAAGGTTATTTTTTTTCAAGTACTTTCACCGGTGTGGCGCTTTTTTATCTGCTTTACAATGGCGGAGCTCAATATGCATCGAATATTGCCGCCAAGAGAAATAATGATCGGATCAACGCATTCAAACTCTCGGTCAAAAATACATTACAAGACAATTCCAAGTAAACAAAAAAGGGGAGTCTAATTAGACTCCCCTTTTTTGTTTGCATAATAGGTGCTACCACATAAAAAACTTATTACTACCGACATACTTACTAATGTCTCCGCTTTCAACAATAAGGACAACAAAATCAATAAGCGGAACCAGCCCGAAAATTCCTCCAAAAGTGATTAAATAACCTAAAATAAGGACGGGAGTTCCTCCCAGGTATACCCTGTGTATAGCCAATCCACCCAGGAAAAAGTCTAGGACAACAGCTATCCATACATTCTTTTCAGCCATAACTGCATCAGTCTTCATAGGCAAAAGAAGATTTGTTGCATTAGAAATGCCAGACAATACTGTTTCTGAGCCCTCAAATAGAGTTTCGATAGCGGCATCATCTACTTCATAGATAGAAGCCTTACTTTGGTATGACACAAGCATGAAGCATACCAAGCTTAATAGAATAATTTTTTTCATTTCATCATTGGATTATGTGTTCTTCAATATCAGAAAAGACCAATCAAAATGCAAGGCCAGTTGCCTAACCCAAAAGCGAAATTATCTCATCTAAAGGTTCTTTTTTTTGAAAATCGACAGCATTCTATGAAAGAAACGCTTCTCGAAAGACCAAAAAAATCGGAATTGCCCAAATATTAAACCATAGAAAAGAAGTAGCACATTGTAGATAGGCAAAATCAGTATATAGTAGAGTACCGAAGCCCATATGGGCATTTCACCCTTCCCACCAAAAAAATGTAGTACTGGTGCCTTAATGAACAAAACGGTAAATCCGGTACAGGCAAATACCACCAAAATAATGACAACTTGAAATGCACTTTCTACTTTCCAGCGGTCTCTAAGCTTATATATCCAATTCACTTTAATAATTGTAATCCTTGGCGGCCAATTTATAGAAAGCCAATAAAGATTTATAGCCGCAGAAGTAATGAGACTAACAAAACATATTCCAGGCACCTACTTCCGGAATGGCCGCTTCGATCTTGAGTGCCGTTTTTGTAACTGGATGAACGAACTCCAGCATTCTGGCATGTAAACAAATACTGCCATCATCGTTGGGAGCTGGTGAACCATATTTTAGGTCGCCCACTATGGAACAACCCATGCTAGCCAACTGTACGCGAATCTGATGCCCTCTGCCAGTTATCGGGTTAACCTGAATCAGGTAATAGGGTCCTTGACGATCAATCACTTTATAGTCTAATTCTGACCTCTTCCCCTCTCCATGCTCTTTATTATAAGCTGTAGTCTTATTCTTTTTTTCATCCTTTACCAGCCAGTGCACCAGTCGGCCTGAATTTGAGGGGGGCTGTTGGTTAACAATGGCCCAGTACGTTTTTTTGGTTTTCCTGTCTTTAAACAGTGCATTCATTCGCGTCAATGCTTTTGATGTTCGGGCAAAAACTACCACTCCGCTCACCGGACGATCCAAGCGGTGAACCACTCCCAGAAATACCGCCCCTGGTTTATTATATTTTTCCTTAATGTATCGTTTACCTATCTCCACCAGAGGCTCATCCCCCGTTGCATCTCCCTGCACCAAAATGCCTGTAGGCTTATTGATTACCAGCAAATGGTTGTCTTCAAATAAAACTTCAATATGGTTGTGATCAGGCATGCTTATGGATCCTGCGATCAGGATACTGCATTTTCGTTTTCCTTGAATTCAGAAGTGAAGTGGAAGTTTATCTCTGGAAAATTATCTTGAACCATTTGGAGCCAAGCTTTAGATTCCGCCATAAAGACCAATTTATCGTCCTTGTCACGTGCGATGTGACGTTGCTTGGACTCCAAAAATTCTTCCATTTTCTTAGGGTCTTTGCTGCTGATCCAGCAGGCCTTGTAGATATTCTGTGAAGCAAACTCCACGGTAGCGTTGTATTCGTTCTTCAATCGGAATTGAATAACTTCAAATTGAAGTATACCCACCGTACCAATTACTTTCCTGTTGCCCAATTGGTAACTGAATAGCTGCGCCACTCCTTCTTCCATCAATTGAAGTAATCCCTTCTCCAGTTGCTTGGTCTTCATAGCATCTTTGTTGATCACCTCTTTAAAAATTTCAGGAGAGAAACTTGGGATACCTGTATAGGTTACTTTCTCACCTTCTGTTAGGGTGTCACCAATCTTAAGGTTTCCGGTATCATATAAACCTACAATATCCCCCGGCCAGGCTTCCTCTACTGTTTCTCTATCTTGGGCCATAAAAGCAGTAGCATTAGAAAAACGAATATTCTTGTCTTGCCTTACATGCAGATAATTAGTGCCTCGCTCAAACTTCCCTGAACACACTCTCAAAAAGGCAATTCTATTTCTATGCTTGGGATCCATATTGGCATGGATCTTAAAAATAAATCCAGTGAATTTTTTTTCCTCTGGGGCGATCTCCCTTTCAGTGGTTTCTCTGGGCATCGGGTTAGGCGCAATCTTAATAAAAGTATCCAGCAATTCCTTCACCCCAAAGTTGTTAACAGCACTCCCGAAAAAAACAGGAGCCACCTCTCCCGATCGATATTCATTGATATCAAAATCTGAATAAACACCTTCTATTAACTCCACATCAGCACGTAACTGTTTTGCATTGTTTTCGCCTACGTAGCTATCGATTGCGGGATCATTAATATCATCAATCTCTATCGCCTCTTCCACCTTTGTTTTACTTGGTGTAAAAAGCTTCAAGCTTTTCTCGTAGAGTGAATAAACTCCCTTAAAAGTTTTACCCATGCTGATGGGCCAGCTTAACGGCCTTACTTTGATATTAAGTTTTTCTTCAATTTCATCAAGAAGGTCAAAAGGGTCCTGCCCTTCGCGGTCCAGCTTATTGATAAAGCAAATGACCGGGGTATTGCGCATGCGACATACCTCCATCAACTTTTCCGTTTGCATCTCTACTCCTTTCACACAGTCAATCACCATGATTACACTGTCCACAGCCGTAAGCGTGCGATAGGTATCCTCTGCAAAATCCTGGTGACCAGGCGTATCCAGAAGGTTTATTTTTATCCCTTCATAATTGAAACCCATTACAGAAGTGGCCACAGAAATACCCCTCTGTTTCTCTATCTCCATCCAATCACTCCGAGCGTGATCCTTTATTTTACTGGATTTTACAGCGCCCGCCTTTTGTATAGCGCCTCCGAAGAGAAGCAGTTTCTCCGTCAGTGTGGTTTTTCCAGCATCGGGGTGACTAATGATACCGAAAGTTCTTCGTTTTGATATTTCTTGTTCGAGCGTCATAAATAAGGAGGCGCAAAAGTAAGAAAATCTATACAGTTCGCCTGATGAGTAGCCGGTTACTTGGAACGGTCAATGTACTGCGGCAAGGATAGTAAGGGTGCGCAGCAGCCCGAAGAATGAGGGCCATCGCCCTGCATAGCCTGACCTGCAGAGGCACGATGCAGGGCCGCCCATAGACAAAATGATCAAATAAATGGACCTGAGACCAATCTTCTCTGTCAATGTGTCACTTTTTATCCAAAATATCCCCTTGGCACAACCATTGATAAATGGTTCTTACTTAAGAAGTAGAACTGACATAAACTGATCATATCATGGGAAAAATTATAGGAATAGACTTAGGAACAACCAACTCCTGCGTATCCGTAATGGAAGGAAATGAGCCTGTCGTTATCGCCAACAGCGAAGGCCGCAGAACCACTCCTTCTATCGTAGGTTTTTTGGATAACGGAAAAGGTGAACGAAAAGTAGGAGACCCTGCAAAAAGACAAGCCATTACCAACCCTGGAAATACTGTTACCTCCATCAAGCGTTTCATGGGAAAGAAATTCGATGAGGTATCCAGCGAAAAGAAGATGGTATCTTATACTGTTGAGAAAGGAAATAATGACACTATCCGCGTAAAGATTGGAGACCGCCTTTATACCCCACAGGAGATTTCTGCTATGATTCTTCAAAAGATGAAGAGTACTGCAGAGGATTACTTGGGAACAACTGTGACAGAGGCTGTAATTACCGTTCCTGCTTACTTCAACGATGCTGAGCGTCAAGCTACAAAAGAGGCAGGGCAAATTGCAGGCCTTGATGTAAAGAGAATCATTAACGAACCAACCGCTGCGGCTCTTGCCTACGGTATGGACAAGAAAAACAAAGACATGAAAATTGCAGTGTACGACCTTGGTGGTGGTACATTCGATGTTTCTATCCTTGAACTAGGTGACGGTGTCTTTGAAGTAAAGTCAACCAACGGTGATGTGCACTTAGGTGGTGATGACTTCGACCAAAAAATAATCAACTGGTTAGCTGATGAGTTCAAAGCGGATGAGAATATTGACCTCCGCAAAGACCCAATGGCATTACAACGCCTGAAGGAAGCTGCTGAGAAAGCAAAAATTGAATTATCAAGCTCACAGGAAAGTGAAATTAACCTTCCTTATGTTACTTCAGTAGACGGAGTGCCAAAGCACCTTGTGAAAAAATTAACAAGAGCCAAGTTTGAACAATTAGTAGATGATCTTGTACGCAGAACATTGGAGCCTTGTAAAAAGGCAATGGAAGATGCCAGTCTGAGTACATCTGATATCGATGAAGTAATCTTGGTGGGTGGATCTACACGTATCCCTCGCATACAAGAGGAAGTAGAGAAGTTTTTTGGCAAGAAGCCATCTAAAGGTGTAAACCCTGACGAAGTAGTAGCCATTGGTGCAGCCATACAAGGTGGTGTGTTGACCGGAGAAGTAAAGGATGTATTGCTACTGGATGTTACTCCTCTTTCATTGGGTATTGAAACGATGGGTGGTGTGATGACTAAGTTGATTGAGTCCAATACTACGATTCCTTCAAAGAAGTCGGAAGTATTCTCAACCGCATCTGATAGTCAGCCTTCTGTAGAGATACATGTCCTTCAAGGCGAGCGCCCGATGGCAAAAGACAACCGCACCATTGGTAGGTTCCACTTGGATGGAATTCCACCAGCACCGCGCGGTGTCCCACAAATTGAAGTAACATTCGATATAGACGCCAACGGTATCCTTCATGTGTCTGCTAAAGACAAAGGAACAGGCAAAGAGCAGAAGATCAGAATTGAAGCGTCTTCTGGACTTACCGAAGAGGAGATTAAGAAGATGAAGGAAGAGGCACAGGCTAATGCCGAAACTGATAAGGTAGAGAAGGAGCGCATTGAAAAAATCAATCAGGCAGATTCATTAATCTTCCAAACTGAGAAACAGTTGAAGGAGTTTGGTGATAAACTTTCTGATGGCAATAAAACTGCGATCAATGGAGCACTTGAGAAACTGAAAGAAGCTCATAAATCGCAAGATGTAGCCGCAATTGATGGAGCTCTGGCAGCATTGAATACTGCCTGGGAAGCGGCATCTCAAGAGATGTATGCGGCCGGTGCAGCAGGTGCACAACCAGGGCCGGATGCAGGAGCTGCATCTAACGGTGCCGAGGGAGAGACTGCTGAAAATGTATCTGATGTAGAATATGAAGAAGTAGATGATAAAGACAAAAAATAAGTCAATATCAGTTTACTGAATAAATAACAAGACCCCCATCATTCGGGGGTTTTGTCGTTTTAAAGCCAATTTCATCCACTTAACGATACCTCAACAAAACAGAGGTTACCCATAGTCCTCACCACTTATTGATGGTTGATGGAAAGGATTAAAATGATATTTGCTGGGTTGGTTTTGGCCTCGTTATTACTTGGCTGCGGTGAAGAAGGAGGCCTAAAGGGCACTCTGAAAATTTCTATCACCGATGCGCCTATTGATGCCGATCAGGTAAAGGCAGTAAATTTAACGATCACCAATATAGAGGGCCTTCAAAATGGAACCTGGAAAGCGTTTAGAAATTTTGAACAACCGGTCGGTGTAAACCTTCTAGCCTATACTGGCGGAAAGTCTGTTCTTCTCATTGACCAATTTGCAACGCCAGGAGAATTCTCTTCTATAAAGTTGACCTTAAATATGGCCAACAGAAATAGCAGCCTCATCGTTAGCCCTCAATCCAATGTTGTCTTTAAAAATGGAACCTCTACCTCCATTTATATGCCAGAAGGAAAAGCGCCTGAAGTCATATTAGAAAAAAGTATTGGAATTCACTCCAGAGGTATTACAGACATTACCCTTGATTTCGATTTGCGCAAATCCATACTTATCAATGATGCGGGAGAATATATTCTTGATCCCGTTGTTCGGTTTGTAGAAACTAACAAAGCTGGACACATAAAAGCTACTGCCCTGAGTAGTACCATTCCCGACCGTGTAGTGGCTTACGCCTATAGAGCAGGAACATTTTCGAATAACGAAGCCGATGATAGTTCGAGAGAGAGGGCCTTCCCTCAGGCCATCACCTCAACTGCCGTGAAGGTTAAAAACTTCGCTCTTGGTTTTCTGGAAGACGGGAATTACGACCTCATCTTCGTAAAACATAAAGAAGACGGAAAAGTACTGGAAGTAATAGGTAGACACAACAACATCAAAGTAGTTGCGGGTGAACAAACTACCATTGAGGTCGACCTTCAGCAGCTCAACCCTTCGTAATGACACACATCCACTAGTTAAAAAATTATAGAGGACAAAATTTTCTATAACTCGTCTTTGTACATTTTCTAAATGGCCTTTTACTACCTATTAGTGGTTGCTTGCAAATGGTCAAACATTTTTACCTTTGGCCTCAATTTAATTCTAAACTAAATGCTTGTTTTAAAATTTGGTGGTACATCAGTAGGTACCCCAGAACGAATAGAAAAAGTGGCCAACCTGGTAACTGCCGCTAAGGGAAGAAAAATCATTGTCTTGTCAGCTGTGTCAGGTACGACAAATGCCTTGATGGAAATCACAAATGCCTTGAAAAGTGATGACGCTACCCGTGCCACTGCTTTGATTAATACCCTTGAGGATTTCTATAATAACTTTTCAAAGAAACTTTTTAAAACAGCTACTTACCAAGCACTTGGAGAAGAGATCATCAGCAGGCATTTTAGCCTGATTCGTTTACTCGCGGCTGGTAAGTATGATGAACGTACCGGACGTGAGTTGCTTGCTCAAGGTGAACTCATATCCACTGAGTTTTTCCACACGCATCTTAATGAACGAGACTTGAAGTCGCGAATGTTGCCTGCGCTACATTTTATGTCCATTGACGAAGACCACGAGCCAGAGCTAGAAAAAATAAGTGAGCGCCTGCAACCATTGATTAAGTCCTTAGAGAAATATGAAATATTAATTACACAGGGCTATATCTGTCGCAATCATAAAAATGAAATTGATAATTTAAGAAGGGGTGGAAGCGACTACACTGCTTCTCTTATTGGAGCAGCGGTTAGGGCTGATGAAATTCAAATCTGGACCGACATTGACGGTATGCATAATAACGATCCTAGAATCGTTAATAACACGTTCCCTATTGCTGAGTTAACTTTTGACGAAGCCTCTGAGCTCGCCTATTTCGGAGCTAAAATTCTTCATCCATCCACCATCGTACCTGCACAAAAGTTTAGCATACCTGTGCGACTGAAGAATACAATGGACGAAGAAGCTCCTGGGACAATTATCAGTGATAGCAGCGAGAAAGGTAAAATAAAAGCTATTGCTGCTAAAGACGGAATAACAGCCATTAAAATAAAGTCCTCGAGAATGCTGCTCGCTTATGGCTTTTTAAGAAGAATATTTGAAGTTTTTGAAAAGCATCAAACTTCGATAGATATGATCTCTACTTCTGAGATTGCTGTGTCCGTAACTATTGACGACAATAGTGCACTTAATGAGATTAGTGAGGAGCTTATGAAGTTTGGTACCATTGAGGTGGACCATAACCAAACCATTATTTGTATTGTTGGGAACAGAATAGCTGAAAAAAATGGTGTACTTAAACTCATCTTTAATTCTTTGGGGATGATTCCGATAAGAATGGTTTCTGTAGGTGGAAGTAAAAATAATATCTCGTTGCTAGTTGAAACAGCACATAAAGAGAAAGCACTCAATTTGCTAAATGACGGGTTGTTTGATGATTACCGTTAGGCTTATCTATCCCACATGATCACCTATCAGAAATAGGATTAAACTGAAAAAAAATTGAGGTTCTGACTAGAAATATTTTCCAATCAGAACCTCAATATTAAAAACTTTAGCGCTTTATAGAATGATTATGCTGCGTTAAGTATCAGGTCACGTATTAAAATAAATGCAATACCACCAGACACAAAACCTAACAAAGCTAGCATACCTATTTTCTTAACATACCAGAAGAAGTTTATCTTTTCCATACCCATGGCAACTACACCCGCTGCAGAACCAATAATGAGTATACTACCTCCGGTTCCAGCAGAGTAAGCTATAAAATGCCATAACGGATGATCCAGTGGCTCAGAAAACATCCCTATACTTGCTGCCACTAAAGGAACATTGTCAATGATCGCAGAACCTATTCCTAAAATCCCAACTACGACATCTCTGTTAGGTATTGCATGATCCAAGTCTATCGCAAAATTGAATAACATCCCTAAAGATTCCAGTGCGGCTACCGCCATCAAAATTCCTAAAAAGAATAAAATACTCGGCATCTCCACTTTACCAAGGGACTTATGTACTGGGCTGTGGTGAGCAGCAGCGTCACTAGCTTCACTTTCCTCTCCTACATTAGACATATCAAACGAGCGATTACTAAAAATTTCAGCAAACGTGGCAACAAAAGCCAATGATAACATCATGCCGATGTAAGGAGGTAAATGGGTAACAGTCTTAAAAATTGGCACAAATATGATTGCACCTAATCCAAGGTACAACATAGTAGCACCGTATTTCGATGGCGCCTCCTCATCATTTAAATCCATATCAACTTCCCCTGAGAACACCTTAAACCTGGATGCTATTAAAATAGGAACAACCATACACACTACTGATGGTATGAATGTATGCTCAACCAATTGCCAAGCAGTAACTTTATTGGCTATCCATAGCATGGTGGTAGTGACATCCCCAATAGGTGACCACGCTCCACCTGCATTGGCCGCAATTACGATAAGACCCGCAAACCATAAGCGAGTCTCCCTGTCCCTAATTACCTTTTGCAAAATGGTAATTAGAACAATAGTGGCAGTAAGGTTATCAATGATAGCAGATAGGATGAAACCCAAAATGCTAAAAATCCAAAGTAGTCTTACTTTGCTTTTGGTGCGGATAAAACTTTTAATAGTAGAGAAGCCATCAAAATAATCTATGATTTCAACGATGGTCATGGCACCAATCAAGAAGATCAAAATCTCCGCTGTTTTCCCTAGATGGTGCAATAGAATTTCTTCGAGATGAGTTGGCTCCAGTTCTTTTAATACCGAATTAACATTAAAAACATCCAGATGATTTAATGCTATGATAGCCCACAATAAAGCCATCATACCTAAAGCCGGAATTAGTTTATCAATCTTGAGTGTATGCTCAAGAGTAATGGCTGCATAGCCACCGATAAACAAGACCACAATTAAAATTTGAATATCCATAATAATACAAGCTAGTTGATTCTTCTATTAGTTAACTAATTTTTTTGTTTTAAGCTACTTTAGGTGATTCGGCTTACCCTTTTTAAGAAAAAAATACAAAAATTAAAGTGCCTCCAATAGCCGAGGAGGTATCACTAAAAATATCTTCGCTTCACCGCAATTTTGATTTGATAATACTAAAATCTTTGATTTGGTTTGCTAAATCAAATTTCTATATAATTTACTCAAGACCAAGTACCGATCATGGAAATAATCATTGTCATTCTATTTGTAGTAGGATACCTAGCCATTGCTCTTGAGCATCCTATCAAGGTTAACAAGACTGCATCAGCCTTATTAACTGGTGTATTGTGTTGGACTTTGTATGCACTCTCCTCCCCTGGGGAAATTCACCATATTGGTGAGCAACTGGCCGAACATTTGGGTGAAATATCTGCAATCCTTTTCTTCCTTATGGGGGCAATGACGATCGTAGAATTAGTAGATGCTTACCAGGGCTTTCGCTTCGTTACGGATCGCATTAGTACTAGAAATCCAAAAAAATTACTTTGGGTCATTTGTGGTGTTACTTTTTTCTTGTCTGCCATTCTTGATAATCTTACCACCTCTATAGTGATGGTATCGTTGGTAAGAAAACTAGTACCTAACAAACAGATGCGTCTGTTTTTTGCTGGTATGATTGTCGTCTCTGCAAATGCAGGTGGTGCATGGTCGCCTATAGGGGATGTTACCACCACGATGTTGTGGATAGGGGGACAAATAACAGCAGGAAATATTATAGCAACATTATTTATCCCTAGTATGGTATGTATGATTGTTCCATTGCTCTATCTGCAATTTACCCTTAAAGGTGAATTAGGAGAACATGCAGAGAGCAATCACAGCACTCATGGCGGACATGGGAACCATTCTGGTGGGCCCATCAGAGGGTCAATGACAATGTTATTCGTTGGGATTGGAGGTTTAATCTCCGTTCCGATCTTTAAAACCATAACACATTTACCTCCTTATTTAGGAATGCTATTGGCGCTGGGTGTGCTTTGGGTTGTATCAGAGTTGATCAACCCCGATATGGATGAGGCTGATAAGAGACCTTATACCGCGGCTGGTGCCCTTACAAGAATTGATGTCCCCAGTGTTTTGTTTTTCCTAGGAATACTTCTAGCGGTAGGGTCACTTCAGTCGATGGGAACATTAGGCGAGTTTGCCTCCTACCTTGATACAACATTTGGTGATAACAGAATTATTATCACCTTAATTGGGCTACTCTCCTCTATAGTAGATAACGTGCCGCTTGTAGCGGCCAGCATGGGCATGTACAGCATGGAGATCTACCATGTGGATCACATGATCTGGGAGTACCTTGCCTACTGTGCAGGTACAGGAGGAAGCGTTCTTATCATAGGGTCAGCAGCCGGAGTTGCTGTAATGGGAATGGAGAAAATTGATTTTATCTGGTACCTGAAGAAAATATCCATGTTGGCTTTGTTGGGATACTTTGCAGGAGCTGCTGCCTACCTTGTCCTATATCCTTACTTTGCAGTGCACCATTAATCTATTTTAAATACAAATAAAAAAGCCAGATATTCTCTGGCTTTTTTTGTTAAATGATGTTTTCAGAATTAGATCAATTGGCCTAAAGCAATTTCAAATGAGGATTGAGCTATTCCGGTCGTCCTTGGATTAACCTTCTTGGTTTTCTCAAGTGCTCGCTTAATCGTATCTGAAATATCATTAAAAATATCTTCGTCCTTCATGTTCACTTCGTTCTCCATGAAATAAGCAAACACTCGAGCCATTCCGCAATTAGCAATAAAATCCGGAAGAACAGAGAAATTCTCATCAGCATAAAGACCAGTGGCACCAAAGAATATTTCCGGATCAGCAAATGGTACGTTAGCCCCACAAGAAAATACCTCCAACTTTGAGGCAATCATTCTATCTACCTGATCTTTGTTAACCAAACGTGAAGCTGCAGCTGGAATAAATACCTCAAACTCCAGATCCCAAATTTTTTCATTTGCAATCTCAAATGGCAACAAATCCTGTGACACCAATTTATTCCCCTGACGATCAAGTACAAGTTGTTCGATTTCTTTCTGACTAAACCCAGCCTGATTAATTAAGCCACCCTCTCTACTTATTATTCCCACCACTTTCATTCCCAACTGCGAAAGATAAAACCCTGCCGCTGCGCCTACATTGCCCCACCCTTGCAACACCACGCGCTTTCCTTTAAACCCATTATGCCACAACTCATAGTAATGACGAACAGCCTGAGCCACACCATACCCAGTACACATATCAGCAATGGTATATTTTTTTGCCAATGAAGGAGTAAATCGTTCGTCTTCAATAATTTTGACTACTCCCTGACGAAGCTGACCAATACGATTTACTTTTTGAGGCTCCGAAGGCTTATAATGCCCTGTAAAAACCCCTTCCTGGGGGTGCCAAATCCCTACGTCTTCAGTAATAGGAATTACTTCGTGAATCTCATCTACATTTAAATCCCCCCCAGTTCCATAATAGTATTTAAGCAATGGCATAACCGCGGCATACCACCTGTGCAAAACTTCAGCCTTACGTGGATCATTAGGATCAAAATTTATTCCCGATTTAGCGCCTCCAATTGGCGGACCTGAAACGGTGAACTTCACCTCCATTGTCTTAGCCAATGATTCTACTTCTCTTTTATCCAACCCCAACCGCATGCGAGTTCCCCCACCTGCAGCTCCTCCACGCAATGAATTAATCACTACCCAACCCTCTGCATCCGTTTCTGAATCTTTCCACTCAAAAACAATTTCAGGTCTTTTATTCTCAAATTTCTCTAGCAGCTCTTTCATAATACAATTTCAAATTGCGGCAAATTTAAAAGTAATTCTCAATGCACCGCTAAAATCCAATCATAACACCCGCGCTGGAATCTGTAGGCGCACCCGTTACACTTTTCAATACGTTTACTTCATTTCGAATACGCAGAACACCAAGGAATGCAAAAACAATGGCCTCTTTATAATTTATAGTTGCTATATCCGGAACAATTATACTCACCTTATTTCCCAATTTCTCCTGAATGCACTTCATCAAAAATGAATTCAAGGCACCTCCTCCAGTAGCCAACAGCCTAATAGTTGATTTTGAAGGAAGACTATACAATATCTCACAACTTATTGACTCCACTATTGTACGAAGTCTATCATGCAATGGAATAGAATCATTGTCAAGGATGGGTTGTATGAATTGCTCAAACCCCTCTCGCCCCAGGGAAGGTCTCAGGTTCTTCCACTTCAAATATTGTTTTCCTAGCTGATGTAACATCTTTACATTCACCTTTCCTTTGGCTGCTCCTTCACCACCTTTATCATAAGCCTTGTCCATTTTTTCAGCCAGGTGATTCAATCCCATGTTGGCAAAACAAATATCAAAAGCAATTCTTTTTCCCTTCTCCACTCTTGAAAGATTGGCAATTCCTCCCAAGTTCAGACAAATATCAAACTGAGAAAAAAGCAAATGATCTCCTATAGGAACCAAAGGCGCCCCCTCACCCCCTTTCAATACATCCAGAGATCGGAAATCATTGACAACAGGAAGACCCGTTACCTGATGAATGGCATTCCCATTACCCAATTGAAAAGTAAATTTTCTTTTTGGTTGATGAAAAATGGTGTGCCCATGAGAAGCAATAAATTGGATCCCTTCTAGTTTATTTTTAGCGATAAACTTATTACAAGCTTCACCTATGAAAAACCCAAAGTTAATATCTAATAACTGAAAAGCTTCTCCTCCAAAGTTTTGTGCACCTGAAAGTTGGGCGTGCCATTTGGGCGAGTACTTCACCGTTTCACTTGCTATTAGCTTAAAGTCCCATTTTTTATTCCTAAGCGTAAACTCACAGCACACTACATCAAGTCCATCCAGAGAGGTACCCGACATCAACCCTATCGCCCTATACTTGGCGCTCTTTCCCTTAGAATTCATTTTTACAATATTATTCTTTGTGTCGCTATACAATCATCATGCACTTGATTTTCATACTTTTGTGCATGTTGTACTTAGCTAAGGTAATCATTTGCAAAAACTCTTTATGAATCTGGCGGTTGATTATGGTAATACCAGAATTAAAGCAGGTGTCTTTGAGCAGACAAATCTGATTCAGCAATTTTCATTTGAGAGTAGAGACATTTTTACTGAATGGGTTGGTAAGAATATTTTTGACAATGTGATTATCAGTTCTGTTGCCCGATCAACAGACAACTTATTGGATATAATAAACAGTAGCGGGAAAAAGATTCTTATGAATCAATCTACTCCCTTCCCTATTACAATAAAATACAGTACTCCAGAAACATTAGGTTTAGACCGAATTGCTGCTGCCTGTGGCACACTTGACGTAATGCCCAACAAGCATTGCCTGGTTATTGATTTAGGCACTTGCATTAACTATGAATTTGTAGACGATCATGCCAACTATTATGGAGGCGCAATATCTCCTGGGGTAAAAATGAGATTCGAAGCCATGCATACTTTTACAGCCCGACTTCCGTTAGTTAAGTTCGTTGAAAATTCTCCCTTGATAGGAGATAGCACCGAATCATGTATGCAGAGTGGCGTTGTAAATGGAGTGCTGGCCGAGTTAGAAGGAATAATTGATAGATATCAAAAAAAATACCCCACAATGGGAGTGATTTTGTGCGGAGGCGATGCTCCTCTTTTTGAAAACAAGTTGAAACGCCCCATATTTGTAGCCCCCAATCTCGTCTTGAGCGGATTGAACAGGATTTTGCTTCATAATGTCAATTTATAAGTACGCCTCAATAATTCTGCTGATTGCATTCAGTCCATTGGAATCAATTGGTCAGGCTGCCAAAACACCATTTTCATCATTTGGATTAGGTGAAACTTTTGGCAATGGACTCACCCATAATCAAGGAATGGCAGGAGTAGGTATAAGTAACCCCGAGTACTGGCACTTGAATAACCTAAACCCTGCCTTATTGGTATTTAATACCATCACTGTTTTTGAAGCAGGATTTGTTGGAGAACAAAGAACAGCAAAGGGAGCCAATACCTCTGAAAAATCAGGCAGTGGTAATCTTAATTATTTGGCGATGGGCTTTCCAATTAAAAGGAACAAATGGGGAATGGGTGTTGGACTAATGCCCTATTCATCTGTAAATTATAGGCTCAACTACCAAAGTAATATTGCTAACAGCACAGAGACCGTAAATGTGGTTGAAAGTGGCAGCGGTGGCATCAATCAATTGTACTGGTCCAATGGTGTCAGGCTTCATCCTAATATATCTATTGGCTTTAAGGGTACTTATTACTTTAGCGCAATAGTCAATCAGTTTGCATCAACCCTTTCAGAAACTGATCAATTGGTACAGTATGCAACCAATATTTACGATAGACAATCTTATAAAGGAATTGGTTTTTCTGGAGGAGTTTCTTTTCATAAAGACTCCATAGGGAGAAAAGACTTTCGGATTAATGTGGGGCTAGTTTATGACTTCAAGGCAGATATCAACACAAAATTTTATGAACGTCTGGAGCGCAGAAATGCCTCTGGCATTATTGATTCAGTAACCATTTCAAACAACATCCCTGGCACTACTACTATTCCACAGTCAATGGGTGCGGGTATTTCGTTTGGCAAAGAATTGCAATGGCTGGTAGGAGCTGATTTCACCTATGTTGATTACAGCAATTTCAAGGATTTTGGAGGATCCGCGGCAGGAGGTAAATCCGGCTGGCAATTTGCTTTTGGAGGAAAAATAACCCCAGATGCCGGCTCCCTAACTAACTATCTAAAGCGAATGACCTACCAAACAGGCATTAGCCTCAGCGAGGCCCCTTATTTGATCAATGGCAGTGCCTTAAAAGATTTTGGCATTAATTTTGGTTTAACTCTACCTGTAAGCCGGATTTCAAGTTTGGATTTGGCGATAAAAGTGGGCAAAAGGGGTGATTTACAGACGAACACTATTGAAGAAAATTACTTTAAGTTATATTTTGGCGTTACTTTCAACGACCAGTGGTTTATAAAAAGAAGATTTGACTAGAAATGAAAACAATGAAAACAATAGTAACTGGTGCTTTAATGATAATGCTTGTTGCATTGAACTTCGATTCAATAGCTCAATGTCGTGAGTTTAAATGGCCTGAAGACAAAAGTACGGCCGAAGAAAAGGTAGCTCTATATGGTGATGCCATGAAACAAGGTCAATACCAAGCAGCGGCAAAGCCATTTAATTGGATGCTAAAAAATGCTCCAGACTGGCATGTTAAATTATATATCGATGGTGCTGACATCTACGATAATCTTGCTGAAAAGGAGAAAGATCCAGCTAGAAAGCAGCAATTGGTTGACTCTATGTTGATGATGTACGACATGCGCATTAAAAATTGCGGTGATGAGGTGAATGTGCTCAACAGAAAAGCATTTTATGCCTATAAGTACAATGTGATGAACAAAGACAAATCTGTAGAGTTGCTTGCTTTGTTTGATCGTGTAGCTGAAATCAGTGGCACTAAGATGTCTGATGGTAACTTGGTTGCTTACATGACAGCTGTTCAAGCTAACCACGTATTACATAAGAATCTTTCTGACGAGCAAATACTTGAGCGTTACGATAAAATTATATCTATAGCCAATGCTAAAATCAAAGAAGATGAGGCTGCTGGTAAGACTAAGGATGTGGCTAAAGTGAAAGAATACGTTGGTGTGATTGATGACTTATTGATAGGAATGGTGAAAGTAGATTGTGATTTTGTGAAGAACAATCTTGAGCCAAAGTTTAGAAAAACGCCTACTGATATTGCCATGGCTAAGAAAATCTTTGGATTTATGCTTCAGGGCAAATGTACTGATGATCCATTGTGGCTAGAGGCTGGTGAGCTTATCAACAAAACTGAACCAGATTTCGGGTTGGCTAAGAATATGGGCTTAAAGCATATGGGTAATGACAACCTGGACAAGGCAGAAGCATTGTTGAAAGAAGCTTTGGAGCTGGCTACTACTCCTGAAGATAAGGCTGATATGTTGATTTACCTTGGTGGCATTCAGGCTAAGAAAAACAGCAAGAGTGCGGCTCGTGATTACTATCGTAAAGCTGCCGAAGCAGGTAACAAAGAAGGGTATGAGAAAATTGGTGACCTATACTACAGCAGCTTCAACGATTGTAAAAAGGGAGCCAATATGGCGGAAGACAGATTGGTATACATCGCAGCCTATAACATGTATGCAAGAGCTGGGGCAGGCCAGAAAATGAGCCAGGCAAAATCTCAGTTCCCTTCAAAAGAAGAGATATTCCTTTTCAACTGGAAAGTAGGAGACACCATGAGAGTGAGCTGCTGGATCGGTGAAACGGTAACCATTGACACTAGAGACTAAATCAAATAATTATACTACCCCAAAAGGCTGGCTTTTAGCCAGCCTTTTTGTTTTCAGACAATGACAACACTAGTGCTTAAAAAAGTAATTCAACCCGTTAGCGCAGCCATACTTTGCCTAACCCTTTTTTCATGCACTCCGTCTGAAACCTCTCAGCCTGTTGAATACCATGGTCCACTCAGCGAGGCGGAAAATGTGGAAATGTTCTATGCAGAAAAAGACCTGATTAAAGTAAAAATGATTGCTCAAAAGGTCTTTGAATATGAAAACGGTGACAAGGAATTTCCAGAAGGGATATACCTCGAGTTCTTTGATGAGACAGGCACAATCACCTCCACGCTGCGTGCCAACAGCGCCTACTACTTCAGCGAAGAAGATAAATGGCGAGGCCGGGGCAAAGTAGAAATCATTAATATCCAGAAAAAAGAACAACTGAATACCGAGGAACTCTTCTGGAAACAAGACACAAAACGCATTTTTACTGAAAAATTTGTGACCATAAAGCTCGAAAATGAGGTGATCTATGGCACCGGTTTAGAAGCGGCTCAGGACCTCTCCGACTACACTATTAAAAACCCTGAAGGAGAATTTGAGGTTATTGAGTGATCCTTACCAATCATTCATTATGCTTATCTTTGTGAATCCATGAAACTGGTTGATATACTTTTGCTATCCCTTGCGGTAGTATTTATAGTAGTAGGTGCATACGAGGTAATGGCTGTAGGGCTTGGCCATGCCTATTGGGCAATTATGATTTCGATGATCCTATTTTTTGTCTATTCTATTAGAAAACGATCAGCATAGATGAATACCACGTTATTCACTCCTATTCTCATTTCACTCATCTTCTCTTTTTTCTTTTCAGGAATTGAAATTGCATTCTTTTCGGCCAACAAACTGCAGATAGAATTACAAGGAAAACAGGGTGTTCTGTGGGGACGAATTATGTCTCAGTTTGTAAAAAAACCCTCCTGGTTTATTGGTACAACTCTGATCGGAAACACACTCGCTTTAGTCCTTTTTGGGATACTCATCACACAAATGATTGAGCCCTGGCTCGTATCCGCCTTACCTGAAGCGTTCAAGGGCGACCTCTACGTGCTCTTAATTCAAACGATAATCTCTACCTTAATCATTCTCTTTACAGCTGAATTTCTACCTAAGAGTCTGTTCTTGATCAACCCCAACCTGATGCTAGCCGCTTTGGCTATCCCCTTCCGCATCATGTTTTACATTCTATCGCCCATTACTTTTACCATTGTTTACCTGTCCAAGCTTGTTATTGTACACGTGCTTAGGCTTGAATATTCAGAAGAGAAGCCAGCTTTTGGTCTTACAGATATGAACCATTACCTCACCAACATGCAAAACGTAAAGCATGAGAATGAGGAAATTGAACTGGATAAAAAGATATTTCACAATGCGCTGGAATTTAAAACAGTTAAGGTAAGAGAGTGCATGATTCCACGTACCGAGATTATTGGAATTGCATCAGACGAAGGATTGGACAAGTTAAAAGAAGCATTTATTGAAAGCGGGCACTCCAAAATCATCATTTATAAGGATACTATTGATGATGTAATTGGCTATTGTCATTCCTCAGCCTTATTCACCAAACCCAAAACAATCAACGAAATCCTCACGTCTATCAACATTGTGCCAGAAGCAATGATGGTGAATGAGTTGATGATTCAATTCATTAAGGACAGAAAGAGTCTTGCTGTTGTTGTCGATGAATTTGGGGGAACTTCCGGTATTGTGAGTATGGAGGACATTATAGAAGAAATCTTTGGAGAGATTGAAGATGAGCATGATGAAGATGATCTCATTGAGCAACAATTGGACGAAAAAACCTTCCTTTTAAGCGCAAGGCATGAAATTGACTACCTCAACGATACCTATGATTGGAAACTTCCAGAAGGTGACTATGAGACCCTAGGTGGCATGATTCTTTCTTTTACAGAAGATTTCCCGGAAGAAGGAGATGCGGTCAACATTCCTCCCTATGTTTTCATCATTCAGTCTACTGAAGACAATCGTATTGACATCGTAAAGCTGATTGTAGAAAAGAAGGACACGCAGGACTAATCTATTCGCCCAAATAGGGTCATTTAATTGCCTGATAATCAGCAAAATTAATTCCTTAATTAGTGATTTACCCCTTTGTCGAATTGATAATAGACCTTAAATTTGCGGCTCTTTAAAAATTAACTTAGGCTAACTCTAATCAAACACGCGGTATGGCGCTGATCGGAACTTTGAGGAACAAAATGACCAAGGTGGTCGTGGGATTTATTACTGTAGCAATCGCTGCATTTGTTCTTAATGACTTATTTGGGAATGGACCTACATCTGTATTCGCAGGAAACGATAATATAGTAGGTGAGATAGGCGGAAAATCAATCTCTTTGGAAGAGTTTCAGGCGGCTGTCCAATCACGAGAAAACAATTACATCCTAAATTTTGGCCGCCAGCCGGGAGAGCTTGAGCGTCCAACTTTGCGCCAACAGGCCTGGGATCTCCTCATCTCTCGCTACGCTATTACGCCTCAATACGAAAATGTAGGCGTGAAAGTAACTGGTGATGAAGAGTGGGATATCATTCAGGGTAAAAACGTGGATGAAAACATTAAACTATCCTTCACGGATTCAGCTGGAAATTTTGATAGAAATAGTCTTATATCTTATCTACAGTCATTGGATAACCAGCCTGTTAATTCCGAACCAAGGGTACGCTGGAATATTTTCAGAGCTGATCTTGTGCCTGCAAGAGAGCGTGTAAAATTTGAAAACCTCATTGTAAAGACCAACTACGTTACCCAGGCTGAGTCTGAAAGAGAGTATCATTTACAAAATGACGTAAGTGAGGTAAAGTATGTATACGTTCCTTTCTATACCATGAGCGACTCATTGGTTACTGCTTCAGATGCTGAATTGAAAGACTACTACAATAAGAACAAAGAGAAATACAAAGCGGAGAAAGCACGTAGTCTTAGCTATGTCTCATTCCCTCTTACTCCATCAGCTACAGACTCTGCGGAAATTCGTGATGAGTTAACCAAAATAGCAGCAGACTTCAAAACTGCTGAGGAAGATTCTGTATTTGCTGCTATCAATTCTGATAATGCAGAATCATACGCTATCTATACTCCCGATAAGTTACCCAACTTTCTTAGCGATCAAATCAGTTCCATGACTAACGGAACTGTGGTTGGTCCACTTTTGGATGGCGGTCGCTATAAAGTAGCAAAGCTAGTTTCCAAAAACAAAGACACAGTCTATAACGCACGCGCTAGTCATATCCTTATCCGCTGGGATGATGAAACGCCAGCAGCAAAACGTGCAGCCCGTGAAAAAGCGCAGGGAATATTGAACGACTTAAAAGCAGGCGCCAACTTTGCTCAAAAAGCATCTGAATTTGGTACTGATGGTACCTCATCAAGAGGCGGTGATCTTGGGTATTTCACTTCTGGTCAAATGGTAAAGCCATTTGAAAATGCAGTATTTAATGCGAGAACAACAGGCTTATTAAATAATGTAGTTGAAACAGAATTCGGTTACCATATCATTGATGTAACGAGTGTAAAGGACAATACCTCATATACAATAGCCACCATAGAGCGTGACATTACGCCTAGCGATGAAACTCAAAATGAAGCATATAGAAAGGCTGATCTTTTTGCGAGCAGCGTTTCCGGATTGAATGAGTTCAAGGAAAAAGCTGCGGAAGAAAAGTTGACTGTTTACAATGCAGAGGATGTAGGCACCAATTCGAGCAGGGTAAATACTTTGAATGATGCTCGTCAGGTGGTGCTTTGGCTTTTCCGCGATGCAAGCGAGGGCAAAGTTTCAGATGTATTCGATGTACAGTCCAGTTATGTTGTGGCAGTTATGACCAAAGAAACTGAAGAAGGATACAGGCCGTTTGAGGATGTAAAAGAGGAGATTACCCCATTGGTAAAGAATAAGTTAAAAGGTCAAAAAATAGCAGAAAAACTTAAAGGCCTTTCGGGTACCATTGATGAAATAGCTGGTGCCTATGGTGAAGATGCATCTGTTAATTCTTCAAGCGACCTTAAATTGAATTCAAACTCACTTCCTGGTGTTGGTATTGATCCTATTGCTGTAGGAAAAGCATTTGCATTGGAATCTGGAAAACGCTCTGAGCCAATTATCGGTCAAAATGGAGTGCTCATCATTGAGAATACTAATAAAACAATTGCACCTGAGCTCGGAGATTACTCCATGTTTAAAAATCAAAAACTACAAACGCTTAATAGCCAGACAGGACTAAACATTGCAGAAGCCCTTAAGAAAGGCGCAAATATTGAAGACAAACGTTACCTGTTTTATTAACTAAGAATACTTATGGAGACTCCATTCGTAGCCCGGATGGAGTCTTTTTTATTTTATGATAGACCAAAAATGGCTCGATTCCTTCAGGGAAAAATTAGACAACCACTATGCTTGGCCCTCTTTATACACTTTCAAATTTATTGTCCCTAAAGGCAAGGAAGAGGAAGTAAGAAAGATGTTTCCCATGCACACACCCAGTGAAAGGGGCTCAAAAAATGGTAACTACACCAGCTTTACAGTTCAAACAATGATGCCCTCTACGGATGCGGTGATTGATATCTACCAAAATGCATCTGACATAGATGGTATTATTGCACTCTAGACTACCTACAGATTACTTCTTTTAGTAGTAACTTTATATCAACCAATCCGACATGCCATGTGGATAGAAGAAAACCATAAGCTTAAGCGAACATTCCAATTTAAAGATTTTAGTGAAGCATTTGCCTTTATGACCAGAGTGGCCATACTAGCGGAGAAAATGAATCACCACCCCAATTGGTCAAATATTTACAACAAGGTCACCATCGAACTCAACACCCACGATGCCGGTAACATTGTAACAGAGAAAGATCGCCAATTGGCTGAAGCCATCGATAATCTAACAAAGTGAGTTCGGACAAAACTTCCCTGTACCTCGTCCCTACTCCGATAGGCAATCTCGGTGATATCACATTAAGGTCGCTAGAAATATTAAAACAAGTTGATACCATCCTGGCTGAAGATACTCGCAAATCAGGCATTCTGCTTAAGCACTACAACATACAGAAGCCATTAATCAGTTTTCATATTTTCAATGAGCATAAAAAATTAACAGGACTGATTGAAAAAATGAAATTGGGTGAAACCATGGCACTGGTGAGTGATGCTGGTACCCCAGGTATTTCTGATCCAGGTTTTTTATTAACAAGAGCCTGCCTTCAAGAGGGTATCAAACTGGAATGCCTGCCTGGAGCCACTGCCTTCGTGCCGGCTCTCGTAAAGTCTGGTTTCCCTACGGATCGTTTTGTGTTTGAAGGATTCTTACCTCATAAAAAAGGAAAACAAACCCTTCTGAAAAAGCTATCAGAAGAAGAGCGCACTGTAATTGTGTATGAGTCTCCTCATCGACTCGAAAAGACATTGATCCAAATGCTGGAAATTTTCGATGAAGAAAGAAAAATTTCAGTATCAAGAGAGCTTACCAAAATACATGAGGAAACCATTACTGGAACAATCAAAGCGGTAGCGGCTCACTTTAGTGAACATAAAGTAAAGGGAGAAATTGTTATTGTAATCGATGGCAAAAAAGAATAGCATCGGAACTCCTTCTCTTTTCGTGGGGGGCACCATTTTATTCAGCCTTGCTTGGATGATGCCTTCATTTCCATTATTGGCTTTTGTCGGCTTTGCTCCTTTTATTGCCATTGCGGCAAACAACCGAAAGGAAAAATCGATGTGGAGCTCCTTGGAGCTGGTGCTGCTTGGTTTATCTATTTCTTTTTTTGCTGGGAGTCTTTTTTCATTCGATCTATTGGCCTCCATTTTAGCACATACCATTCTGTTTACACTTTCCTTTTTAGGCTACACCTTCGTCAGAAAAAGCCTTGGTCCCGGAGTCAGTATCATTACACTTTCCATTTTTTGGTTAACGATTGAATATATCCTGCTAAAATGGTCTCCCCTTCCAGTTACTTTTCTAGCCGATTTATTCTTTTTAAAACCAGAATGGACAGCCTGGAATCCTGCAACTGGCTATTTAGGAGCCTCATTTTGGGTACTTATAACCAACACCTTCCTTTATCAGGCAGTGCTTACTGAAAAGAAGGTAAACTGGATATTCGTTGTGTTATTCCTTTTCACTGTGATTGGCCCCCTCATCTATTCCTATACCATTGCTGATGATCTGATCACAAGGGATCAGATGACTCAACTTTATTCATCTTCTTCCAATGAAACCAATGACTATAATTTGAATGGAGAATTCATTCCCCGAACCGCAGCTTGGGTTTCAGTGTTAATTGTATTGTTTACCTTAGTTAAAAGAAAAACCACCAAGAAATGATTGATTTGGCCCAAATGGAGATGGATGTAATTGAACTCAGCAGTGAGGTGGCCAATTTTATTGGTAAAGAGGCTGAGAATTTCGATAAAAACAAAATTGAACATAAAAATAGCCCCAACAATCTGGTTTCTT
>JAGQYK010000109.1 GCA_020436125.1 Cyclobacteriaceae bacterium | reverse complement strand
ACAAAAAAGTGATGTTGACAAACCCTTCGATGCCCGTCAAGTCAGCAATTTCACCAAAGTGCTTAAAGTAATTTAAGTCCAGACGGGTCACTCCTTCCGCATCTGATTTTAAGATACGTTGATTGACAATGCCATCTGAATCAATTCCCAAGTCAATTAACAGGGTTTCAAAATGTGCATCAGGAATGGCTATGTATCTATCATTGATCGGGTTAATCACCTCATCCTCTGAACAGGATACAAAAAGCGAGGTCAAAACAAATAAGGAACCGATGATGCTATGGATAGAAAACTTCATTCACAATTTTTTATCTTATGTGAGACGAATCTAATGTCAAATGGTTGCGGTAGATGGATGTTTTCTTCTCTTAGGGTGAAAATTGTTATCAATTCTACTGACTGAAACTGTCAATACATCATAACGAAAGGATCTTACATCCATTAGCTGATTACTGGTCTTATTGGTGTCACCTTTTGTTAAGCTCTGTTACGTGCTCGATCTATCGTTACGCCAACCACCCGGGGATAAGTGTTTTTAAATGGTTTGTTGATGAAGACCATCAACATTGCTCGCCTAATTAATCATTAAGTGAATTAATGCCTTGTTGTTTAAGGCTTTCTAATGCCTCTTTCATCGCTTTGATTTGCTCTCTGGGGTGTCCTTGCCACACTGTTACTTCACCCACTACTCTAAACGGTTCCGTGGAACGATAGGATTTTGTAGGATTACCAGGGAATTTTCTATCTGTCAAATCAGGATCGTCTTCAATCGGTCCAGTTGGTTCCACAATATAAATCCTTTCGCGGCCTTCTCCGAGCGCAAGTTCCGCACCCCAAATTGCCGGATCTAAAGTGGCTGTAAGAAAAATATACTTTGCTTTATTCTGTTTGCCAAAGTTGGAGGTGTACCCTACCCTGATTAAATCGCCCAACTCAAAGTTGGCCTTGGTGCCGTGAAAATAGGCCTGCGCAAAAGGGGTATGAACTGTTTTACTCCATGGATGATCTAATTTGTTTTCCGCCATTGTTAAATATTATTTGAATTTGTTATTGGTTGCATTGGCTAACGCCAGGGCTTTTACAAAGTAAGATTCAATAATGTCTCTTTCCTTGCCCGAAAAGGAAGCAATCAACTTTTCTGACTCGTTCTGAAATTCTTTATACAACGGTTCTAACAAGGCAATTATTTTTTTGCTATTGGGTTCAATAGCTACCTTGCGCCTATCAGTTTTGTCAAATGTTCTTTTTACCAAATTCCTATTTTCAAATCGATCGATCAAGCCCGTAACAGCGCCTGTAGTGAGGCCTGTTAACTCTGCCAGTTCGCCTGCCGTTAACGTCCCCTTTTGAAGAAAGAAACCCAGGTACTTGTGGTCCGTACCTGAAAAGCCCGCCTTTCTTGCGATAGTTTCGTGCATTTGTATAGAAGTATAGGCATACTGCTGACTAAGCCTTCTTAATTTTATGATCTTGTCGTTGCTCATTATACCTTGATTGATAAGTATCTTAGCAACAAAGATAAATAGAAAAGAACTATTTGTAACCCTCAAATTGATCTTTTTCTTTAAAGACTAACCGATATAAGGGAGCTGTCCTTGTTGTGTAGGACAACAACATTGGCATCCATCCTGATGATTAGGATGATATACGAGTCATCTCATGTCAAGGCTAAGGCTAAGGCTAATATTCATGCCATTTAAGTGAGATATTTTATTCTCTGAGCATTTTTCTTAATCCAAGGAATGTTCGGAAGGGCAATTCAGCTATTGACTTGTTGGCCAGCCATGACGGAATATGATCTCCAGGTTCAGAATGAAATTCATAGGTCACCTCTATTTTTTCGCCTATAGGCTTCAATAAAATAGATCCTCCTGCTTTTCTCATTCTCACTATTCCTTTCTTCTCTGGTATATAATCCGGGAGTCCTTCCAGCACTATTTTTACAGCTCCATCCATAGATTTATTTATAGCCATACGGTAAACCATATCTCTATTTGTATATGGCCATGGAAATATAGTTTCCACGTAATTGTATTGCACATCATGCTCTTGTCTCAGCATTTTTGATGCTTTTGTATAGCCATACCACTTGGTATAATCATCTGCATTTTTAAGTATCTCGACTATTTTATCCGCTGATGAATGAACGATCATTACAGCTTTAAACGATTTGAAATCAGAATCTTCTTCTACTCTCGTGTAAACAATGATCCCCTCCTTATCCCTGTCAATTTCCCATGAGTTTTGAGGATAAGCTGCTATTGGTATGAAACCAAATATACTTATAAGCAAAGTCCTCACTTTCACGATTTTCATTGAATTAGATTATACTTTCTTTTGTTTGATACAACCTTAGGAAGTAATACATGAAAAAGAGTGAAAAGATAAAATCACCAACGATAACGATAAATACAACAGGTCCGGCAAGCCCGGCCAGGTAAAACTTTAGCAACGAAACAGCAAAACCAACTTTACCAATTCCACCCACAATTACAATTCCTGTATGTTTCAATGGATTATACGCTACTATGGAATAGCCAATAAAATAGACAAGAGTTGTGCCCCATGCCCCTTGATATATGGCATAATAAAGCGGGTCGACTAACTCCCTATTGAAAAAGCCATTGAAGGTGAGCGCTGTGTTGAAATAACCAAAACTTGCACCTATTAAATTCCACAAGGCTGAAATGACAAACAGGACTTTAAAAAAAATGAGTTCTTTACTTTTCATTGCAAACCCGATTTTGATTGAAAAGCAAATCAACGGCTTCAACAACGGATGTGCATTTACATATGTAAAGAAATACTGGGGGTTATTGTTTTGAACTAGCGAGCTGATGTCGTATTCTACTTAATTGTGTGGCCGAAACACCTAAATAGGATGCGATATGAAACTGAGCAATGAGTTGTTCCAAAGTTGGAAACTCCTTTTGGAAAATGATGTATCGCTGCATAGCATTTAATAATATTATCTCTATCTCCTTTTTTTCCTTTTGGAGAAAATAGTATTCTGCAATCTTTCTTGCCAATCGTTCAAGGTCATGGTGTTTATCAAAACGGTCAGTTAAGGTTTTGTAGTTGCAAGAATAAATAACACAATCAGTCAATGCCTGCTGTGCAATAAGGTTAGGTTGACCTGTCAATAATGATGAATATGCGCCAATAATACTCGGTGCAACAAAAAACTGCTTATTGTATTCTTTCCCATCGTCATTTACAAAAAATGCCCTTACAACTCCTGACTGCAAAAATGCGATTTCGTGAGCAGTTTCATTTTCTCTAATGAAGTACTCATTCTTTGAAAGCAGTTCTTCCTTGAAAAACGGCATAATTTCCGCCCAAGTATTCTCAGTTAATACTGAAATGGCGTTGAAATATGATTTAAGTCCATCCATTTAAAGTGAAATAGTTAACGCTACCGCTTAAGGTCGTTACTAGTATATGTACACAAGCCGTTGCCAAAATAGGTTTTTTTGTGTTTGCTTTCAAGGTGAAGCAGTTGCACTTTTGGTCCGGTCAAGGTGTCATCTGCACTGGTGCTCATTCCCCTTTGCAACGGTGCGAGGTTCCCTTTAGTAACGTGCTCATTTTCCTTTAGGGGCGCATTATGGCTGTGTGCGCTTCGCTACGATAGGCCTATTTCGTTTCGATGTCAAATATTCTCGTTCCATACTCACCTAGATAGTGCTCCAATAACTTCTCATATACACTTACGCCTGTATCTGAGTTGGTGAAAATCAATAGCCCTTGCTCTGTCTTAGGTAGAATAAATACAATCGTTTGAACACCCTTGTCAGAACCTCCGTGAGATAAGGCATATTCTCCGCCACCGAAATCATAAATTTCAAATCCTAAACCAAAATGCTTTCCCTTGGTACTCTCCACCTGATGGGAAGTCATTTCCTTAAACACTTCTTTTGTAAGCCCTTCACTATGCATCACACTTACCAGAAAAGTTCCATAGTCTTCAATGGTTGTCAATAGATCATCGGCTGCATTTGGAGTTTTGCTCTTTACCGTTTCATATGTTTCTCCATTTTTGTCAAAGTTTAATGCCAGCCTTTTGGTGTCTATTTGATCGTTCCAAACATACCGGGTGTCATTCATTTTTAGGGGTTGAAAAATGAGTTCATCAGCCAATTGTTGCAATGATTTTTTGAATTTGTTTTCCAATGCTTTCCTTAAGTATTCAAGCCCCTCTCCTGAATATTGGTACTTAGTCCCCGGGTCAAATTGGAAGCTGAGCTTTTTATCTTCATTCATCCTTCTCCAGTTAGGGAAACCTGTTTGGTGACTTAAGATAAGCCTCGTGGTCAACATTTTATTTCGTGGGTCGTTGGCGATGTCGGGGTCAATCCAATATTTATAAAGCGGTTCGTCCAGGTTCCACTTGCCCGAACTGACCAACTTCAGCGCTACCATGGCGGTGACGGGCTTTGTTAAAGAAGCTACATTGAAAATGGTATTATAAGGGGCTGAAACGCCTTCTGAGATGTCACCAAAAACTTTTACCTGTGTGAGTTTCCCGCCTTCGATTATTCCAAGTCCGAGCGTTGGTACTTTATTGTCCTTTAGCCATTTTTCAATTTGGGTGTTGTTGTCCATCGCTGGTGCATCACTTTGTGCATAGGCCGTAACAATTGATACATATAGGAAGAGGATAACCAGGGATTTTTTCATTTGGATATTTTACATTGTTTGAGGTGTTGTTAGGCGAAATTACTGTTAAAAATTTTACGGTTACCGTTTTTAAGGTTTACAGCCTACAACAATGTAAAGACTCTTTCCAACAAATGTGCCATGCGCAATGGCTTCAAATTGACCTTATTGGGCAGATGCTATTTGGGTTCATGTTCACTTATCTATTTCTTTGTGCGAATACGGTCATGTTGTTTTCAGATTTTACAGGTTGGTGAAAGACAACAACATTGGCCTGGTTGATGGGTTTGAAACGGGTTAAGCAGTTTGGGGATTAATGCTAACTAAAATGCTTCTTAATGGCGTTTTCCACGCGAACCATTAAAGTTATAATAGCAGTAATGACAATAACAGACACGATGATGGTTGAGACACTTTCATTGGGCTGGTAAACCAACCCAATAGAAGCGGTCAATAATATAAATCCACCGACCTTGATGATCTCTTTTGCAGCATAGCATTGTGCAAAATCCCATCGCTCCTGACTTTTCATGGAACTTGCTGTTCTGTAGCCATACAACCAGTTAATTTTCTTTGGAGGAAATAGAAGCATTATCAACCCCACGAACATCAAAATTGACCCGGTTATAATTGGAATGACTATTAACAAATTGACATCATTTATTCGAATGTGTTTACTACTCAATCTTCTTGCCCAGTATTTCTTGTCCGCCTTGAAAAAGGATCAAACTCTCAACAGTATCATCTTCCAGTTGAAACACAATCTTTGCTTTAACAACAGTAAGAAAAAAAGTGGTATCATTTTCAGGATAAATTCCGAACCTTTCTTGTCCAGTTGCTTGCCCAAATAACTGATTTCCCTCTTTGGTTACCGTTATCTTAAATTCAGGGCTCACCTCGTATATACCCACATATTGTGCAAGCGTAGATTCAGGTATTTCAACTGCATCACTTTTGAATTTAAGGTCTGCTAATTTGGAACCAGGGTCAAGTAAATGAAAGCCAATATCATCAGCACCAGCTGATGAATTGGAAAGAAGTACCACTCCTTTACCGGTTTCTTTTACAAATCCGGCAAAAGTTCTGTACCCTCCTGTTCCACCATTGTGCCAGATGACATCACCGCTCTCGCCTTTCTTGATATGCCAAGCCATTGCTACGGACGTTTCACCGGCTTTATTGTGTCTCGCCTTATGTGTTAGCTCCATAGCTGCTAACAGTGGCGTATCCACATAACCCAGTTGAGCAGAAATAAACTTGGCCATATCAGAAGTTGAACTTCTGATCGCTCCGGCACCCGCCAGTGTTGGGAGGTCCCAATTCTCAACCACCTTGCCGTCACTATGGCCCAAGGCCAAATTTTCTTTCATGCTCTCCGTGAATTCAATCCGGGTGTCATTCATCTGCAATGGATCTGCTATTGTCTGAACCATTAAATCCTCATAGGTAGTATTCTTGTTCATGGCGAGGAGATGACCCAACAGACCTTGAGCAAGATTGGAATACTCATATTCGGAGCCTACAGTGCGAACAGGTTGATACTTCGAAATAGCTTCATACATCTGCTCTACGGTATAGTCCGCGTAAGGATTGTTGGGATTAGCTGGGGCAAAGTTGCCAGGCATTCTAGGAAGACCAGAGGTATGATCCGTAAGGTTGCCGAATGTGATTTCGGCATCTCCCATCACTGGAATTGTTATGTCATTGGGGAGAAAGTCATTGACCTTGTCTTCCAGTTTGATATCTCCATCCAGGACTTGTTGTGCAAGCAATAAAGCTGTAAAAGCTTTAGAGATAGACCCTATTTCATAGATGGTATATTCATCTATGTCCTTACCATTTTGAGTGGTCTTGCCAAAATTGAAATACCGAACACCTGAGGAGTCGATGATAACCAAAGCAATACTTGGAGTAATTCCTTCTTCAATCCGTTTTTCAATTGTCGCAACGACTTCAGTAGGAAGAGGTTCTTTATCGGTTTTTTCCGAACTATTCTGACATTGAAAGGTGACAAACGAAAGCAGAAGAATGATCAGTGCAATGCTATAGTGTTTCATGTGTGATTTGGTTTTAGAATAATTCAAATGTTTATCAACAGCTAGAGCTAGTTCAGATTTTACACTTTCTCCACTTCCACTTTTGTTTCCTGAATCGCACCTCCCCTGCCCATATCAGTGAGCAAATGACTGGTGAGCGCGTTGGCGGAAGATCCTCCTTTTAATAGTGAAGGCCAGAATCCTTGTGGCATACAAACTACTCCCTGCCTTACTTTATTACTGATGCGTGCTGTGATCAACACCCGCCCTCGCTGGTTATACACTTTGAGCTCATCACCATCAGCAATATGACGTAAGTCAGCATCCTTTGGATGGATTTCCAAATAAAACTTACCCTCCTTCTTCAGGATATGATCCACGTTGGCGTGACTGCTGTTCAGGAAATTTTTAGGGGTCTTGATGGATAACAAATGCAGTGGGTACTTCTTCATTTCTTCCTCACTGTATTGGAAAGGAACATAAGCCGGTAGCGGTTGTTCCAGATCAGGATCGTAAAAATGACACTTCCCCGAACTGGTTTTGAAATTTCCTTCTGCGTGGGGCATCCACCTGGAAGGAATATTTAACTTTTGTCCTCCGTGTTTTCTTAAAGATTCAAAAGAAATACCTTCCATATAAGCATGCTGACTATCCAGGGTCTTTTTTACAATATCCATGTCAGCTTCATACAGGTAATCCTCTTTGAACCCCATCTCCTTTGCCAATAGTCTGAATAATTCTGAATTGGGTTTGGACTCCCCTAAAGGCTCGATAGCCGGTTCATTGATGTTGATGTAGGGTGTTCCCCACGAACTGAAGACATCCCAATTTTCCAGCACACTGGTTGCCGGGAAAATATAATCCGCATAGCGCGTAGTATCGGTAAGGAAATGCTCAGACACAACAGTGAGTAAGTCCTCTCGCTCCAGCCCTTTGATCACTAAATTTTGATTGGGCGTAGTGGCTGCAGGATTGGAGTTAAAAACAATCAGTGCCTGGATGCCCGGATTGAGTTCGCTACTGTTCAGCGCCTTTCCCAATTCAATCATATTGATGGATCGGGTTGTTGGATTGGCCAGCTCAGGCGGGAGGTTGATGCTCTCCCAGTTTAATGCTTCTCCAAAAAGTTCATAGGTCATGTGCATCAGCCCACCTCCGAAATGGCGCCATGCCCCAGTCAGTGCAGGCAACATGGCTATCGCCCTAAAAGCACTTGCTCCATTGACCTGATGCTCCAATCCAATGAGCACACGAATTACGGATGGAGTACTTTGGGCATATTCTTTGGCAAACGAAATGATGGTTTCTTCATCTAAGCCCGTGATCTGCGCCACTCTTACAGGATCGTATTGCTGCACATGTGCTTTCAACTGTTCAATCCCTACCGTATAGTTGTTGATATAATCCTGATCCTGAATATTTTCATTTAGGATAACGTGCATCAACCCCAGCGCAAGGGCCGTGTCTGTTCCCGGACGAGGCTGAATGTGCCAGTCCGACTCCTCAGAAGTTGCCGACTGAAATGGATCTACCGAAATGATCTTGGCACCATTGCTTTTGGCCTGTTGAATCAATGGCCACAAATGCTGATTGGAAAGAACAGGATTGGTACCCCACAATACGATGTACCTGCTGTGAATAATATCTTCGGGCAGCACGCCTGTTGTCTGACCATTGGCAGCCAAAATGCCCGCCACTGCTGCATCTCCACATATCGTTCGCTCTAATTGACTGGCACCGATGTGTACGAAAAACCGATTGGCTACCGCGCCTCTTTGTACCAGTCCCTGATTGCCACCAAAACTGTAGGGCAGCACCGCTTCACCTCCCTTTTCGTCAATTATATTTTTAAGCCTGTCCGCCACCTCCGAGATGGCTTGCTTCCAACTGATTTTGATAAACTCACCACTTCCTTTGGCGCCACTTCTTTTCAGTGGTGTTAAAATCCGATCAGGGTGAAAGGTGACATCATTGGGGAAGTCCGTCATCTTATCACACAACTTGCCAGCTGTATAGGGATCTTCGTTGGCTTTGAATGCGGTGACCTCATTATCTACGGTGGTGACATGCCAACTGCACCGGTCAGGGCAATCGTGATAGCAGGCACCGTGCACCGTTTTGGGAGTTTTGCCTGTTTCGCAACCAGACAACAGCGCCAAGGAAGCCAGACCAATACCGCCTTTGGCGCTCAGCTCAATAAATTCCCTGCGATCTATTGAGTTATTCTTTTTTGTATCCATGTGCAATTTAGTAATGACCTCCTACGCCCATGTGTGCCGCCCTCAATAAGTCACTACAAAGTAGGGTTTTCTGAGTTTCCATTCAAGGTGAAGGACATTGTGAACGGGTAAGGCGCAAGTCACGCGCTTCATGCCCTCATTCCGTTGAATGGGGGCCACACGCTATTTTGCAACGGTGCGAGGTGTCAACAGCAACGGTGCTTCCTGTCATCTGCACTAGTGCTTACTCCCCTTTGCAACGGTGCAAGGTTC
>JAGQYK010000108.1 GCA_020436125.1 Cyclobacteriaceae bacterium | reverse complement strand
AGGTAAAGGATAACAACCTGACAGAGGTATAACTACCTACTTTTTGGGTTGAAGATTTCATCCTGATCTTATAATTAGGTTAAGAAATAAATTTAGCTTGGAGCCAACAAGTATGAGACGTCTAAAAGTATAAAAAATACAGGAAAGACGAGCGTTAAGCTTTTTATAATTTTATTAAAATAGGCATTTTTCATGCCGAAAATTGATTGTCTCCGGGTTGGATTTAAGGTTTGTGCTTAAACCTTCCATCTCTCTTTCCACATCTGAAAAATCAGCATATGCCAAATTTTTTGTATATTCTCAGAATCCCCTCGTAGATACTTGTCACGTAGACGGACGACCTCCTTATGATTTAATAATCCCTCATGTCTCAGTTTGTTTTCATCAAGGTGATGCATAATCATATCCTTTAACTCATTTTTGAACCAACCCATGATAGGAACAATGAATCCCATTTTAGGTCTATCCATTATTGACTGTGGTATATGCTTATGGACAATGTTTTTTAGAATTAGCTTTGTCTTGCCATTATGGAGTTTATAATGGGAAGGAAGTCGTGCAGCAAATTCTATTATACGGTGATCCAACAGAGGTTCCCGCCCTTCAAGGGAGACAGACATTGTTGCTCTATCAACTTTGGTCAGGTTATTGTCTACAAGGAATGTCTTATAATCAATAGCAAGCATTTTATTGATGGCATCATTAGAGTTATTCAATTCATTTCCGATATCAAAGTTGGTTTTCTGTTCTTCAAATGAAAAATTCAGCCTGCTTTTCAACTCACTATTGGTGTTGAATTGAGAAATGATTTTCATGGCGTACAATGGGTCTCGTTGTGCCAGAATCAGCTGCATTTTGTTATATCGTGTTTCAAAGTTGAAGGCCCCTCTTGTGAAGGGGATAAGCTCAGGATTGATTAAGCTCATACTTTTACTTATCAATCTCCTTATGGATGCCGGGAAATTAGAAGTATAGTCTAATGACATTTTAAATTTTGGATACCCTGCAAAAATTTCATCACCTCCATCTGCGGATAGAGCCACATTTACTTTTTTTACTGCAGTCTGGCTTACAAGTGTGGTTGGGATAATTGAGTTGTCACCAAAAGGTTCATCGTAGATATCGGGTAGGGTAGGGATAATGTCGAAAGCCTCTTTGTGGGTGCAGTAATACTCAGTATGATCAGTGCCCAGGTACTCAGCAACTTTTTTTGCATGATTTGCTTCATTGTACTTTGGTTCGTCAAACCCTATTGTGAAGGTCTTGAGTTTTTCAGTTCTGTTGGATTGCAGAAGGGCAGCAACTGCTGAGCTATCGTAGCCTCCGCTTAGAAAAACACCAACTGGTACATCAGAAACCATTCTGTACTCACAAGCTGACTTTAAAATATCTTCTAGTTCTTCTTCAGCTTCAGCTAGGGAGATTGTTAATTTGGGTTTATTGTAATGATCAATTACATTCCAATACTGATTGATGTTAATCGACTTATTTTTTAGATCTAGTTCTAGGATATGCCCTGGAGATAATTTATGCGTGTTTTTAAAGATTGTATAGGGAGCAGGAATGTAGCTGTACTGAAAATACAGGGCAAGACTGTCAGTATCCATTTCTTTGGAGAATGCAGGGTGACAGTGAAAGGATTTTAATTCTGATCCGAAAAGTAAGGTGTCATTTTTCCAGTACCAATACATCGGTTTGACACCAGCTCTGTCCCTAACCAAATACATTTTTTGAGTCCTTTGATCTAGTAGTGAAAAAGAGAACATTCCTATAAAATCTTCAACGCATGCTATTCCGTCTGCTTCATAAGACTTTATTATTACCTCTGTATCGGAATTGGATTCAAATGAGTAGCCCTTTGCTCTTAATTTTTCTCTTATCTCCTTAAAATTATATATCTCTCCATTGAAAGATAATGATATGTGATTGTAATGATAGGGTTGGTGACCCAGAGGGGAGAGGTCAAGAATAGAAAGTCTTCTGTGGCCAAGTCCAACAATCGTTTCAGGAAATTCTTTTGTATAGATACCCTGATCATTTGGGCCTCTATAACTGATGACGTCAGTCATCGATTGAAGAATGGATGTATTACTTTTCTTGGTGAAGTCTGAAAACCCTGCTATACCGCACATTTACATTTCTATTTTTTTTACAACTCTTGCTGGAGTACCAGCGGCTACACAATAGGGGGGTACGTCTTTGGTAACAATAGCTCCAGTGGCTATGACAGATCCTTTTCCAATCCTAACCCCCTTTAATATGGTCGCTCGGGTAGCAATCCAAACGTCATCTTCAATGTATATAGGACTTGATGGCCCCTCCTTGTTATGATCTTTCAGGTCATGAAAATCACTATCCATAATAATGGTGTATGGAGCTATTCTTACCCGCTCACCAATTTCTACAAGTTCTCTGGCATCTATATGTACGCCATTTAAACTTGACTCTTTGCCAACTACAAGCTTACCATTCTCACCAGTATATAATTGAGCACGTGATATGATCGACCAAATTCTAACTTCATCATCGATATACATTTCTCCCAAGTTCCCAATTATAGGCTTTCCGTTTACAGAAACTACCTTACCAATTTGGTTGCAGCTTCTTAGATAGATTTTCGCAAGGAGTACCCTCCAGGCGCCTACTAAGATTATATTGAAAATCTCCAAGTTGGATAGATTTGGGTTTTTCTCTTTAAGTAGTTTTAACCTTGATTTAATAAGTGGGATATGGAGCATTGTTACTTGATATTAGCTCTTAAATTACTCAGATTCCATGATATCCCTCTATAGAAAGATTTCAATAATTCATTTTTCCCCTTCATCAAATAGGTGATTGTGTTTTTGGGAATGGAAAAGAAAGTGAAAAATAAAAGGCCAAAGTAAAACGGTAACCCACTAAAGTTTCTCCTCATAAAGATCAACCGATTCCGAGTCATATAGTAAACCTTCAATGGACTTTCTGGTCCTGTTGTTACTGATTCTTTATGAATAACTTTTGATGTTCCAATGAAATACATTTTGAATCCTTTTCTTTTTACTATTTCACACCAGTCGTGTTCTTCGTAGTATAAAAAGTAGACTTCCGGCATAAGTCCTGCAAGCTCTACTGCCTTGCGGGATACGATTAATGCGGCACCGTGGCCCAGATCAGTTTCGTAGCATTTGTCATATTGACCGGTATCCTTTTCGTAAATACCCAAACACTTTCCTCTTCCTGTAAATGGACTAATTCCAATAGCTCCTCCGAATTGAATGGTTTCTTTATCTGGATACAAAATTTTTGGACTTGCCATGCCTACATCAGGGTGTGAAACCATGAATGTAACAATAGGCTCGAGAAAATCAGGGTATAGTAGGGTGTCGTTGTTAAGAAGAAAATAATAATCGCCCTTAGCAACCTTCAGTCCTAGATTATTACCACCTGCAAAACCTAAGTTTTCGGCACTGTCAATAAATTTAACTTGGGAAAATCTATTTTTTATCTCCTGAGTTGGTCTACCTGTAGGAGAGTTGTTGTCGACAACAATGATTTCGACATTTTTGTAAGTTATTTTTTGAGCAGATTCCAAGAACTCTATAGTATCCTTTATAGAGATGTAATTGATTGTAATAAGTGAGATAAGGGGATTGTCAGTGGGCATTATTACTACTTGGATATCTTGTCTTGCTGTGTCCCAGCAACTCCATGTGGAGTGTGTATGAATTTTTTATTAGCCCCTTGAAGTTTAAAGAGGAGCAATACCATGTTAATAAATATACCAGGCAATCTAAAAATTGCCTGTAGAAGTTTTTTATTGTAAAAATCTTTAGGAATAGAGATGAGAATCGAAAATGTATTAATAATAAATAGACTGATCCAAATTAAGTAGCCGAAGAATAGGTGATCTTTTAAAAAAAATAATCCGAATGTGAGTACTGTAAGTAAGCCAATATTGATAAGTCGTGGTAGCTGAATATTCCTTAGAACAGAACTGTTGAAAAATTTAAAATCACCTTTTAACAAGGCTACCATTCCTTCTCTGAAATATTTTTTAAGATAAAAATATTGGCTAGATATCCATCTTTTCCTTTGATTTTGGAAGGTTTTTGACTGGGATACTTTTTCATCATAAATGATGGCGTCTAGGTGGTAATTTACAGTTATGCCGTCTTTTAATAACAATAGTTCAAGCTCCCTATCAAACCCACCAATCGAACTCATTGTACTTAGCTTCTCCTTTAGCGTTTCAAATGAAAAAACTACTCCAGATCCACTTATTGAAGATGAAAGACCAAGGCTCACTGTTCCTTGGCGATAAATATGGTTGTTAATAGCCTCACTTACTCCATCTAAAATAGCTAGAGAATTATTTTGATTTTTGGGTTGTCGTTGCCCTTGAATTGCCTTTATAGAAGGGGAGAGTGTGCCATTGATGATTTCAAGGAAATCATACTTCATTACATTATCCGCATCCAGTATTACCGCGTAGTCATAGTTGCTGGGCAAGGATTGTAAAGCGAAGTTTAGGGACTTGACTTTAGTGCTATTCTCAAATTGAACTTCTACGACTTTTAGAGGTAGTTGTTGGAGTGCATTAATGGTTTTTGGCTGCAATGAATCAGCTATAATGACAACATCATAATACTCAGAGGGATAAGATTGCTCTAATGCTTTCTTTGCAACGTCTAGAATGACAACATCTTCCTTGTAACAGGGAATAAGAACACAAAATTTCTTTTTTTCATTACTGTCAATCTTGCTTGGTAGCTTGTAGAAGAGACCGGCTATAGCAAACACACAAGTATATAGTACTATATAAATGAAATAGATAATAATTATCAGCTCAATGATCCACATTAAAGAATGTAATTACGAGTAGAAAGAAAATAGAAAGTAACTATACTTTCTCTTTTTGGATCATTGCAGGAAGGGTAGAGAAGAGGATTTTAAGATCCAGTTGTAGCGAGTTTTTACGCGCATAAACGACATCAAGTTGAATCCTTTCATCAAGAGACATATTTGCCTTTCCTCTCTTATTTATTTGCCATAAGCCAGTAATTCCTGCAGGAGCGAGAAACCTCCATGCAGTACCGTCTTTAGTGAGCTTATCGGCTTCGTAGAGCGGCAGAGGCCTGTTTCCAACTAGTGACATGTCTCCAATGACTACATTTAAAAGCTGAGGCAGTTCATCCAGACTTGTATTTCTCAAAAATTGACCGAAAGGTGTAACTCTTGGATCATTCTTTATTTTGATGAAAATATCTTCTTTATTCTCCTGTCGATACTGATTAAATTTAGCCAAGTCTTTTAATTCTTTATCGGCCCCAGTTCTCATGGAACGGAATTTATAGAAATTAAAGACTTTGTATCCAAAACCTGCACGTTTTGATCTGTAAATTACTGGCCCCTTGGATTCTAGTTTTATTATCAATGCGATGAGGAGCATCATGGGGCTAAGGATGATCAATAAAATTGATGACACTAAGATATCGAATACTCTTTTGGAAGTAGGAATTCTAATCCTATTATTCCTACTGATCTGAGGTTTCAGGCTTGTCATTGTTACTTTCTTATATAAAGCTAAAAAGTCAATCCAGCTGCTCACTTTTTCAGCATCAATATCTTTTTTAGTATAACAATCATCTGCTCCGTTTTTCAAAACGAGGCTTTTTACTCTGGTAGAAAGATCATCTGATTTGTATTCTAAGTTTCGGATGATAGCAATTAGTGGGATGCAATATTTCTTACAGACTTGACTGGCATACTGGAGTTGACTAAGAAATATTTCATTTACTTCTTCGCCAAATAAAAAGATAGCATCTGGTCTCTCGGAATCAGGCAAGGAACTGAGCATATCCAGACCTCTTATGGAGCTGGTCTTCTGAAGATTCGGAAAAGTTTGATCTAGACCAAATAAGTCATCCCTTGAACTTATACATAGAATGAACTTATCAAAAGAGAGATTCCTTTCTATTTTTTTATGATCAATCTCATTTGACAGTATGCTGCCTAAACTATCCATTTGCTATTGAGAGTGGTTTATGGTTGGTGAGCACCTTATTAATCGTATCACGTAATTCTTGTGGATCAAATGGCTTCTGTAGACAATGGCTGATTTCCGCACGCTTACTATCAGATAAAAGATTATCATCCAGTATAGCAGAGATGAGAATAAATGGAATTCCCCGGAATGATCCACTTTGATTGAGTTTATCTTTAAATGCTATGCCATCAATGACTGGCAAATTAAAGTCGCAAAGAATTAGTTGAGGGAGGTTGCCTTCTGATAACCATTTCATTGCAGAAATACCACCTCCAACATTAATCACATTAAACTGATCTTTAAGAATCTTTTCAATTAACCAGCCAAATGATTTATCATCATCTATGACTAAGATATCATGCTTCATGTTGAGCCTTAAGCTGTTCTATACCTAGGCTTTGAGAGTGCGAGACTATCAAAGCCAACTATAATTAGACAATTACCAAAATCAACAAATCTGAGCTAATGACTCTGATCTATGATCGTATTGCAATGTATACAGATGTAATATTTTTACCTAAATAAACTTTATTAATTAATCTTTATTTAATGTCCCCCATTACTAATCTGTATGACAAGGATAATTATGCATCATAGAAGGATAATATCCTACATAATTCATCAATTTCCCATATTTCTTTATGTTGATTGGACTGGAAAAGTAACCATTCAACCCTTAAAATATACCTAAAAAAGTAAAAATTGACAAGCTAACATTTGAAATATGAGCTCCGTAATTCCAGAAAGTCAAAAATGATGAGTTTAGGATTTAAGGTAAAATTACCTATACCTATCATAGGTATTATTTAATGCAAATAGTGATCTGCTTCGGCTAATTATTTGAATCTATTCCTGTTGTGAATATTCTGTTTTTCGTCCATTAGGAGTTGCTACTTCCCGATACAGAACTTTGAGAAAATGTTTTCTAAAAGATCTTCCGTAGTAATGCTTCCTGTAATCTCGCCAAGATAGTGGAGTGACTGCCGGATGTCCATGGCCAGGAAGTCTCCGGTTACACCAGTGTCCATACCTTCCAATACGCGTGTGAGCGATTCGTTTGTTTGCAGCAGGTTTTGGTAATGGCGTAGATTGGTCACCATCACATCTCCGGTCTTTACATTCTCAATTTCAAATAAGGAGAGAATGCTTTCTTTCAGCTCTTCTATTTGATCCGCATTTTTGGCGGAAATAAAAACAAAACCTTTTTCGTTAAGTTGCCCAACAAGGGTAGGATCTGCTTTGTCCAGCTTGTTGCCTACTTTGATGTGAGGAATGCCTAAATCAACCAATGCTTTGATTTCTGTATCAATTTCCTCCAGTGTAGTATTGGAAAGATCTACCAGATAAATGATAAGCGAGGCTTGCTTCATTTTATCACGGGTACGTGCCACGCCCATGGCTTCGATTACGTCTTCGGTTTCGCGCAATCCGGCCGTATCGATGAATCTGAAGTTTATGCCTCCCAACACCATCTCATCTTCAATGGTGTCGCGGGTAGTGCCTGCAATCTCAGAGACGATGGCTTTGTCTTCGTTTAACAACACGTTGAGTAATGTAGACTTACCTGCATTTGGCTTGCCGGCTATTACGGTAGGCACTCCGTTCTTGATTACGTTCCCCTGATCAAATGAATTGATCAATGAGGTGAGGTATCCTTGAATTTGATAAATGAGTTTTTTGAGGTCGCTACGTTTGGCAAATTCTACATCTTCTTCACCAAAGTCGAGTTCGAGTTCTATTAGGGATGCGAAGTGAATCAACTCTTCGCGCAAGCGGTTAATCTCTTTGGAGAAACCTCCTCGCATTTGATTCAATGCTGCCTGTCGGGCATTGTCGGTTTCCGCGTTGATCAGGTCTGCCACGGCCTCTGCTTGTGCCAGATCAAAGCGTCCGTGAAGGAAAGCCCGTTTGGTAAACTCACCAGGTGTGGCCAATCGTGCGCCTTTCTTAAGCAAAACTTTAATGATCTCTTTTACGATAACAGAAGAACCATGGCATGAAATTTCAATGGCGTTTTCTGTAGTGAAAGAATGAGGTGCAATAAATACAGATACCAGTACCTCATCGATAATTCGATCTTCATCGTGGATGGTGCCAAAATGAATGGTATGCGATGGCTGTTGAGTAAGATCTTTGCCTTTGAAAACGGACTGAGCGATGGAAATCGCATCTGTGCCTGAGAGGCGAATGACAGAAATGGCGCCCACACCTTGTGGTGTAGCCAATGCAACGATGGTATCAGTGTAATCAGGAGTAGACATGAATTACAAAAATAGGGCAGAAGTTTGGATATCCCGTGGTGTTTTACCGGGTAATGGTAACAAAGGAAACTCCTCTGAGTGGTTTGCCTTCTGCCGTCATCCCTTCTACTACTATGCGATAGCGAGTAGGTACGTCTGCTGCATAACACTCCACTACAGTTGGATTACTAGCGCTGAGGGTGATGTTAGGACTCCAGAAGATGGTGGTTCTGAAGTCAGCACGATTGGCCGCACTTTTCTCGCTATAGTCAGGCTGACTAAACGGTCGCGGTCTGGTGTAGCCCCCCACTTTGTAGGAGATGTAGTCGGTGCGTGCATCCGCATCATCAGGACCTTTTTTGGTGTAAATAGCAATTACTCCATTGGCACCCCTTGTGCCAAACATTGACACCCCTCGCGTAATCACTTCTACATAATCAATGGCACTGGGAGGCAAACCCATCAGTCCTTCCACGTCCCAGGGAACACCATCTACCAATATCAGTGGGTCGGAATTGCCAGAGATACTGGTGGTACCTCCTCTTATTCTTACACGTACACGTCTGATGTTGAACTCGTCTAAATACTCCGATACTTGAAGACCTGGAACCCTGCCTTGCAAGCCGATGAGTGGATTCATGCCGGCTGTCGTGCCTGCCATATCCTTTCCCTTTACTACATAGTCGGGTTTACCATATACTTTGGCTGCCAGCTTCTCCTCATCCTTGAGCGCTTTATCTTCGATCACTACTTCATTGAGAAGGATGGTGTTCATGTCCAGCTCGTAAGTATTTTGTACCCGTTGCAATGCGTCTTCACTTTTGAAATTCAGGTTGATTTTGGGCTTGCTGTAGTTAAATGGGGGTACGTCTTTGTCCAACAACTCCACCTTACCAAAGCTTTTTCCTTTTGCATTGGAGGATTTAAAAGCAAAGTTGAGGCTGTCCATAAAATCGAGTCCTGTCACCAGGAA
>JAGQYK010000107.1 GCA_020436125.1 Cyclobacteriaceae bacterium | reverse complement strand
CATCAATTTCAGAGATAGGTTGAAGTTCTCCGTAGCCTTGGGTAGTTATCCGGCTGCTTTTGACATTCAACTGTTCTAAATACGTAGCCACCGAGTTACTTCGTTGTTTTGATAATTCCATATTGTATTCTTCGCTGCCTTTCTTGTCTGTATGGCCTTCGATAAGAATATCAGTATCCTCGTATTTATTTAGTGTACTGGCCAGGTTGGTCAGATTACTTGTAGTGCTTGATGATAGTTGGTAAGAATCAAATCCAAACATTAATCCAGAATCAAAAGTTATTTTGATCCCCTCACCAATGCGCTCTACGGTAGCACCCTCAAGATCAGCCTTTAGTTCTGCGGCTTGATTATCCATTTTGCGTCCTATCAGTGCACCTGCCGCACCGCCAACAGTGGCTCCAATGATAGCGCCTGCTGCGGTGTGATCCGATTGACGCCCTATAATCCCACCTAATACGGCACCTGATCCAGCGCCAATGGCAACTCCTTTTGTTGTGCTTGAAGCCTTGCAGCTAAGCATAAACTGCACCGCCACAATCAGGAGCAGGATATTCATACTCTTAAATAATTTGTTTGTTGTTTTCATTTTGAATTGGTTGTGTACTAATGACCAGGCATCATTCCGTATTAATGGATATGAGAATCTGTTCTTGACATCACAAAGTTGAGTAACTACAATGAGGGAAGTGTTGTACTGCGCTAAGTATAAGTTACATGATTCACATGTTTGACCCTGGATTACTATAGCCTAAATAAGCAATGGATTACATCCTTGCCATGTACCAATTTAATTCTTTCTTTATTTTTCTGCTGTGGAGAATAGCGGTAATTATTTTTTGTAAACGAATAAAGGCAGTTTCGCTTTTCACCACATAATCAAATGCTTTGTGATGCATGCATGCTATGGCCACCTCAATCTTATCCTGAGAGGATAGCATCACCACAGGAATTTCAGTATCATAATCCTTTATCTTGTCAAGGGTCTCAATTCCGTCCATCGCCTTTTCCACAATGCCATTGAGCATATAATCCAAAATCACGATATCAGGGTTACGATTCCGGCTCTTTACACATTGCTCACCAGTGGCGAATGTTTCTACATTGAAATCAGGATGCTGAAGAAACTCGATCTCCAATGACTTCAGAAAAACAGCGTCATCATCGACCAGAAATAGATTTATTTTATTGCCCTCTTTCATTTTATGCTCTTTTTAATATTATCCAATTCTCCTTGCAATTCGCTGCATGCCTGCAAACACACATTTTCCAATTGAGCAACCAGCAACGGAATCCCCTCCATATTAAGTTGTGAATTGGCGTATTCCTGAACTTGTTTTGCCATGTTTTCAAAATCAACGTTAATACCTACGATTGAAAAAGAAGGAATCATTTTATGCACAGTGGCATGTAGTGTCATCCAATCCTTATCGATTAAACTTTGTTTCATGGCGCGGATCAAAGGTGGAGTTTGTTCCAGATAAAGCGATATCATTTCCATCATCAGCACAGGATTGGATTTAGTGCGTTGGTTTAAGTATTGTAAGTTGATGCATTTTATCTCCTTGGTTAAATGATCGATCACCTCCTTTTGTTCTACGCTGGGTGCTGGTTTCTTTACCAGGCCAACAATCTTGCTATACAGTAGTCTTTCATCTACAGGCTTAGCGATGTAATCATTCATTCCTACTGCTTTGCATTTTTCCAGATCCACTGTAGTAACATCGGCAGTCAGTGCGATAATAGGGATCTCAGATTTCATTTTTTTGCGGATATGCTCCGTGGCCTCAAACCCGTTCATCTGAGGCATCTGAAGATCCATAAGGATGATGTCGTAAGTTTTTTCATTGAGCTTTTCAGTGGCTATTTTACCATTGGCAGCTATTTCACATTCAAATCCAAAATCATCTAATAATGTTTTCATCAGCAGTTGGTTCAGCGGCATGTCTTCCACTACGAGAACTTTAATGTCCTTGATGTCATTGTCCAGATCCAATATCTCGTGATCGACCTCGGCACTTGCTTGCGTTTTTAAGAAATCGAGGGAAAAACTAAATGTGGAACCTTCGTCTAGCTTACTTTGGACATGAATACTTCCACCCTGAGGCTCCACCAATTGTTTGACAATAGCTAACCCAAGTCCCGTTCCACCATACAACCGCCCGGTTCCACTGGTGGCTTGTTGAAAATTACCAAAAATCTTTCCTAGCTTATTTTCAGCTATTCCAATTCCCGTATCGGCAACTGAAAACTCGATGGTTACTTTCTCGGCATCCTCAGCCTGCAATGTAACACGAACCGTAATTTTTCCTTTGGATGTGAATTTTACTGCATTACTTACCAGATTCAAAATAATTTGGTGCAATCGCACCGGGTCGCCAACCAACACCTCTGGAATTCTTTCATCATACGCTTTGATGAGTTGCAAATTTTTTTCATCCACCTTAGGCTCGAACAAATGAAGCATGGCTGATATGGAAGCAGCCAATTTGAATGGTGTTTGTTCAAAGGTCATTTTACCAGCATCTACCTTAGCGAGATCCAGAATATCATTAATGAGTACGATTAATGCATCTCCGCTGATTTTTATTGCTGTTAGGTATTCCTTTTGTTTTGCATTGAGATTGGTCCTTAATACCACTTTTGTAAACCCAATAATGGCATTCATTGGGGTGCGTATTTCATGACTCATGTTCGACAAAAACTGTTGCTTGGCCCGAACTGCATCTTCTGCCGTTCTCGTGGCTTTCTCCGCTTTACTTTTTGCCTCTTCGGCAAGATCGGTAGCTGATTCAGCAGATACCTTTGCGTCAATTAATTCCTTTTCAATTCTTTTTTGGGTGGTGATATCCCGGGCCGCTGCAAATACACCAAGTACGTTCCCGTTGTCATCGTTATAAACCGAAGCATTATATAATACATCTGTTAATTTTCCATTTTTATGTTTAATGGTTAGCGGATAATTTGAGACAAATCCTTTATCAAAAGCCTGTCGATACCCCTCTTCGGCTTTGGCTGGTTCCGTAAAATAATTGGAAAAATTAGTGTCTATTAATTTTTCCCTCGCAATCCCAGTTACTTTAATAGTAGCCTTATTGACATCGGTAATCTTACCGCTGGCACTAATGGTAACCAATAAATCTAAACTTGCCTCCAGCAAACTTCGGGAATACTGGGAGGCTAACTTTAGTGAATGACTAAGCACTTCAAGCTCTTTATTGGCAATTTCTCGCTTGTCTTTTTCCTTATTTTGAAAAGTTAATTCTATATCAGCGATCACTAGTTCAGCTGCTCTCTTTTCTTTCTCCAACGCTTCAAATACAATCTCTTTATTGGCCAAACGCAATTCAGCTACACGTTTACCAATCTCTTTCTTTTGCACAGCTAAATTTTTGCGAGCAAGTGCTAAGTCAGATTTTAATTTTGACTTTTCCTTTTTTTCAAGGGCCAATTGCTTGCGCACTTTAACTAATTCATCCATCCTTAATTTTTTAATTTAGCAATGTTTTGCGTTTACAATACAGCCTTTTATAATCTTCCATTTGAATCTATCGCTTCTTGCGAAAGACTTCCAATTTCTTCAATAGGACTCCGTCTTCGATCCTTTAACTTCTTAAAGTGGCTTGGTGTAAGCCCTGTAACTTTTTTAAATTGATTGGATAGATGAGCAACGCTACTGTAATGTAGTTTATAGGAGATTTGCGTTAAATTAAGTTCATCATATAAAATCAATTCCTTAGCTCGTTCTATTTTATGCACAATGATATACTGCTGTATCGTAATACCGCGCACTTCTGAAAATAAGTTGGATAGATAGGTGTAGTCGTAATTCAGTTTTTCGCTGATGTAGTCCGAATAATTTACTTTGGGTAATTCATCCGAATAGTGAATCATCTCCGTGATGACCATTTTTATTTTTTCGATTAAAACAGCCCGTTTGTCGTCTATTAGTTCAAGTCCCGAGTGACTCAGGGCTTCTTTAAGTTGCTTTTCCTGCTCTACTGAGATATCCTCCATAATCTCAACCTCTCCCAACTCAACTAAAATAAAATGGAGTCCAAGCTTTTTCAACTCTTCTTTGACCAGCATCTTGCAACGGATGCTCACCATGTACTTGATGAATATTTTCAATTGGTGCGATTTTAAGAAATGCCTTGAAGGACATATAAGGCAAGGTGCAGTCTTTTGAGAGGATAAGTGTTACATACTATAACCTGAGAGTTACATCTTTCACTGCTTTTATGAACTGCTCTGGGCATTTTTTGGCTAACGAAGAAAACTTAGACACCAGAGTAAAATCAATGCTTATGAGCAAAAGAGAAGACCCAGGGCAGTGATTTGCCCTGGGTCTTTTTATAAGTTTATTTAAAATTTAACCCAATTTCTTTTCCAGTTCGTCAATCCTTACTTGCGCGTCTTGGTTGCCCAAGGATAATGAGAGTTTGTACAATTCGAGTGCCTCACGTCTGGTTGCTTTCTTTTTGTTAGGTGCAAATTGCGTGCGATTGGCTGCATCTTCCAATGCCGCTGCCTGTGCAAAGTAAAGGTTAGCAACTGCGAATTGATTGCTTTCACGGGCTTCCACATTCAATCTTGCTAAGTTGGCAATATCACTTTCCTTCAACTGGATCATCTGATCTTTCATAAACAGTAGTGAATCTTTCTCATGAACTTTAGTCCATAAGGCCATATTCGACTTGTTTAAATTGGCTACCTCCAATTGGAGTGCTATAACCTCTTGTGTTCTATTTTCTAAATCAGCCCTCAATCGCCTGATGGAAGAGGCCGAAGCCTTTGAGGTATTTGTATTAGACTGTTCCAAGTCCCTAAGCTTAGCTTCTGTCTTCTTGATATATTGATTTATACCTCTTAACCGAGATACATAATCAGCGTAATTATTCCCCTCAACCATTTTCACTTGCAAGAACTTACGACTTGCGTCAATAGAATCAATAAGAACGCCCACTTCAGTGAATCCGCGCTCCACCTCTTTGATGGCCACTAGTTCTACGTTCAAAGAGTCAACCTTATGTTGTAAAGAAAGTTTTTCCTTAGAGTCACAACCCATCAAAGCGGCTGTAATGACTAATCCCAAGATGTATGTTTTCATATAATTGTTAATAAAAGATGATTTGGTAAAATACTAAGCCTGAAAGCCCTTGCAAATGTGGCTATGATTACTGTCAGAGTAGTTACACGTTTAGGCCAACGTGTTATATAGATCACAGGTGGGTGAGGGATTACAATTCTCGAAATGTAGTTCCAATGGCAAGTGCAATAAACCCAACCAGCAATAATGTGTAGTTATATTCAGTCAGTATTTGTACAGATGCATAATGACCAATGATGCCAAGTGCTCCTGCAGCCAGGCCGATTATCCATGTAATTTTTTTTGGTGAGGAAGGAGCTGTCATAAAATTATATTTAGTGTTTAGTATTTGCTTATTTCCCAACCACCTTGATCAGGGTACCAGCGCTAAGTCGATCGCTTAATGTCATTTCGTTGAGAATGGCTAATTTCTCAAATTGGTCAGCTGGCATATTGTAATATTCCAAAGCGGCCTGCAAAGTCATCTGACTGGAAACCGTTTTTATGTGAATCACATCAGGCTTTCTGTTTAATTTCTCAGTCTCTTTTAGTTCTTTAAAATTTTGAATAGTGGAAAGGAAAAAAGGACTGAAGCTGGAGAATTTTGATATTTCCGAAATGCCCATGAGGCTGAAGATATTACCTTCAAATTGAATCAAGGTGGAGATTACCCTAATAGTACCCTGTTCTTGCTTTTGATCGGCTATCATTGTCAAAGTGGATAACCCATTGATCGTTTCCTTTTTCGATTCCACCATTGCAAGTTTATAATTAGTAAGTATTTTATTAGCAGCATCTTCCAGCGAGGTTCCGGCACCGAGGGTCAAGGTTAGCAACGCTTCTCCATTACCAGGTGCCATTTGTACTTGTTGTGGTGTGTTCTGAAGTTTCTAACCCACTGGAATGGGAAATAGAATTTTTAAAGTAGGTAGAAAAAAAACACCATTTTCTACAAATCCATTTCTTGGATCTTCGCCTACGATCATGCCATCAATTCGTTTTAGATAGCTATCTCTGTTGATTTTTGCATTGGTCAGCTTTAGTTTGTCTTTCCAGGTGATCGCTAACTCCTCAACCGTTGTCTGTCGCTCTTCCGGAGAGGGGTGAGTGGATAAGAATTCGGGAACCTCTTGAGTTCCAGAGGCTGCTTGCTGTCGTTCCAGGGTTTCAAAAAATCCTGCCATTTCTGAGGCGTCATATCCAATGCGACTTGAGTATTCAACTCCCAGCTTATCCGATTGCCGCTCTGCGTCCCTTCCGAAGCTCATCAGGGCCAGTTGCATGCCATAAGAAAGGGGGTCGACAAATCGAGCAAGTTCAGGTACCAGGATCACGCCTGCAATGATTCCGATTTGACCCAGGAACGCATTTCTTTGTTGTATAACTGAGTGGCGAGCAGTGATATGGCCTATTTCGTGACCAAGGACTCCAGCAAATTCTGCCTCATTGTTAAACTGCGCCATGATTCCCCGGGTGAAATAAACATACCCTCCAGGAACAGCAAAGGCATTAATGACTGGTGAATCAACAATTTTAAATTCATAGTTCAGATTGGGTCGATGAGATACGGCAGCCATCTCTAAGCCTTTTTCTGTTATAAACTTTTGTAAGGTTGGATTATCATACAATCCAAAAAAAGCAATCACCTGAGGGTCGGATTCCTTGCCCATTGCAATTTCCTGAGCTTCTGATATGAGCACAAACTGCTTTCTCCCGGTTACAGGATTCATGGCACAACCGCTAAGAAGGAGGATGCTACCAACAAAGCAAAAGCGTTTAATGGAAACTGATATTTTCATCTTTTATAAATTTTCTGAGTTGGCGGTATACTTTATACCCTAATGAAATTCAAAATGAATTATGATGAGGACAAAATTAGGAGAGCGAAACAACTGGATGTTATACAAAAGAACTTATCAATTACATAAATCCCATATTTAGAAGGGGAATCTTATTGTAAGGTCGTCCGTAAATTAAAATACTGTGAATCATGTAAGTCCACTCTAGCAATGTGTAATGATCCACATCCTAAAGCAACTCAGCTTTGCCAAACATCTTCAATACAGAGATGCGAAAAATATACATGCAACTAAATATTTAAAATTATCAACTATGAAATTTTACCTTGGATTAGCGACAGCTTTTTTTTTAATGGTGGGTACAGCAAGTGCTCAGCATGTGAACTTCGGTGTAAAGGGAGGACTTAACCTTTATAATATTGAGAATGATAACAACTCAAAGTATGACACGAAAACGGGCTTCCATTTGGGGATGCTTTTGCATATCCACGTTGCGCAGCATTTTGCCGTACAACCTGAATTACTGTACTCAGCGCAAGGAGCAAAATATAATACCGGTATCGGAGATGTCAATTTAAAATTGGAGTATGCCAATGTACCGTTTATGTTTCTATACATGTTCGATAATGGATTCAGACTTTCAGCAGGTCCACAGGTTGGATTCTTAACCAATGCAAAATCTGAATTAAACGGATTAAGCGTAGATGTAAAAGACGATATTAAAAAGATTGACTTTGCTATAGGTGCTGGTATTGGATACATTCATCCTCCTAGTGGTTTTGGTGTTGATGCACGATACAATTATGGGCTGAGCAACATCAATGAAAACGGTTCTTCTAATTCTTACAACCGGGGCTTTCAATTGGGTGTACTCTACCAGTTTGAACACAAATAGCAGTAAAGATTTAAATCACATCGGAGGTCGTCTCCAAGTCAGTTCGTCATTGCGAACACAGTGAAGCAATCCCTATTACTTGGGATTACTCCGCTTTGCTCGTGATGACGGATTAATTATGGCTTTTTAGGTAGCACCTTTTTTATCACTCATAGCTTTTTGAAAAACTCTTACAAGGATTTATATCCAAGTCATAGTAGTGGGCTGGCTTTAACTTCTTCGATAGTTTCCTCCTTGCTGGTTTTCTTCTCGTTTTGCTGAACATTCTGTTTATGGCTTTCTATTTGAACCACTTTCACGGTGGTGGCGTACTCCTTGGGTTTTATTAGACCACCGTATTTTAATGCATAAACCTTTGTAAACTCCGCTCCGAAATACAATATAATGGATGAATAGTATATCCATAGCAGGAGTATCACCAGCGATCCTGCAGAGCCATACGTGCTTCCCAGATCACTGTTATCAATGTAAAGCGTAAGGCAAAACTTTCCAATCATAAATAGTCCAGCGGTAAACAATGAGCCAACCACCACATGCCTCCATTGAATGATGGCGTCTGGAAGTATCTTGTAAATAATGGCAAACAGCAGAGCAACTACAAATAAAGTGAGTGCGAGATTAGCAATATAGACGCCAACCATGGTAATGTCAGGAAACAACTCCTGGATATTATCCATAAAGCCCTCAAGCAATCCGTTGATAATGAGGGATACCAATAACAAAAAACCGAGACCAGCTACCAGTGAAAAGGATAGCAACCTGCCTTTCAACATCTTTAACCAGGGACTGCCTGTTTTTACTTTTAAATTCCAAATTACATTGAGGGAGCTTTGCATTTCTACAAAAACGGTAGTGGCTGCAATGATCATTACCAGGAGACCAACAAACGCAATGAAGCTATTGCCATTGATGGATGAGTTTTTTATGATCTCTTGAATTTGGAGGGCAGCTCCATCCCCTACAAATCCACTAATCTGATGATAGATGGTTCCCTCAATGGCTTGGCGCCCCCAGAAGATATCAGAGACAAAAATAATAACCAACAACATAGGGCCTAGAGAAAAGATGGTGTAAAAGGCAAGGGAAGAACTTAGGTTGAGTATCCTGTGTTTGACAAATCCTAAACCTGCCGTTTTTAATATCCACCAAAAGTCTTTACGGCTTAGCATATTCGAGTGTTTAGTCAGAGTTATTTTTAGTTTGTCGGGTCTGACAAACAATATCCTATAAAGATGAGTTAATTCTTAACACCTTATTTCATCCGATGATCAGAATGTGTGAAGATTACAACTTCTTTATCGAATTGTGTAAAGAATATTAGATCGACCAGAAGACCTTTACGCAAAGCTTAAACAATTAATTGAACAATATTTTTCTCATTTTATATAGCATAAGTCAATTACCCTGTTGCATTGTACGGATAGTATAACGGGATGACAATTGATAGTAACTGCGCTCATTCCAAATGAACCCGAAAACTAAGGCATATGTAA
>JAGQYK010000106.1 GCA_020436125.1 Cyclobacteriaceae bacterium | reverse complement strand
GCAGGGATATATAATCTCTACGATAGGGTGGAGATGATAGATGAAGGTATTCGGGATATCAATAAAAAGGAATACATCTTCTTTGAGTTTGATTCTAGAATAAACGGTGACCGAAGAGCAATTGGAGACCAGGAGGCTATTCTTAAATATACTTACGTGCTTTATCTCGTTGAAAAAGGAAGAACCTTGGTATTTACATTTACCTGCCCCGAAAGAATGAAGGAAGAGTGGCAGGAAACAGCTCGAGCGGTGATGAATTCGCTCAAAGTGAAGTAAATTTATTTATAGGCTCAGTTTGCCTCAGTGATCTTCCTAAGTTTGATGTATGGATTTGTATACAGATGAGTACTTCATGCGAGAAGCGCTTCGTGAAGCCAACAAGGCATTTGAAAACGGAGAAGTTCCGGTAGGTGCAGTGGTAGTAAGCAATAACAAGATTATTGCCCGGGCACACAATCAAACAGAAAAGCTTACAGATGCTACAGCCCATGCAGAGATGCTGGCGATTACTTCTGCTTCTAATTACTTAGGATCCAAATACCTTAATGAGTGTACGCTGTTTGTTACACTGGAGCCCTGTATGATGTGTGCCGGTGCATTACATTGGACGCAAATCATGAAGTTGGTGTATGGTGCTTCAGATGTTCAGCGCGGTTTTTCATTATCCAAAAGTCAGGTGTTGCATCCTAAAACTACGGTGGTGAAAGGAGTGAAGAAGGAGGAATGTAAGGTTCTGGTGGATGATTTCTTCAAACGCATCAGAGAGTAGGTTTTAGATGCTGTTGGCCTTTGTCATATTCTTAATTAATCGACAAATTGCCTTCTCGAAAATCTTATCAATCAACTAAATGAATGCCCTATGGCTATGGAATTAAAAGGAAGAGTGATTCAATTGCTTCCGCTGCAATCTGGAATGGGAAAGAAGGGACAGTGGAGAAAGCAAGAATTTATAGTAGAAACAGAAAGTCAATATCCGAAGAAAGTGTGCCTTTCTATCTGGGGGGATAAAATAGATCAATTTGGTATTACAGAAGGGGATGCAGTAAATGTAAGTGTGGATTTGGAAAGCAGAGAGTATAACGGGAGATGGTATACTGAAGCTCGCGCCTGGAAAGTAGATAAAGCCAATGCAGGGGGAGGAGGCAGTTCTTATTCGCCACCACCACCCATGGATGAACCTCATGATGCGGGTGGATCGGATGACCTACCCTTCTAAATTAAAAAAGCCCTTTAAAGGGCTTTTTTTTATGCTTTTTCTTTCTGGTGTAGCTTCTTTTTCTTCTCTTCTACACGTTTTCCATTTTTGTGCTCTCCAAGAATAATTACATCCTTTGTATTCTCATACTGCCTAACGGCCTGCATCATTTCCTTTTCGGTATCACGGATAATGATAATACCCGATTTTGCACCTTTATTACGGATATCCAGGTAGTAACCATCTTTCTTCTTCTTGGGTAATATAGGGGGTCTTCCCATAGTCTTAGCTTATTTTAATGGTGAAACAATCCAATTTCAATGATAAAACTCCTTCGTTACAGGTTTGGTTCAGAAGGTGTTTTTGAGTTTTAATAGGCTTTTTTTGATTTTTCAAATGAAGTCGTGCAAAATTAGTCATTTTATGGCAAAATTCCTTGTATTTCTTGACTATTTGCTTTATTAAAACGCCAAAATGAGACCTGAATTGTACATTCCTTGAAATTTATTCCTTTCTAAGGATTCCCTTATTGTACAGCCAGTATGAGGTAGTCGAGTTGGTTAAAATTGAACTTATTACCTGGTTCAAGATTTATCATTTTTGCTCCTAATGGGGAAACAGGAGATAAGCAGATATAGGCAACATCATCCAAAATTACTTTTCCTGCACTTAAGGAGATATAAAACCAACCATTATCGGTTTGAACCAGGCTGCCAAGCTGAGCTTTAGCCGTTTCTGTTTCTCCTGAGAATTCGCCCAGTAGTCGCTTCAACTTACCTGCTTCTGCCAATTGACTAGTATTTTTTTCAATCTCCAATTGAGCCATAGCCCTACCGGTTTCATATTTATCACCCGCACTGCTTTTGGTTTCTTCGTTGGCGGATGCTTGTGCCGAATTGATCTCATTTTGAGCTAATGCGATTTTATTTTCCACCCACTGCTGGCAATAATTGTAGAGCGATTGTTTGATCTTGTTCAAGGGCTTATTGGAGTGTGACTAGTGGAAAATTGATTCAATAGCGTTTTATTTTCTTCTAATGATAAAGCAATCAGAAAATTGCTCCATTCCTATTTTAGGGTAGTAAGCAGCCGCAGCCGGTGCAGCAAGTAGTATTAAGGTAGTCAATAGGCCAGCGGCAACATGGGTTTCATCAATGAGTTTTTTTCCTATTCCTTTCTTTTGATACTTCACGTCTACCGCTAAGTCGGATAGATAGCAGCAAAATGAAAAATCAGATAGCGCGCGTGATACCCCTACGAGTAAATCACCATCCCAGGCAGTAACTAATATATTTCCATGATCTAACATTTTTTGGATGCGCTCGGGACTATTCACAGGCCTGCGCTCATCCAATGTAGATCGCTTGAGTACATCAATAAATTGATCACTTGAAATCTTTACATCCGATCGATAGGTGATACTCAAGGCTTAATGAGTTAAGAAATGGATAAAACTATTTTCCCGAATTGCTTTCCTTCATCCATCTTGTTGAAAGCATCATTAATATTATCCAATGGAAAGGTAGAATCAATAATCGGTTTCAATTGATGTTTATGAACGAAGTCCAGCATTGATAGAAATTCGTCTGTAGTCCCCATCGTTGTTCCAAAAAGGGAAAGCTGTTTCCAAAACAATGTCTTTGGTGAGATATCAGGAATCATTCCAGCGGTACGTCCATAGATAACAACACGGGCGCCTGGATATGCCATTTCTAGTAAAGCATTAAATTGTGGCCCTCCTGCACTATCAATAATCACGTCAAAGCCACCTGCCTCTTTAGTAATTTTATCCACCCAATTTTCATCTTTGTAATTGAATGTACCGGAAGCACCCATGGCCAATGCCTTTTCCAGTTTCTCTTGCGATCCGGAAGTAACAAATACCCGGGCTTCGAATGCAAGGGCAAACTGCATGGCCCATAGAGCAACACCTCCTCCAATTCCAGTAATCAATACTTTTTCTCCTTTCCTTAGTCTCGCCTTTGTGAACAATGCCCTATAGGCGGTGAGTCCGGCAAGGGGTACAGCAGCAGCTTCTTCAAATGAGAGGTGCTCAGGTTTTTCAAATACTTGTTTTTTAGATATAGAAATGTAATCGCTGAATGTGCCGTGGGCAGGATACCCAAGTATACTGAATGAATGGGCTTGTACTGCCGGATTGTTTCCCCAACCCACACTTGGGTTAATCACTACCTCTTTTCCTATAAGGTACTGGTCGTCTTCCGCCTGTGCTGCTTCGATGATTCCACTTCCATCAGATCCGAGAATGACACCTCCGGGCATAGATTCACTTTGCTCCTTCATCATCCAAAGTTCATGATGGTTGATGGCTGCATTTTTGAGCCGGATATAAACATGATCTTTTGCAAGGTTGGATGAGTTCTCAATTTCTTTTAAAGTGAGGGGGGTATCCTTTCCATGGAAAAAGGCAGCGCGCATTAAATTCTATTTAATTTTTATTATATGATTCCACTGATGTTTATCTTCAGTCAATCCTGTTCTGATTTCAAATAGTTGTTTTTTTACTTTGGATTGAAAACTATTCTCATTGGGCAGAGGTATGGTGTAGTCTATTCCATGGATACGAATGGATTGGATGGGGGCAACAACCGCAGCTGTGCCTGCACCAAATGCTTCTGTTATTGATCCATCTTTAAAGCCTTTCTCCAGTTCGTTTAATTTTATTCTCCTTTCTTCCGTAGGAAAGTTCATGTCTTTTGCCAACGTGAGAATGGAGTCACGTGTTACACCGTCAAGGATGGCAGTATTTAATGCAGGAGTGATTAGTTTTCCGTTAATAACAAACATAACGTTCATCATTCCAACTTCATCTATGTATTGGTGATCTTTATGATCAGTCCATAACACCTGATCAAAGCCCTCTTCTTTGGCTACTTGCGTTGGATAGAATGCACCGCCATAATTTCCAGCGCATTTGGCAAAGCCAGTGCCTCCTTCTGCCGTGCGAACATAATAATCCTCCACTTTAAGTTTATAAGGTTTGCTGAAATACGGCCCTACTGGGGTTGTCATAATAATAAATTTGTATAAATCAGAAACCTTTACGCCTAACCTTGCTTCAGTTGCAAATACCACTGGTCTTATGTAAAGTGAAGAGCCTTCGTTAGATGGCACCCATTTATGGTCCAGTGCAACTAAGGCATGAAGTGTTTCAGTAAAGAGTGATTCACTAATTTCAGGCATGCACATTCTTGCCAATGATTTGTTCATCCGGGCATGGTGTTTCTTCAACCTGAATATATTGATGTTACCATCCTGCATCTTAAATGCCTTCATCCCTTCAAAAATGGATTGCCCGTAATGAATGGATAGCATGGCCGGACTCATTAACAGATCACCATAGGGTATTATTTCAGGGTTACCCCAGGTTTTGTTAGCATAGTTGACAAGCACCATGTGATCGGAAACATACTTTCCGAATTCGAGGTTATTAAAATCAACTTTTGAAAGTTGTGATTCTTGTATTTTTTTGATTGCAATCTGAAGGGGTGCTACCATTGCTAAGTCTGTTTAGGAATTAAATATATCTAATTTGTGATGTTTTTGATACCCTGATGGATTAATAAGGGCAGCGTTTTTCCATTTCTTTGGCTACTTCAATGGCATTGCTGTCTGCTTTTTTATTCAATTCGGTAATGATATTTTGATAATCCTCTTTTTCTCTGTTTTGCGAGAGTTTGTAAGCAGCTTCGACCTGATTGATCGTAATTTCAAAAGCAACAATACCGCGAATCTCTTTTTCCAAATAAGACGGGGTCATCTTTTCCATGGAGACAGGGTGCTCTGAATCGGCTTCATAATGATCCATCAATTGTTTCAACGAAGTTTTTAATTCGTCTCCTTCTATGATTCGAATATTTCCATACACATGTACAGCAATGTAATTCCATGTGGGAACGTTTTCATGGTTATACCAAGAGGAGGAAACATAGGTATGGGGTCCAGTGAATACTACCATCACTTCTTTTTCTGTAGAGAAGTTCTTCCACTGCACATTACCTTTTGAAATATGACTTGTCAGTTTTGTGCCATCATTATTGAGCATGAAAGGAATATGTGTAACCCAGGGCCTGTTGTTGACTTCATTGATCAACATGCCAAAGCTATTTTTCCTTATGAATTGTAGCTGCTCATTCCGATCGTTGTTTTTATGGTATTTTGGGGCGTACATTTTATTATTCAGATTTTATTTCAAGGTAGGTATAGATAGTGTTTCAATCTTTATCGTGCAGTACCAGTTGTAATGCTTTTTCAAAAGATCTTAATGAACGTTCTACGTCAGCCTCAGTAGTTGCCCATGAACATACACTTATACGAATAACTTTTTTTCCTTGCCAGGTGGAGCCACCCACCCAACATTCTCTTAGTTCTTGAATTTTGGCAACGGTCAGGTCAGTTATTTCATCAGTATCACAACGGACCAGTACCTGATTAAATACAACATCATTTAAAACATGAAAGCCTTTTATTTTTTTAAGCCCGTTTGCGAATTGTAGGGAACGGTCATGAAACCCTTGAACCATTTCATCCACGCCATCTTTGCCAAGATATTTAAGGGCTGCCCAAAACTCGATCACCCGTGATCGTCTGGACATTTCTGGTGTATAAAACATACCGTCACGTTCTTTTCCTGCTATGATGTAGCCTCCTGTCATATGGAGTGATGACATAAGCGCTTCCTTATCTTCACATAGAATAACGCCAGAATCATAAGGTGTATTTAATGTTTTGTGACCATCAACTGCCCAGGAATGAGCAAATTCAGATCCATCAGTTAAATGCTTTAACTTTTGTGTTGCCTGAGCCCATAGTCCAAAGGCACCGTCTATGTGAATCCATGCACCTTGCTCCCGAGCAGTTTGACAAATCACCTTGAAGTTGTCAAAGGATCCACTATTGACATTTCCAGCTTGTAAGATTAGAATAGATTTGGAATCCAGTTGTGGTATCATGTCAGGGATTATTCTGCCCTGATCATCTACATCTACCCATTCGATATTGTTTTTCCCTAACCCAACAAGGGAAATTGCTTTTAGTATAGTAGAGTGCGCATGCCGACCAGTAACTATTCTGATTTTGGGCGCATCAAAAAGTCCTTTTTCTGTAATATCCCATCCCTGATTTTTTAAAACTCTGTACCGAGCTGCAGCCAGTCCGCAAAAATTAGCCATGGATGAGCCGCTAACAAAGCCTGCGGCTGTATGTGGGGGCAAACCGAAAAGCTCAATGAGCCAATTCTCCACCACTGTTTCCAGCTTGGATGAAATGGGTGACATCACTTGTAATGCAGACACTTGATCCCAGAATATGGATAAGTTTTTTGCTGCCAGGCTTGCCGGAACTGCACTTCCCGTGACAAAACCAAAATACCTACCACCAGATGTTGTTACTGTAGCTGGTGAACCAAACTGATGGAGTGAATCAATAATTTCATTGGCATCAGATGATTGGCTGGGCATTGGCCCCTCAAATTGGTTGAGCTCTGCAAGCGCTTGCTGAGTGGGGAAAACGTTTCTGTTCAATACTTGGGATAAATACTCAAGGCCATAGGATTCTGCTTTCTGGAAAATATCAGAACGGAGATCTGAGAACATGCGGTCCTGATTAGATTTATTGTTATTCATTTAATGGGATATTTAATCTGGGTTAGTAGAAAGTTCTGCTTTCCAAAGGTTTCTAAACTGATAGCCCCGGTTCACGATGTAAATTCCAACAAGAGTAACTCCTATAGCTACTCCTACTCTCAAGTTAAGTGTTTCTCCTAATACAGCCCATCCTAGAAGTACAGCCACAATAGGGTTGATGTATGCATAAAGTGTAACTATTGTTACTGGAAGTTTCTTTATCGCATAAGAATAACTTGCGTATGCTGCCACCGACCCTATCAGTATTAGGTAAAGGAGTGAATAGATAACGTTATTACTCCACTGGATGGTTTGGAAATTGTCAAAGACAGCACTTATAGGTAATAGCAAGATACCCCCAAACAACATTTGAAGTCCCGCATTGAGGAATGGATTGCTGTCCTGATTTTTGCGTTTCATCCAGATACTTCCTGCAGCCCACCCCAGATTAGCCACTATAATAAACACAACACCCCATACGTATCCTGCTATTTCAAACCCTGCCAGATTTTCTCCGAATATTAATATGATACCACTCAATCCAATGGCTAGCCCCATAATGATCGGGAATGTCGGTTTTTCATCTTTAGCAATTACCAAATTGATAAGGATTACCCATATAGGCACCATTGAACAAATAATGGCAGCTACTCCGCTGGGAACATGTACTTCAGCCCATCCCACCAGTCCGTTACCAAGGGTAATCATAAAGAAGCCACCGATAGCCTGATTGATGAGAACAGCTTTTTCGGGAAGCTTTACTTTTCCAAATAACATAAGACCACCAATGAGAAGGATTCCCGCAATGATTTGCCTTAGGGCGCTAAACAGGAATGGCGGAAATTCAAGTACACCGATTCTAAGGGCCAGATAGGTAGTTCCCCACGCAATACACACTACTACGAGGGCCAAGTAGGGAAGAAGGTTATTGTTGTTTTTGATCATTTTTATTCTCTGTCAATTGAGTTTCAAATTTGGTGCTATTAACGGTTGAAAAACAGTTTCAGTTTTGTTAAATTTGACCATATCAGTTTGAGTATGGAAATTGAAAATGAAGTAAAACCTGATCTGCTCTACATTGAGGTGGCAGACAGAATTGAAAGTTTAATTGAGAAGGAGACTTTCAAAATTGGTGATAAATTATTGTCCGTTAGGGCACTCAGTAAGGAACAAGGGATAAGTTTGAGTACGGCCTTTCAGGCGTATTATCATCTGGAGAGTAAAGGGTTGATTGAAGCCCGACCTCAATCCGGTTATTATGTAAAATTTTCACCTCAACATGGAAGAGAGGAGCCCACCTGCTGCAAACCAATAGATGAGGCCGTGCCTGTAAGTTTGGATGAAATGATTGCCAGCGTTCACACAGATTTACGGGCCCGTTCAAAAATCCATTTTTCGGTGAGTTCTCCAGCTCCTTCATTGTTACCTACTGCCAAACTCAATAAAGCAGTAGTGCAGGCGCTAAGGGAGTCAGAAGACAGTTGCCTTAATTATGAAGATTTTCAAGGCAATGAGGTATTGCGACAACAGATTGCCAAACTTGCTTTTAACTGGGGCGGTGTGCTGAGTGACGATGATATAGTGGTAACGAATGGTTGCCTCGAGGCGCTCTCGTTGTGTTTGAAAGCGGTAACACAACCTGGAGATGCTGTGGCTATTGAAAGCCCAACCTATTATGGAATTTTTCAGGTTATGGAAAGCCTTGGATTGAATGTGGTGGAAGTACCCTCGCATTCAGGTGAGGGTATTGATTTGAATTATCTGGAGGATGCCATATCAAGGTGTGATATCAAAGCGTGCCTGTTTGTATGTAATTTTAATAACCCATTAGGCAGCTTGATGCCAGATGAAAACAAGAAGTTGTTGGTAGAATTACTTACACGAAAAAACATTCCACTGATTGAAGATGATATCTATGGTGAATTGTACTTTGGGAAAACCAGACCGAAGACTTGCAAATTTTTTGATACTCATGATATGGTGTTGCAATGTGGCTCATTTTCAAAATCCTTAGCACCAGGATATAGAATAGGATGGGCAGTACCTGGAAAGTATAAGAACAAGGTAGTGGCATTGAAAAGAATGAATAATATATCTACCAACACCTTGCTTCAGGAGGCATTGTCTATTTTTCTGCAGAAAGGAAGATATGAATTACATTTGCGCCACTTACGAAAAGCCCTGCATACGCAATGCTTGCGTTACAGCCAGGCAATAGCTGAATATTTTCCTGAGAGCACACGGGTAACCCGACCTCAGGGGGGCTTTTCCCTGTGGATTGAAATGGACGAAAAGATTGATGCATTTAAACTTCACAAACAAGCGTTAAAACACAATATTGGCATCGCACCCGGCCACATTTTCTCCACTCAAGGGCAATTTCAAAATTATTTCAGGATAAGTTACGGCTTACCCTACACAGAGAGGATTGATGAAGGGATTCGTATAGTAGGAGGCTTAATAACCAATTATAAAACGTAAAACAGTAAACTTTTTACCCGCGCACTTAGTTAGTATATTTGAAGACAATACTTAAATTTTTCACTTTTAAACATAGCTGAACATGGCATTTACACTTCCCAACCTTCCATATGATTTTAATGCCTTGGAGCCGCACATTGACGCGCGCACCATGGAAATTCATCATGGAAAACATCACAACGCATACGTTACAAACTTGAACAAGGCAATTGAAGGTACTGATGCTGAAAAGCTGAGTATCGAAGACATTTGCAAAAATATTTCTAAGTACCCAGTGGCCGTTAGAAATAATGGTGGAGGGCACTTTAACCACAGTTTATTTTGGACAGTGATGAGTGCCAAAGGTGGAAGCCCTTCAGGTGCTTTAGCTGATGCTATCAATGCGGCATTTGGTAGCCTTGATGAAATGAAAGCAAAATTTAATGCAGCCGCAGCAGGTCGTTTTGGTTCTGGTTGGGCTTGGTTGATTAAAGACGCGAGTGGCAAGTTGGCCATTACAAGTACACCTAATCAAGACAATCCTTTAATGGATGTAGCAGAAGTGAAAGGAACCCCTATTCTAGGTTTAGACGTATGGGAGCATGCTTATTATTTGAACTATCAAAATCGCAGACCTGACTATGCTACTGCTTTTTGGAATGTAGTAAACTGGGCTGAGGTGGCTAAGCGTTTCGGTGCTTAATCAAATTGGATTATCTGAAATAATAAAGGCCTCAATTGAGGCCTTTATT
>JAGQYK010000105.1 GCA_020436125.1 Cyclobacteriaceae bacterium | reverse complement strand
CAAGATGGTATAGACATTCGTGGCTATTACTGGTGGAGTGCCTGGGACAATTTTGAATGGCACCTTGGTCCCACCAAACGATTTGGCTTATACGAACTCGACCTGGAAACCATGGAAAGGAGAAAAAGAAAAAGCGCTGACATTTATAGCCAACTTGCCCATTACAATATGCTCGAATTGATCGATGAGGAGAAAGAAGAATTAGCGATTAAATAAAACTTCCACTACAATTCCAATTCAATCGTATCACCTATCCCAAAAGCCATTCCTTCAGTAGACTTCTTATTACTTTTTGGCTTTACCTCCTCTTTTTGGCTTTCCTTTTGGGGCTGACTGTCTTCGAAGAGGCTTGCTTGCGCTGCTTTTTGACTTTGGTCTTGGCTGGGGTTTTGGCTTTTGCTTTGCTTTGGACCCTGGTTTTGACTTTGCTCGTTTTGCGGGCTGGGCTCGCTTTTTTGCGGGCTTTCTTTTTGGGGCTGCTCGTTTTGCGGCTCTGGGTTTTCTGATTTTTTTTTTTGCGTCTGAGATCGACTGGATTTAACTCCTTTCGATTCAGACGCATCTTCCTGCGGTTCATCTTCTCCTCCGCCTCCAGACTCCTCTACTGGCTTAAGCTTGACCACCTTGTGAGGTGATAACTTGTTGCCCATAGCTTTCCACCCCTTCACATCAACCACCTCCTCGAGATTAATGGTCTCTGTTTCCTTTGTCTTGCTCTTCCCCTTTACCATCTCCACCATCACCTCTGGAGAGTCGGAAGTGGAGACAAACTCTAACCGAGAACCAATACCTTCAGCAATGAAACCAAAGTCTTTATCAACAGTATTGGTTTCGATTTGGAAGCGCTTCACAAAGTGTTGCTTGCTCTCTCCATCCCAATAGACTGCTGTAATGACTTTCTTTGGATTGAATTTCTCTACAAGCAAGGTTTTATCCTCGCCATCAAACCGGGTATTCAATTCAAATCCGGTTAATTTATAATTACCACTTTTAGTGATGGAAAGAATTAAATCGTCTCCATCAAACTTTCCAACATGTTTACCTCGCTTGTCCTTATTCAAGCGGCCTGAGGCGGGATCAAACCACAAATCTAGTCCGCTAAGCGTGGAGACACCTGACTGAAGTAATTCCACTTTTCTTATTGGATACTTGGTCAGTGTATTACCCCTTGCTCCTCTACCCTTGATTTCAAGTTCAGAGAAATCGAATTCAAAAATCTTCTTTCTAGCAGTGCTTGCAGCAGTAAGTTTCACATTCACCACTTCCGCCTCACCATTTGGATTGGCACTCAAATAATGAACTCTACTGTTGGGATTACCTTGAGTGAGATCATATTCTTTGTCTCTGATGATAGCGGGAACCGTAAACCGTTTCACAAATGATTTACCCGTTTTTCCATCGGAATAAATCAAATTGAATACCATGCGGTCATCACCTTTCTTCCACACACCTGTGTACAAAATATCCTTGCCCATAAACACCTTCTCAGCAATGCGGGATACTATCGCCTTACCATCCCTGCGAATGGCAATGATATCGTCAATCTCAGAACATTCTGCGATGAATTCATCTCTACGCAACCCCCACCCAATGAAACCGTCAGCTCTATTGACATACAACTTTTGATTGTTAGCAATTACTTCAGTAGCCGTAACAGTCTGAAAACCTTTGATTTCAGTTTTTCTTTCTCTGCCCTTCCCGTACTTGTCTAATAAGTTTTGGTAATACGCAATGGCATACTCCGTCAAGTGCTTAAGGTGATGCTTGGTTTGCTTCAGCTCTTCCTCCAGGTTTTTAAGAAGCTCATCTGCCTTGAATGAATCGTATCTGGAAATTCGTTTAATACGAATCTCTGTTAAGCGGAGAATATCATCGCGCGTAATTTCTCTATAGAATTGTTTCTTATAGGGTTTCAGTCCTTTGTCTATGGTACTAATTACATCCTCAAAGGTTTCGCACTCTTCAATGTTGCGATAGATTCTTTTTTCAATAAAGATTTTCTCCAGCGAAGAGAACAGAATCTTCTCCATCAACTCATCCCTTCTGATCTCCAGCTCCCTTTTCAGCAATTTAACTGTTTGCTCCGTATTGTATTTGAGGATTTCGTTCACTTTCATGAACCTTGGTTTATCCTCTACAATCACACATGCATTGGGTGAGATGGACACCTCACAATCGGTGAACGCATATAATGCATCCATTACAATTTCAGGAGCATGGCCCGGCTGCAGGTGAACCAATATCTCAACATCCTTAGCGGTATTATCCACCACTTGCTTCACTTTGATTTTTCCTTTTTCACTGGCCTTAACAATGGATTCAATAAGCGAAGTGGTTGTCACCCCATAAGGTATCTCTTTGATTACTAAGGCTTTCTTATCTTGTATCTCAATTTTAGCTCTAACCTTAATTCTACCTCCTCTTATCCCCTGATCATACTCGGTAAAGTCTGCATATCCTCCTCCCGGAAAGTCTGGGAAGATCTTTACGCTCTTACCCTTTAGTACATCTATGGATGCCTTAATGAGCTCACAAAAGTTATGGGGTAATATCTTGGTAGATAAACCAACCGCAATACCCTCAACACCCTGTGCCAATAACAACGGAAACTTAACCGGCAGGGTAACTGGTTCCTTCTTTCTACCATCGTATGACAACTGCCACTCAGTAGTTTGAGGGTTGTATACTACATCCAATGCGAATTTTGACAAACGTGCCTCGATATATCGTGGCGCTGCCGCACTATCACCTGTTCTCACATCTCCCCAGTTTCCCTGTGTTTCCAGCAACAGGTCTTTCTGGCCAATATTAACCATGGCTTCCCCTATCGCAGCATCACCGTGTGGATGGTACTGCATCGTTTGACCAATTACGTTCGCCACTTTGTTGAACCTGCCGTCATCCATCTCTTTGATAGCGTGAGCAATTCTGCGCTGTACAGGTTTTAATCCATCCTCAATACGAGGTACTGCCCGCTCCAGAATGACATATGAGGCATAATCAAGAAACCAATGCTGATACAATCCATCTATGTCTATCGACTCAATATCATGAATTACATCGCCACCCTTTGAAGATGATCTGGTTTTTATTACTCGTGGTTTGTGTGTCTTGTCTTTTTTCTTTTTGCCCATGGGAGCCGTAACTTTTTAAGCTTCTACTTCTTCAACAATGTCAGCCTTGACAATGTCCATTTCAATTCTCAGGTTGTCGATAATAAACTCCTGACGTGTAGGGCTGTTTTTGCCCATATAGAATTCAAGAATCTTACCCAGATGACTGTCCTTACCTAGAATCACTGGTTGCAACCTTATATTTTCTCCAATAAACTTTCCGAACTCATCGGGAGATATTTCTCCCAAACCTTTGAAGCGGGTAATCTCTGGTTTGCTCCCGAGTTTATCTACTGCATCTCTCTTCTCTTCTTCTGTATAACAATAGATAGTTTCTTTCTTGTTGCGCACACGGAACAAAGGTGTCTCAAGAATAAACACGTGTCCTGACTTTACTAATTCTGGGAAGAACTGCAGAAAGAAGGTAAGTAGCAGTAAACGTATGTGCATCCCGTCTACATCCGCATCTGTAGCCACAATCACCTTGTTATACCTCAACCCTTCCAACCCATCTTCAATATTCAATGCATGCTGTAGGAGATTAAATTCCTCATTCTCATACACTACTTTTTTAGTAAGCCCAAAGCAATTCAACGGTTTACCCCTTAAACTAAACACAGCCTGAGTTTCTACGTCCCTGGATTTGGTAATCGATCCGCTGGCTGAATCTCCCTCAGTAATAAATATCATTGACTCCTGACTGCGGGCACCCTTCTCTTCATTGAAGTGAAAACGGCAGTCGCGTAATTTCTTATTATGAAGATTAGCCTTCTTAGCTCGCTCGTTGGCCAGCTTCTTTATACCCGCTATCTCTTTACGCTCTCTCTCTGATTGTTGAATGCGTTTCAACAACGCTTCTGAAGATTTTGGGTTACTGTGAAGGTAGATCTCCAACTCCTTGGCGACAAAGTCTCCAATGTAGCTCCTCACCGTAGGTCCATCCGGTGCCATGTGAATCGATCCCAGTTTTGTCTTGGTCTGAGATTCAAAGACGGGTTCCTGAACGCGGACCGCAATAGCTGCCACCATACTTGCACGTATGTCAGAAGCATCATAATCTTTTTTGAAATAGGCCCTCACCCCTCTTACTACACCTTCTCTAAAGGCAGCCAAGTGCGTACCTCCTTGTGTGGTGTTTTGCCCATTAACAAATGAATAGTACTCCTCGCCATATTGAGTACCATGAGTAAGCGCAAATTCTATATCATCACCTTTGAGGTGAATAATGGGATACCTTACTTCTTCTACTTCTATTTTCTGTTTTAATAAATCAAGCAGACCATCCTTGCTGTAAAATTTCTTCCCATTGTAATTAATGGTAAGTCCGGCATTGAGAAAGGCATAGTTCCACATCAAGTCATCCAGGTACTCTGGTATGAAGTGGTAGTTTTTAAACATGCTTTCATCCGGCTCAAAAAGGATGGCAGTGCCGTTCTTATCACTCGACTTCGTGATCTTGGCATCATTGGTAATCTTACCCTTTTTAAATTCCGCCAGTTTCGTTTTACCATCTCTGTAGGCCTGCACTTTAAAGTAATTAGAAAGTGCGTTAACGGCTTTAGTACCTACTCCATTCAATCCCACCGATTTCTGAAAAGCGTTGGAGTCATATTTTGCTCCCGTATTGATCTTGGAAACACAATCAATAACTTTACCTAAAGGAATGCCACGTCCATAGTCTCTGACAGTTACGCGTTGGTCAGTGATCTTCACATCAATCACTTTACCATATCCCATCATGTGCTCATCGATGGAGTTATCGATTACCTCTTTTACCAACACATAGATACCATCATCCTTAGAAGACCCATCTCCTAATTTACCTATGTACATACCTGGTCTTAGCCTAATATGCTCTCTCCAATCAAGTGATTTAATACTTGATTCATCATACTGAAATAAGTCTTTCGCCATAACGTGGTCTACAGGGTTTTACTTTTTGTCTGGCTTTGATGCCTCAAAAAACAACCTAAAGAAATCAAAGTTTAAAAAATGATTGGGGCTAATAAAACGATTTTTCGTGGTATAGCAAGCAAATCAATCATTCGCCAGATTACAAAAATTTATAAGGTGGAAGCCTCTAATCTACTGATAAACAGTAGTTCAAGTGGAGTCACTCAAACTGCTTGTTTATTAATAATTTTGCGAGATAATGAGTAAACAGGCCAGCCAATTGCCCAAATAATGATCAGTATTACGCTTCCATAGATCACTATCCCTAGGTTATCAAATTCAAAATTTTCTCCGCTATTAAGTACGTTAAAGTATCCCAATACCGTACAAAAGAAGAAGTTCAAAAGTATGATCTGTCCAAAGAACCATACACTCAATGGTTCATTGCTATTGCCGTAGACTTTAGAGAATACAAAAACCAATACATTGATTAAAGCGACCACGCCAAGGGTGATATAAAACACCGTATCACGCGACAAACTCACCATTTCTACCCCCTCCTGAATGACCACCTGCTGCGGTAAGGAGGCGTAGATGTACATAAAAATTGCCATGAAGCCCACTAGGGAAAGAAACCACACTGCTTTAATTAACTTTAAGATCATGTTACTAAATTTGATGTTGCAAGTTAACGCGAATTGCTTTGAATCTGAATCCGATTGTTCTTTCAATCCCAATTTTTTTCCTGTTGATAGGAATTGAGTTAGCTGTGGAGCGCTTTTCTCATCGCAAGCTCTATCGCCTACCTGATGCCATCTCTAACCTCAGCTGCGGAATAACTTCCCAGCTTTCTGGTTTATTCCTAAAGATTCTAGCTATTGGAGTGTATGAGATTATCTTTTCCAACTTCGCTTTTTTTGGATTGGAAAAAGGCTGGTTCTACTGGGTGGCGCTTTTCCTGCTTGTTGACTTTGCCTACTACTGGGCTCATCGTATGAGTCACGAGGTTAATCTGTTTTGGGGCGGGCATGTAGTGCATCATCAAAGTGAAGATTATAATCTCTCAGTAGCACTAAGACAAAGTAGTTTTCAGATTGTGTGGACGTTTGCCTTTAATCTGCCACTGGCTTTAATTGGATTTGAAACGCTGGATTTCGCATTGATCTCTGCACTGAATACGCTTTATCAATTCTGGATTCATACAGAGACTATTAAGAAGCTCGGTTTTCTGGAATACTTCCTCAACACCCCCTCCCACCATCGGGTACATCATGGAAGAGATCCTAAATACATCGATAAGAATCATGCCGGTTCACTCATCATTTGGGACAAGATGTTTGGTACCTTTCAGGCTGAAGAAGAAAAGCCAACGTATGGAATTACTAAACCCATTAACAGCTGGAACGCAGTATGGGCCAACTTTAGTCATTATGCTGAGATGGGTAAAGACCTAAAGAGAATCGAGAAATGGAGCGATAAGGTGAAATACCTCTTCAAGAAACCAGGCTGGCTTCCGGAATCATTGGGAGGATATCGTGCCGCCCCTGAAGTAGATAAGGCTGCTTACAAAAAATATGAAACACCCGCCCCTGTGGCGCTCAATTACTATGTGCTGTTTCAATATGCACTGTGTCTTGTTGGTACTGGCTTGTTTTTATTCAAGCAAAACGAGTTTTTATTAGGCGAAAAGGTGTTCTTCACCATTATCATTTCTATTGTCGTTGTCAATAGCGGTGTACTCTTTGAAAACAAAGCCTGGGTAAAGTGGGCTGAATGGATTCGCATTATTGTTTACCCCATCCTATTAATTGCGTTCACATTCATTTACTTTTGGCCACCCGTCTTTATCGGTGTAGCTATTGCCTACTTAATTATTTCTGCAACCTGGTTTTACTCAATCACAAAAAATGTACAGCTTCAAACAGCTTAGCTTCCTATTATTTTTCTTTGTTCTACTTTCCTCATGCTCATCCTCTCTTCCTACTCTTGAAGGAATAGATTTGGAATTATGGAAAGGGGATAAAAACGGCTGCAATGGAGACCGTAGCAAAATGATTACTGCGATCACCAAGGAAAAAGAAAAGCTTAAGGTGCTATCCGAAATGGATATCATCCAACTACTCGGCAGACCAGACGAAAACGATTTACTCCAAAGAAGTCAAAAATTCTATGTCTACTATTTAGAGCCAGGTCCCCTGTGTGATCAATCTAAAGCAGAAGCAAAAAAATTAATATTAAGGATGAACGCGATGAGTCTTACGAAAGAGGTACAGATCAAATAATCGTTTTGGCTTATATTTGCCATCCTAATCTTGTACTAAAACTAAAAGTAGCAATGAAGAATATCTCGGTTATCGGTTCTGGCACCATGGGAAATGGTATAGCTCATGTCTTTTCACTCAAAGGATTTAATGTTTCTTTGATTGATATTGCAGAAGACCGATTGACCAAGGCGTTAGCCACCATTGATAAAAACTTATCACGCCAGGTAGATAAAGGAGGAATTAGTGAAAGTGATAAGCAAAAAGCATTAAGTAACATTTCCACTTTTACTGATATGAAGGAAGGTGTTGCCAATGCTGACCTGATTGTAGAAGCCGCTACTGAAAATGTAGATCTCAAGCTCAAAATATTTAAAGACCTGGATGGTTTCGCAAAACCTGAAGCTGTTTTGGCCTCCAATACCTCCTCTATTTCTATTACAAAAATTGCTTCGGTTACCTCCCGTCCAGATAAGGTCATTGGGATGCACTTTATGAATCCCGTGCCTGTGATGAAGCTAGTAGAAGTAATCAGAGGATACGATACAAGTGAGAAAGTCACCAATGATATCATGGAACTTTCCAAGGTACTAGGTAAGATTCCTGTAGAAGTGAATGACTATCCTGGCTTCGTGGCCAACCGCATTCTCATGCCAATGATCAATGAAGCCATCTATACCCTCTTCGAAGGCGTAGGGGGTGTTGAAGAAATTGACACAGTGATGAAATTAGGGATGGCGCACCCTATGGGACCGCTACAACTAGCTGACTTCATTGGATTAGATACCTGTCTTTCCATTCTACGTGTACTTTATGACGGTTTTGGCAATCCCAAATATGCCCCATGCCCTCTTTTGGTGAATATGGTTCAGGCAGGACACTTAGGCGTGAAATCCGGAAGCGGTTTCTATAAGCACACAAAGGGAAGTAAAGAATTAATAGTAGCCGATCAGTTCAAATAGAACTGATCGGAGGCTTTTTGTTTACGTTAATCAAAGATAATCTTGAGTTGATTACGCAGGCCTCTAAAGCTCACCATCTCGATACCTGTGCTCCCGATAAACATCTTTGCCTGAATCTTAACTGGAATTTTATTTCCATCATCAGATATCCAGCAAGTGATCGAGTTTTCTCCATCAAACAACTTGTTGTCGGGCATGATAGGTACTATTCGTAAACACTGGATCTTGCCTACTCTGGTGTTGATCACTTCCTTACCATCGTAGATGACATTAAGGTTATACGAAGTGTCTTCGAAAAAGCCAGAAATTGTAACTGTATCTCCTTTATGTAGTTTTTCAAACTCAATGACCCTTAGGTAAAGAAAACCTCCTACCAAATCCCGAACATTGTCAGGCGTGTCATAGACTTTTGCATTGTCGTATACACCGGTTTCCTTGTTCCTTACCTTCACCTCCGCCTTATTAGTGGCATGGTTAAAGGTCGTCAATTCATCTTTCCTGTATCTTCCTTCTTTGATTTTCCGATAGCTCACATGAGTAACCAATGCCGCTGTATCGATATAGGCCCCCCACTGGTCATCTACCTTAGTGATCCATGATACCATGCCGCTGGTAGACCCAAAAGCATCTACTTTATAGCTTGGTCTCGAGTTGATATCGAATATTCGCTTATCAACTTTCGTAATGGCGCTACCAACAGTAAAGAATCCGAAGTTAACCCGATAATTAATCTCTTCGCCCGGACCAAAACTACTATTGTCGATTTCAGGCAAATCAAATTGCTGACGAACCGTAAAGGCAGTCAATCCAAGAAATACAATAAAACCAAGTAACAGTTTGTCCATCGCCTCAAAATTAGGTTTTATCCCAAAACCTTCAAAGCATGTGCCAAACCCTACACAGAGACGTTATTCTCCCTTAATGCATCATTTAGAGAGGTTTTTTTGTCTGTACTCTCCTTTCTTTTACCAATAATTAACGCACAGGGAACATTGTATTCTCCTGCCGGAAACTTCTTGCTAATGGAGCCTGGAATGACCACACACCTCGGTGGAACTTCTCCTTTATATTCTATAGGCTCTGGTCCGGTTACATCAATTACCTTAGAGCTACCTGTGAGCACCACATTGGCGCCCAGCACTGCCTCTTTACCAATATGCACACCCTCTACGATGATGCATCGTGATCCAATGAATGCACCATCTTCAATGATCACAGGAGCTGCCTGCACAGGCTCTAAAACCCCTCCAATACCAACACCTCCGCTCAAATGGACATTTTTACCAATTTGCGCACAGCTTCCCACTGTGGCCCAGGTATCTACCATTGTTCCTTCATCCACATAGGCTCCAATATTCACATAAGAGGGCATCATGATCACCCCTTTATTGACGAACGATCCATAACGGGCAATAGCGTGAGGAACCACCCTAACACCCAATTCTTTATAGTTTTTTTTGAGCGCAATTTTATCATGAAACTCAAATGGACCTACCTCGATGGTTTCCATCTGCTGGATGGGGAAATAGAGAATCACGGCCTTTTTCACCCACTCATTTACCTTCCAGCCATCACCCACTGGCTCCGCCACTCTTAGGGTTCCTTTGTCCAGTTGGTCGATGACTTCCCGGATGGTATCCTGAGTTTCTTTCGTCTGAAGCAATGAACGATCATCCCATGCCTTCTCTATCTGCTGCTGTAATTCCATTTTATCTTATTTTGTGAACTTTATGTAATGTTCAAATATAAGGGTACTTCTCCAGTTCGATGAGTAATTGCTATCGTCATTTGGCCGCTTACACAAAACAATAAATTGGTGATAAATTGCCGCTCCTGTGAATAAGCAAAAAATCGTAATTGCCTCTACCCTTAAACCCCTGGATGACACCCGAATGTTTGAAAAACTGGCGGTGAGTTTGGCGGATAATAATGGCTACGAAATTTATGTG
>JAGQYK010000104.1:7982-10450 GCA_020436125.1 Cyclobacteriaceae bacterium | reverse complement strand
CAAAAATATTAATGAGCAAATTAACTTAATCTTCATTGTACGAAACTTCGGGAAGCAATTACTGCCAACACCCGGCTATGCGTACTTGGTGCCTTTATCTTTCTTTTATATTTTATTTATCAGGGCCGGTTATTCATCGCGTCCAGCGGACTTTGGATGTTCCGAGTATATCGGGTGGATATATGGGTATACATTTCCGTGGTCTTTGATGAGTTATGCCCCAACAAGGACTGAATATAGCGTAAGTCCACATTGTTTTCAAGCAGATGGGTAGCAAAACTGTGGCGCAGGGTATGGGGTGTTACGTTTTTCCCGATCTTAGCCTTTTTACTGGCCATATAAACAATCTTTTTTACACTTGAAGCGCTATAGGGGCCACCATCAGGTCCCTCGAAAAGCCATTTTTTAGGTCGGTATTCTTTGAAGTAGAGCCTCAACAGCTCCAACGCCTTCACCGACAGCACAGTATACCTATCTTTATTACCCTTGGCATTTTCTACCCGAACTTGCATCCTATCTGAGAGAATGTCACTTATTTTCAGGTTAAGCATTTCCTGTCTCCTCAATCCCGAAGAATAAATTAGCGTCAATATGGTCTTGTGTTTCAGGTTGGTAGCCGCATCCAGCAGCAGCTGCATTTCTTCTACACTTAATACCACCGGCAGCGCCTCTACCTTGCGGGGTCTGTCTACTTCGTAAAACCGCTGTGGCATGTCAAGCACTTGTTCATAATAGAATTTGATGGAATTAATGACCTGATTTTGGTAAGAAACCGATTTGCCACTTTTCACCACCTTGTGCAGATAGGCTTTAATGTCTATTTCGTTGAGTTCAATTAGCGGCCTGCCCTTAAAGTGCCTGATGAAATCCCTAAACAGGCTCACATACGTTTTGGCGGTATTGAAGCTATATCTGCGTGTTTCCAGCAGGTTGATATATTCCTTCATGCTGTCGCTGGCAGCGTAAAGTTCCAATGCTTCGGTAGATTGCCTGACCAGCCCTAAGTCCGATTCGGGAGCATCGCGGGTGACTGGCTTATTTTTAAAGAAATAACGGCAATTGACCCATGCGATACCTCGGAAAGTATGGAAAATCGCCTCCAGGTTTTCCTCCCGATTAGCCACATAGAGCATATTGTAGGTATCGTCCCACTGCGGGTTATCCAATGTTTTGATAAGCGCCAGGATACTGCGCGTGGGGAAAAACTGCAACCCGATACATTTTTGATTATTGATGACCAGGTGCCTCAGGGTAATAACAGGTAATTGATCCATAAAGGTGTGTTTTGATTAACCATAATGCAAACCCCAACAGATTTTGGGCCACCACCAAATAGAAGTGTGGAATTATCCGTATAATTATCCGTATAATTCCACGGCTAGCTATAGCTGGGGTTATTCCTAATTATTATATTCTAATTAGTAATGAAAAAACAGGAAAGACGCTGCCTGGATTGTGGCAAACCCCTACAGGGTAGAACAGACCAGAAATACTGTTCTGAATACTGCCGTTCCTCCTACCATTACAATTTATCCAAAGACAAAAAGGAGTCGCTTTACCATAAAATCGACAAGCAACTCAAGAAAAACAGACGCCTGCTGATGGCTTATAACAAAGCAGGAAAAGCCACTCTCAGAAAGAGTGTGCTGGACGATGCTGGCTTCAACCCCAAATTCTTTACCCACTACTGGAAAAACCAAAAAGGACAGGTCTATTTATTCTGCTATGAGTATGGCTTCCTATCACTTGAGGAAAATGGAAAGGAGAAGTACTTGCTCGTGACCTGGCAGGAGTACATGCAAAAGAAGCACCTATAAAAGCAAAAACCCCTGACGGCCTAAAGGTTGCGTGTTTTGAAAAATATTTTAATATTTTTTTTAAGAATTTTCTAAGGAGCAAAATCTCTTGTGGATATGGGGCCCGGAAACAGGTAAGTTACTTCAGAGTTCAACAAGGAAAGGGTTTAGTACAGCAGGAGATTCTTCGCCCTTCCCGCAAACCTTCGCTCGGTGGCTCAGAATGACGGCAACCTCATTGGCACAGGTTACTGGCAACTGGCCACTCATTACCAACCCACCGATTACTCCTGCCGATTGCTCCCCACCTTTCATTTCCAAAAGTTACAGACCTGTTGACTGCTCCCCACCTTTCATTGCATTAAGGTCCACACTTGTTGAATGCTTCCTACCTTTCATTGCATTAAGATTCACACCTGTTGACTGCTGTCGCTCTATTGAATCCTGTGGTTACAACAACACCAGGGATGCTCCCCCTGTTTTGGTCCAATGACTCAAAAATTTTGCACCCTCCAAACCCTCCTGACACACTGTTGTCACCCAACCCTGCTACCTATGCAAAATAAACTTAAACACACATAGTATGACAGACACCACCAATGCACCCGTAATCACCCCTGAGCAAATGCTGGAACAATGGCAAGGTCACCGCAGGCTCTCCCGCAAAACCAT
>JAGQYK010000104.1:0-7884 GCA_020436125.1 Cyclobacteriaceae bacterium | reverse complement strand
AACTGGCCATGGAAATGATCAACATCGCCATACCCGGTATCGAAGGCCTGGTGACAGGGAAATGGGAAAGCTTTGGCACTGAAGCACCACCAAAGACAAAGAAAGAACTGCTCGCCCTATGGGACGAAACCACCGAGCACATCAATAAACTCTGGCCTCTGCTGGCACCCGAACGCCTGCAAGTGGTGGAAAAAGCTTTCAATGTATTCGATGGTCCCAACTACTGGACTTTATTGTATTTTATTGATAACGAGATCCATCACCGCGGACAAGGCTACGTATACCTGAGGTCATTGGGCATTGAGCCGCCAGCCTTTTGGGAAAGATAGGATTACCATCTAGCACGGAACTTAGTTCCGTGCTTACAATTACACATTGCAATGCTGAGGAACAAAGCATCTTTGCAATCATTTCCAACCCTTTACCAAAGTGTACAGAATTTGAAAGCTACTTTTGAGGATGGCAAGTGAGATGGTGTGAAGCAATCCTTTGATACGAAGCCTCAGTCTCCATCAGCGCGATTGCTTCAGTCGTTCCTCCCTTGCAATGACGGTCAATTGGCGTGTTACTTCTACACCCCCAGCATCGGCAAGTGCTTCACCTTCTGATAAGTAAGGGCCAGGGTAATGCACCGCTGCAATGCTTCTGTTGGCATCGGTTCTTTCAACTTCAGCACGATAGCACGGTTGCTTTCCAACTCCAGTTCCTCACCGAAGATTAACCGAAAGGTGTTGACCAGTTCTGTGCTACAAATAAAATACAGGTAATAGCTGTCAGGGGTTTTGGGTTTCCAGTCCATGCGAATGGTGCTACCCGTCTTGGTGAGGTAACTGGGCTCGCCCCATTTGGTTGTCTCCACCAGCTTCTCCACTCCTTCTGTAGCCTTAGCCGTCTTGATGATCAGCTTGCGCAATTGCACTAGCTTCTTCCTGGCTGCTGGCGGATATTGTTCGAGTAGTTGGCTTACGGCTTTGCTTTCAATCAACTCCATATGACTTCCATTGAGTTCTCAATTTAATGGCCGCAGGTGTCAACCCTATGTCAGGTATTGATTTTTTTAATTAAAAAAACGCATTACTTCCGTGCTTACTACTCTCTCTAAACCAAAGCAGATACTTCCTGCTCCGCATCTACCCTACGTGCTCGGTACTTCACCACCGCATTCCCTGAATTGAGAATGATAAGTCCTGTAAGCGAACACAGCAGCATGATTACCGTCATTGGCAGACTCGTACCATTGTGCAGCAGGCTCACCAATGCGGACACCACCGCACCCGTTCCTAATCTGAAACTACCCAACAGCGCAGAAGCACTTCCTGCATGCTTAGTAAATGGTGCCATCGAAAGGGCAGTAACGTTGGGTGACATGATACCATGACCCGCCACGAACAAAAATACCAAAGCAGTGAATTCATAAATACTGTATCCTCTGTACATTGTACCAAATACCAACGCCCCTCCTACCAGTGTTTGGTATAACAAGGCCACCTTAATTAATGACTCACTTTTAAAGTGACGCAACAACAAGTGATTGAACTGCGTGGAGCCGATCATACCAAAGGCCACCAGTGCAAAGGCCCATCCATACTGTTGCTCAGTGAGTCCGTAAATATTCATATACACATCCGAAGACCCTACGATGTAGGCAAACGGTCCGGCCATGGCAATACCTCCTGCCAGTGTGTAGATAAGAAACTGCGGTTGCTTGGTCACTTCATAGAAGTTGGCCAGCACCGCCTTAGGTTTTAATGAAATGGAAGTGTCTGCCTTTTTGCCCACAGGCAAAAAGAAATGTACCGAAGCCATCGTAAGTACTGCGATGACAGCCAAAATGATAAACACCCAATGCCATCCGAAGGCGGCTGTTACATAACCTCCCACTGTGGGGGCAATCATTGGAGACACCGCAATCACCAGTATGATCAAAGAAAATACCTGTGCTGATTTCTTTACAGGAAACAAATCCCTTACCAATGCCTGAGCAGCTACCATACCCACACAACCACCAAGTGCTTGCAGCAATCGCATCGCGATCAATGATTCTACAGAATAGGTAAAGGCGCAGCCGATGGAGGCCAGTGTATAAATGACGAGCCCTACGTACAATGGCTTTCTCCTTCCAAAGCGGTCAAGCAGTGGCCCATAGAACAACTGACCGATGGAGATGCCAAACACATAACTCGTGAGTGACAATTGTACCTGATCGATGCTGGTGTTGAGGTCTTTGGCGATGGCCGTGAACCCCGGTAAGTACATGTCGATGGAAAACGGACTGATGGTAGCCAAGCCACCCAGGATAAGGATGGTGATAAAATAGTACTTCTTACGCTTCATGAATCAATAGGACACAAAGATAAGATTAACTCGTGGCTGTAAGATTAAGTTCATGTTTTATTTAATAATCTTATGCAGCAAGACTTACATCGCTGTCGTCATTACGCGTGCCCACCTACTGGCGGGAGCTGAAGCGCTGGCATGTGTAATGGAGCGAAGTAATCCTTACCCAATGACAAGTTCTATTTTGGGAGATTGCTTCTCCCGACTTCTTCGGAATCGCAATGACGGTATGGCACGGAAGTAACTTCCGCGCCAGTTGATGGTATTCAAATACATGTTCTCTATGGGAGATTGCTTCGGCAGCCTACCCACATTCCTTCCTCGCCTCGCAATGACGGTAAATTCACTAGAAACATTTCAAAAAAAGTTGGCACTACTCCCTCTCCCTTGGGAGAGGGTTGGGGTGAGGGATTCCTCCACCCTACAACTGAAAGAAATAATTAAACTTCAACACAATCGCCCTGTTCTTTGGACCAAAAGTTCCCTCTGTTAGATAATTATCGGTATACACCAAAAATATATCACTCATTGGACGATAGCGCCATTGAATCCTGCTATTCACATTAAAATTCTCTGCCTGTGTATTGTATTGCAAAAAGGTAGTCCAGAACAGGTTGTTGGTAAAGTTCACTTCAAACTTGGGATTGATCAGCCACAACCTTGTGCTACCATATGGCTCTCCCAACTTAATATCATTCATCTCAAATCCCATGGCAAAGTTACCCCAAGGCTGCACCCTATAATTAACCGTAGTGCGCACTGTTGTCTTGGTGCCCGTATAGTACTGACCACTTACTGCAAACAATTCCAAATTGAGTTTTCTTCTCAAGTCTGAGTTGAGTTGAATATTGAATTCAGTAAAGTTGTAATCACCTACAGGTAAAGGTGCATCTTCTGTCAACTGAAAGGGAAACAATAGGTTCACAAATTGGTTGTTCAACCTAAACCTCAGCTGGCTGGTATTTCTAAAGAAGAAAAAGTAGCGCAAGCGAGTGTAGGATTCGTTGAGTGTACCCTCATGCACCCAGTGCACATAGTTCTCCAACCCCATCCAATGACGGATTACACTTTTGTTTTGAGGATACCAGCTATAGTCAAGGTTGGTTGATGATTTCGTGTAACCAATCGGAACAATCACCTTGTTAATGGGATCATAGTTGTTGAGTCTGCTCACAAACCCCATGTCAGCAGTGAAGTTATCACCCATTTTTTGCAACTGATAGTTGGCTTGAAACAACCTGCCATTGTAACCAATACTCCCTACCATAAACTGATTATCCGTAGTCACCCCTTCTTTGAAAGCGTGGTTGTAGCTGGCCTTACCTACCCATCTCCCATCATTGGACAAATACTCAAACTCCATAGTGGCGTTGCGGCCATAGTCTGTCTTGTTCAGTTCTCCATCCGTTAGGGATTGCCTGTTTACAAAAAGCGCACGCACTGTTGATCTTTTTAATACACGCCTGTGCAAAGCCGCAGCTGTATAGTTTTGTGAGGGAGATATCGAATCGCTTCTGGTTTGTGCATTGAGTATACCTATGCGCCAGTTGCGATCAAGGTTACCACTCACACGAGCCCCATAGGAAATAGGGATCTTGCTACCACCGGCATCTAATCCAATCCGCCTTGAAAAGAAAGGCGCATCGGGATAGGCTCCAAAGTTGGTGAACACATCTGCATTCTCAAGGAAGAATTGCCTGCGCTCCGGAAAGAATATATTAAAACGGGATAAGTTGGTGACTTGCTGATCTACATCTGTCTGGGAAAAGTCTGGATTGATGGTAAGGTCCATATTCAACGTGGGTGATAATCCCACCTTGGCTTCTCCACCAAAATCAAAGTCACCCTTGCTAGGAGTATTCTTCTCAAAATCTTTCGTTACTGAGCTCAATGCATACGGTGTAATGGAAATATTCATACCCGTAGGTTCAGGTGCGCTATCCCAATCCAACGAACCGGTAAAACCAAGATCAGAAGGAGAAAATTGTACAGGCACCTTAGCCCACACGTGTCGTTCATTGGCTTGTCGGTCGCTGCGCCAAAAGTTAATCCCCCACTGACTAGCGCCTTTCTTAAATCGAATACTTTTAAAGGGGATGGCAATTTCAACTACCCAACCTTCATCCGTTCTCCCTACTTCAGAATACCAACGCACATCCCAGGAGGAGTCCACTGATTCTACAAATTGTCCCTGAGCGGCAGATACCATCGCTTCGGTCTGTGCCCCTCCCACATTCACACCAAAAGAATAACCCAACGACTTTTGTCCGATAGGATCAAGTAACACACCAAAGGAGTCACTGGATTCCAAATCGCCATCACGTTTCAAGGATTGAATGATATATTTACTAGGTCCCATCATCAGCGCACCGATGTAGAGATTTTTGTCATCATAAGTAACTTTTACCAACGTTTGATTTTTAGCAGCGGCATTGTCTGAAGGTGCGTTCAGCCAAAAGTTGTCCGCGATTTGTGCATCCGCCCAAGTGGCTTCATCCAGAATACCATCAATTTTAATAACACCGGTGGCTTTCTGAATATTTAATTTATGGGCATCACGGTTGGCTGTTTGAGCCACCGAAGAAAAACCGCAGGCTATCAAAAGCAGAATAAAGTAAAATCTCATAGTACAGTCAAAATCAGCGTGCCAAAAGTGTATATTTCTCCTACATCTACCTAAAATGATGATGTCAATCGGTCGATATTGAGGCTCAACAGGTGAGAATATGTTATTTGGCGTTTGGCCTACAAAAATAGCCTGTTGACATCAATTCCATGTTATTGTTCACCGCTTTTCCGACATTTGAAGTCATGCGGATTGCATTACACATAGGGTTCTGGGTACTGATCTGGTTATGGATGACCACCGTCTATATCTATGATATTGCCGACTTAGAAAGCTTTCTAAAGTTCAACCTGATGCGGTTGCCCGTAATCATTGCGGCTACGTATGCGGTCATTCATTTTGTGGTGTACAAAAATCTGGTGGCTTCACCGCCCAGGTACGGAAACGCTGCACTTCTATTTTTCCTTATATTCGTTACTGCCTCTATTCTTGATCGCTTTATCAGTGGAGCAATGATCAATTTACCCACGCTCATGGGTGAAACTTTAAATTATACTTTTATCAACCCATTGCCCATTTTAAAAAATACGTTTCTTCTTTTCTCTATACTGGGAATGGCAACAGCCGTGCAGTTCTTCAACTACGCTCTTAAACAACAGCAACAGATCCACGCACTGCAGGAGGAGAAACTCAAGACAGAACTTTCATTCTTGAGAAGTCAGATTAACCCGCACTTTCTCTTTAATATTTTTAATAACATGTACAGTCTTGCTTCCCGCAATGGACAAGAAGAATTGGCAAAAGCACTGTCGGGTATATCAGGCCTGATGCGCTATATCACTTATGAGAGTAATGTGCCAATTGTTCCAGTGCATAAGGAAGTACAGTTGCTACAATCTTTCATTGAGCTGCAACGTCTTCGCATTGGAGAAGCAGACGAAGCTTTGATTAACTTCAAAACCGAAGGAGACCTTAATCATTCTTATATTGCACCTGTGCTACTGCTGCCGTTAGTGGAGAATGCGTTTAAGCACGGCCTGATGCCGGGAGAACCCTCCCACATCGACATCTCTTTAAAAGTAAATAGCAACCTGTTGATTTTTGAAGTGAAGAACAGAATCCATTCCACAGCGGAAAAGATGGTGGGCGGGCTTGGGCTGGACAACCTCAGAAAAAGGTTAAATAATATCTATCCTAAGAAACATCAAATGGAGATTGTGGAAGAAAAGGATATTTTTAAAGTGCATTTAAGTATTCACATAGATGGAGCCAAAGGATGAATAAACTTTCCTGCATAGCGATTGATGATGAGCCCCATGCATTGGAATTATTGCGGCACCACGCTGAGCAAGTTCCGTATCTGGAATGGCTGGGTGGCTTCCAGCAACCGATGGACGCCCTCAACATAATTAATGAAGGCAAAGTACAACTGCTATTTTTAGATATTAATCTACCCAAGCTCGATGGTATGTCTTTCTATCGATCACTTACTAACCAGCCTCCTGTTGTTTTTACCACTGCTTACGCAGAATATGCAGTAGAAGGTTTTGAAGTAGAAGCGGTTGACTATCTGGTAAAACCCATTCTATTAGAGCGGTTTGTTAAGGCTTGTAACAAAGCACTAAAAGAAACAACTACACTTCCCATAAATAACACCCTACCTACGGAAACTGTTTATCTAAAAAGTGGAACCAAGTGGCATCAGGTCAACTGGAATGACATCCTCTATCTGGAGAAGGATGAGAATTATATAATTTTCAATGCTACGAATAATCGCAAAATTCTAACTCGTCAAAATCTGAGTGATGTGGAAAGTGGCATGCCCCCTTACTTCTGTCGTGTTCACAAGAGTTTTATTGTTAACCTCAACAAAATTGACATCATAGAAAGAGATCGTATCACTATTTTAGATAAAAAAATCCCCCTGGCCGAAAGCTACAGGAATACATTCAATCAGATGACCAAGGGGTAATTCATTAAATATAACCTATACCTGTTCTACAAGTTTTTCTCGCATGGCTTTCAGTCGCTGCTTGTCAGCCAGATGCCAGCTTTTATATTCCCATCTTCCCAGGAACAAAGCAATAGCAAAAAAATCAGCGATAAGTATCAGCTTCCACAAAGACTTCTCTACGTAAAAGGCATTACCGATTACAAGCAGGGCAATAAAGACAAAATAGATTAACATCCCATAAGAGAGTCGGGCACGGTAAGTGGCGTTGCTGATGGCATGATCTAAGTCACCCAGCATCGTCCGATCAAAACGATTTTCATGCTTTAGCCGATACAGTCGCCTGGTGTAAATATAAATCGCGGCTGCCAACATCGCCAGCCCCACAACAATGGGATACTTCTCAGCCGCACGCTCCATAAGATTCATCACCAGAAGACTTCCTCCAGCGATGACATTGGCGCCAATAAGTATCCACTCCATTTTAGAAACAAATAGACTGGCCTTGTTTTTCTTATGCTGTATGTGTTCATACAATTGCTTCGAATCAATCTTGTACTCATGCTGTTGATCCTGTTCATTCCATATTTTTCTCATCTCCTCAAATTTCATGTGTTGTTTCTGTTTTAGATTGTTCTACTAAATACTTTTTAAGTCGGTGAATCTTTACCGCCACATTGCTTTCCGATATCCCCAGTATCTCTGCCATCTCTTTATAAGAAAAATCATCCAGCAACATCAGGCATAGCGACCGATCGATTTCATTCAGTTTATTAATCTCCTGATACAACCAGTTTACCCGATCATCAGCTGAGCTACTCTCAGGCTGAAAAGTCAAGGTTGTTGGGTGAGCCAACGCGCTGATCTTTGTAATGGACTTATCTTCCCTGCTTTTCCATCGTAAGGAAGTATTCAATGCGATACGATATAGCCAGGTGGTCACTGCAGATTCACCCCTGAAATTGGGAACAGATCTCCAGACCTGAAGAGCCACCTCCTGAAAGAGATCATCCTGATCTTCTGCCGTAGT
>JAGQYK010000103.1 GCA_020436125.1 Cyclobacteriaceae bacterium | reverse complement strand
GCATAGCTCAGCTGGCTAGAGCGCTTCCATGGCATGGAAGAGGTCATCGGTTCGACTCCGATATTCTCCACTAATTTCCTTGATGATGAGTCATCCACTTTTGGTGGTTTTCGACTTTAGGTTGGCAGATGGAGGTAAATATGCCCTTTTGCCCTTCATTCAATCTTCTATACTGTAAATACCCTGGAAATCTTACTGGGCATTTACAAATTCAGCTAATTGATGTCTATTTGCCCATTATTACCAAAGTCAGAGAAGTTCACTTCCTTGTACTCTTTTATAATTTTTGTAACTTTTCGGTTTAGATACTATCCAAAATGGCAAAACTTAAGAATATTGTTAAGCAACTTTCCGAGAAGGATTTTAAGGCCATTCATGATTCTCTAATAGAAAGTAATGCAGAGAAATCAGCTTACCTATTAAAAGCACTTAGGGAAAGGCAGTTGTCGGATAGTAAAATAATGGTGGAACTGGAGGTTAACGCTAATGCATACTATACCCTTCGATCCCGGCTTAATCAAAAAATAGAGGAGCATCTTCTGGAGCAAATGGAAAGCCCCAGAACAGACATTTTACGTAAGGTGGCGAATCTCAATGAGGTATTGTTTACCAAGAAAAGAACCATTTCTATTGCCACCCTCAAGAAATTGGAAAAAGAGCTTATAGACTATGATTTGGCCAATGAACTCACCATTGTGTATAAGTCACTCAAAAAGATTCATATTAATAGCCCAGAGCATTTCACCTATTCGCAATTGTACAATCGCCATGTGGCCTATATGCTTGCGGTAGACAAAGCAGAAGATTTGCTGGCTGAATACTTCAAGAAGTATGGTAGTTATATGTTATCAGCCGATGAAAATGAGAAGATGGGACTGATTCTTCTTATGAAGGAAATGCAAAATGTTGCTCATTTATATGAATCGCATCGTCTCTATGTATATCAAAGCTGTATGCTTATTCATCACAGGTTATTTGTAGAACCTGATGATACTATGGAAGGAGAATCCATCGAGGATATATTTGACCATGTCCAGAAAATTTTTGACAATTATAACCTTGATCCACTTTACTTCCATCTGAATCTCGTTTTTGAGTTTTTGAAATTGGAGTATTATAATCATTATAAAGTATACAGGCAGGCGGAGAAGTATTTTGAAGAGGTAAATGATGCAATTGCTAATCTATTGGTCAATTATCCTCACTACACATTCTCCGCACAGGTACTAATTTCTAAAATGGATAGAAGCTTACGACTGGGAACGGAGAATGAATTACATGAGGAAAATGAAAGCTTATTTATAGACCTGGAGCCAGACCCGCTGGATATACCTAGACATACAGTGTATGTAATGTACAGGGCATTGTCTAGTTATTATGTAGGCAGGTATGAGGAAGCTGCAAAAATTATTAATGGGTTGCTGAATGAAGTGAGCCTGAAGAAGTATCCATTTGCCCAAATGGAAGTGAAGACTATTCTAGCATTGCAGTATTGTATGCTCAATGATTTTGAATTGTTCAATCAGCTGGCCAACAGTATTCAACGCCAAATCAGGTTATTTGGAAAGCATGCCTGTGAAAATATTCTCATCTTCATTAAGATTCTTAAAATAGCAGTGAGTGAGTCTAAGAAAGACAAGCAAAAGAAAATTGCTTCCTTGGTTCCCAAACTACAGGCGACTAAGGTTTCTTATTATGCGCCTACAATGATGATCAGGATGGACGAGAAGTTTATAGAAAATCTGGTTTCACTCTAAGCCTACACGTTGATTTTCTGTATGCTATCTTGGGATAGCGGCTTGTTCAGATAGAGTTTTACATTAGTATACTTCTTGGAGCGATCAAAATCCTGAGGGTTTATCGAGGAGGTGAGCATTACAATTTTACAGGATTTTTTGGTGGTGTTGGAGAGTTTTTCGAACTCATCCAAAAACTGAAAGCCATCCATTAATGGCATATCAATGTCTAGAAAAATCACATCGGGAAGTACTTCGCTCGCCACTTCCAGCTTTTCCATGTTGCGTAAGAATTCTATTGCACTTTTAGCACCGGTATGTGTGTAAATATTCTCAGCAATGGCAGCGGCCTCAATCATCTTTTGATTAATGAGATTATCAATCTCATTATCATCAATAAGCATAACAGTGCGGTACTTTTTTGCAGCCATGATGGAAAAATTTAAGCGTCTAAAGTAGCCTTTAAGGCCTTGATTTCCAAGTGTGTTAAATGTCGAATTTGATCCCTTGCGCTAATGGAAGGTCATTTCCGAAGTTTATTGTGTTGGTTTGTCTTCTCATGTACACCTTCCAGGCATCAGATCCGGACTCGCGGCCACCTCCTGTTTCTTTTTCACCTCCAAAAGCTCCCCCAATTTCAGCACCGGATGTTCCTATATTAACATTAGCTATTCCACAATCAGATCCAGAATGAGCTAAAAACTGCTCCATCTCCTGTAAATTGTTAGTCATGATGGCGGAAGATAATCCTTGCTTCACTCCATTTTGATATCCAATCGCCTCTTTTAAATCTTTATAGCGGATTAGATAAAGAATGGGGGCAAAGGTTTCCTCTTGAACAATTTGATAACTATTTTCTACCTCGGCAATTGCTGGCTTTACGTAGCATCCAGACTCATATCCTTTGCCTTTAAGGACTCCTCCGCTAACTAAAAATTTTCCTCCTTCACTCTTCACTTTTCTAAGTGCGGCCTGGTAAAGTTTTACTGCCTGTTTATCAATTAATGGTCCAACATGATTCTCTTGATTCAGCGGATTGCCAATTTTCAAATTGCCATAAGCATTTTTCAATCGTTGTGTTACTTCATCATAAATTTTATCCTGAATGATGAGTCTTCGTGTAGAAGTGCAACGTTGCCCTGCTGTTCCCACTGCTCCAAATAATGCACCACGGATAGCCATATCCAAATTGGCGTTCTCTGAAATGATGATGGCATTATTTCCTCCGAGTTCTAATAATGGTCTTCCTAGTCTTTCACTAACGGACTTTGCTACTGCCTTTCCCATTCTAATTGAACCTGTTGCCGATACCAATGGTATCCTTTCAGAGGATGCCATTAACTGTCCGATTTTATAGTCACCGTTCACAAGGCAAGAAACACCTTCAGGTACTTTGTTTTTTCTAAAAACTTCAGCTGCAATATTCTGACATGCAATACCGCACAGTGGCGCTTTTTCACTTGGCTTCCAGATACAGGTGTCTCCACATACCCAGGCAATCATGGCATTCCACGACCACACAGCTACCGGAAAATTGAAAGCAGAAATAATTCCGACCACACCCAGAGGATGATATTGCTCGTACATTCTATGGCTTGGTCTTTCCGAATGCATGGTAAGCCCGTTCAATTGGCGGGATAATCCCACAGCAAAATCGCAGATATCAATCATTTCCTGAACTTCTCCTAATCCTTCCTGATAGGATTTACCCATTTCATAAGAAACTAATTTCCCTAGCGGCTCTTTATATTTTCTAAGGGCCACTCCGATCTGGCGAACGATCTCTCCTCTGCGGGGAGCAGGAACCAAACGCCATTCCTCAAATGCGGATTGTGCTTGAAGCACTACTTTTTCGAAAGCAGCTGAGTCGCACGATTTCACTTTACCAATGAGCTTGCCATCAGCAGGTGAGTATGATTCAAGCATAGGTCCTTGTGTTGTAATCCACTTTTGTCCGGTGGAGACACCAGGGTTACTTGCTTTAATACCTAATGTTTTAAGGGCTTCTTTGATTCCGAAATTCTTCATATCCGATTTTTAGAGGACACAAAGCTAGTGAGGATTTCTAGAAATTATAAGCGATGTATGGATTATTCGACAATAAGACTTACCAATCGAGGCCGTAGACTTCTTTATCGTTTTTCTGATAAATCCCTTCGACAAGAATTCCTCCACTTTTGAAACTTAAAGTGCGGTTGAGGTCTTCTACGTCATCAACTGGTACTTTGTCAATATGAGTAATAATAAAACCTTCCTTTATTCCGGCTTTTTTCCATTTTCCTTCGCTTAATTCTTTTATTAGTATACCTCCATCAATATTTAACTTAGTCAGATTGCGATAGGATATATCTTCAAAAGTAGCGCCCTCCAGTTCGTATTCGATTTTGGGTTCTTCCACTTTATCTACGCCTTCAAAGTTTTTCAGAGTCGTTAGCACCGATTTTGTTTCACCATCGCGCATGAAAGTGACGGTGACGGATTGTCCAGGGCGATTACGGGCCACCCACTCTTGTAATTCAGAAACGCTGTTTACGGCATGATTATCAATAGCTATAATTACATCGCCTGAAATGATTCCAGCCTCTTCAGCTGCGCTATTTTGATTCACGCGGGTAATGTAAACGCCTTGCACCACATCTAGGCTGCGGTTTTCGGCCAGCTCAGCTGAGACATCTATAATTTGTACGCCTAGTAATCCTCGCTGAACCGTTCCAAATTCCAGTAAATCGTCTACAATTTTTTTAACGAGAGACACAGGAATGGCAAACGAGTACCCTGCATAATTACCAGTAGAAGTAGCAATAGCAGAATTGATGCCTATGAGTTCGCCACTGAGGTTAACCAGTGCCCCACCGCTATTACCAGGGTTAACTGCTGCATCGGTTTGAATAAAGGATTCAACTTGAAGATTATTACGATCGCGAAGAATCCCGATGTTGCGTGCTTTCGCACTAATAATTCCGGCTGTCACTGTTGAATTAAGATCAAACGGGTTTCCAATAGCTAAAACCCATTCCCCGGGAGTAATCAGGTCCGAATCCCCATATTTTACAAAGGGAAGATTTCTAGCTTTGATTTTTAGAAGTGCCAAATCAGTGCTGGGGTCTTTACCAACAAGTTTGGCGTAAAATCGCTGATTATTATTCATGACCACCTCAATCTGGGTGGCTTCTTCTATGACATGGTTGTTGGTAACGATATAGCCATCTTCGGTGAGTATTACACCAGACCCAGAAGACCTTGCGGGCGGGTTTAAATATTGTTTAAGTGGATTGAGACTGAATTCACCAGAGCCATACACGGTGCGAATATGAACCACAGCTGGTGTTATCATTTTAGCAGCTTCTCCAAAATGAAACCCTCGTGGCACTCTTACGGCAGAGTCAGGGTAATTGACAAAAGTTGTTTTTTGCTTTTCTTGAATGGAAGTATAGGAAGGGTTGATTACATCAATGAATCGAATAGTAAAAATAATGCCCATGGCTGCTCCGATAAATGCGGAAATAATCACAGTAAGAATCAACAACGAACGCTTCATCGGTACTTAGAATTTAATATGGCAATCAGTCTTCTTAAATAAAGTTAACGTTATTATCAATAAAAAAGGATGGGCCGCAAACAAAAATGCCCCTTGCATTTGCAAGAGGCATTTAACCAACCCACTAACCCACTTAATTAACTTTTATTGTTGTTTTCAAAGCCTTCTTTTCGTCTTTCGGAATTGTGAGTTCCAAAATACCATTGTTGTACTTCGCATTGATTTTACCTGAATCTATAGTATCAGGCAATGTGAAAGAACGGCTAAATGATCCATAGCGTGTTTCAATGGTGTGGAAATCTTTCTCCTTCTTCTCTGTTGAGAATTTTCTCTCACCGCTTATGGTTAGATAGTTGTCGTTGATTTCGATATTGAAATCTTCTTTGTTCATCCCTGGAACTTCCACATGCAATTCGAAAGCCTTCTCACTTTCAATTACATCTACTTTAGGAACGAATGTGCCTTGCCCTGACCGCTGCACTGTATCATTGAAGAATTTATCCATGATACTGCTGAAGGAGGTGGGGGTGAAGTCGTTTGGGTTATAACGTATGATGCTCATAATTTTAATTTTTAGTGGTTAAACAATCAGTTTTAAAGTTCACTGATCATAGCATTGAAAAGTGTGCCGATGCTATTATCACTAAAAATAACGCCATAATGTCTTGATTAGCAGTCAATCCTACAGCTAATCAAGACATTATGGCGTGTTATGGGCTTTATTGAGGGATATTGTCGAGACCTATCATCATAAAAGCACCCCAATAAATTGGATCAGGGTACTCTGTCCGTAACTCGATCTTGGCGTCAGTGAAAGACTGTCTAAGGTTGCCGGTAGATAACCACTTTCTGTAAAAATTGAGAATAAGCTTTTGCGTGGCCGCATCGTCTACTTTAAACATACTCATGATCAGGGTTTTTGCTCCAGCCACCAGAAATGCACGCTGTAGTCCATATACTCCTTCACCATTGGATATCTCTCCAAGCCCGGTTTCACAGGCACTTAATACTACGAGGTCAGTTTTATCCAAATTAAGGTTCATAGCCTCATAGGCGGTAAGGATGCCGCTCTCAATGTTGTAATTGTATTTTGTTTTGTCCAACAAATCACCTGCTCCTTTTAATAAAAGGCCTGTTTTAAGTAATGGGTTTTCAGTGCGCTCCGCTTCGTTCTCTCCAATCGTGTTGTCTGCTGTGTTGTCTGGCGTATAGAAACCATGGGTAGCAATGTGAAATATTTTCGGGCTGTCAACTTCTTTAAGTTGTTCTTCACTGGCCGATGCTTCAGTATACTCATCAGTTTTCCAACCTTGATTGTTTAACAGCACCTGAAGTTGCGCCACTTCCTTTTCTGTTCCAGGCAACGATGGAATGTTTCCGTTGGAAGCCGTAATATAGAAAGTGGGGTTACCAAACATGGTGGCGGTGTTGGATGATCCTTCTGTTTTGGATTTTATTTTCCTCAGATAAAGATCCTTGGTGTTGCTTACAATCACAATGTTAGAGTTGTCAATAACGTACTTTCCATCAGGGGTAGGGATGGCTTCTAGGTTCAGCTGATTGTAAACGCCATCTGGTGACAGGAATAGTGTTGAATACTGTCCTATCTTACTTTGTACAGGTTCCCAGAAAACACCATATGAATATTGGTCAGCAATTTTTCCTGTAATACAATTTCTATAGTATTTAAAGAAACGCGTTTCCATTCTGTGACCTTCTGGCAATGCCACCGCCTTTGGTCTTGCATTATCATTTCTCAAGTACAAGGCTACATAAATAACCGAGTCGGTAAATACATGATCATAGTACCTGTACCTCACCATCTCCAAAGCCACATCATTTTTACCTAAGGATTTTTGAACATTCTCGTACGTGATCCGCTTATTCTCAAAGTCCTGACTAAAGAGCTCGGATTTTTCACTCAACTGCTTTTCTAACTTCTCTACCTCATTACCTAAAGAGGTAGGATCAATTCCATTTTCTTCTAATTGTTGAGTACTCATGGACAGGGCATTGGTAAGCAGTTCTTTCTTCTGGACCCACTCCCCATAGCTTGCCTTCAGGTCTTCATCCTGGCTATTTAGAATTCGTTCTTTCATTTTGATGGAAGAGCTTAAGAGGAGGGCTTTAGTGAGTAATTGGTAGTTATATACTTTCCCGCTAAGGTCTTTGAAGTCTTCCAACTGTCCGAAGGCGAGGGTATTATAAAATTCAAAATCGGGCTTGATCGTGTTCCAATACTTTGCTTTTTCTCTTTCACTTAAGGCAGGGAAGTATCTTTTAAGAAAGTCTTCATAATTACTTAGTGCTTCTTCGATGTTCTTCTTTGCCCTTTTATAATCCTTTTCCATGTAATAGACTTTAGCCAGCTTGGAAAGCACTTTGACATACTCAGGGTGAGATTTGCTAAATGAACGATCATAGATAGCCTTGGACTGATTATAGAAGTCTTCAGCTTTATCGTAATTCCTTATTTGGTAGTAAACATCTCCAGTGAGTGAATAAATACTGGCGGCATTGATATTGTTTTTAGATCCTGTTTTTGTTCTCCAAATATTTTCTGCTTGTGTTAGTGAACTGAATGCGATGTCATACTTACCTTGTGATATATTAAGGATGGCAACATTTTTTAGAATATCAGCGTACTGTGGGTTTTCTTTTCCAAGCTTTGCTCCCATAATATCTTTGGCTTCAAGAAGCAATTTCTCCACAACAACTGGATTGTCGCCTTTGTAAAACTTGATTAAGGCGAGTTGTGACAGTGATTTGGCTACTTCTACATGGTTTCTGCCAAATTGTTTTTCCTGACTTTCAAGGGCCCTTTGTATATAGGTTTCAGCCTTTTCGTAATCACCTATTGTATAATAGATATCACTTAGTAGCTTTTGGGTTGGAGCTGTTTTTGTGGATTTTTCTCCATAGACATCCCTCGCTACGCCATTTACTCTGAGTGCGATTTTTTCTGCGTCAGTATAATTACCCTCTGCAAGTGTAAGGCTACCCATGTTCACTAATGGGTCGATCAGTCTTATAGATTTGACACCATACAGCTTTTCATAATCACCAATAAGATCCGTCAATAGTTTTTTAGTGATGGAATACTTACCCAGTTGAATGAAAAGACTTGAGAGCTCTTTGGCAGTGCTCAATTCATCAATTCCCGCAATATCAGATCTGGAAATCATTTTAGCGGAACGATCCAGTGCATCCTGCGCTTCATCGAACATTCCTTTAATGCCGAAAAATGTAGCTTGTGTTTCAATAGCGCTAATGAGATAAACCTTTTTATCATCTTCTTTTCTAAAAGTTTCAAGAACTTCAAGCGATTGATTAAGATTTTCTTCTGCTTTTTCGTACTCACCGAGCTTAATTGCCAACCGGGCAATTTTATTAAGTTCATCACCATATTGAAAATCATCATAATCAAACTTAACGCGGGCAACTTCTTTCGCTTTGTCTAATGTGGCATTAGCTTCTTTGTACCTATCAGTAAGTTCATATAGCGTGGCTATATGATTTAAAATTTCAAGATGGTCCTTGTGCTCTGCACCAATTTCCTTTTCTACAACATTTTCGAAACTTTCCTTATAGATAGTGGATGCTTCTGCGAGTTTATTAGTGTTGTCCACATAAAAATTTGCAAGGTGTATCCTGGCCAAGTGAGTCAGCGGAGCATTCTCACCGTACAACTCTTTTTTTATATCGATGATTGAGTTGAGATAGGTTTCTGCATTTTTATATTTCTTTTGCTCTATAGCAAGGTCGTATAGAAATTCTGTGATACGGATGGTAGTTATATTGTTTCGAGGTAGTCCCGATGTATTGGCGAGCATGTTCATGGCATCACTCTCCAGGTTTCGTGTTTTATCCTTATTTTTTTTTGAGTCAAAGTCCACGGCTTTTAATCGTGCTGTGTAAATACTACCTTTTTCAAAATTGCTGTTGATCATTTTTTCAAATTCCAATTTGGTATTGAGGTAACGAGCTGAACTATTACCACCCAACAATTCTTTCAGATATTCTTCATACAGCTCAACGCCAATATAATGGGATGCTTTATGGCGGGCCTTCAATGAATTTAGCGTGCGGCTAAATTCCATCCCTCTTGGTAAAGAAGTGCCAGCGTTAAGAGTGGGGGCTATCATTTTAGCATTATATAATTGATTTTTTAAGTAAGCCAGTGATGTGCTCCCCATATTTTTATCTATCCAATTTGCAGCCCCAAGAAATAATAAGTCTGCAGCCTTTATATCTCCCTTTTCGCCTGTCACTTTTGCTTGTAAAGTGGCCCAATGTGCGTATTCATTAAATCTTTTCTCCACATCATCGGAACTTAATTTTCTGCTTTTGAGATTCCCATTATCATCCACATAGCTTTCCTGTCGCAATGCTTTTCCAGAGTAATATGTTTCATACTCCTTTAGAATTTCAAGTGATTCATTGTAAAAGCCCTGTCCAGCAAGGGCTTCTGCTTTTTGGATACTCCACTGAGCTTCAGTTTGCTTGTCAAACTCAGCCAGTTTATCGAGAGTGGCTTTTGACTTTTCCAGATATTCTATGGATTGGCGGTAAGCTCCGTTTTGATTGTATAGGGCGCTGATGTCCAAAAGGAGCATTCCATGTTTTTTACTTTCCACCTGATTGAGGGATGCGCTTGCGTTAACCGCATTCTGGATGTTGGCTTCAAAATCAAGTACCTGACCTGCCGCCAACCTGTATTTGGCCAAAAGTGTGAAGTAAGTAGGGGTGTATTCGTTTTGTTTGCCCAGTTTTTTTGTGGCTTTCTTATTGAATTTTGCTAAATATTTATTGGCTTTTGCATAATCGCCAATTGTATATGAGGCTTCAGCCTTTCCAATCATCTTGTCCCATTTGCTTTGCGCAAATGCGATTTGGCCTGCAACTAGGAGAATAATAAATGAAATGCCTGTTTTGTTAATCATTGACAAAATTTTATGATTTGAAATTTTAATGATGTGAGTATTAATGACCCGATTACAGATGGGCTTTTCGTAAATTAAAGTTAAACAAATTCAACCTAATTCTTTACACCCTCTGAAAACAGATTGTGGTACTTCAATACCCTGATAGTTTCCTAAAAATTAGCTCTGGCGTTTATTTAGCAAGTAATTTTTCCAGAATGGCTTTGGCGGACTGAGCTACGGGGGTACCGGGGCCAAAAATCCCAGCAATACCCCTGTCATACAAAAAGGAGTAGTCTTGCTGCGGGATTACACCACCGGCCACCACAAGTATATCAGGCCTTCCAATTTTTTCAAGGGCTTTTACCAGTTCAGGAATTAATGTCTTATGTCCACCAGCTAAACTTGACGCTCCCACAATGTGAACGTCATTTTCCGCAGCTTGCTTAGCTACCTCCTCGGGTGTTTGAAAAAGAGGGCCGATGTCAACATCAAAACCAA
>JAGQYK010000102.1 GCA_020436125.1 Cyclobacteriaceae bacterium | reverse complement strand
GTGGCCAAGCTGGGCTCAATTACCCTTTATCCTGATGTAGAATTACTTACCGAGATAGTAGTATCAGGCCAGAAAAGCCAAATGCAACTGGAGTTGGACAAGCGCATTTTCAATGTTGCAGCTGACTTGAGCAATGTGGCTTCGAATGCTTCTGAAATTTTAGACAACCTTCCATCCATTGCCGTTGACGTAGATGGAAACGTGAGCCTAAGGGGGAGTTCGAACGTGCGTATTCTTGTTAACGGAAAACCTTCTGGCCTCGTGGGCATCAGCAGTCCTGATGCGTTAAGACAATTACAAGGAGACTTAATTGAACGCATTGAAGTGATCACCAACCCATCTGCTCGCTATGAGGCAGAAGGATCTGCGGGTATTATTAATATCATCTTAAAGAAGGAAAGGGAACGAGGCTTCAATGGCTCCTTTACTGCCAACACCGGATATCCCAATAATCAAGGTTTCTCAGGCAACCTTAATTATCGCAGTGGTCAATTTAATGTTTTTGGGAGTTATGGTATTAGCTACCGCGAAAATCCAGGTGGTGGGTTTACAGATAGAATAACGAATGACACTTTGTTTACTTATATCGATAACGATCGCAACAGAAGTGGGCTATCTCACAATATAAGATTTGGAACTGATTTCCAGATCAATGAAAAGAATACGATTACTGCCTCTGTAGTTGCCCGACTATCCGATGAAGAAAACACAGCAGATATCACCTACACGGATAGAACACCTAATGGAGGAATAACAAATAATTCCCTCAGAAGTAATTTGGAAGATGGCATCGATAATAATCTGGAATATCAACTGAATTACAGAAGAGAAATGGAAGGAGAAGGACATGAACTTACTGCTCAATTGCAAATCAGGGATAATACTGAAACAGAAAAATCTGCCATTTCATCTACCGACATCTTGTTATCAACACCCGCTGAACTCTACCAACGTACCAACAACAAAGAAGGCGACAAGAATATTTTGATGCAAGCAGACTATGTCTACCCATTTGGAGACGGTAAAAAATTCGAAGCCGGATATCGCGGAACCATCAGAGAAATTAATAGTGACTACCTGGTGGAAGAGATCGATCAGAGTGGAAATTTCTTCCCTCTCGCCAATTTCTCCAATTCATTTACCTATGATGAAAATGTTCAAGCGCTCTATTCCATTTTTGAAAACAAAATGCCCAACTGGGGCTATCAACTTGGTCTGCGTGTAGAGCAAACCTTTATCAAAACTTTTCAACAAACCACGGATGAAGTCAATGAGAAGGAATATCTCAATGCATTTCCCAGTGCATTTGTGTCATATAACCTCAACAGCGACAGAACATTGCAAGCGAGTTATAGCAGGCGTCTTTCTCGTCCAAGATTTTGGTCACTCAATCCTTTTTCGTCCTTTACCGATCCTAGAAACATCAGAAGAGGAAATCCTGATCTGGATCCGGAATACACCGACTCCTATGAGGTAGGGGTATTAAATAACCTAAAGAAGTCTTCCATTTACCTTGGCGGGTATTACAGGTATGCCACTGGCGTAAGGGATCGGGTACAAACTTTGGTAGACAGTATTACCACAGTCTCTACACCAAGAAACATAGGTGTTGAGGACGCTTATGGGATAGAAGCCAACTTCAACTCAGACCCAACTAGCTGGTTAAGTATAAGTGGAAATGCCAACTTTTACAGAGCAATTACAGTAGGTAAGTATATTGATGAAAGTAACAAGGAAATTATTTTAGAAAGAGACACGTACAGTGCGCGCTTTCGCTTGAGCACCAAATTCAAAATCAATAAAGTAAGTTTGCAACTGAGCGGAAACTATCTGGCGCCTGAAAACCAAACGCAAGGAACCAGAAAGAGCATGTATCGGATGGATGCAGGAGCCAATATGGATGTGCTAAAAGGAAAAGGCACACTCAATCTTACCGTTCGAGACGTATTCAACACCCGCAAATACCGAGGCACTACCCTTACCGACAGTTTCAGCGAGGTATCCGAATTTCAATGGCGATCAAGACAAGTACGCCTCTCTTTCACCTACCGCCTCAATCAAAAGAAACAAAGAGGCGGGCGTGAACGAGAAGAAGGTGACATGGAGGAAGGTGAGTTTTAGTACTATTCGTATGTTTTTAACTTCCTAACAATTCCAGTAACTTGACTTGAATCCAAAAAGTCATGTTAAAGAAACTTCGTAACGCATTCCTCATTATTGTTGCCATCGGCTTTGTTGTATTGTTTGGCTTTGTCCCTTCTTATACAGACAAGTCAATGAACAAAGTGACCACTACCTACACGGGCTCCCAAAGTAATACCTACCAATCGCTTCCCTTCATTGCTGATCTCCATTGTGATATGTTGCTTTGGGATCGCAATTTTTTAGAAGAGCACGATTATGGTCATGTGGATTTGCCAAGGATGCTAAAAGCCAATATGGCCTTTCAGATTTTTACGATCGTAAGTAAGACTCCTCGAGGTATCAATATCGAACAAAATTCAGATGAGACCGACCAAATCGCTTTACTCAGTTTTGCACAACTCAGACCTCCCACTAACTGGTTCAGCATAAAAGCACGCGCACTGAATCAATGCAATGAGCTATATAAGGCTGCGGAAGAATCCAAAGGCGCATTTAGAGTAGTTAGCACACAAAATGAATTGCAGCAATTTATTACTGATCGCGCTAAAGATCGCTCCCTCACGGCAGGCATGCTGGGTTTAGAAGGTGCACATTGCCTGGAAGGAGACATTAATAATCTAAAGACATTTTATGATGCGGGTGTACGTTATATCGGTCTTACCCATTTTTTTGATAACGAATGGGCCGGCTCTGCGCATGGCATGAAAAAAGAAGGTCTTACTACTCTTGGCAAACAGTTAGTGACGAAAATGGGTGAGATGAATATGATCATCGATCTGGCCCACTCCTCTTCACAAACTATCGATGAAGTGTTTGCGCTTACAGATCGGCCTGTCATCATTTCCCACACCGGGGTAAAAGGCATGTGCGACAACCAAAGGAATCTATCCGATCAACATCTCAAAGAAATAGGGAAACGAAATGGATTGGTAGGCATTGGCTTGTGGGATACTGCTGTATGCGGGAATGATGCCGAAGCTACCGCCAAAAGTATCCGCTATGTTGCAGATATGATTGGTGTGGACAGAGTAACACTAGGAAGTGATTTTGATGGAGCACTCACTACTCACTTTGATGTTACCGGTTTACCCTTGATCATGGAGGCTTTAAAAAATGATAACTTCAGTGATGAAGAGATTGAGTTAATTATGGGAGGTAATGTGAGGAATTTTTTACTTAGAAATTTACCTGTCAATTAAAGTATTAACCCGCTTTGTATTCACTGATTTCAAAAAGATGCCCATCGGGATCTTGAAAGAAACAACGCACTTCCTGCCCGCGATCATAAGGAGGAGTGATAAATGTAATACCGCGTTCCTTTAATAGGGTATAGGAATAATGACAGTCCTTCACGCGAATAGTAAAGGCGTGATTTACATTATTCTTATCAGAAGTCAATTTGAAATTGATATCAGGCTTATCTTCTGTTGGTCCCCCTTCTGTTACTAACAATATCCAATTGTCCAAGAACTGCAACACCATAGAAGTCCCGCCATATTCACGAAACAATTCAGCACCTAGTCGATCAATGTAAAACCTTTTTGATGCTTCCATATCACTCACCACAAGGATAGTGGTCAATGCAGAGTCTTGGAAAGGATTAGGCTCTTTATTCACTGTCTCCCTCTTTACATATTGATGCTTGATAACAATATTGCTCTCCATCAAGCGGAAGCTTACCTGTTTTATTCAGCAATCCATCCATACGAATATTGGCAATGGCCGGACCGTCATCAGAATAAGATACCAACGTAATGTGATCAAAGGCATTCTCGTCCCCTGCATTTTGAGCACCTCCGGTAGTGGCCAGCATAATATAGTCATGCCCGTTTTTCACAGTATGAGAATAACTATGAAAATGTCCGTTGATGACCGTGAAATCTTTGTCCCCCAATGCGCTTTCAATTCTTGAAAGGTTCCCCTCTCCTTCCCTTTGCCATACAGGCTTATGCATAAACACAAACGTGTGCCTCACATTCGGATATTCTGCAATCACTTTTTCAAAGTAAGCATTCTGTTCCTCTTCTATCTTACCCGTTTTTCTTTCAGGCATGTTAAAATACTCTGTCTTGGGATATTCTTCAGGGTGATCACCATCCAGGATAGCGATCGCCTCAGACCTTGCTTGATGAATTCTCTCTCTGAATGCTTCCGTATAATCTTCTGTATCCAAAACAAGAAAAAGCACATTTTGATATACAAAATGATAATACCTTCTACCATATCTTTTCTCCCAAAAATCTCTCATTCCTGTGCTGGTGAGATCGTGATTTCCGCCTACGTGAAACACAGGGGCCTTGGCTTTGGCGGCACGCTGATCAAAACTATTATACTGCTCTTCCAATTCAACCACTTCCTCCGTCTCTCCATTTACTAGATCTCCTACACTCAATATAAATTCGGGTTGTAATAAATTAATCTGCTCAATGGCTACTTCAAAAATCCCATCTCTTTCTCCACCATTGAGATCCGAAATTATAGCAAATGTAAAACTGTTATCTGCCTTCCCTGTAGGCTCGTACGACCAAGGTGTAGGACCTTCCTCAATATTATGAACGAATGGCTGTGCTTTCTCTTTTGGACTTTGGCAACTGCCAAAAGTCATTACGACTAGTAATAAGGTATATAATCTCATCTTCAACATTAAGTTAATTAATTGGTAGTCGAAGCTACCATCTTATTGTACTTATTGCGATACGCAATCGGTGTAAGTCCTGTTATCTTTTTGAAGATAGTTCTAAATGCTTTGGTATCTGTATAGCCCACATCGTACATCACTTCGTTGATATTTTTTCTGCTACCTTCAAAACTTCGTTTGGCTGCCTCCATTTTTATTCTTTGAACATATTCTAATACAGAATTGTTGGTAGCCTCTTTGAACCTTCTTTCAAAGGTCCTTCTGCCTACACCAAACTTCTCAGCCAGCTCATCCACAGTTATCCTCTCATCTACTTTTCCTTCAATGTAATCTTGGGCCAATCGTACTGTATCGTCTTTGTGTTCCTTTTGCCCTTTAAACATGGCAAAAGCAGACTGACTATGTCGATCAATATCAATAGCAAAATACTTAGAAGCCAGAATAGCCGTTTCGCGGTCCGTGTATTTCTCCACTAAATATAAAAGCAGATTCCAATAGGAGTTAGCTCCACCACTGCTATAGAGGCGGTGTTCTTCTGTAACTATACTCCCATCCACCACCTCTACCTCTGGAAACATTTCTCTGAACTCATTGGTAAAACCCCAATGGGTAGAACACTTTTTACCATTTAACAATCCCGTAGAGGCCAGTAAAAAAGCCCCAACACATAATGACGCTACTTCGGCTCCATTATTATATTGATCCACTACCCAGGGTATTATCTTTTCATTAGCCTTAATTGCCTTTGGCATATCACCAAACAAGGCAGGTATCACTACTAAATCGGTTTGAGTAACTTCATTCAGCTGCTTGTCTGGGGTAATGGTAAACTGGCCACCATTTAATTTGATCTGCTTCTTGGCCCCTACTAATTTCACATCAAATAAAGGCTCCTTTCCTGAAACAGTTAGAAATTGATTGACTGCAGAAAATAAATACTGAGGATCGGCAATGGCCTGCGAAACTGATGATTCGGGAACGAGAATGCTAACTGACTTCATAAAACCTAAGTTATTCCTTGACCAAATATAATAAAATAGCTTGTCGTAAATAGCCCCTCATTTGTCGTTTTTGTACAGCATGAGATCGTATTATCTCTACTAAGTTTGTATTACCAAACTGAGAAAAATGAAAGCCAATACAATCAAAATCATTACAGTTGATGATTATATAGCTACACAACCTTTTGAAAAACGAGAGATGTTGGAACAATTGAGAAGTATAATACAATCTACCGTACCCAAGGCCTCAGAAGGGATAAGCTATATGCTCCCCACCTATAAACAAGACGGTCACCTTGTAGGATTTGGTGTAAACAAAAAGGGATGTAGTTTCTATTGCATGAATCCTAAAATTGCAGATCAACTACCCGAAGAATTCAAAAATCTCAAATGGTCGGCCAGCACCATTCATTTTACGCTGGATGAAAAATTACCTGTCACTATTCTAAAAAAGATAATTCGTTTTCGGGTAAAAGAAAATGCACAAAGAGCAGTCAGTAAATCATTAAAAACTAAAAAGAAATAAAATGGACACAAAAAATACTATCAAGATTGAAACCACAATCAACGCACCCGTAAAAAACGTTTGGAAACTATGGAACGATCCCAATCACATCATACAGTGGAACACTGCTTCCAATGACTGGCATACCACGCATTCAGAAGTTGATTTAAGAGTGGGGGGCAAATTCTCAAGCACTATGGCCGCCAAAGATGGAAGTATGAGTTTTGACTTCAATGGAGAATATACCACTGTCAGTGAACCTAAGCTGATCGAGCAATTATTGGGTGATGGAAGAAAGGTAAGAGTTGAATTCATAGCGCAAAACGACCAAACCAAAGTGGTAGAAACTTTTGAGGCGGAAAGTACCAACTCATTAGAAATGCAAAGAGCGGGATGGCAAGCCATTCTTGACAATTTTAAAAAACATGCAGAACGTTTGAATACATATGAGCAACTGAACTTCACTATCACAATCAATGCACCAATGAAAAAAGTATGGGATACCATGTTGGGAATAGAAACCTACAAGAAATGGACATCAGCTGCCTGGCCTGGTTCCTACTACGAGGGCGAATGGAAGGAAGGTGAAACTTTATTCTTTTTCGGCCCCGATAAAAGCGGAATCAAAGCAAGATTAGTAGAGCATCGTCCCTATGTATATACTAAAGCAGAGCATATAGCATGCTTGGATAAAGGAAAGGAGGATACACAAAGTGAAATTGCCAAAGTTTGGATTGGCTCAACAGAAAGCTATGCATTTACGGAAAAAGATGGACACACTACACTTGACGTAACCATGCACGTTACATCCGGATGGGCAGATATGTTTAAAAAAGACTGGCCAAAAGCCATGAATAAGTTGAAAGAAATCTGCGAGTAGTATCAATTGACCATATACAATAATGAACAACTCAATATATCCGTGCCTTTGGTTTGACGGCCAGGCAGAAGAAGCCGCTACATTTTATTGCAGTATATTCAAAAATTCAAAGATCACCACCAACACACCGATGGTGGTCAACTTTGAATTAGAGGGAAAGAAATTTATGGGACTTAATGGAGGACCACAATTCAAATTCAATGAAAGTGTTTCTTTCGTGGTGGAGTGTGATGACCAAAAAGAAATCAACCACTACTGGAAGAGCCTTACTTCGGATGGAGGAACAGCATCTCAATGCGGATGGTTGAAGGGCAAATACGGGCTCTCATGGCAAATCATTCCTAAACGATTGGGCGAATTAATGAAAGGAGATGCTAATAAATCGCAACAAGTGATGCAAGCCCTCATGACCATGGGCAAAATTGATATCGCTCTACTAGAACAAGCTCACAACCAATGACCCATATTCGGGCCTACCTCACCTTCAATGGTAATTGCCGGGAGGCCATGACCTTTTACCAGCAATGTCTCGGTGGAGATCTCAACTTACAAACCATCAAGGACTCTCCTATGGCAGAGCAGCTTCCTGATACAATGAGAGATTGCATTCTTCACTCAACGCTAACAAATGGCAATTTCATTTTGATGGGGTCAGATATGGTAGGCGCGGATGGGCTACAAAAGGGCAATGCGATCTCCCTCCTAATCGATTGTAACACTGAAGAAGAATTAAGAGAATATTACAACAGTTTATCAGTCAACGGAACCGCCACACATCCCATAGAAAATACTTTTTGGGGCGCCTTGTTTGGGGGGCTTACAGACCAGTATGGTCATCATTGGCTATTACATTTTCAACAATCAAAATGAAAAAGACTAAAATTATTTTTTGGATCAGCACAGGTATTATTTTTCTATGGGAAGGTGTCATGCCCGCCCTTACCGGACATAGTGAATTAGCCATTGATGGCATTACTCGTCTCGGCTATCCATTATATTTTGTCACGATTTTGGTAGTGTTTAAAGTGCTGGGTTCTATTGCTATTTTCCTACCCATGACGCCAACTCGAATAAAAGAATGGGCCTACTTTGGTCTTTTATTGGATTTTGTTTGTGCTAGCATTAGTATTTGGGCAGTAGATGGATTCGGTGGAATGGTATTCTTCCCTTTATTCTTTGCATTGATTTTAGCAGCTTCTTATATCTCCTATCATAAACTAAGGGCAACTGCATAGAATAAAACATGTCACAGATAGAAATATTCAAAACCAATGTCAATAATAATAGTGCGGCACAAAAAGCAGTCCTTCATTTATCTCAGGATTTACCTGATTATGAATTCAATTTTGACCTGGATGACTGTGACAACGTGCTCAGGGTAATGGGGAGCTCCATTAACATAGAAAGAATTTCAAGAAGTATGAATCAATTAGGGTATGAATGTGAGGTGATCTCCTAACTTACTGATGACCATCAAGTATCCTAATTGAATCGTGTGATCTTTGTCATTGTTTTAGCCTGAGGTTAACCGTACTTTGTTCAAAAGAACATACTATTATGAAAACAGGCATTTGGATTGATTTGAAGAAAGCAATATTTGTTAACCTTAACAATGATAAGAAGGAGATTAAAACCATTTTTTCAGAAATAGAACCTAACGAAAGAACTCCTGGGGAATCCAAAGACTTCGTTCGGTTCGGTAATCAATTTTCTAACCTCGAAAAGCAGAAAGAAAATAGACTTAACAATCAAACCAAAGAATATTTGAATCGTGTAACAGCGGAATTAAGTCACTGTGATACTTTTGTTATCTTTGGCCCGGCTGGCATGAAAACCGAATTGGAGAAATTAATACGAAAGAACAAAGACCTCAGTAAAAAATTAAAAGGAGTTGAAACAGCTGATAGCATGACGGAAAATCAAACTGCGGCATGGGTGGTGGACTATTTTAAATAACCTTGTCAGGAACAGATAAATTCCTATCTACTGGCCCGAATAGCTTCTACTACTCCATAAGCCAAATTAAGATAATTGAAATACTGCTTTGAAATATTTTTTTCTACAAAGGAAGTATATGGATCTGCCTCAAATAAGTTGATCCCACTAAAAGCGATATGCACGTTGCTATCAAAAAATGATAAGGACACCGGTAAATTGGCTTCTTGCTGAAAAGTTTTGATCAATTGAATAAACCTGGGTGTCAACAATTCCTTCGCTACTTCAGGGTTCACACTTTTTACCTGGTATTGTTTATCGAATTCCGGATCTCCTACCTCAACATCATTGAGCGACAATTTCTCTGTGATAGAAGCCACCAATTGACCTCCTAAAAATTTTGTTGCCAATCCTTTAAAAGCATCACTAATCCCCAAGGAAGGTTTGATAATGACCCCGGCTTGTATCTTCTCATTCAGCTTGCTAATAATATAAAAACCTTTGAATATGGTAACAGTGGTACTACTTGAGTTTTTGCCGCTACTGCTCTTTCTTCGTGTACAATTAATATCAGACATGCGCAGCTCCATCCCATTGGTAGTACCATACACCAAATCTTCCGATTTGAAACTGGTGTAGCGACCAAATAATCCTCCAGCTTCAAACTCTTGTGAAGTAATGCCCGCCTTATGATCATATTTCAGATGTTGGTCTACAAAAGAAATGATCTTTGTAATTACTGTTTTTTGATAGTCCAACTTCACTGGCGCAAACTTTTGGGCGCGTTGAAAAAAAATATAAATAGCTGCACCAATAGCATATACACCTATCAACACAGGGAAATATTCTACTTGTTCGGGGATAAATGAAACATAGGAGCGGGCTACCAACAATACAACAAACAATAAGCCCAACCACATCAAATTTTTCCAGTACTGCTTAAAGGAATAGCGCTCCGTGATGGCGATACGCTGAGCTTCCAACTCATCAATCTTTCTCTTCAGTTCCTTTTCATAAAAACTATCGAACTCTTCCTTTGATTTCATAGTAACAATATTAAACGCTTAAAATAGTGGGTATTTTAATGAATTGAAAAAAAATAAAGTGTTGTTACAATTAATCTCCACAAATGAGCTAAACATTGCTTAGGAACCAAAAATAGAATACCCATGATATTTGATCTATAACTATGGACAATTACAAAATACCAGCACAAACCCGAATCGGGCATGTACACCTGAAAGTAGCGGACCTTGACAAGTCACTGGCCTTCTACCGCGATCTGTTGGGCTTTGAAGTGACCATGATGTATGGTGGTCAGGCCGCCTTTATCTCTGCCGGTGGCTATCATCACCATATTGGGCTCAACACCTGGCACAGCAAAGGAGCACCTCCTGCTCAACAATATGGTGTAGGCCTTTTCCACACTGCCATTTTGTATCCCACACGCAAAGACCTGGCTGTAGTCTACGACCGGTTGCGACAAGCCAACTACCCTTATACAGGATTTGCCGATCATGGCGTATCCGAAGCCTTGTACTTGGACGACCCCGATGGCAACGGTGTGGAGCTGTATTGGGATCGACCGAGAGCCGAGTGGCCGAAGCAAAGTGATGGCCATTTAAATATGTATAC
>JAGQYK010000101.1 GCA_020436125.1 Cyclobacteriaceae bacterium | reverse complement strand
CATTTTTCACAACACTTACCATCTTGCTGGCTAATGCCAATTCATAAGGAGGGTATTCAAATAGTGGGTAGGTGCGAATATCTACTTCGTGATAGAATAAATTTTCATTCAGGAAGTCGAGTCGACTGGGCTGAGAATAGGTTATAAAGTGAATTTCATGCCCTCCTTTGGCCAGGGCCTTTCCTAATTCGGTGGCCACCACTCCGCTTCCTCCAAAAGTGGGGTAACAAACAATTCCTATTTTCAAATTTCCTGCCTTCATATTTCTTGTCATTAACCCACTTTTTAAGTGTTTAGTTTCGTTCTACCATCAATTTTGATACTTAGCATAGTCAAAAATAGATTGGTAGATGATATCCTGTATTCTAGGACGGATATTGCCCGTTAATAGTTTAGTATTAAGCATGTCTGGGTACACTCTATTCGATAAAAAGACAAAAACAAGGTCAAATTCCGGGTCCACCCACACGGCCGTGCCCGTAAACCCTGTATGACCGAATGTTTTTGGAGAGGCATACAGTGAGGTGGGGCCATTCCATTCACTTACGGTTGGTTTGTCCCAGCCTAATCCTCGTCTATTGCTGTCGTACTGCTTTTGTGTAAACAGTTCAATGGTTTCCGGTTTAAAGAATTGTTGGCCACCGTAGCTTCCTTTTTGAAGCCACATTTGACCTAGTTTGGCCAGGTCATTGGCGTTGCTAAATAGCCCGGCATGCCCAGCAACGCCTCCATGCATGGCAGCACCCTGATCGTGTACATAACCCACTAACATACTTCCCCTAAATTTTTCGTCTATTTCGGTAGGTGCAATTTGACTTTCAGGAAATCTTTCTAAGGGTAAAAAACCAGTTGTAGTTGCTCCCATTGGTTCATAAATATTTTGAGAGAGAAAATCTTGCATGGGTTGATTCAACATTCTTTCTGCGAGTCGCTGCATCATATAGAAGCCCATATCGCTGTAGGTATAGTCATAGGGTGTCTTAGGTTTCTTTTCTCGGATTTTGGCATTGATAATCCAGTGCCATAAGCTATCCTTCATCACCTTGGTTGCAAATAAATCTTTCGCCACAGGAAAGGGATACTCTTCATTTTGATTATGGCTGTAGTAATTGGGTAATAAGGTTGAATCTTCCATGGTTTGAAGCCAATAGGGAAGATAGGGCCAAAGCCCGGCTTGATGGGTCAGGATATCCTTGATGATAAAATCCTTTTTGCTCGTATTTTTTAGTTCTGGAAGATAAACTGATAATTTTTTATTGACATCAATGATTTTCTTTTCATACATAAACATTACCGTTTGCAAGGTAGCCGCTACTTTGGTAATAGACGCAAGGTCATAGATGGTTTGAGGTGTGGTAGGATCAAGACTATCATAGGTCTTCCACCCATAGGCTTTATTAAAAATGACTTTTCCTTTTCGAGCAACAATAACATTACACCCAGGGGTAGCTGCTGAATCGATGGCTTGCCTTACCACCTCATCAATCTTTTGCAACGTGCGACTATCCATCCCAACCTGTTCAGGAATTCCATAAGCGAGCCTATCGAGTTTTTCGTTATGCGCTCCTTCTTTTAGGTCAAATAAACTTTCAATCGCTATTGGCGTAACTCCCTTAGCTTGCTGTGTTCCAAAAATAACCTGAGCAGTCAACATCGGGGTTGGTGCCATATCAGAATAGGAAAGGAGTAAAGCTTCTGGTTGTTCAAGCCCTTCCAGATCATATGGATTCCCAAAGGAAACTACAATCGTTGTTTGCTCTTTAATGATTTGATTTAACCATTGTACGATTCCATTTTTTTCAGCGGGATCAATTGAAAAGATACTAATGACTAATACATCATAGCTGTTGAGTTGTTCTCCTATTTGTTTGGTCTCACTGAGATCATTGACATCATAGGTATCGAAATGGCTGTATTTGTTAAGGTATTCTTGGAAGGTGTCATTATTACCTCTCCCTATGGCAAGAGAGGCGAATTTTTTACCCTCAAGCGTTTTCAATGGAATTAATTCAGATTGATTTCTGACAATGGTGATGGAAGATGTGATTAAATCATAATTAAAGGTGCTGGCTTTAGGCGTATTGATGCGGTCAATAAGGTTATCAACATTTAGTGGGTTGTTAAGATAAAGCCCTGCATCATATTTTGCTGCTAGTATTCTTTTAATACTATTGTCAAGTTGAAGTTTTAGAGTCGCATTGCGCTTTAAGGAAGACTGAATTTTCTTAATGGCATCACCTACATCTGTTGGGTGGATGAGCAAGTCATTGCCTACTTCAAAAGCCAATTTTTCACTTTCTGTTTTTGATTTGCCTGAAATACTTTGGATATATGGAATTTCAGTTATGGTGAGACCTTTGAAACCCAATTGTTTTTTTAATACATCACTGACGAATAGTTGAGAAACTGATGCTGGAATTGCTTTCTTCTTATCCAGTGTTGAGAAATGTAAATGAGAGGTGTTTATTCCTTTGATTCCAGATTTGATCAATTGATCAAACGGATAGAAGTTTAGGGTATCCAATTGATTGTTGGTGAAGTCATAACTTTCTCCTTTACTGTCACCTTCTCCAATGGATGTTGATGCATGTTTTGCTACAGCAATCACTCCGTTTTGCTGTAAGCCGCCTACCAGCGAAATTGCCTTTGACGAGACAGTTAACTTGTTGGTGCCATAAAAATCAAATGGATATCTGGTAATAATATCTATATCGGCATTGGGCGCCAGATTCATATTGATGCCTAGTAATTTCATTTGTCGTGCAATCTCATCTCCCAAAGAGAAAATAAGAGAATCGTTGGTGATCGCACCAAGTGCCAATGGTTTCGGGAATTGTATGAGACTGTCCAGCACATTGCCGGGGCCATTTTCGGCATCGATCATTACCAACAATGGAATTTTTGATTTTTGTTGTAGTTGGTTGATAAGTCTTGCGGTCCCAATAGGACCTCCACCGGTAACCATTACACCGCCTGGATGATGACGGTTGATGTCACTAAAGAGATTTTGAATTTCGTTGCTTCTGGCATAGGAGGAAACAGGGACAACAAATAATTGCCCTATTTTTTCTTCCACACTCAAAGTCTGAAAAACACTGTCAATCCACTGATTTTTTTTATCCTGTGCAAAAACCGAGGAAATCCCCGTCCACATCAACAAAACAATCAAAACTTTTTTTAGCATAGAGCCGTTAGGTTTTTGTAATTACAAGCGATTAACTTCATTTTTGTGAGGCATGAAGGTAGCCACAGTTAGGCTTGCCATCCTCACCGCAAACGTAAAAATAGCAAGTAATGGAGTGTCATTCGTCTATCTTGCCTGCTGGAACGAGGAAAATAAGAATTGGTGTTCCACGACTATCAGGAGGACAGTCATTTTAATAAGCACAAGCCATGAAGTTTTTGTCATTATTCAACAAGACACCATCGCATCAGCGATTCAATTATACTCCTAGGTATTACGATCCTCTAAAGGAAGAAATGAGGGAAAGGGAGGCGCGTATAAAAAGGGAACTGAAACTGGAACGAGAAGAGGGAGAGAGCGCAGGAGATTATCGCTCTCGAATTTCTGGATCATTTCAGGCAGCACGTAAGCGCTCCAAACAATCCAGTGAATCATTGGGTGCTAATCTGCTACGTTTTGGTATTATCCTTTTTCTTGTGCTTTTTATAATCGCATACATACAATGGGGGCAGGTAGCATTTTATGGATTTGCCCTTTTTGTTCCTTTCTACCTGTATATGAAATTCAAAAAGCAGTAGTCTTTTAATATTCATGGCTGACATTATTCAACTTCTTCCAGATGCTATTGCCAACCAAATTGCGGCTGGAGAAGTAGTACAAAGACCGGCCAGTGTGGTGAAAGAATTAATGGAGAATGCCATTGACGCTGGCGCTGATGACATTACTGTAATTGTAAAGGATGCCGGAAAAAGCCTGGTACAGGTGATAGACAATGGCTCGGGCATGAGCGAAACGGATGCACGGCTAAGTTTTGAGCGACACGCTACTTCGAAAATAAAAAAAGCGGAAGACCTGTTTGAATTGCGCACCATGGGTTTTCGTGGCGAGGCGCTTGCCTCTATTGCAGCCATTGCGCACGTAGAAATGAAAACCAGAATGCCCGCGCGCGAGTTGGGTACATTGCTATTGATAGAAGGTTCAGAGGTGAAGAAACAAGAGCAAACGGCTTTTGACTCAGGCACGAGTATCAGCGTTAAAAACTTATTTTATAATATCCCTGCTAGAAGGAATTTTTTAAAATCCACACCTGTGGAAATGAAGCATATTATTGATGAGTTTCAGCGGCTGGCCCTTGCTTATCCGGAGAAATCATTTGAACTAATACATGGAGACCAGTCAATTCACCATTTGCAGCCAGGTAAATTAAGCCAGCGTATTGTGTCTTTGTTTGGTAAGAATTACCAACAGCAGTTGGCTGCCTGTAATGAAGAGACTTCACTTATCAAGGTGGCAGGCTATATTGGCAGGCCCGAGTCAGCCAAGCGAACAAGAGGTGAACAATTCTTTTTTGTAAACAATCGCTTTATTAAGAGCAATTACCTCAACCATGCGGTGTCTACTGCGTTTGAAGGTTTGTTACCGGAAGGAACATATCCTTTTTATGTACTTTTTATGGAGATCGATCCTAAACATATTGATGTCAATGTTCATCCTACTAAAACGGAAATTAAGTTTGATGATGAACGAGCTGTCTATGCCGTAGTCCGGTCAGCAGTAAGGCAGGCTTTAGGAGCTCATAACCTGTCGCCAGCCATTGACTTTTCATCAGATGTGAATGTGATCAGTAAATTAAGTGGTGGTGATGGTCACTTCCAGGAGACCTACCGCAAGGAGCAATTCAGCAACTCGCTAAATAGAGCAAATCTGGATAACTGGGAAAAATTATTTAACCAAGACGAGCCTTCTGCTTTACGGCAGGGCAGTGAGCATAAGCCTTTTATTCGTTTTGAAAGTGCATTGAATAAGGAAGATGCATCTCAGCACTTTGAAGAGCGCACAGTTTTTCAACTACACAACAAATATGTGGTGCGGGCTGTAAGGGCAGGGCTTATGATAATGGATCAGGAAGCAGTACACGAAAGAGTGCTTTATGAAAAGTTTTTACTGCATTTGAAAGGAGTGGCTGGAAACAGCCAGCAAAGTTTATTTCCTCAAACTGTGGAACTGACGCCTGCTGACTTTGCCCTTGTAATGGAGGCTGAAGAGGAGATCAAGGCACTTGGCTTCAGGTTTGAAGTTTTTGGTAAACATGCTGTGCTTGTGTCAGGCACCCCAGCTGATATCGCTGGTGGAGAAAAAGAGCTTTTTGAAGGTCTGATTGAACAGTTTAAAATCTATCAGTCTGAGCTTTCGATTCCCCTAAAAGAAAATTTGGCGCGATCACTGGCAAAAAGAGCTTCTATTAAGTCGGGGCAAAAATTGCAAAAAGAAGAGATGGAGGCTTTGGTAGAAGGACTTTTTGCATGCAATAACCCCAATTTCTCGCCTAGTGGCTCGCCTACCTTTTTTATTTTTGACGCTGCTAAAATTGAAAACTGCTTTAATCGATAAATTTGTATCTGAATGTTTAGACTGACTCCTCTCGTACGTACACTCATCATTATCAATGTGGTGGTTTTTCTGTTGCAGCAGTTTGTGGGCCTTACACCCTACATTTCGCTATGGCCCATCGGCTCAGGAGCTTTTGCCCCTTATCAGTTCTTTACCTATATGTTTGCCCATGGTGGTATCGGGCATATTTTCTTCAATATGTTTGCACTCGCCTCATTTGCGCCCATTCTTGAAAATCATTGGGGTGATAAAAAGTTTTTAATATTCTATCTGGCTACTGGAATGGGAGCAGCTATCATTTACGCGTTGGTCAATTACTACTTTTTCCCCGGTGCTGGAGGTATTATGTTAGGGGCTTCTGGTGCTCTTTATGGTATATTGATGGCGTTCGGGATGATATTTCCCAACCTGGAAATCATGTTATTATTTCCTCCTATTCCGATAAAGGCAAAATACATGGTATTTTTGATTGGCTTTCTGACCTATGCCATGGATAGGAGTGGTTCCGTAGCTCACTTGGCACACTTTGGTGGAGCATTTATTGCTTTCCTGATTATCACTGCCTGGAGAAGTGGTGGGTCGGAAAGAGGTTATTAAAATTCTAAAGAAGGATCTGTGTTTGACGAGTTTAAATCTGTTTTTCAAAAACCCAACAACGCTCATGTTCAGTTGATTGTAATCAACGTGGCTGTGTTTTTGGTGATGGGTGCCATTTATGTTTTTAGTACTGTTGGTGGAGCAGATTGGGTGTATGCCTTTATTAGTAAACAGTTTACTATCCCTCCAAAATTTGGAGACTTTCTAGTGAGACCTTGGACGATTATTACCTATGCTTTTGCGCATAGTCTTACGGACATTTTTCATATTCTCTTCAACATGTTGGTCTTCTATTGGTTTGGAAGACTTTTTATTGAATATCTTGGCAATGATAAGCTGATCGCATTATACGTATTGGGTGCAATTACCGGAGGTGTAGTTTACTTAATGGTGTACAATTTGGTTCCCTACTTTATAGAGCGCTCTGAGTTCTTGGGTATGGTAGGGGCATCTGCTGCAGTTTTTGCCATTGTTACCGGAGCTGCTGTACTTCTTCCTAATTATACCTTCTATCTTCTGTTCTTAGGACCAATTAAAATAAAGTACATCGCTGCATTCTACATTATCATGTCATTTCTTGGCTCTGTAGGCTCAAATGCCGGAGGTAATATTGCGCACCTGGGAGGAGCTTTAATAGGATTCATCTATATCAAACAATTGCAGGTAGGTGTAGATTGGGGAGGCTGGGTTACTTCTATTTTGGATTGGTTCAAGGGCTTGTTCGAACCGAGGCCAAAAGTGAAAGTCACCTATAGAAAAAGTGAACCCAAGGCCAAAGCGAGGCCTGCCTCCAAAGCGAAGCCTGGAACGAAAGCCAGCCAGGAAGAGATTGACGCTATTCTTGATAAAATTTCTGAGCGCGGTTACGAAAGTTTATCTGCAGACGAAAAGGAGAAACTTTTCAACGCCAGCAAAAAGTAACATCAGACCCTTTCAAGGGCCTGGTCGATATCCCAAATCAAGTCGTCAATGTGTTCGACACCTACTGAAATTCTAACCATTTTTTCAGATATTGCCATTTTCTTACGGTAATCAGGATCAACACCTGCATGGGTCATAGAGGCTGGATGCTCCGCCAGTGATTCAGTGCTTCCTAAGCTCACCGCAAGTTTGACAAGGCGCAAAGCATTTAAAAAACGGAAAGCCTCTTTTTCTCCCCCTTTCACATCAAAGGAAAGCATGGCACCAGCGGAGGTATATTGTTTTTTGTAGATAGCATATTGCATGGTATCCTCTGGTGAGATGTGTCCCAGATAATACACTTTTTCTACTTTGGGGTGAGCCAAAAGATGATCAGCCACAACCTTTGCATTGGCGGCTTGCTTTTCCATTCTTACTTTCAATGTCTCCAGACTCCGAAGCAGCAACCAGCCTGTCCAAGGGCCTGCCATATTTCCCAAAAAGGTGCGCAAAGTCTTTACGCGTGTGATCACTGCTTTTGATCCACATACAGCTCCGGCAATGACATCGCTATGGCCACCAATATATTTAGTGGCTGAGTACAAGGAAAGATCGGCACCCAACTGAAGGGGGTGCTGCCATAGCGGTCCCATATACGTGTTGTCAACAGCAATAAAAACAGGTTTATCATTGGTGCTGAATTGATTGGCAATTTCTCTGCAGCAACCAATATCAATCAGGGCATTGGTAGGATTGGCAGGTGTTTCAATGTAAATGAAGCTTAACTGACCTCCCTTGCCACTATCTTTTATCAGTTGAATGACTTCTTCGCGAGGTTGCCCCGCGTGGAATTCTAACGTGGTGACCCCAATTTTTTTAAGAAAATGCTGAATGAAATGATCGGTACCTCCATAAAGTGGACCGCTATGAAGCAATAAATCACCTGGTTTAAGGAACTCCAACAACACCGTTGTTATAGCCGACATGCCACTCTCAAATACCGCACATTCTTCTGCTTCATCCCAAAGCGACAAACGATTTTCGAGAATTTCTAAATCTGGATTATTGATTCGGCTATAAATTAAGCCCATTTCCTCTGTGGGGCCTTTGTCGCGGAGACCATAGGCAACTTCAAAAAAAGCTTTTCCTTCTTCAGCATTTTTAAACACAAAAGTGGATGTTTGAAAAATCGGACATTTTACGGCTCCCTCAGAAAGTTCGGGTTTGTAACCATAAGACATCATGAGGGTTTCGGGATGGAATTTTCTGTCGCTCATAATAATTTTGAATCAATGCGCTACTAAGTTGGCGAAACCGCCAATTACTTAAAATGATAAACCTCATTTGGAAGCAAAAATATTGGAGGCTCAGTCAAGAGTGGGGCTAAAGTACCTACTGTTCCTACTTTATAGTTATGTAAGGCAATAGCTAAGATTTATTGGCCAATTGACCACATGCCGCATCGATGTCTTTACCTCGGCTCTTTCTTATCCTGGCGGTGATTCCGTTACTTTCCAAAAGTTCCTGATACATCCTTAGAGCATCCTCATCTGCTTGCTTGAAACCATCATCTTCAATGGAGTTGTACTCTATCAAATTCACTTTTGATGGAACAATCTTGCAGAATTTAAGCAAAGCCTCCGCATGCTCGATGTCATCGTTGATCCCTTTCCACACAACGTACTCGTAGGTGACTTTTTTCTTGCGCTTATTATACCAGTATTTGATGGCCTCACCCAATTCTTCCAAGGAATTGGTGTCATTGATGGGCATTATGGAGGAGCGGGTCTTATTAATAGCTGCGTGCAGCGATACGGCCAGATTGAATTTTACTTCATCGTCAGCCATTTTCTTAATCATTTTAGCCACACCAACAGTAGAGACAGTAAGTCGCCTTGGCGCCATGTTCAGTCCTTTTGGGGAGGTAATTTTATCAATAGCAGCTACTACGTTGTTGTAATTGAGCAATGGTTCGCCCATACCCATAAACACAATGTTGGTGAGGGGTCTTCCAAAGAAAAGCTCGCTTTGCTCCTTGATGGCCGCTACCTGATCGTAGATCTCGTCTGCATTGAGGTTGCGCATGCGCTTAAGTCTGGCGGTAGCGCAAAATTTGCAATCGAGGCTACAGCCCACCTGAGACGAAACGCAAGCTGTTATTCTTTTTTCTGTTGGAATGAGCACGGACTCAACAATAAGTCCGTCATGTAGCTTAACGGCATTCTTTATAGTGCCATCTTCACTGCGCTGCATATTATCCACATGAATGTGGTTGATCACAAAATTCTCTTTTAGGAGTTCTCTAGTAGGCAGTGAAATGTTGGTCATCTGGTCAAAGTCCTTACAGGATTTTTGCCATAGCCATTCATATACCTGTTGGGCACGAAAAGACTTGTCGCCATTCTCAACGAAAAATGCCTTTAGCTCGTCAAGCTTAAGTTTACGTATGTCTCTTTTAGTCTTTATCGTGTCAGTCATGGTTTACTCTACTCTTCTAAGCGTGCGCATTTCGCAATCTCTACCCACTTTGTGAAACCGCAGTGTTACTGAGGTTAGTTCATCGATGATGAAACGCTCTTTGATAATTCCGGATTTTTTATCCAAAAATTGTAATTCATCACCAGATAACTGGTAGCGAAATGGTTCTTTGTCTGCACCCTTTTTCTTTCCAGCAGTAAAAATACCTTCTTCTCCCTTTCCTTTAGGTTCAAAACGGATCATTTTAGCTACAGCACTAGTGGAAGATCCAAAACTCGGGAGTAATTCTTTCTCTGTTTCGCTCAGCTCTATTTGTTGTTCAACACAGGGTTTTTCTTCGGTAAGCTGCCAGGTGCCTACAATGGATTGACCATTGGCTATTATGGCCAAATTTGCAAAAATCATAATGATGAAATATCTCATAAACGTTGGGTTTAAATCGATGCCGCAAAGTTACATTAATTGTTCTCAGCAAGTATCTTATTAGGATAGTTGCAAAAAGCCGGCCAGAGTCAAATGGGCTCTTTGAAGACTGGAGAGACATAATTGTGTTTGCTGTGTATTGATAAAATACCCGGGTAGATACAAGATTATCCTAACAACTGGTTGGCTACAACCAGAGCTTTAAAAAAAATATATATTGGTTTATGAATTCGATTATTATTCCCAACTTTCGACTTTCAAAATTTGAACAATGGAAAAAAAGAATGCCATAATTATTACAGCTGGCTACCTCGACACTACAAGTGGAAAGACTGCACATGGTTTGATCAGGGGAACGGAAAGGTTTTCGATAGTAGGAGTGATTGATAGTAAAAGTGCAGGTAAAGATGCTGGTGAAGTGTTGGATGGAAAAAAACGCAATATACCCATCTATGCTTCCATCGCTGACTTTGCCGCTAATAGCAAAGAAAAGGCGGACTATTGCATTATAGGTGTTGCTACAAAGGGCGGAGTAATACCGGAGTCGCTTAGGGCTATGCTTAAGGAGGGACTTGACAATGGTTATGGCCTTATTAACGGTTTGCATGAATACATTTCTGATATTCCTGAACTGTCTGATTTGGCCAAACAAAAAGGACTTGAAATAATAGATGTTCGCAAGCCCAAAAAATTTAAAGACCTGCACTTTTGGTCTGGAAAAATTAAAACAGTGACTTGCCCTAAAGTGGCTGTGTTGGGAACTGACTGTGCGTTAGGAAAGAGAACGACATCGAGGTTCCTCGTGCAGGCTATGCGAGCGGCTGGTTACAAGGCAGAAATGATTTACACGGGCCAGACAGGCTGGATGCAGGGTGCCAAATACGGGATGGTATTTGATTCTACATTAAACGATTTTATTTCCGGTGAAATGGAGCATGCCATCGTTAGCTGTTGGGAGAATGAGAAGCCAGATATCATCTTTATAGAGGG
>JAGQYK010000100.1 GCA_020436125.1 Cyclobacteriaceae bacterium | reverse complement strand
GATTTGATTTTCAGGAAAAACAGAATCGAACGTAATATCAGTGAGTAAGTCCACTGCCTTTTCAAAATACACATCGCGCAGCGAGGCGTAAAATAATATTTTTTCCTTATCCGTGAATGCGTTGAGTTCTCCTCCCAAAGAATCAAGCCTATTAAGAATATGATAGGCATTTCTTTTTTTTGTACCCTTAAATGCCATGTGCTCCCAAAAATGCGCTATCCCCTGATTCACGGGATTTTCGTCACGGCTGCCAATGTTCAGCATAATCCCGCAATGCACAATCTTTGTAGTTGTTATCCTATTATGAACAACCCGAATACCATTCGAAAGTGTATAATGTTCTATCTCTCTCATATGAAGACGCAAATTAGTCATACTGCCGGGTACTTGGAACTTATTATCGTCCCAAGCACGAACAATCTTGCCCGATAGCGGGCAGGAGTATTGCACTACACCACAATTATTTTGTAAAATCGAAGTAGTAAAATGGCATAACAATTGTAATTCTACAGATATGGAAACTCAAAAAGTTCAAACTTGCTTTACCATTACTTTTACTCAAGAGCAATACCTTCATGCACAGGCTTATATTGAGGACATGAAGCGACATCCCAAGAGAGTATTCTGGATTGGCAAGCAGGGCAAAACAGATGATGCTCTAGTGATGGAGCAAATTGCACATCGTATTCTTTCCGGCTTCTATCATGATGATCCATTCAACGCCAGCAGGCATATTATTAGAATGGAAAGTATGACGGCTGCTTAAAGGTTTGGATACCAGTCGTGAATTCTGCTTGAATTCTGGCCATCACCTGCGTAAAAAGACTATATCCTGTCAAGTACCTTTTTAATAAGGCCGTCAACCACTTTTGTCGGATTTTTAGAGAACTTGTTCTTAATCCTATTGGCAATTACTGCATTAATGCTAATCGCTTCGTGGCCTAACATTCGGGCAAAAGCATAATAAGCCGAAGTTTCCATTTCAAAATTAGTCAACCAGAAATCACCATTATGGTAATAATTGGCATCATCTAAAAGCTTAGGGAATTGTAAAGGAAGTCGTATGGCCCTTCCTTGAGGAGCATAAAAACCTGGACATGTTACAGTATTTCCAGCCAGCATTTCTGCTCCTAATTGCTCTTTTAAAATTCTAGAACCTTCTACCACATACGGTCTGAAATTCAGCTTTAATTTTTTCTCTATATCCTCCGCAGTAGAATGTTCAAATTCACTTAAATTCAGTTTATAGAAATTCATAAGGTTATCAAACCCAACAGCAAAATCAGTGACCAAATGTGCTCCCAAAGGAATATCCTCCTGAAGTGCCCCTGAAGTACCTATACGAATAATATTGAGCTTCTTCTTTTTTGGCTTAATGGTTCTGGTTTTTAAGTCAACATTAACCAGCGCATCCAATTCATTGAAAAAAATTTCAATATTATCAGTTCCAATACCAGTACTAATTACCGTAATGCGTTTGTTTTTGTATTTACCAACGTGGGTAATGAACTCTCTTTTGTTCATCTCAAACTCTACCTCATCAAAATACTGACTAACAGAATATACCCGATTGGGATCACCTACTGCTATAACAGTATCAGAGATATGTTTGGGTAAAAGATTGAGGTGATAAACACTTCCGTCTTTATTAAGAATAAGATCTGTCTCAGAAATCTTAGCCACGGTTAGTTCTTAATCTTTTGTGCAGGATTTCCAAACACGGTCTCTCCAGCTCCAACTGACGCTACCACAACAGAACCTGCACCAATTCTGGCTCCTTTTCCGATTACCACGCCTGATACAATTGTTGCACCCGCACCTACAAAAACCTCATCTTCCAATACAGCATCATGACCTATAGTTGTCCCTGCTCCTACCTGAACAAAATCTCCGATAGTAGTTCCAACTCCCACAGCACAGCCTACATTAAAAATATTATGATGACCTACTTGACTACCCACATTTAATGTAACTCTATTATCAATCAGATTACCATGACCTATTTCACTTCTTAATGAAACCGTTGCGCCACTATGAATAGCATTAGCCGGCTGTACCTTTCGGACATCATTGAGCATTTTAACAAGGTTTTTTCTTAAACGGTTATCATCCGTTGCCACAAAAGATTCGCATTTCTTGCCAATCAAATCAAGAAAGGCCTCATCATCTGTACCACCGAGAACGACAACATCATCTACTTCTAAAGTGTGCAGTTTTTTATCATCGTCCAAAAAACCATAGACAACAACCTTATTTTGTTCAAAAATTTCCTTGGCAATTCGACCTAATGAATTGGCTCCAAAAATAATTACGGGATTTTGCATAGCCACAAAAATAGAATAAGCCACGCCCCCATCCGAGTCTAGCTTATTTTTAATTTGTTAATCTTACTCAAAACAACCTGAGATGGATGATATAGCAGAAGAAAAAAGAAAAATGGAAGGAATCCAACCCTGTACCGAGACAAGGTTCCAAAATTAGGAGTAGAAAGCGTCAGGAAAATTGCCAAAAGACATATGTATATTCCTACACTTATAATCAATAGCCGATGCTTTGAATTCCATAAACTTGAAATGTATCGTAAGTTAAAAACGAACAAGGCCATTAAAAGTAAATTCTCCAATGCAACGACAATCTGAAAAAAAGAGACACTTTCAACAATAGCAGGCCGGAACAGCCCTGAGAACAGTGCCCAGGGACTATTCAATAATATGCTCCCCCAGCTAGCCTCAAGATTATAAAAATGAACAACCGGCCCATTTTGAGAAGCAACGACATAGGCATTATGATTCTCAACCACCACATTTAAGAAACGACTTAAATAGAAATTGGGATGAATATTACTCCCACCTAAAACAATAAGCCCAAAAACAGAGATCCACAAGAGTGTTTCAAAGACCTTGTTACGGGTCGGTAGAACAGGAATAATCAGCCTGATTAACAGAACCGTGGTAAAGGCTGCAGGAATAAAAAGTGCAGCCCAATAATACTTCAGCTTCCAGAGAAATAATACTGCAATGGCAGCCAGAACCCATTCCCACAACTTACTCTTCTCTTTGAACACCAGAGCAATTGTAAAACCTGTCAAATACATTAATGCCGCAACCGAAAGGCTTTCCTTAATAATACCCGAACTCCAAAAAATAAACGTAGGTACAAATAGGAATGAAACCAATCCAGACCATCTTCCTTCAGGGAAATGAACAATCATCTTTTTGAAGGCATACCAACAACCCAAAAAAGAAGCAATGGAAAAGAAAATAGACGACACCCAGTAGCTATTAAAAGATACCATAGTAACTAAACTCAGGTTCTTAACGAAAAAAAGCGACCTCCTCTCCAAATTCACCAGCCCCTCAACTACCTCAAAAGATCGATCTCCAAATAAAATAAAATTGAAATAGGCACCATCCGCTTTATCTAAGAGAGAGTTAAGCACTTGTGCATCATAAAAAAAACCAAAAGTGTCGCCAGCAGTATAGTAATAGGTATAAACCAGCCCCACACAAATCCCCGCCAAGACTTTGATCAATAATCCTCCGATAAAAAAAAGCTTTAGAATATTACTTTGACTAAGAAATATTTTAGCCAAGAGAAAAATAAGCACACCCCAGAAGACAACAGAAACTATCAGCATCAAGATTTGACTGGTTTGAGAATATCAACTCCGATGTTGCAAGCTAAACACCTTCTCTTTAAACAGTAGTGATTATTCAGTTCTATTAAAGCCTGAGAGTCGAATGAATCCTTGACAGTAAGGCCAATCTCACTCCAAGCTTTAGTGATTTTGTTTTTCTCAGCTTTAATACCATGAAGTAATGCAACTGACCTATCTATCATTTCCTGATCATCCTGTGATTTTCCGTACGCCACCAAAAGAGGCACAACGGTATTAATGAGCAGATTGTTGACACTCTCCATGCCAAGTCCGGAAATAGATCTTGCTGTCTTGCGACCAAACCGATAGTGACTATGCCAATAGGGAGAAACTCTAACATCAAATAATTTAACTATCTCTACATCGGGCTCTATCAGTTTTGAGAAAAAATTTCTGTTTTTGTGAATAAGTGCGCTAAACTGAGCTATCCGGATGGTAGGAAAATTAGCAGGCCGAAGCCTCAAAAACTTCCAATTTTCTTTTTTTAATTTTTGATTGTCCAATCCATACTTTGAGGAAAGGACTTTATACTCCCTTTGTAACTCTTTAAAATAATCATCCTTAATGCCATAATCCAAAAACCCTGCCTGCCCAAATAATAATGCCTCTATTTGAGTAAGGTTATCACCATGCTTGAGTAGCGTTTTTCTACGAATAACGTTGGCCAATTGAAAAAAGGGATCGTAGTTAATTTTGAAACCAAAATTTCTAGCCATCAATTGATAGGTAACTTCTTCCCAATCATTATTGGCAGACTTCAACAATTGAACAATTTGATCTGCTTTATACTCCAATCGCTGCATCAATGCTTTGTCCAGCATTCCAAACTTCACTAAATCACTGACTTTTGGAAAAATCCTTTCACAAGGAATAGAGGATGAGTTGTGAACAAGTTTCTGATATTTTGAAATCAAAGACTCATCAACCCTTCCGTTCAGCACAAGGGTAGGAATAGCAGAACCATCTCCTCTCAATACTTCTTTATCCTCATCCCAAACTACGTGTAGTATTACATTCTCGTAAGCTCCATCCACATCATGATGATGATCATACCAACCAGATGATTTAATATGAATCTCAACACTTCCTGCCCAATCGATATTATCTAACCTGATTTTAGCATTATTGAAGTCAGGTCCGGAGTCTCCATTGAGGGTGCCTGGAAAAAATGTTTCTAACTTTTCTCCTGTAGAGACCCTTAACTCACGTTTGTCGAAATATTGAAACTGCCAAATGTAATGAAGGAAGGACTCCTGCATAGCTGACTATTTACTTAAAGATAAGTATCCAGTAGCATTTTCATTTCTTCCTGTAGCTTTTTTGCTTCATTTCTGGCTGTATCAACAAAATCCTCATTGTGCGAAGCATAGATAATTCCCCTCGATGAGTTAACAAGCAGACCGCAATGCTTATTCATGCCATGCTTACTTACCTCCTCCAGGTTTCCGCCTTGAGCGCCAACCCCAGGAACCAGGAAAAAATGATCAGGGGCGAGTGTACGAATCTCAGAAAGTTTATCTGCCCGAGTAGCTCCTACCACATACATCATGGCATCAGCGGTAGCCCATTGCTTTGATTTTTCAATCACCTCTTCGAAAAGTTTTTTTCCTGTGTCTCGGGACACCATTAGCTGGAAATCAGCACTTCCTGGGTTGGAGGTATGCACTAATAGAATCACCCATTTTCCATCCCTCAAAAAGGGCGTGACGGAATCCTGCCCCATATAAGGAGCAACCGTAATGGAATCAAACGACATCTGATCAAAAAAAGCCTTGGCATAAAGTGCTGATGTATTACCAATATCTCCGCGTTTTGCATCGGCTATCGTAAACACTTCTGAGGGGAAGTAGTCAACCGTTTTTTGTAAACTTTCCCAACCCTTTGACCCCAATGCTTCGTAAAAAGCGATGTTGGGCTTATAAGCTACCGCAAATTCCTTCGTAGCATCAATAATCTGCTTGTTGAATTCAAAAATTGGATCGTCTTTAGAGAGAAGGTGTTTTGGAATCTTATTAATATCAGTATCCAAGCCCACGCATAGATAAGATTGCTTCTTTTTGATTTGATCGAAAAGCTCAACTCGGGTCATGAAGCAAAAATAAGCAGGTTAGTAAACATTGCTAAGGTATAATGAGTTTTCTGCTAAATGCAAAAAGCCCACGCAATACGTAGGCTTACTGTATTAATTCATTGATTAATATTATCTCAAATCAATCACTTCCACTCCCGGGTATTTCTTTGGATCAAAAGTGAAAAAAGAGTCATCTACTTTTACATTAGGAACAAATTTGCTGATAGCGTACTTATACCGATTACCCGACTTATCAAACATCGTCCAACTTTGAATACTCTTGTCTTTCTTGGCAATATTCATTCGTATCTTAAAGTACTGTGCATCTTTTTTCTCTGGGACCAGATCTACCACTTCGCATAATACGCCACCATCCGTTTGATCTTCCAAATACAGGTACTTATACCCCTTTTTATACATGATATAGAACTTGGAAGGGTTCATTTCATCGGTGTCTGGATCGACATTGTCAATATTCACTTCTTCAGCAGCAGGCAGGTAGGTCCATACAGTAGTTCCGTTATTGATGATCTCTTGACCATCTACTAGCAACTTGAATTTATCCCCTTTCACAGTGATTTTTCCTTTGAATTCTTCGTGAATTCCGTCAGTATCATTGGTAAGAGAGGAAGTAAGATTGGCCTCAAATGAGGTCAGGCTCTTGTATTTAGCACTCATGGCCTCCAAAATCTCTAAGGCTTTAGGATCATATTGGGCAAATAGCAGTGTGCCGGTAAGTATAAATATTAGTGTAAATAGGCTCTTTTTCATCAATTCTGATTCAATACGGTTATGACGGACTATGTTTTTCTTTTAATTCATTCAATAATTGTTCCAAACTCACCTCATCTGAAATTAAAACTTCACGAGCCTTGGATCCTTCAAAAGCACCTACTATTCCAGCCGCTTCCAGCTGGTCAATAAGCCTCCCTGCGCGGTTATACCCAAGTTTTAGCTTACGCTGAATCAAAGAGGTACTTCCTTGCTGATGTCCAACTATAAGACGAGCCGCTTCTTCAAATAAGGCGTCCCTTTCTGATAAATCAACGGTAGACGCCCCTTTATCATCATCTCCCTCAAACTCTGGAAGCATGTAAGCTGACTCATATCCTCGCTGGGCTCCGATATATTCACATATCTTTTCCACCTCATGGGTGTCTACAAATGGGCACTGAAGCCTGATAACATCTGATCCTTCAGATAAAAGCATGTCTCCTTGCCCGATAAGTTGATCAGCGCCACCAGCATCTAAGATGGTTCGTGAATCAATTTTAGAAGTCACTCTAAATGATAGACGCGCAGGGAAGTTAGCCTTAATCACACCTGTAATTACATTGACAGAAGGGCGTTGCGTGGCCACCACCAAATGTATACCGATAGCACGTGCCAATTGAGCCAATCTAGCAATCGGAGTTTCCACTTCCTTACCTGCAGTCATCATTAAATCAGCTAACTCATCAATTACCAACACGATATATGGAAGAAAGCGATGGCCTTCTTTTGGGTTAAGCTTACGTGAAACAAACTTGGCGTTGTACTCTTTCAAATTTCGGGCTCCCGCATCCTTCATCATTTCGTATCGATTTTCCATTTCAATACAAAGCGAGTTGAGGGTATGAACTACTTTACGGGTATCGGTAATGATGGCGTCTTCTGTCCCGGGTAGTTTCGCCAGAAAATGCCTCTCCAATTTACTAAAGAGCGACATCTCTACCTTTTTAGGATCCACCAATACAAATTTGAGCTGGCTTGGGTGACGCTTATATATAAGCGAAGTGAGTATTACATTCAAGCCAACTGACTTTCCCTGCCCTGTTGCTCCCGCCACCAACAAGTGAGGCATCTTAGCCAAATCAATAACCAACACTTCATTAGAAATGGTCTTACCTAATGCAATCGGCAACTCTTTGTCCGACTTCATGAACTTCTCCGTGCTTAACACTTGGCGAATGCCCACCATCTCACGGTTTTTGTTGGGCACCTCAATACCAATAGTACCTTTACCTGGAATAGGAGCAATAATACGAATGCCCAAGGCCGCTAAACTAAGCGCTATATCGTCTTCAAGGTTCTTAATTCTGGAAATCTTGATTCCTGCCTCTGGCACAATTTCATATAGTGTTACAGTAGGCCCGATAGTTGCCTTTATGCTAGAGATTCCAATTTTAAAATTGGTAAGAGTTTCAAGAATTTTGTCTTTGTTCTGGGTAAGTTCCTCCTGTGTTACTTGTACTTTCCCAGAGTCATATTCATCCAAAAGATCGAGTGGGGGGAATTTATATTTACTCAAATCCATGGTGGGATCGTAAACACCGTGCTCCGCGACCAATTTATCAGCTGCCTGATCGGTATCTGATTTTGGCGCCTCTACAACAAAAGATGGCTCCGCTTTCTTTTCAGCAGGCTTCTCAGGTTTCTTCACTTCAAGAGGCAAAGCGATTTCTTCTGTCGGCTCATCCTCTTCTTCAACTTCCTCCTCTGCCTCCAGCAATTCCTCCTCTTCGGCCACCTCTTCTGCCTGCTTAGCTATCCAATTGTCTCCTTCTTCTGTATAACCACTCTTAGGTTCATCTTGCAAGATGGCATCATTGCCCATTGGCTTAGGATCTTTTACCTGAAAAGCATTGATAGCAGTAACATTGAAGAAGTAAATAATAAATACGAAAAGTGAGAACACAAGAACAAGAAATGTTCCCCAACCTAAAAGTCCATCAGAAATTTTTGCCAATTCAAACCCAAGACCACCACTTAGAAAATTTATTTCATGAACACCTGATATGCTATTGGTAATATAGCCCAACAACAGACTTAACCAGAGACCAGAGAATACTGAAAATACAAATACTGAAAAGATGGGGAGTAACACCCTCTTAAAAACCATTTTGAACCCGAGGATGAACAATATAGGAGGAATAAAAAAAGCAGATATTCCGAACCATTTAAAAATAAAATAGTGGGATGTTATGGCTCCGTATAACCCCAACCAGTTCTCCACCTCTCTTCCAGAATCCATTAATCCTGTTTCCGACACTGAGTCGACCACACTTTGATCCACCTTACCCGTAAACAGGTAAGAAATAAAAGCCGTAACCAGATAAAGGGAGGCAATCAGAAGAAAAAAGCCGAATGCCAGCTGGAGACGTGGATCACTAAAAAAGGAAAAAGAAAAATTAGACTTCTTGTCTTTTTTCTTTTTGTCTGCCTTCTTGAAAGTGTTGGACTTGTATGAGTTTTGAGCCATTCTTCAAATATGCTACAAAACTAAGGAATTAATCAAAACAGCTAAAGCGGGTCTTTGATAAAGTCCCCCACCGCACCTTTCATTACTACCATCAACTAAATTATTCCTCATAGAGAGCCCAATCCAAAAAGGCAATATCTCAATATTTTAAGTAAATTCATTCTTTCATCAAATCTTGCTTGAAACAGCTTCTACTATTACTTCTACTTAGTAGCTCCATCATTTCTACAGCACAGGATGTAAAAATTGATAGCGTATTAAAAACTATTGCAACTCATTCTGGCGATACCAACGAAGTCAATTCTCTTATTTGGCTTGGCAAAATTTCGATTCAAAGCAATATTCCTGAATCACTCAATTACTTTAGAAACGCACTACAGCTGTCGATAAAAAATCAAACTGGTAACACAAGCGCTGAAATTTGTAACGAGCTTGGTCAATTGTACCACACCAATGGTCAATATGACTCCTCCATTTTTTTTCATCACAAGGCGCTACATTATATCAAGGGTCAAAATCAATCGCGTCTGGACGCTTATCAAGGACTTTCTTTAAGTCACTTGTGGCTTGCTCAATTTGACTCCTCTAATTTCTATCTGACACTGTCACAAGAAATTGCTGAACTCACCAAAGATTATTCAAAACTTGCTGGCATCTACAATAGCTGGGGAAACCTACACTTACAGCAAGGCAACCATACTGAAGCATTAAAAAAATACATTCTTAATGCTAAACTTCAGGACAGCCTACTTAATGATCCCTTAGGAAAAGCAACAGCCTTGGCCAATATTGGAAATGTTCAATACTTAATGGGTAATCTCAAACACGGACTTGGATATATACAAGAAGCTCAAACTCTGGCTCAGGACCATGACTTAAAAAAAGTCATTGCCTATACCTCTCAACTAATAGGGCGGATTTATCGAAAGCAAAATAAATTGGATGAAGCGCTTATCGAATATCAAAAAGCTTTGAATGTCTATCTTCAAATGGGTCAAAAGCGAGAAGCCTGCGAAACTTATGTGAGCACCGGCAATATTCATTTTGATAAGTCCTCCTTTCAAGAGGCTCAAAACAAATACAAAATTGCACTCAACATTGCTAAGGAAATCTCAAATGACCCTCTGCTTGGAATGATCTACGCAGCTATGAGTTCCACACTTCATCAATTAAATAGAAATAATGAAGCCAAACTCTACGCAGACTCAGCACAATCAATTGGAAAAAGAACTAACGACCAATATACCGTTTTAGATTCCTACGAAATCCTTTCTCAAATTTTTGAATCTCAAAAAAATTATCAAGAATCACTTTCACACTTTCGAAAATACTCAAGACTAAAAGACAGTCTTAATGAAGCAACAAACAGAGGGCAGTTCGAAGAATTAGAAATGAAATATCAAAATGAAAAGAAAACTGCTGAAATTGAATTTTTAAAATCAGACAAAGCGCTAAGCGAAGCCAATCTTAGCCGGCAGCGTGCACTTCAAATCGGAACAACTATAGCCTTGCTTTCAGTAGTAATTATCAGCGTGCTTTTAATAAATCGATACCGGGTAATCAACAAAGCAAAACGCTTACTTGAAATTGAGAGGGTAAGAAATAATATCGCCCGCGATTTGCACGATGATATCGGATCCACACTTTCAAGTATTAATATTTTGAGTAAGGTAGCCCTAGTTGAGCAAAAAAGTAATGCACAACATTACCTGCAAAGAATTGAAGATCAATCTACCCGCATTATGGAAGAGATGAGTGATATCGTGTGGTCCATTCATCCTGGAAATGATGCTATGGAGAAGATAATCACTCGTATGAGAGAATTCATCAATGAAACCTTCGAGCCTTTAGACATTACCTGCCAATTCAGTGAAAAGATAGAAGGAGAGTTTTCACTGGATGCAGAGAAAAGAAAAAATCTCTTTTTGATTTTAAAAGAAGGAGTAAACAATGCCATCAAATACAGCCAAGCAACTCATATTGAAATTACGTTAATTAAAATTGATCAATCTCTTGAGATGAGTATCAAAGACAATGGACAGGGTTTTGATGAGAAAAATATAAAAGCCGGAAACGGGCTTCGGAATATGCGAGAGCGAAGCAAAGAAATACATGGAAACATTAC